>NZ_FNHA01000011.1:0-283631 GCF_900103595.1 Janthinobacterium sp. OK676
TGGGCAAAGCAGTTAGAGACCGAATATACGTGAGCAGTCGTACCTAAAAGCCAAAGACGGAATGTTTGCAAACGAGGAGGAGTCCATATACGGACATTCACGTTGACGTGACAATAGGTGACTTTTCTCGCGTGGCTTTTCGCTATGCTCTCGGGGCGCTGGCGACTACTTTCAGTCAGTCGAGCGGAGGCCAAATTCGCTGACGCCGTGGCAATCTCCAGGGGAACCGTATTATGCAATCGAGTCTATGAGTATTAACTACACATCCGATCAGCCATGCGCCGAGGCGTTTAAGGCACTGTACGACACGACTGGCTGGGGGCCAATTTCACGTAAGACCGCGTTCTATCAAGATTCACTTGACGGCTCTTGGCGTTCGCGATCAGCCTATTTTGGCGGCCAACTTGTTGGTTTTGTGCGTGTCATTTCGGATGGTTGCTTGCACGCGTTTGTGACCGAGATGATTGTTCACCCCGAATTTCAGCATCGAGGAATCGGAGCAGCTTTGCTCAGTTCAATTCTTGACGATTGCCGCGACGCCGGCATTTCAGATGTTCAGCTTTTCAGCGCCAAAGGCAAGTCGATATTCTACGAAAAACTTGGATTTTCCTCACGACCTGAAGATTCGCCCGGCATGCAATTCAATGCGTTCGCCTGACTAGTCATTCAAGCGAACGCAGAACGTCGGTTGCGGAGCAAATCGTATGTCTCTTGTGGGCGGAACCTGCCAGCGACGGCAACCGGCCAGAAACTCCCGTTCACCAATGTAAGAATTGAAGCATCGCTTCTTTGAATTTCTGGAGCAACGATTGTGGACAAGATAATTGTTTTGCAAATTTTTGATAATGACGGCGTGGACTTGAATGGCGTAAAACTACGTTCAACAAGTGATGTTGCGGGAGCTCTTGACAAAATGTGTCCCGAAAAATCGGGTGTGATCGTTTCTATCGAGGCCAGCGATTCCATATATTATGAGTCTATCGGCACGGCTATTTACGGAAGTCACCTGGCTGGATTTTCAGGTGAACGATTACGCATACTGATCGAGGGCAAGCCTTTGGAAATCTGACCTCAATCGCCGTTGCACCAGTGCCTGCTGCAAGCGGCCAGAAGCGGGGGCTGCGTTAAAGCTACCCCCGGCCATGATGGACTCGACAGATATGTGCAACAAGCAAGTAACGATAGATATTACCTACGCGAAGAATGCATTGTTCGTTCGTCAATCCGTTGCGGTCGCTTTTGGCGTGCCAATCGATAGGGAAATAACTTGGGTCTTCCTTCAAGATCTGCTCTGTAATTCCAGCGAGTTTGCATTAGCTGCGCGGGTGTTAGTGAGTGGCCTGCCAAGTGCCAGCGGCGCGATTGGAGATGAAGATGAGATTCGAATGCTCCGCACCTTTCTCCGCGCGCTTGCGACAACGCGAAGCATCGAAGTTCAGATTGTTTTGCACGATTAAACATGTAGCGCTCTTTCCTACTCTGGGGGCGACAGTTGCCGTACACTGTATGGCTGAGATTGGCCAGAAGCCGGCCTTCCTGGCGACAGTTTAAACTGTTGACTCATTCACTGACCTCCCTGATCGGCCCACACTACCATGTTCTTCCGTCTCGCCTTCCTTGCCGCCACCCTGACGCTCGGCTTCGCCGATACTGCCGTCGCCGATACCGCCGTCCTTGAAAAACTCACAGCCAGCCGGCTCGCTATCACTCTTGACAAAGGCACGTTATCGGGACCCGGTGCGGCACTGCTGCTGCAGGCTTCGCGCCAGGCGCAGTACGTCCTCCTCGGCGAGGATCATGGTGTCGCCGAGATCGCCCAGTTCTCATCCGCCTACTTCAATGCCTTGCCCCCTGCCGGCTTCACGACCTTGGTCACAGAAAATGGTCCAGCCGTGACGAGTGCGCTCGAAGGGATACTCAAGGGTGCCGACGCGGTTGCTGCTATCGCCAGATTCGACGCCATCTATCCGGACTCCGTTGCTTTCTACACCATGCGCCAGGAAGCGGAGATGCTCGCCGGCTTTGCCCTGGCCGCAGGACCGCGCTTCCAGCACTGGGGCATCGATCAGGAATTCGTGGGTGCGGCCAAATACCTGATCACCCTGATGCTGGCCCAGCCGGTTAATCCGGCCGCCCGCGCGAAACTGGAAGCCTTGCGTCAAATGGAAGCTGCCGCGTCTCAAAAGGCGGTGGCCACCGGCAATCCCTTAGAGTACTTTATGCTGTCGGCCTCAAGCGAGGAACTGACCTCGTTGCGCCCGCTACTTGCCGGCCCCAAAGAACAAACCGCGCTAGGCCTGCTCGATGCATTGCTGGCCACACGCGCCATCTATCAGAAAAGTGCCTCTCAAGTGCCCGGCGATCGCGACCTATCCAACCGCTTACGTTTGACGCTGTTAAAGCGGACCCTGGAAACCCGGCTCGGCATGCAAGAGCAAAAGCTGGTGGTCAAGGTCGGCGCAAATCACGCATACAAGGGCATTAATCCACTCAACAATCGTGACATTGGCAACTTTCTGGCTGAACGCGCCGAAGGCCAGGGCCATACCACGCTGCACCTGATCGTGATGGCGGCGAAGGGTACGCAACTGAGATTTGCGGGAGCGGGCAAGCCATATCAGCCGGCACCAATCAAACTTGACAGCTCGGCCTTCAAACTGCTGGCCAGTGCAGGCGCCACCGACGGCAGTTGGTCTCTATTTGATCTGCGGTCACTGCGGCCAGGCTCGCGCAAACTGGCGGGGGGCGATATTGAAATGTTCAACCTGATCAACGGCTACGATTTTGCCTTGATTATCCCCGAAGGCAGCGCTTCTGCACAGCTCGTGACACAGTAGAAGGAGGGGGGTATTTCAATAATTGCAATTTTCAATGGTACTGATTCCCCGCTGCGAAACGGCCACGCATCCACGAAAATGCCGCCCTTTCGCTTCAGGGCGGCGCCAGCCTGGAAATCGAGGACCTAACCACAAAGAGCGCAGGCATGATTAAGTTTGAGGTTGAAAAAAAGCCCCCGATTCTGCAGCCCGGTGAAAAAAAAGATCAGAGATACGATTGCGCGCCTCCGGAGCTTCGGTCCAAGCTCATTTGCCGTATTGAGCGATGACAAAGGAAACTATGTGCAGGTCGCTGGCGGCGAAATCACGTGCATGCTGGAACGCCGAGAGGCGACCGGGCGCCACCATAGAGGCTACAAGGAAAGCCCAAGCCTCAATTATCCAGATGGCACACGGCTCGCATTCGGAGCTGGTGAAGTCGTAATGCAATCAGACGAGTGGTTTCTCCAAACCGAGGTTGCAGAGGTATTTTGTGTGTTAAGTTGCACTGAAAATTGACCCACTTTCCCCACGAATTTGCAACGGAATCTGACCCACGTTAGTAGCACAATTCCACCTGTCTTATCGGCAGGAGATCGGAGTGATCAACGTGGCTCTACTCGGTATCATTCGACGCTGGCACCTTCGTGACCAGATCCCAATACCTGATGATCCGCAATAGTGGCCAGCGTCCGCATTGGGGCTAGGCTGTGTGAAAACCCGAGTTTTTGTATCGGGAGCGGCCGCTCCGTGCAAGCCCCCGATTTTCCCCGACGCGCGAGTTGAAGTTAAAAAGGGCTCACGCCCTCAACAACGCCGCTTTCAGCCCCTGATTTCCCATGATGTTCACCATGCGTTTCAAGTTGTAGGCTAGAACATGTAAGCTCATCTCTGTTTTCACGCGCGGTAACGTTCGAGTTAAAAAATGTGTAGCACCCATCCAAGCTTTTAACGTACCGAACGGATGTTCGACTGTTTGCCGCCTGATTCTCGCGACGTCTCCGTGCTCAGCTATCCGCTTGCTCATCCTATCGAGGACGTCTTCGTGCTCCCAGCGGGCGATACGGCGATTTGCGCCGGTGGTGCACTGAGATTTCATCAGGCACTTGGGACAAGATGACGACCAGTATTTGTAAAACAGCAGCCCTTTTTCTAGCGTGCTGAATCGTCGGATTGCGCGTTCTCCAGCAGGACATTGGAACTCGTCGCTCTCGGGCAGATATCGGAAGTCGCGTTTATCGAATAGCCCCTTTGCACGATTGCCCGAAGTGAGCGGTTTAGGAACTAATGGCACCATCCCCGATTCCTCGCACGCCAAAATTTCGGGACCGCTGTAATAGCCGCGATCAGCGTACACCTCTAGATGCTTCAGACCGATCACCTCATTGGCTTGCTTTGCCATTGACGCCAGCTGGGCGCGATCATTTCCTATGTTGGTGACTTCATGCGCCACGATCAAGTGGTGCTTTGTGTCGACGGCAGATTGCACGTTGTATCCGACGGTGGCGGTTCCGCGTCCGCTGGTCGACATCGAGCGTGCATCAGGATCAGTCAGCGAAATCTGCTGATCTGGCGTCTGCTTCAATTTCTTGTCGAGCTCACCCAGGCTTTCGATCTGTTCTTTCAGACCTGCGATTTTTTCTTTAATACGCATCACGCGAGTTGCGGGGACAAGCGCAGGATCACGGTCGGCGCGATCAAGCTCGTCCATGTAGCGCTTGATGCTTTCCTCGATCTGCTCAATGCGGGCTTCCAGCTTGTTGTTGGTGAAGTTTCGGTCGCGATTATTTACCGCTTTGAACTTGCTGCCATCGATTGCCACGCTGCTGTCCGAGAAAACATCAAGCCTGCGACATACCTGCACGAATTGGCGGCACACTTTGCAGATGGAGGGGCCGTTATCTTTGCGAAAGTCAGCAATGGTTTTAAAGTCGGGAGATAGCCTCCCGGTCAACCACATCAGTTCGACATTACGCTGCGCCTCACGCTCCAGGCGGCGGCTGGACTGGATTCGATTGAGGTAACCATAGATGTAAATCCCAAGGAGAACTGCAGGATGGTAGGACGGTCGACCGGTGCGTGCCGGGTCGGCACCGGCAAAGTCAAGGGTCCTGAGATCAAGCGTTTCAATGAATGCCTCTACAATCCGAACGATATTGTCCTCAGCAACGTAGTCATCCAGATGCTCGGGAAAGAGAATACTCTGGCTGCGGTCGGTTCCCTCGACAAAACGCTTCATCCTGCTCTCCTGATTACGTCAAATGAGCTATTAACGCTTCAGAAAAAATCTCGTTTACATCGGGGTGCGTTTTCACACACTCTGGGGCGGGATCGGCCCTCTGTGACAGTTCGTGAATTTTGCCGCCGAGCAACCTACTATACTGTGCCGGACGGTCGAGTCCGGCCAATACCTGACCTTGGACCAATCGAAAAAACCGAGCATAGTCCATTTGTAGATGCAAGATGAGGAGTTTTCTGTGTTGAAACCAAATATGGTCACGCTGGCACGGTTCGGAATGGCGATCGCGTTGGCGAGTGCCGTGGCAGGAGCAACGGCCCAAAACCTCAAACGGTTCGAGTTTTCGACTAGCGACATGGCATCGGCGACGTGCGCGTTCACGTCGCCACTCCCGGCCGACTTTGCTGTTTTCGCTGCTGGCGAATACGGCGGTCGGCCTACCGATTTCCAGATCGATCAGTCCGGGCACGAAGCCACACGAATTGATGCCTTGGTCAACTCGAGCAACAAGCCCGTCATCCTGATGCTGGGGGCATACGAGCCTACCGTATGGAACATCGGGTGGACCCGCGGGACCGAAATTGTCGGCGTTCTCGTGAGCGGCTACCACCGGCAAGCGGTGGCTGGTCTGCCCAAGGACACGCCAATCATCAACAGCACCTACGACAACCGAGGTCCATGCGGTCATTTTTATATAAAAGCCGATCAATTGGACGGACTCAATCCACTGGCCCGACGCGTGTTCGGGCGGGCTGTCGACAAGGTATATTTGTCGAGAAAGGGCAAAGTCGTGATCGGCGAGCCCTTTGATCATCAAACTGCGCTCCTTACATCGGCCGATGTGACACCGGATTCGTTTCGCGATCAAAAGGCAGTTTTGGCCGGACCTGCCGGACTGGCGGATGCAGTACGCAAAAGCATCCTGCGGGTGGCGACAGCAGCCGATGTCCGTGCCTGGGACGCGGCCACCAGGAAGGCGGCGTCTGCCGACACTCCGCCAGTCGCGGGCGGAAACCCGCTCCCGACGCGCGAAATTCATAACGGTTACGTTGTGTTGAAAGGGTTTGAGCTGCCAGCCGGCTTATACGGTGCACACTCGGCGACTTTTATTGTGCCGAAGGGAGTGCCAGTTCCGGCGGGTAAACTGGGTCATTCCACGGTGCTTGACTACAATTCCATGCAGTGCACCGGCGCTCTCTGTCGTGCCGGCCGATAACTTCCGAGCTCAGCAGCGCGAATACGGTCAGTGAACCAGCATTCGGAGACCTTCACGATATTTCGGCCGTAGGCAAAGTGACGGCGGTCGACAGAATCGCCGATCACCTGATCCTCGCATGTCCGCTTCGGGGCCAAAAGCGGACACTGCATTGCGATCGCAGCGTCGAGCCAAGATCGCATGCGGCCAGGGGTTGCGTTGTCCTGGCCGCACGCATGTCAGCGGCATCCTGACATCAGCGCGTCATTTCCCTGGCCAGGGTCAGCACCAGTTCCCCCGCCCCCATTTCCCGCGCCAGCGGCGCGCCCTGGCCGGCCCACTGTGCGGCAAATTCGCTGTTGCCGTGCTGGCTGGCCAGCGCGTTCAATTGTTTGGCGGCGTCGTAGGCGACGGGGTAGTCGGCTGGCGGCGGGCTACCCGGCGCTTCGCCGTGTTCGATCAGACGGTTCACCATGCCGCGCGCCAGGCGGCCCGAGAGCACGCTGGTCAGGCGCGTGGCCGCCGCCCGTTCGCTTTTCAGGTTGGCGCGGTAGCCCGCGTTGGCCGACGATTCCGGACATAGCAGGAACGCCGTGCCCAGCTGGGCGGCTGCGGCGCCCAGGTCCAGCGCGGCGCGGATGCCTTGTCCATCCATGATGCCGCCGGCGGCGATCAGGGGCAGGGCGGTGCGGCCCGCCAGCAGGCGCAGCAGCACGCTGGTGCTGTGGCGCTCGTCCGGCGCTTGCGGATCGAAAACCCCGCGATGGCCGCCCGCTTCCAGGCCCTGCGCCACGATGGCGTCGACTCCCGCCTGTTCGATCAGCACCGCCTCGCGCAGATTCGTGGCCGTGGCCAGCGTGTAGATGCCGGCCTGGCGCAGGGCGGCAATCTGCGGTGGCGTCGGCAAGCCGAAATGGAAGCTGACGACGGCGGGACGCTGTTCCAGCAGCAGCTCGAATGCCGCCTCATTGCCGATGAACGTTTCGTAGATTTCGTCGAGCGCCGCGGGGGCGGTCGCGCCCAGCTCGGCAAACAGGGGCGCCAGGTGGGCCAGCCAGGCCGCTTCGCGCCGCGCATCCCGCACCGCCGGCGCATGGCAGAACACGTTCACATTGAAGGGACGGTCCGTCAGCGCGTACGTGTCGACGATCATCTGGCGCGCCTGCGCCACCGTGCCGGAGCCGATGGCCAGCGAACCGAGGCCGCCCGCGTTCGACACGGCGGCTGCCATGCGCGGCGTGGAGATACCGGCCATCGGCGCCTGGATGATGGGTAACTGCAAGCCGAGACGGTCGAGGAAGGGCTGGATTGAAGTCATGATGCTTCCTTCACAAAGTTGAGGATATTGTGCAATGTTCGTATTTGAAGAATATAATAGCATAATCATTTTCAAATAGAGAACGCGATGGATATGGAATCCCTGACGATCTTTTGTGCCGTGGCCAGTGAACTGAGCGTCACCCAGGCCGCAGCCAGGCTGGGGCGCGCGCCGTCCAGCGTCACCACGCGCATCCAGCAGCTGGAAGCCGATATCGGCGCCGAGCTGTTCGTGCGCACGAATAAACGCATGGCGCTGACGGCGGCCGGCGAGCGCTTTCTCGAGTATGCGCAGCGTTTGCTGGCGCTGGCGGAAGAAGCGCGGCACGTCGTCACGGGCGGGCGCGAGGGCGGCACCTTGCGCGTGGGCAGCATGGAAAGCACGGCGGCCAGCCGACTGCCGGCCCTGCTGGCCGCGTATCACGCCCGCCATCCGGCGACGCGCCTGGCGCTGAGCACGGGGCCGTCGCGCCCCCTGATCGAGCAAGTGCGCACGGGCTTGCTCGACTGCGCTTTTGTCGCCTTGCCGCCAGCGTTCGGCGGCGCCGCCGCATTGGCGGAGCTGGGCCTGGCATCGACGCCCGTGTGGCGCGAGGAACTGTGCTTGCTGCTGCCAGCCAGCGAAGGGCAGGCGCGCAGCGCCACGGACGTGCGCACGCGCTCGCTGGCGGCCTTCCCGCAGGGCTGCACCTACCGCGGCATCGCCGAAGAGCTGCTGGGCGTGGCCGGCAGCACGCAGTGGCGGGTGCAGGAAATGAGTTCGTATCACACGATGATCGCCTGCGTGGCGGCCGGCGCCTGCGTGACCGTGCTGCCGGCCAGCGTGCTGGCGCTGTCGGACGCGCCGGCCACCTTGACAACCCTGCCCGCAGGGGAGATCGACACGGTGCTCGTGTGGCGCGCCGGGTTCGACGTGCCCGCCTTCCAGCATCTGCTGGCGCAGGTTGGCGAGGCGGCGCCATGAACGCGGCGGCCAGGTTGCGCGCGGCCATCGCCGCGGCCGTCATCCTCGCCATCGGCATGGGTTTCGGCCGTTTCGCCTTTACGGCCATCTACCCGCACATGGTCGAGGAAGGCGTCTTGAGCTTGCGCGACGGCAGCCTGGCGGCATCGGCCAATTACGCCGGTTATTTGCTGGGCGCCATCCTGTCCATGCGCGTGCGCGCCCACGGCGCGCACCGGCTGTGCCTGTGGTCGGTGGCCGGCACGGCGCTGTGCCTGGGCGTGCTGGCCTTGACTATGCCCGTCTGGCTCATCGTGACGGTGCGTGGCGTGGCGGGCGTCTTCAGCGCCCTGGCCATGGTGGCCGCGTCATTATGGCTGCTGGTGCAGCGCGGGCATGGCCGCGGCGCGCCGCTGCTGTATGCGGGCGTGGGCGCCGGCATTGCCGTGTCGGCCGAATTGCTGGTGCTGGCCTCGCGCCTGGGCTGGCACAGCGCCGGCATGTGGCTGCTGCTGGCCGGCGTCACCGCGCTGGCGGGGCTGGCGGCCGCACCCGCCATTGCCGCCAGTGGCCAGGCAACCCTGGCTGCACCGGCGCAAGCCGCCGCATCATCGATCCTGGCGCCCGTCGCGCCGTGGCCGCTCGTGCTGATCTACGGGCTGGCGGGATTTGGTTATATCGTCACGGCCACGTATTTGCCCGTGCTGGTCGGCGCTGCCTTGCCCGGGCTGAACTCCGCCCACGTGTGGGCCGTGTTCGGCCTCGGGGCGGCGCCGTCGTGCTTCCTGTGGCACCGCCTGCACGAGCGACTTGGCACGCGCCAGGCGCTGAGGCTGAATTTGCTGCTGCAGGCGCTGGGCGTGGCCTTGCCCGTGCTGGCGCCCACGGCCGCCGGCTATCTGCTCAGCGCCATCCTCGTCGGCGGCACGTTTGTCGGCACGGTGACCATCGCCATGCCGGCCGCGCAGCGTGCCGCCGTCAAGGCGGGCACCAACATGATGGCCATCATGACGGTGGTGTATGGCATCGGACAGATCATCGGCCCCGTGCTGGCCGGCAGCCTGTATGCGCAGTCGCACAGTTTCAACAGCGCATTATTGGCGGCGGCCGGCGCGCTGCTGCTGGCGATGATCGTCAGCCTGCGGCTGTAAAAATCAGAGATCGAATGCGCAACGCATGAAGTCGCGCCGGATGTCGTTGATCCTGTCGAACTCGCGCGTGTAATACAGCTTGTTCGTCAGCAGCACGGCATAGCGGCCGCGCCGGGGGCTGAGCCACATGGCCGTGCCCGTGAAGCCCAGGTGGCACCAGATGTCGTCTTGTGGCCCGGTGCCTGCCGCCGGGTGCCAGAACAGGCCGCGCGAGGGCTGCAGCTCGCCCGTCTGTACCCTCAGCGATTCCCTCACCCAATCGGCCTCGAACACCGCGGCATGCGGAATCAGCATCGCCCGCAGGAAACGCTGCAAGTTCGGCACATTGGAAAACAGGCCGGAAATGCCGCACACGCCGCCCAGCAGCCGGGTCGAAAAGTCATGCACCGTGCCGGCAAGGTGGGCGCCTGCCTCGTCGCAGTATTCGGTCGGCGCGACCAGCTGGCCGTGCCGTGGCGCCACCGGACCATATCCCGTGGCGGCCATGCCCAGCGGCTGCAGCACGTGCTCGGCAAGTGCCACGTCCAGCGGCATGCCCAGCAGCCGCTCGATGACCAGGCCGAGGATCAGGGCCGCGCGGTCCGTGTATTCGACGGCTTGACCTGGTATGCCTTCCAGCGGCTCGCGCAGCACGCCGTGCACGATATCGTCGTACACCTCGCCATAGCTGGCGCGCAGGCGGGCGCGCAGCGGCAAGCCGGCCGTGTGCGTGAGCAGCTGGAAAATCGTGATCGGCGCCAGCGCGTAGCCTGCCGTGCCGGGCAAGGCGTCGGCCAGCCGGGTATCCAGGCCCAGGCGTTTCTGGCTAAGCAGCCTGCCGATGAGCGACCACACGCTGATGATCTTGGTCAGCGACGCGATGTCGAACAGGGTGTCGACCTGCATCGCGGCGCTGGACGGTTCGGGCGTGAGCCGTCCGGCCGCGCCCATTGCGTGGCCGTCCAGGGTGCCCACGACCCAGGCCGCGCCTGGAAAAATCTGTGCGCGGACGCCGGCTTCCACCAGCGCTGTCAGTTGCTCTGTATGGTTGCTTATCTGCATATTGATTGTGCCGTGTTTATCTTGTTATCGTCTGCCGTTGCCACGCCCAGCCAGCGTGCCACCGATTGCGCCACCCATTGCCCCTCGTCGAGCGGCAGGTCGTGGCCGGCGTCGCCGTGGATCAAACAATCGGCCTGCCAGGCGCGCGCCAGGCGTTGCGAGCAGCGGTGGTCGACCAGTTGGTCTTGCGCGCCGGCCATCACCAGCACGGGCATGGCGGGGCGGCTGGCGGGCGCGCGGTAGCGGGCGGCCGACAGCAGCTGGCGCAGGGCGTTGCGGCGGCTGACCGGGTATTGCTGCTGGTAGCTGAGCCAGTCGGCCAGCAGCGCGGGATTGCCGCCAGCATGCCGCTGGCTGGTCAGACGCAGGATCAGCGCTTCCTGGCTGCGACCGTCGCCCAGCAGCAGCTGGCGCAGCAGGGCGCCGTAGTTTTGCCAGCGCAGGCGCCGGTAAAACGGATTGAACGGCCGCATGCTGGTGTTGATCAGCACGCAGCGGGCGATTTCCTGCGGGTAGCGGCTTGCCCATTCGACGGCCACCATGCCACCCAGGGACAGGGCGAGCAAGTGGTAGGGTGCGGGGATGCCCCGTGTCTGCAGCTCCTGGCGGCAGGCTTCCACCATGTCGGCCACGCGGGTGGCGCTGTCCTGCGCGTGGCGCGTGCCGTTGCCGGGCAGGTCTGGCGTGACGATGCTGGCGCCGGGCAGGGCGCGCGCGAGGGTGGCGGGGAAGCTGCCCCAGTGGCGCTGTTCGCGCATCAGGCCGCGCAGCAGGACCCAGGTGGGCGATCCGCTCATGATTCATACCATTGCGCCAGGGCGCGCCGGCGCTGCGCCTTGCGCAGCAAGCCTTCCGGCATCCAGCGGCCATGACTGCTGGCGGCGCGCATGAGGAAATCGAACCACACCAGATGCCGGCGCAGCACGCGCTGCAGGCGGTGCGCGGCCGTGGGGTTGAAGAGGCTGACCCGGTTGAACAGCTGGCGCGGGTTTTTCTTGACCCAGCGCCACGAGCCCATTTCCAGGGTCAAGGGCAGGAACACGCGCCCGCTGTAGCTGGTGCCGTTCAGGTAGAGATAGTCCCACAGGTCGCCATGCGTGCGGTATTGGCGGCTTTGCGGCTCGAACACATAGTTGTGGTTGGGGTAGCTCTGGCTGAACAGTTCTTCCAGCGCGCCGATCTCGGCCAGGTGGGCTATGGGCACCTTGGTATGCGCGTGGGGAAACCAGATCCGGTCGCGCAAGCCGAAACCGGAATGGCAATCGAGGGCGATGCTGAACTGGCGCGACAGCAGTTCGCGCTCGACGAGGTCGCACACGGCCTGGCTTTCCAGCTCCATCGGGGCGTCAAATGCGCCGCGGTACCAGGGCAGGCGGGCGCTGTAGCGCTGTCCGCCCAGCATGAACGGCACTTTTTCGCGTGCGCTCAAGGGCGCATTGCGCATCAGGTCCACGCCGCGCGGATTGCTGCGCGTGGCTTGCCACATGCCGCCGGGATTGACCAGCGGCATGAACACGAGGCGCATGGTTTCCAGCTGCTGGTGCAAGGTGGCATCCCAGCGCAGGCGCGCGATCAGGCTTTCCAGGAAAGACAGCAACACTTGCGTGCCGATGCGCTCCAAGCCGTGGATGCCGCCAAAGAAGCCCAGCACGGGCACGTCGGGGCTGGGATTGCCCAGCGCAATCGTGTAGACGGGAAATTCGCGCCCATCCATGGCGATGCTGCAGGGCGCGGCCACTTCCAGGTGGCTGCCGCCGTCGTCGATGAGGCGCTTCAGCATGACCAGTTCGGGCAGATTCTTTTCGATCATCAGGCATCTGAATGGGAGAGTAGCAGCCAGTGTAGCCGAAATCACTGCCGCGCCCGACGTCCCGCATGGCGAAATTTACTGATGGCAAGCATGTCACGAAGCCGTCATGTTTGCCATGTATTTTATTGCCGCCATACATCGCTGTTCCTGTCGACAGGGGGCTGAACGTTCGTTCGCGTACAGACTCTCAGGAATCCGGCTGCCAGACTGCTGCTTCGGGCCTGCATACGCCCACCCAGCCAGTCCACAGCCAGGAGGAAGCGCGAGATGACGCAATCGAATCACATCAATGCCGGCAGGCGCGGCTTGCTGATCGCCGGGGCGCTGTCGGCCACGGCGGCGGCCGTGCCTGCCTTGCCGGGAGCGGCACAGGCCGTCAGCACGAGCGGCCAGGCGCCACCCGTCCTGATGAAAGTCAGCCTCGACGTCAACGGCCGGCGCCACAGCCTGGAACTCGACACGCGCACCACCTTGCTCGACGCCTTGCGCGAACACTTGCAGCTGACGGGCACCAAGAAGGGTTGCGACCACGGCCAGTGCGGCGCCTGCACCGTCATGCTCGACGGCCAGCGCATCAATGCCTGCCTGACCCTGGCCGTGATGCACGACGGCGCCAGGGTCACCACCATCGAGGGCCTGGGCACGCCCGAGAAGCTGCATCCGATGCAGGCCGCCTTCATCGCGCACGACGGCTACCAGTGCGGCTACTGCACGCCGGGGCAGATCTGCTCGGCCGTCGCCGCGCTGGGAGAAATCCGCCAGGGCATCCCCAGCCACGTCAGCGCGGACTTGACCGCGATCCCGCAGGCGACGCCGGAAGAACTGCGCGAACGCATGAGCGGCAACATCTGCCGCTGCGGCGCCTATTCCAACATCATCGAGGCCATCACCGACGTGGCGGGGAGGCCGGCATGAAGGTATTCAGCTACCAGAAGGCCGCCTCGCCGGCCGAAGCGGCGGCCGCCGCCGTGAACACGCCGGGCGCCCGCTTCATCGCGGGCGGCACGAATCTGCTCGACCTGATGAAGCTGGAGATCGAAACGCCCGCGCATCTGATCGACGTCAATGGCCTTGCCTTGGATAAAGTGGAGGCAACAAAGGACGGCGGCTTGCGCATCGGCGCCCTCGTGCGCAACACGGCGCTGGCCGCGCATGCCACGGTGCGGCGCGACTATGGCGTGCTGTCGCGCGCCTTGCTGGCGGGCGCCTCTGCCCAATTGCGCAACAAGGCGACGACGGCTGGCAACCTCTTGCAGCGCACGCGCTGCCCTTACTTTTACGACACGAACCAGGCCTGCAACAAGCGCGTGCCGGGCAGCGGCTGCTCGGCCATAGTCGGCTTCAGCCGGCCGCTGGCGATTCTGGGCGGCAGCGATGCCTGCATTGCCACGCACCCGAGCGACATGGCCGTGGCCATGCGCGTGCTCGACGCCGCCATCGACACGGTGCGGGCCGACGGCAGCACGCGCAGCATCCCCATCGCCGACTTTTACTGCTTGCCGGGCAACACGCCGCACGTGGAAACCGTGCTGCAGCCGGGCGAACTGATCACCAGCGTCACCTTGCCCCCGCCCGCTGGCGGCACGCAGGTCTACCGCAAGGTGCGCGACCGCGCCTCGTACGCGTTCGCGCTCGTATCCGTGGCGGCCATCATCTTGCCGAACGGCACGGGCAGGCTGGCCCTGGGCGGCGTCGCGCCGCAGCCTTGGCGAGTGCTTGCCGCCGAACAGGCGCTGCCCGAGGGCGCCGCCGCCGTCAGCGAACGCCTGCTGGCCGGCGCCAGGCCGACTGACGACAACGCCTTCAAGGCGACCCTGGCGCAGCGCACGATTGCCTCGGTGCTGGCGCAAGCACAAGCGAAGAAAGGCTAGGGCCATGAAATTTTCGACACCTGCGACCACCAATCCCATCGACCAGCTGAAAATCGTGGGCCGCCCCACGGACCGCATCGACGGCCCCCTGAAAACCACGGGCACGGCGCCGTATGCATATGAACAGAACAAGGCCGCGCCGCATGCGGCCTATGGCCATGTCGTCGGCGCTGCCATCGCCAAGGGGCGCATTGCCTCGATCGACACGAGCGCGGCGCGGCGCGCGCCGGGTGTGCTGGCCGTCGTGACGGCGGAGTCGGCGGGGAAATTGGGCAAAGGCAAGATGAATACGGCCACCTTGCTGGGCGGGCCCGAGATCGAGCACTACCACCAGGCCATCGCCTTGGTGGTGGCGGAAACCTTCGAACAAGCCCGCTCGGCCGCGCAGCTGCTCGACGTGAAATATGTCGAGCAGCAGGGCGTGTTCGACCTGGCCAGGGCCAAGGGCGGCGCGATCAAACCGAAGGAGGGCAAGCCCGACAGCCGCGCGGGCAATTTCGCCGGCGCCTATGCCCATGCTCCCGTGCGCCTGGATGCCACCTACACGACACCTGACCAGTCGCACGCCATGATGGAGCCGCACGCCTCGATTGCCGCTTGGGAAGGCGACAAGGTGACGGTGTGGACGGCGAACCAGATGGTGGACTGGGGCCGTGGCGACCTGGCCCGCACCTTGGGAATATCGAAGGACAAGGTGCGCATCGTTTCGCCCTACATCGGCGGCGGTTTCGGCGGCAAGCTGTTCGTGCGCGCGGAAGCCTTGCTGGCGGCCCTCGGTGCGCGCGCGGCGCAGCGTCCCGTCAAGGTCGCCCTGGCGCGGCCCTTGATGAGCAACAACACGACGCACCGGCCCGCCACCATCCAGCGCCTGCGCATCGGCGCCACGCGCGATGGCAAGATCACGGCCATCGGCCATGAATCGTGGTCCGGCGACCTCAAGGGAGGACAGCCGGAAACGGCCGTGATGCAGACGCGGCTGCTGTATGCGGGGCCGAACCGCATGACGGCCATGCGCCTGGCCGTGCTCGATTTGCCGGAAGGCAACGCGATGCGCGCGCCGGGCGAGGCGCCGGGGATGATGGCGCTGGAAATCGCCATGGACGAGATGGCGGAAAAACTGAAAATGGACCCCATCGTCTTTCGCATCCTGAACGACACGAAAGTGGACCCGGAAAAACCAAGCAGGCCGTTTTCCCAGCGCCGCCTGATCGATTGCCTGCGCACGGGCGCCGTGGAATTCGGCTGGAAGGAGAGATCGGCGCAGCCGGGCACGCGGCGCGATGGCCGCTGGCTGGTGGGCATGGGCGTGGCGGCCGCCTTCCGCAACAACCTCGTCATGCGGTCCGCCGCCCGTGTGCGCCTGGACGGCAACGGCATCGTGACCGTGGAAACGGACATGACGGACATCGGCACGGGCAGCTACACCATCATCGCCCAGACGGCTGCGGAAATGCTGGGCGTGACCTTGAACAAGGTGCTCGTGCGCCTGGGCGATTCGGATTTCCCCGTCTCGGCCGGTTCGGGCGGACAGTGGGGCGGCAACAGCTCGACGGCCGGCGTGTACGCGGCCTGCGTGCGCCTGCGCCAGGCCATCGCCGGCAAGCTGGGCTTCGATGAGAAAGAGGCGCGCTTTTCCGATGGCCAGGTGAGCCAGGGCGAGCGCAGCGTGCCGCTCGCTGCCGCCGCCTACCATGGCGACGTCGTCGCGGAAGACCACATGGAATACGGCGACCTCGATAAAAAATTCCAGCAATCGACGTTCGGCGCCCATTTCGTCGAAGTGGGCGTGGACAGCGACACGGGCGAAGTGCGCGTGCGCCGCATGCTGGCCGTGTGTGCGGCCGGCCGCATCCTGAACCCGAAAGCGGCGCGCAGCCAGGTCATCGGCGCCATGATCATGGGCGTGGGCGCGGCCCTGATGGAAGAACTGGTGGTCGACCAGCGCCGCGGCTTTTTCGTCAACCACGACCTGGCCGGCTACGAAGTGCCCGTGCACGCCGACATCCCGCACCAGGAGGTCATCTTTCTCGATGAAACGGACCCCACGTCCTCGCCCATGAAAGCCAAGGGCGTGGGCGAACTGGGGATCTGCGGCGTGGCGGCCGCCGTCGCCAATGCCGTTTATAACGCGACGGGGGTGAGGGTGCGCGACTATCCGCTGACCCTGGACAAGCTGCTGCGGGGGCTGCCGCTCATGTGATGAGCTCGCACTCACGCCGCCGCGCGTGACAAAGCGTGTATTTTTGGTAATTTTCAAGTGCTATGCTCGGAACGCATGTTGCGCGGCAAGTTTCCTGTCCGCAATGCCATGCCGCCAGGAGAATGCATGAACAGCTCACCAATGCCGCCGCGGATACTGATCGTCGATGACGAGCTGGCGCACGTGCGCGCGCTGTGCGACACCTTGCGCGGCCAGGCCTACGACGCGACGGGACTCGCTTCGGGCGAGGCGGCGCTGTCGCTGCTGGCCGTCGAATCGTTCGACCTGCTGCTGGTCGACCTGATGATGCCGGGCATGAACGGCATCGCCGTCGTGGAAGCGGCGCGCAAGATCGACCCCGACCTGGCCTGCATCATCATGACGGGCGAAGGCACGATTGCTTCGGCCGTGCAGGCCATGCAGGCGGGCGCGCTCGATTACGTCGTCAAGCCGTTCAAGGTGTCGGGCATCCTGCTGATACTGGCGCGGGCGCTGGAAACGCGCCAGCTGCGCATCGCCAATGCGCGCCTGGAACTGCTGCTGCGCCAGCACACGGCCGAACTCGACGCCATGAACAAGGACTTGCGGCTGGCCCGCGAAGTGGCCGAGCGGGCGAACGAGGAAAAGACCAATTTTTTGTCCAGCATGAGCCACGAGCTGCGCACGCCGCTCAACGCCATCCTGGGCTTTTCGCAGATGCTGATGTCCGACTCCATCCCCTCGACGGCGCAGGAAAAGAAAACCTTTGCCTCGCACATCTTCGGCGCCGGCCGGCATTTGCTGACCCTGATCAACGATATCCTCGACATCGCCAGGATCGAGTCGGGCAATATGTCGCTGTCGATGGAATCCGTGGGCCTGGCCGATATCTACCACGAATGCTGGCAAATGATGGAACCGCTGGCCAGGAAGCGCGGCATCACCCTGACGTTCGTCGAGGCGGGCGGCGTGCACGTACTGGCCGACCGTACGCGCCTCAAGCAGGTGCTGATCAACCTGCTGTCAAACGCCGTCAAGTACAACCGCGAACAGGGCGAGATCCACGTCGATTGCCATCCCGTCGATGCGCGCCAGCTGCGCCTGTCCGTGCGCGACACGGGCGCCGGCATGAGCGCGGCGCAGCTCGAGGCGCTGTTCCAGCCCTTCAACCGCCTGGGACGCGATGCGCGCGACGAGGAGGGCACGGGCCTGGGACTGGTGGTCAGCAAGCGCCTGGCCGAAGCCATGCAGGCCAGGCTGGGCGTGGCCAGCACGCCCGGGCGCGGCAGCACCTTCTGGCTCGATATCGCCAGTTGCCCGGCGCGCCAGCCGCTGCTGGAAAGTCCGCGCCTGCCCGCCATCGTCCGGCCGGCCGAAGCGGTACGGCTGCCGGAGCGCAAGACGCTGCTGTACGTGGAAGACAATCCCCTGAACGTGACCCTGGTGGCGGGCCTGATCCATTTTCGCCCCGATCTCGACCTGCTGTCGGCCGGCGACGGGCAGGCGGGCCTGGACATGGCGCGCCGCCACCTGCCGCAGCTGATATTGATGGATTGCGACCTGCCCGACATCAGCGGCACGCAAGTCATGCAGCTGCTGCGCGCCGATGCCCGCACCGCGCATATCCCCGTCATCGCCCTGACGGCCGTGGCCGGGCCTGGCGACGTCCGCCAGGGGCTGGCGGCGGGCTTTTACCGCTATCTGACCAAGCCGGTCGACGTGGCCGCGTTTTCCGAGGCCATCAACAGCGCGCTGGAGTCGGTCACGGCGCAGTGCAGCGCATGAATGGCCGCACGCTCAGGCTGGCGGCCGCAGTGCTGCTGCCCATGCTGCTGGCACTGGCCGCCGTGGCCCTCTGGCGGCTTCATGGCCGTGCGGCGTCGCCGGCCGGCCCCGTGGAACCGTTGCGCCTGGCCGTGAATGCGGAATACGTGGGCAGCTGCCCCGTCCTGGCCGCGCACGGGCAGGGCTATTTCGCCCGCGAAGGCATCGAGGCGCTGCTGCAGCCGTATTCCTCGGGCAAGGCGTCGCTGGAAGCCGTGCAGCAAGGCAGGGCCGACCTGGGCACCGCGTCCGATATTCCCGTGGTGCTGGCCAGCCTGCGGAAGCAGTCCGTCGTCATCATCGCCAGCATCTTCGAGGCCGAACGCGACCACGGCATCGTGGGACGCCTGGACCGCGGCGTGTCCACGCCCGCCAGCCTGAACGGCAAGCGCATCGGCGTGACCGTGGGCACGTCCGGCCAGTTCACGCTGGACGCCTTTTTGAACCGCCAGAAGCTGCTGCCCGCCGAAGTCACCGTGCGCAACTACGCCCCCGAGCAGCTGGCCGGGGCGCTGGCGCGGGGCGAGGTCGACGCGGCGGCCGGCTGGGAGCCGTTTTTGACGGCCATGACGCATGCCATCGGGGGCAAGGCGGCCATCTTCTATGGCGAGGATGTGTATGCGGGCCTGTTCAACGTGGCCGGCACGGGCGAGTACGTGCGCGCCCACCCGGCCACGATGCGCAAGGTGCTGCGCGCGCTGATCGCGGGCGCGCGCTTTTGCAGCGACGAGCCCGACGCCGCACGCGCCCTGTTTGCCAGGGCGTCGGCCAGCGAAGCGGCGCGCCTGCGGGCGGCCTGGCACGATTACCGCTTCCGCGTCGTGCTCGACCAGGGCTTGCTGCTGGCGCTGGAAGACGAGGCGCGCTGGGCCATCAGGAAACAGCTGGCCGAAGGCGGCGACATGCCCAATTTCCTCGACGCCGTCTACCTGGACGGCCTGGAAGCCGTGGCCCCATCGGCCGTGACGGTCATACACTGAGAAGACCACCGTGAAAATCGTAACGCGCTTCAAGCTGGCCGAACTGTTTTGCGTGGCGCTCGTGGCCATCATCGTCGCCGTGCTGTTTTCCACCACCATGGCGATGCAGCGCGAACTGGCGAAGAACAGGGCGGCGGCCGATATCCTGCAAGCCGTCACGTCGCTGCGCTATCTGTCGATCGAATATGCGCTGCACCATGGCGCTCGCACGCGTGCCCAGTGGCAGCTGCGCAGCGAGTCGCTGTCGACCGGCTTGCTGTCCACATCGGTCTTCAGCGCCGGCGAGGAAGGCGCGCTGCTGCGCGAATTGCGGGGCGACCTGGCTGGCGTGGGCGCCTTGTTCGAGCTGTTCGTCGCGAATCACCGCGAGCTGGGGCAGGACCCGCAGCGGCGCGAGGTGCTGGGCGAGCTCGAGTCGCGCCTGTCCGGCCAGATCATGGGCAAGGTGCAGGGCATGATCTCGGATGCGATGCGGCTGTCCGAATTGAGCCGGCAAGGCGTGCTGGACGCGCAGCAGCGGGCCAACGTGGCCGTGATGCTGTTTGGCGGCACGATCATCGCGCTGGTGGCCGGCTTGATCTACTTCACCATGACCAGCGTCACGGGACCGCTGGAGAAGCTGCGCCAGGGGACCATGATCGTCGGCGCCGGCAAGCTCGATTTTGCGCTCGGCGTGCACACCAGGAATGAAATCGGCGACCTGGCGCGCGCCTTCGACGGCATGACGGAAAAGCTGCGCCGCACCACCGTCTCGCGCGACGAGCTGGCGCACACGAATGCCGCCCTGGAGACGCAGATCGCCGAGCGCCAGCTGGCCGAGCGCAAGGTGCATGAGCAGGTCGAGCGCCTGAACCTGCTGCAGCAGATCACGCGCTCGATCGGCGAGCGGCAGGACTTGCGCAGCATCTTCCAGGTGGTCGTGCGCAGCCTGGAAGACCAGCTGCCCATCGATTTCAGCTGCATCTGCCTGTACCATCGAGCCGAGCACGCGCTGCAGGTGACGTGCGTGGGCGTGCGCAGCGAGGCGCTGGCGCAGTCGTTCATGATGGGCGAGCAGGCGCACATTCCCATCGATGAAAATGGCTTGTCGAGCTGCGTGCGCGGCCAGCTCGTGTATGAAGCCGACATCGCGCAGGTGGCGTTTCCGTTTCCGCAGCGGCTGGCGCAAGGGGGGCTGCGCGCGCTCGTCATGGCGCCGCTGCTGGCCGAAAACACGGTCTTCGGCATCCTGATCGTGGCGCGCCGCGCCGCAAACAGTTTTACCAGCGGCGAGTGCGAATTCCTCAGCCAGCTGAGCGAACACGTGGCGCTGGCCGCCAACCAGGTGCAGCTCTACGGCGCGCTGCAGCGCGCGTATGACGATTTGCGCCAGACGCAGCAGTCGGTGATGCAGCAGGAACGCCTGCGCGCGCTGGGGCAGATGGCCAGCGGCATCGCGCACGACATCAACAACGCCATTTCCCCCGTGGCCCTGTACACCGAGTCCTTGCTGGAGACGGAAACCAGTCTCAGTCCCCAGGGCCGGCATTGCCTGGAAGTGATCGAACGGGCCATCGACGACGTGGCCGCCACCGTGGCGCGCATGCGCGAATTCTACCGCCAGCGCGAACCGCAGCTGTCGCTGTCGCCCATCGATGCCAACCTGGTGGTGCAGCAGGTGCTGGACCTGACGCGCGCGCGCTGGAGCGACATGCCGCAGCAGCGCGGCATCGTCATCGCCCTGCGCACGGAGCTGGCGGATGCGTTGCCCATGCTGCCCGGCAGCGCGGGCGAACTGCGCGAAGCACTGACGAACCTCGTCTTCAACGCCGTCGACGCCATGCCCGATGGCGGCACCCTGACCGTGCGCACGGCCGGCGTGGGCGCGCCCGGCCAGCTGACGCGGCAGGTGCTGATCGAAGTGGCCGATACGGGCGTCGGCATGGACGAGAACACGCGCCGCCGCTGCCTGGAACCGTTTTTCACCACCAAGGGCGAGCGCGGCACGGGCCTGGGCCTGGCCATGGTGTACGGCATGATGGAGCGCCATGGCGCCAGCATCGACATCGTCACGGCGCCGGGGCAGGGCACGGCGGTGCGCCTGGCGTTTCCCGCCTGCGCGGCGGGCGCGGGGGAACCGGCGCCCGACGCGGCCTTCGCCGTGCCGCCGCGCCTGCGCATCCTCGTGGTGGACGACGACCCGATGGTGCTCAAGTCCCTGCGCGACATCCTGGAAATCGATGGCCACGACGTGGTGTCCGCCGATGGGGGGCAGGCCGGCATCGACTGCTTCCTCGCTGCGCGCGACCGGCACGAGGATTTTGCCGTGGTCATCACGGACCTGGGCATGCCGCACGTGGACGGACGCAAGGTGGCCAGCGCCGTGCGCCAGTGTTCGCCGGCCACGCCCATCATCATGCTCACGGGCTGGGGCCAGCGCCTGGAAGCCGACAGCGACTATCCCGAACACGTCAACTGCGTGCTGGGCAAGCCGCCCCGGCTGAAGGAATTGCGGCGCGCCTTGAACCAGGTGATTTCGACGGGCTAGCCCGTGACAGCACCGGCAGCGGCATCAGGCATTCTCAAAGGCCAGCCAGGACCAGCCGACCCCAGCCTGGCGGTTCTGCTGCTGAACGGACGGCGCGTGCGCGCTCAAAACGACCTTGAGGTGGTGTGATGCCGCAAGGGCGATCGTTTCATGGGCAGAGACATCAAAGATGCGCCGGTTTGCCGGGGCGGGACCATGCCTGAGCGACATGACAAGCAACGCGCCCGGCTTGAGCAACTTGCTGATATTTCCCATCGCCTCGCTTCTTGTCAGCGGCTATGACGCTGTCATACCGGGCAATGAGCTGTTCGGCATTGTCGGCATAGCCTTCGGTACCGGGGATACTGGATGCATGCATGTGATCGTCAATTGTCAATGGTGCGGCGGCACCGTCTTGCCTGGCCCGCCTGGTGGCACTGTGAACAAGGCCTTTCCGCTATACTGGCCCCCCGATATTGCCACCCTTAGCCGAAAACCACCATGGACTTGAGTACCCACGCCGCCGTCGTCAATTGCGAAGCGTATCGCGACGGCAGGAAGATCGCCCATTTCGACATCGACAAGGTGGGCGACTTTCTCGGCGACCCCGATTGTTTCGTGTGGATCGGCATGGCCAGCCCCGACGCCACGGCCATGCAGGCGCTGCAATCGGCGTTCGGCCTGCACGAACTGGCCGTCGAGGATGCGCAGGGCGCCCACGAGCGGCCCAAGCTGGAAGAATATGGCGACACCCTGTTCATGGTGATGCACACGGCCACCCTCGATGGCGAGGCCATCGTCTATGGCGAAACCCACGTCTTTCTCGGCCCCCGCTTCATCATCACGGTGCGCCACGGTCCCTCGGCCGGCTATGCGAAGCTGCGCGAGCGCAAGGAAAGCGTGCCCGGGAAACTGGCCAGCGGCCCCGGCTACGTGCTGTATTCCATCATCGATTTCATCGTCGACCAGTACCAGCCCTGCATCGACCATTTGCAGGCCCGCTTCCAGCACTACGAACTGCAGCTGTTCAAGCCCAGCCTCTCCGAAGACAAGCTGCAGGATTTCTACCAGCTCAAGACGGAGCTGCTCAAGCTCGACGCGGCCGTCAACCCCCTGCACGACATCTGCACCCAGCTGATCCGCTTCCATGGCGACATCGTGCCCAAGGAAAACCGCATCTATTACCGCGACATTCTCGACCACGTCAAACGGGTCACGCACACGGCGGGGCAGATGCGCGAGCTGGTCAATTCGGCCATGCAGGTGGCGCTGGGGCAAATCTCGATCCGCCAGAACGAGGTCGTCAAGCGCCTGGCCGCCTGGGCCGCCATCCTGGCCGTGCCCACCATGGTCTTCAGCCTGTACGGCATGAACTTCGAATTCATGCCGGAACTGAAGTGGCGCGGCAGCTATCCGGCCGTGATCGTCGTCATCATCGCCGGCTGCCTCTGGCTGCACCGGCGCCTGAAGCGCGAAGGCTGGCTGTAGCGGAGCACGCTTAGCCGCCTGCCACCGCGTTTGCCGCCTCGAGTATCAGCGCCGCCACTTCGACGGGGCGCGACGCCAGCGAGGCGTGGCTGGCATTCAAGGTGATGACTTTCCGCGCATTGAGCCGCGCCGCCATGCGTTCCTGGTTGACGGGGGAAATCATGCGGTCGGCGCTGGAAATCTGGTACCAGCTGGGCTTATGTTTCCAGGCCGGGTCGCTGACGGTGTCGCCAAAGGTGCTGGCCAGCGGCGCTTTCTGCACCACGCCCAGCACGGCGCCTTCTTCCGCGTCGAGGTCCTGGCAAAAGCTGTCATGGTATTGCTCGGGTTTCACCCACAGATAGCCGTCGCTGTCGCCTTCCAGGTTGGCCGCGCCGATGGGCGGGTGTTCCTGCGTGATGCTGCCCGGGCTTTCGCCCGCGTCGGGCGCGAAGGCGGCGATGTAGACGAGGCCCGCGACATTGGGCGCATTGCCGGCCACGCTGATGACGGCGCCGCCGTAGGAGTGTCCTACCAGCAACACCGGACCGCTGACTTGCGCCACCATCTTGCGCGTGCGCTCGGCGTCGTCGGCCAGCGACGTCAACGGCAGTTCGACGGCGCGGATGGCCGTGTGGCCCTGGCGCCGCAATTCGACAATGACGCGGCTCCAGTGGGCGGCGCCGCCCCAGAAACCGTGGACGAGGACGATGGTGGCTTGCTTGCTCATGCGAGTACTCCTTGGGCGAGGGAAACGGCGAAGACCGCGCGGGGATAGACTGCTCACTGCGCGGCGGGCAGCTGCATGCCTATTGTAGACCTTCCCAGCGCATGGCCTCGATGGCATCGACCACGGTGCTTTCATGCTCGATGAAGAAATCGCCGTGGAAGCCGTTGTGGATGAGCAGATGCTTGCTGCCGGGCAGGGCGGCGGCCAGGCGCTCGCCGTCGGCCAGACGCAGCGGACGGAAAAAGTCCAGCTGTTCCTGCGCAGCGGCCAAGGTGGCGGGATCGGCCTGCAACAGCCAAGGAAACAGATTGCGCAAGCTACCGGGATCGACGGTGATGACCAGCGCTGGCGCGCGCACGCGGCGGTAGTCAGGCGAAAAATTGTGCGCGGCCATGTGCGTGGCCGTGGCGATGGCGGGCGGGGTATTCGGCCGCACGGCGCCGCCGGGCAGCACGTCTAGGCTGTCGCGCCAGTTCGCTTCCAGCGCCGGCCAGCATTGCTTGTTGAGGCGTTTGGCAAAGTTGATCGAGGCGGCCATCGACGCCAGGTCGGCGGGGCCGGGCTGCGGTTCGTCCAGGGAGGAAGGCGTGGGTTCTTCATGGCCGCCAAGGGCCAGGTAATCCCAGGTCGTGGGCTGAGGCTGGCGTGAAGATCGCCTGAAGAAAAAACTGGGCTCTGTCATCGGCAAGCAGGGGAAATGCCGGAATCTTCTTGTGGCCGTGCTATCTGACTCTGCATACTGCACCCTGCAGGAGCGGATCATGCGGCCAGCCGAATGGAAAGGCTTTATCGCGCAGTTTGCTCGATCTGACAGGCCTGGCCCTGCAAGACCTGAGCGTTGCGCGCCTGGTCCATCGCCGGGCGGCGGCCGCCGGCAGCGGCATCGACATTTCCTGGCCGTGGTAGGGCCATTGCCCGCTTTTTGAAAGGTACACAGCATGCAGAACCCGACTCTTCCCACCTACGCCGACGTGGTGGCGGCCGCCGGCCGCATCGCGGGCCATGCCCACAGGACGCCCGTCATCACTTCGCGCACGGTCGACGCGGAGTTTGGCGCCGAAGTCTTTTTCAAGTGCGAGAACCTGCAGCGCATGGGCGCCTTCAAGTTTCGCGGCGCCTATAACGCGCTGTCGCAGTTCGACGCGCAGCAGCGCCGCGCCGGCGTCGTGGCTTTTTCTTCGGGCAACCACGCCCAGGCGATCGCCCTGTCGGCCCGGCTGCTCGATATTCCCGCCACCATCGTCATGCCGCAGGATGCGCCGGCCGCGAAAATCGCCGCCACGCGCGGCTATGGCGGCAACGTGGTGCTGTACGACCGCTACACGCAGGACCGCGAGCAGATCGGCCGCGAACTGGCCGAGCAGCGGGGCATGACCCTGATTCCGCCGTACGACCATGCGCACGTGATCGCCGGCCAGGGCACGGCCGCCAAGGAACTGTTCGAGGAAACGGGACCGCTGGATGCCTTCTTCGTCTGCCTGGGCGGCGGCGGCTTGCTGGCCGGATCGGCCCTGGCCACGCGCGCGCTGGCGCCCGCCTGTAAGCTGTATGGGGTGGAGCCGGAGGCGGGCAACGACGGCCAGCAATCGTTCCGCTCGGGGCAGATCGTGCACATCGACACGCCCAAGACCATCGCCGACGGCGCGCAGACGCAGCACCTGGGCAACATCACCTTCCCCATCATCCGGCGCGACGTCGACGACGTGCTGACGGTCAGCGATGCGCAGCTGGTCGAGCGCATGGGCTTTGCCGCCTCGCGCATGAAGCTGGTGATCGAGCCGACGGGCTGCCTCGGTTTCGCCGCCGCCCTGCAAATGAAAGAGCAGCTGCGCGGCAAGCGCGTGGGCATCTTGATCAGCGGCGGCAACGTCGACATGCAGCGTTTTTGCGAGCTGCTGGGCGGCGCGTGATGCGCAGGCCCGTGGCCGTGGCCGCTAGTGCGACACCAGTACCGGCACCGTCATGTCCTGCAGCACCGTGCGCGTGACGCCGCCCAGCAGCGCTTCGCGCAGGCGCATGTGGCCGTAGCAGCCCATCACGACCAGGTCGCAGTGGCGCTGGGCCGCCATGGCCAGCAGGGCCGTGCCCACGTCCTGGCCCGGCGGCGTGTCGTGCTGCAGCACCTCGACGTTGACGCCATGGCGCGCCAGGTACAGTGCCAGGTCGGCCCCCGGCTGCTCGCCATGCGCGGCCGGCTGGGCGTGCGAATTGACGACGGCCAGCGTGACTTGCCGTGCCTGCTGCAGCAGCGGCAGCGCATCGGTGATGGCACGCAGCGCTTCGGCGCTGCCGTTCCAGGCCAGCAGCGGATGCCGGGCGGCGCCCGCCGGCGTGGCGGAAGGCGCGTGCGGCACCATCAGCACGGGCCGTCCGCAGTGGAGCATCAGGTATTCGGCCGTGCCGGCGATGACGCGCGACGGCGTATCCTGCGCGTCCGTCTGGCCCAGGATCAGCAAGTCGCAATAGCGTGCCTGCAGCAGCAGCGCGCCTTGCGCGTCGTCGTCGACGAAGCGCGTTTCGTAGGTGCCCAGTCCTTCCTCGCGGACGATGCGCTCGAAGTCGTGCAAGGCCTCGCTGGCCTGGGTGCGCAGCGCCTGCATCTGCGCCGGCGCGAATTGCAGCGCGTTGACGCCGCCGCCATACGCGTAGCGCGAAATGCCGCTCATGGCCGAGCCGATCAGGTGCGCGCCTTCGGCGACGGCCAGGCGCACGGCCAGGCGGATACGCTGGGCGCAGTGGCGGGAATTGTCGACGTGGACCAGCAGGGTGGTGTAGGGCATGGCGTTTTCCTCGGTTGTCGGTGATCAGGTTTGCAGCACGTAGCGGCCCGGCGCGTCGCCCAGGTCGGGCCCCATGGCCGGCGGCGCCGCTTGCGCGCCGGAGCGCTGCGCCAGCCAGGCTTGCCAGGCGGGCCACCACGAGCCGTCGCGGTGCGGCACGTCGCGCTGCCAGCTGTCCGCGTCGACGTAGGGCGCATCGTGGCCGTGCGTGGCCAGCTGGTAGCTGCGGCGCGGCTGGCCCGGCGGCGAGACCACGCCCGCGTTGTGGCCGCCGGAGGTGAGCAAAAAGGTGACGTCCGTATCGGTCAGCAGATGCAGCTTGTACACCGAACGCCACGGCGCCACGTGGTCCGTCAGTGTGCCGACGGCGAAGATGGGCGCGGCTATGTCGGGCAGGGCGATGTGGCGGCCCGCCGTGCGGTAGCGGCCTTCGGCCAGGTCGTTGTGCAGGAACAATCGGCGCAGGTATTCCGAGTGCATGCGGCAGGGCATGCGCGTGGCGTCCGCATTCCACGCCATCAGGTCGCTGTCCTGCTCATCTTCGCCCAGCAGGTAATGGCGCAGCTGGCGTGACCAGATCAGGTCGTTCGAGCGCAGCAGCTGGAAGGCGCCCGCCATCTGCTTCGTATCGAGATAACCTTGCTTCCACATGGCCGCTTCCAGGAAGCTCACCTGGCTCTCGTCGATGAACAGCGACAGTTCGCCCGGTTCCTTGAAGTCGACCTGCGAGGCCAGCATGGTGAGGCTGGCCAGGCGCCCATCGCCATCGCGCGCCATGGACGCGGCGGCGATCGCCAGCAGGGTGCCGCCCAGGCAGTAGCCGGCAGCGTGCGCCTGCGGCGCGCCCGTGATGCGGCCAACGGCGTCGAGCGCGTCCATCACGCCCAGCTGGCGGTAGTCGTCCAGCGACAGCTCGCGGTCTTCTTCCGTGGGGTTTTTCCAGGAAATCATGAACACCGTATGGCCCTGGCCCACCAGGTAGCGCACCAGCGAATTATGCGGCGACAGGTCGAGGATATAGAATTTCATGATCCACGCGGGCACGAACAGCAGCGGCGTGGCATGCACCGTGGCGGTCGTTGGCGCGTACTGTATCAATTCGATCAGGTCGTTGCGGTAGACCACCTTGCCCGGCGTGACGGCCACGTTCTCGCCCACTTTGTAGCGGCGCGTGTCGGGCGCATAGGGCCCCATGGCGGCGCGGCGCCAGTCCTCGCCCGCGTGGACGAGGCCGCGCGCCAGGTTGGCGCCGCCGCTTTCCATGGTGGCTTGCTGCACCACGGGATTGGTCAGCATGAAGTTCGACGGCGCCAGCATGTCGAGCCACTGGCGCACGGTGAACGTGACGACGTCCTCGTGGTGCGGCGCGACGCCGCGCACGCCCGTGGTGGCGCGGTGCCACCATTGCTGCTGCAGCAAAAATCCCTGGTAGACGAGGTTGTACGGCCAGCGCCGCCAGGCCGGGTCGTCGAAGCGCCGGTCCTGCGGCAGCGGCGCGATGCACGGCGTTTCCGAAGCCGCGCCGGGCAGCGCCGATTGCAGGGCATATTGCTGCCAGCGGCCGATCTTCTTCCACGCTTCCTGCAGCAGCGCCTGCTGCTTCGACGGCGCCAGCGCCAGGTGGCTGAGCCAGTCGGCATAGGCGTTGCCCAGCGCGGCAGGCGAAATGCCGCCCGTAAACTTGCCCAGCCAGGCGTTCAGCAGCAAGTCCAGGGTGGCGCCTTCGGGCGCGCTTTCCGGATAGCCGGGCGCGGGCACGCCTTGCCAGGCGCTGCCCAGGCGCTCATGTTCCACTGTCTGCTGCGCATCGCTCGGCTGCGTCTTGCTCATCCGGTGCTCCCTGTCATTTTTTTACAGGATAGCAAGAGCTTGTTCAAAAAATTATGATCTACATCAAGTTTGGCCGGATGCGTGCAGCATGTCGCTGGCGGCCCGAATGGCCGCGTCCGTTTCCTGCACAAAGCACCCCAACTGCTCTTCCAGCGCGGCGAACCGCGCCAGCAGCGCATTCTGCGGCGCCTTTGCCGCTTCGCGCTCGATGGCGGCGGCGATGGCGACGGCCGGCGTCGCGCGGAAGTTGGCCAGCAAGCCGGCCAGGGTGTGGGCTTGCCGGCTGACGCTGGCCCGGTCGCCCGCCTGCAGGGCCGCGCGCAGGGCGTCCAGCTGCTCCGGCAAGCTGGCCAGGAACGATGCGCCGATGATGCCGACCACGTCGGCGTCGGCCAGTTCCAGCGCGGCGCCGTAGCCGAAGGGCGGCCGTGTCTGCCCGCTGATTTGCCGCGCGTGCCGCTCGATCAGGCTCTGGAAGGCGGCGGTGCTGAAAGGCTTGGACAGGTAGTCGTCCATGCCGCTGGCGAGGCAGCGTTCGCGGTCGCCTTCGAAGGCGCTGGCCGTCATGGCGACGATGGCGCTCCTGGGCATGCCCTGCGCTTCGCGCGCGCGTATGTGCGCGGTGGCGTCGAAACCGCCCATTTCCGGCATCTGCAAGTCCATCAGTATCAGGTCGAAATGGCCGGTGGCATGGCGATCGAGGGCGATGCGGCCGTTTTCCGCATGCGTGACGCGGTGGCCCGCATTCGACAGCAGCACGGTGGCCAGTTCGCGGTTCATGGCGTTGTCCTCGACGAGCAGGATCTCCAGGCCGGGCATGCCTTCCTGCTCGCGGTGGCGGGCCGCCGCAGGCGCGGCGCCGGGCATGTCGCGGCAGGTGCCCAGCACGCTCATGGTGGTGGCCAGCAGTTCCTCGGGACTGGCGGGCTTGAGCAGGTAGCCGCCAATGCCCAGTTCGCGGCAGCGCGCCGCGTCGCCCAGGCTGCCGCAGGACGACAGCATGACGATGGGCACCTGGCTCCAGTGGGGCAGGGCGGCCAGCGCCGCTGCCGTGTCGAAGCCGTTCATGCCGGGCATGGCGAAGTCCATGATGATGCAGTCCGCCGGCAAGCCGCTCGCGCAGCTGTCCAGCGCAGCCTCGCCCAATTCGCAGGCGGTGACGGTGGCGCCGCTGTGCTCGAAGATACGGCGCAGGATGGTCAGGCTGCCGGGGTTGTCGTCGACCAGCAGGATGCCGCGTCCCGCCAGCGAGGCGTCAAACGGCGCCAGCGGCGCTTGCTGCTCGCATGCCGGCAGGGCCAGGTCGACCGTGAAGCAGCTGCCTTTGCCCAGTTCGCTCGTCAGGCCGATGCTGCCTTGCATCATCGTCACCAGGCGGCGCGTGATCGACAGGCCCAGTCCCGTGCCGCCGAAGCGCCGCGTGGTCGACCCGTCTTCCTGCTGGAACGCGTCGAAGACGGCTTCCTGCATGTCGGCCGCGATGCCGATGCCCGTGTCGCGCACGCACAGGCGCAGCTGGGTCACGCCATCGCCGCTGGCACGCAGCCGGGCGCTGACGACGACTTCGCCATGCGGCGTGAACTTGATGGCGTTGCCGACCAGATTGGTCAGCACCTGGCGCAGCCGGCCCGGATCGCCGAGCAGGGTGTGCGGCAGCGCCGGGTCGACGTCGAGCACCAGTTCCAGGCCGCCGGCCTGTGCCCGCATGGCGTGCGCGCGCATGGTTTCCTGCAGCAGCCGGCGCAGGTCGAAGGGGATGCTTTCCAGGGTCAGCATGCCCGCCTCGATCTTCGAGAAGTCGAGGATGTCGTTGATGATGCACAGCAGGGCGTCGGCCGAGGCCTTGACGATTTCCAGGTATTTGCGCTGGTGGGCGTCGAGCTCGGAATCGAGCACCAGGTCCGTCATGCCCAGGATGCCGTTCATCGGCGTGCGGATCTCGTGGCTCATGTTGGCCAGGAATTCGCTCTTCGAGCGGCTGGCCGATTCGGCCACTTCCTTGGCCAGCAGCAGGGCGCGCTCGGCCGCCTTTTGGCTGGAAATGTCGACGATGGTGCCCACCAGGCCGTGCAGGCTGCCGTCCGATTTCAGCAGGGCCGCCTTGCTGAACAGGACATCGACCTGGCGCGCGCCGATGCTCAGCCGGTCTTCATACGTCTGCTTGCCCCGGTCCTGCAGCAGGTCCAGGTCGTGCTGCCGCACATCCTGCGCTTCCTGCCGCGGCAGGATGTCGGCCACCGTCAGGCCCAGGATACGCGCCTGGTCGAGGTTGAAGAAGGCGCAGAAGGCGCGGTTGGCGCGCAGGTAGCGGCCCTGCACATCCTTCAGGTACAAGGGAATCGGGATGGTTTCGATCAGCGCGTCGACGAAGTTGAGGTTGTGCCGCAGCTCGCGCGCCGCCTGGCGCCGCTCCGTGATGTCCGTCAGGCTGCCGGTGATGCCGGCCAGCCGCCCTTGGCCATCGCGTTCGGCGCGCGCGCACACGTCGATCCAGCGCACCTGGCCGTCGCAGGTGACGTAGCGCGCCTCATGGCGCATGCTGTCGACCTGGCCGCCCAGCAGCTGGGACAGGCCGGCGTCGGCGCGGTCGCGGTCGCGCGGCTCGACGAATTGCAGGATGTTCTTGCCCAGGCTGTCGGCGATGGCAAAACCGGTGATGGTGTGCCAGGCGGGGTTGAGAAAGGTCCAGGCGCCGTGCAGGTCCGTGCGGAAGACCACTTCATTGAGGCTGTTGACGACGTTGCGGTATTCGCGCTCGCTTTTCGCGATGGTCTCGGCCATGCGCTTGCTGTCACTGATTTCCGTGCGGATGGCGATGTACTGATAGGGCTTGCCGGCCGCGTCGAGGAAGGGCACGATGGTGGCGTCGACCCAGTATTGCTGGCCATTCTTGGCGTGGTTGCAGATTTCGCCGTGCCAGACCTGGCCGGCCGTGATGGTTTGCCACATCTGCGCAAAGAAGGCGTCCGGATGCGCGCGCGAATTGATCAGGCGGTGCGTCTGGCCCACCAGTTCCTCGCGCGCGAAGCCGCTGATGGCGCAGAACTTGTCGTTGACGTAGATGATGACGCCGGCCGTGTTCGTGATGCTGACAATGGCGTGCTGGTCCATGGCAAAGCGCTGGTTCAGCAATTCGATGCGGCGCAGTTCCTGCTGCGCCACCAGCTCGGCCAGCAGCGCCGACAGGCCCTCGATATCGTCTTCCTGCGGCAGGCGCAGGCCGGAATCGTTGTTGTCGAGCAGGCGCACGGCCGCCACGCGCAGCGACTGGATCACGCGGTTGCGGCTGGCCAGCTCCGCGCGCAGCAGGTCATTCGTCATGCTCAGTTCAGTCGAACTCAGTTCCAGGCTGCGCGAGCGCAGCTCCAGGTCGCGTTCGGACTGTTCGTAGGCGCCGTCGATGCGCTGCAGCAGGGCGGGCAGGCCGGCCAGGAAACCGGCCAGTTCGGGCGGCGTGTCCGCGCGCCCGCACAGTGCTTGCGCCTGTTCCAGCAGGGCGGCGCAGGCGGCATCCGAGTCGATGGCGCAGACGCGGTTCAATTGGCGTGCCAGGGTGCGGTTCATGCTTCGCTCAATACAGTCACGGTCATCGTCTGGTTGTGCAGCTGGCATGCGCCATGCGGTTGCGTGATGCCGATTTCTCCGTTCGAGTAAAAACCGGCGATGCAGGGCGCGCCGGCCAGCAGGTCGGCCACGGCTTCGACCTCTTCCTCGACCCGGTCGCCCATTACCAGCTTGCGGCCCACGCAGCTGACCAGCAATGCCAGCTGGTCGCCCGCCGCATCGGCGTGGGGTTCGACGCCGCGCGCGGCCGTCTCGGCCCCGTCGATCAGCCGGTTGGTACTGGAGTGCATGAGTTTCAGGTAGCCGTCGGCGAGGATGTCGCCGGCCAGGGTCAGCGAACCCTGTTCCTCATCGACGGCGAGGATGGTGCGGAAGATATTGCTTTTTTCATGTGCGGCCGTGAGCATTTCAAACGGGAACAGCAGGCCCGAGCCGGGCAGGTCGCGCGCATGGTCGCCCAGGTACAGCTTGTAGATGTCGAGCGCCCGCGCGCCGTCGAGGCCATACAGCACGTTGCCGACGCTGCGCGTCACCTTGCGCGCGGGGCCGAACGCTTCCCAGCCCGCATGGCTGCCGTAGCCGAGGCGGATATGTTCGCCGTACAGGCCGATGGCGACGATGGTGTTGTCGGTCGCGCCGCGCGCACCGAGGGTCCACGTCTGGCGAAAGGCGCCGCCGTCCGCCGCCAGGCCGCCGGAGACCGTCACGCCCGGCGGCAGGTTCGCCTGCAGGCCGGCGATCAGGGCGCTGCCGTTGATGGCCACGCCCGTGCCCAGCATGAAGACAGCCGCCAGGCCGTCCTGCGGCAGGGCCTGCGCCAGGCGCTCGCCCGCGTCGCGCGAGTCGGCCATGTCGCAGATGATGGCGTCGGCAATGGCCACCGTGGTGTGCTCGAAGGCGATGGCCGTGACGACGCAGCTGTCGTCGTAGACGCGCTTGCCGGCGATCTCGCCCGCCGTGGAGCAGCCGGCGATGACGGCGCCGGGCAGCTGGCGGCGCAGCGCCGCGCTCAGTTCAGGCGCGGCAAAATAGGCGCAGGCGCCGAAGACCAGCACCAGCTCGGGCGCCATGGCGGCCAGCGGCGCCAGTGTCGCGTCGAAGTCGGCATGGCCGTTCAGGATCAGTTGTCGTACGCGCATGGCAGGCTCCTCGCCGAGAGTGGGTGGGCGTCGTGCTGGACGGGATCGGGCAGGCTGTCGCGGATGGCGAGCACCTCGTCCCAGGCGCCCAGGAAGGCATCGATGCACCGCGGGCAGAAATGGCTGCCCCGGTTCTGTTCCAGGTACTGGCGCGCCTGCGCCAGGGGCCAGGCCGGCTTGTACGGGCGCTCCGAACTGAGGGCGTCGAAGACGTCGGCCACGGCGACGATGCGCGCCGACAGCGGTATCTGTTCGCCCGCCAGCCCGTCCGGATAGCCGCTGCCATCATATTTTTCGTGGTGGCCGCAGGCGATTTCCTCGGCCAGCCGGATCAGCGGCGAGTCGCTGCCGGCCAGGATGTGGCCGCCGATCTTCGCATGCTGGCGCATGATGGCCATTTCATCGGGGTCCAGCCGCCCCGGCTTGAGCAGGATATGGTCGGGCGTGGCCAGCTTGCCCACGTCGTGCATGGGGGCCGCCTTGAGCAGCAGGTCCTGCCATGGCGCATCCATGCCCAGGTTCCTGGCGATCAGGGCCGAGTAGCGGGCCATGCGCATGATGTGGGCGCCCGTTTCGGGATCGCGGAATTCGGCCGCCCGCGCCAGGCGCGTGACCAGCTCCATCTCCCGGGCCGTGACGTTGGCGATGGCCTGGGCCACTTCGTGTTCGAGCAGCTTGGCGCGGTCGGCCAGCATGGTTTGCGCCGCGCGCAGGGCCAGCAGGTTGCGTACGCGCAGGCTGAACTCGATGGTGTCGACGGGCTTGGTGAGAAACTCGGTGACTCCCAGCGAAAAGGCCTGTTTGCGCACGGCGCGGTCGTTCTCGGTCGTCACCATGATGATGGGGATGTCGGCCATGCCGCCCATCTTGCGGAAAATGCCGAGGAACTCGTTGCCCGACAGGCTGGGCATCCGGTAGTCGAGCAAGACGAGGTCCGGCACGTGCGATGCGCACCAGTACAGCGCATCGACGGGATCGCTCATGCAGACCGTCTCGATGCTGCTGGCCTTGCTCACCAGGGTCGCCAGCAGGCTCAGGTTGGTGTCGTTGTCATCGACGATCAGGATGCTCATGGTGCCTCCGGCGGGTGGCGGTCAGGTGTGGAACGGGATGGCAAGGGCGGGCTCAGGCGGCCAGCTTGCCCGTGGCGTGCATGCCCAGGCCCGTCAGCAGGCTGTCCATGTCGAGCACGATCAGCATGCGCTCGTCGAGGGCGCCGATGGCCGTCACGTGACCAGACATGGCCGAGCCGTGCAGCTGCGGCGGCGGCTTGATCTGTGCCGGCGCCAGCGGCACCACGTCGGCCACGCGGTCGACCACGATGCCGGTGGCGCCGTGCGCGAAGACGAGGATGATCACCACCGTCGAGGCGTCGTATGCGGGTGCGGCCTGGCCCAGCGCGATGCGCAGGTCGACCAGCGGCACGATGCTGCCGCGCAGGTGGATGAAACCCGTGAGGAAGGCGGGCGCATTGGCGATGCGGGTGACGGCGCCGTAGCCGCGGATTTCCTGCACCAGGCCGATGTCGACCGCGTATTCTTCCCTGCTGAGTCCAAAGACGAGCAATTCCCGCGCGCCCGCTTGCGCCGGTTGGCCCGCTGCCGCGCCATGTGTCGTGGTGGTTTCCATGTGCTTGCTCCTGTCAGGTGCTGCGTGTTGGATGAAACTGCGAGGGTGGCCGGGCGGCGTTCAAGCCTGCTCGACGCGGTTGCGGCCATTCTTCTTGGCCTGGTACAGGGCGGCGTCGGCTTGCGTGAAGCCGGCTTTCCAGTCGCCGTCCGCAGGCAGCGGCGCCAGGCCGATGCTGATCGTCGCCGCGATGGAGGCGTGCTCGACGTCGACCTGCGCCGCGGCCACGGCAAGGCGGATGCGCTCGGCCACCTGGCGCGCCTTGGCCAGGTCCGTATGGGGGAACAGCAAGCCGAATTCCTCGCCGCCCACGCGGCCGACGACATCGGCCGCCCGTGCCTGGGCGAGGATGATTGCGGCGATGGCTTGCAGTACGGCGTCGCCGGCCGCGTGGCCATGCTGGTCATTGACCCGCTTGAAGAAATCGATGTCGGCGATGCCGATGGTCATCGGATGGCCCGAGCGCTTGGAGCGCGCCGCCGTGCGCACGGCGTCGATCTCGAAGGCGCGGCGGTTCGGCAGATGGGTCAGGGGATCGCTCAGGGCGATGCGCTGCAGCTGCTGCCAGCGGGCCGCGTTCTGCTGTTCCAGGGCCAGCTCGTGGCGCTGGTCGATGAAAAAGGCACCCATGAAGTTTTCGTCGTCCAGGGTACCCAGATCCATGGCTTTGAGCACGATGGGCAGTATCGTGCCATCGCGGTGGCGTATGGCGAAATGGCGCTTGTGGCCCAGCACCCGGGACTTTTTTTGGCCGGCCAGGTAGGCGCCGATCTGCGCGCCATGCTGCTCGCGCACGGCGTCGGGCAGCAGTGCTTCGATCTGCTGGCCCGACAGACTGCCCGCGGCATAGCCGCTCAGCGCATACATGGCGTCGTTCGCATAGCGGATGCGCGAGCCCGCATCGATGATGACGGCCGCGTCGTCGGCCGCGTCGAGCAGGCGCAAGGCCAGGATTTTGTTCATGTGCTTGTCCCCTATAACGAAGGCGGAGATACCGGGCTGCCGAGGGCATTGCCTTGCGTTCTCCTTTGGACTCATCATACACCAAATAAAAATGATTTAAACGATTATTGTGATTATCATGATTTTATTTTGATTTTTTAGATGGCGTGCTCAGGACGCGCAAAGCGGGAAGCCTGTTGTTCGCCCCTGTTCTCCTTTGGGCGCAGCGATTTTTTCTCCATTTCGCGTGTCGCAAAAAAAGAAAAATGATTTTCCGTGAATTTATTTATTGTATTTGGTAAATTTATGTAGCAAAATGCACTGAGGCAATACCCATAACGGTCGATAGAGGAGATGGCCATGCATACGAAGATGTCGGCAAGGAACAGCGTAGAGGCGGGCAAGGGAGATCCATGCTGGCCGGGCGCGGACATCGGCCATACGTCCGCGCGGCGCCTGAAAACGGTCGGCTACCTGACCCTGCTGCTGGCCGTGGTGCCGGCGGCAAGCTGCGTCGCCACGGGACGCGCCGGCGTGCCGGTGCCGTTTACCGCCATGTGCGGCGTCGTGTCGTGCGTGGCGCCGTCGGACAGCGGCCTCGGCAGGTAGGCGTTCTTACCAGGCTTGGCTGACGGCGTAAATGAGCAGGCCGGCCAGGCCGCCCACGACGGTGCCGTTGATGCGGATGAATTGCAGGTCGCGCCCGATGGCCAGTTCGATGCGTTCGCTCATTTCCTCCTTGCTCCACAGGTCCAGGCGGGCGGCGATGAAGGCGCCCACTTCGCCCCGGTAGCGGCGCACCAGCGATCCGCTGCCGGCGACGATGGCGCCGTTGAGCCATGCACGTGCGTGGTCGTCCTTGCCCAGAACCTGGCCCGTGTTGCGCGCCACGCTGGCGATGGCTTGCGCCAGCACGGGCCGGTCCGCGTGCAGGTCGGCCAGCACGCGCGCGCTGATATGCTTCCATAGGTCGCCCAGCATCGCTTGCACCGTATCGCTGGCGATCAGCTGCAACTGGTAGCGGCGCACCGTGTCCTGCCACTGCGGGTCGGCTTTCAGGTGCAGCGCGCTGTCGGCGATCCAGCCGGCGATGCGCTGGCGCAGCGGGTGCCCGGGATCGAGGCGTACGGCGAGGGCGAATTTTTGCAGCGAGGCGATCATGCGCGGCTCGTACGCTTTCACGGCTTTTTTGACCAGCGCGTTCTCGATCTGGAAGGCGCCCAGGACGAAGTCGCCGATGGCCGCGTGGTGCGCCTCGTCATCGAGGTAGGCGGCGCCGCGGTCGAGCAGAAAATCCAGCAACTGCTGCGGCTTGTCGTCGGCGATCAGCGCGTCGATGCAGTCGGCCGCCACGTCCGACAGGTTCAATTGTCCAAGATAGCTGCTGGCCTGCCGGCGCAGCAGGTCTCCCAGTTTGTCGTGGTCGGCCATGGCCAGCAGCTGTTTCGCCACGCCGGCGCTGGCCATGCCCAGCTGCCGCGCGTGCGCCTCGTCGGCCAGCCAGGCGCCCAGGCGCGCGGCGGGATCGGCTTGCGCGATGCGCTCGGCGATGCCTTGCTCGGTAATGAAATGGTTTTCCACGAAGGCGCCCAGGCTGCGGCCGATGTCGGCCTTGCTGTTCGGGATGATGGCCGTATGCCACAGGGGGATGCCGAGCGGGTGGCGGAACAGGGCGACGACGGCGAACCAGTCGGCGATCGCCCCCACCATGGACGCTTCGGCGAACGCTTCCACATAGCCCCAGGCCGGGTGGCCGCCGCGCTGCGAGCGGGCCACGGCAAACACCAGCGCGGCGAGCAGCAGCAAGCCGGCGGCCAGCCACTGCATGCTGCGCAGGCGCGCGCGCTTGAGCTGGTCCGTGCTCTGGTCCAGTAGTGCGATGAGGTCGGGGGAAGGTTGCATCGATGGCGGCCTGCAGGGTTGCGAGACCGCCATCTTACTGCGATGGCGCAGCGGGAGGATTACTGTTGCGGATGCAGCAGCGAACGGCGGCGCGCGTAGCCGAAGTAGATGACCAGGCCGATCACCAGCCAGATGGAAAAGGCCATCCAGGTCACCCAGCTGAGGAAGCTCATCAGGCCCACGCACAGGATCACGGCCAGCGCCGGCACGTACGGCACGCCGGGGCAGCGGAAGGCGCGCGGCAGGTCGGGACGGCGCTTGCGCAGCACCACGACGGCGACGGAGACCATGGTGAAGGCGGCCAAGGTGCCGATGTTGATCAGCTCAGCGAGGATGTTGAGCGGGATCGTGGCGGCGATCAGGCCGAACACGATGCCGACCAGCCAGGTGGCGAAGAACGGCGTGTGGAAGCGCGGGTGCACGGTCGACAGGCGCTTGGGCAGCAGGCCGTCGCGCGACATGGCGAAGATGATGCGCGTCTGGCCGAAGGCCATCACGAGGATCACGGTGGTCATGCCGAGGATGGCGCCCAGGTCGACGAAGCCGGCGATCCAGTTTTCGCCCGCATATTGCAGGGCCAGCGAGACGGGATGGTCGACGCCGAGGAATTTTTGATACGGCACGATGCCCGTCATGATGGCCGACACGACGACGTACAGCACGGCGCACACGGCCAGCGAACCGATGATGCCGATCGGCAGGTCGCGCGACGGCTTCTTGACTTCCTCAGCGGCCGAGGTGACGGCGTCGAAGCCGATGAAGGCGAAGAAGACGAGGGCGGCGGCGCTCAGCATGCCGTGGTAGCCGAACGGCATGTAGGGCTGCCAGTTGGCGGGCTGCACGTGGCGCGCGCCGAAAATGATGAACAGCAGCACCACGCCCACCTTGATGGCGACCATGATGTTGTTCAGGCGCGCCGATTCGCGCACGCCCCAGCCCAGCATGGCCGTCAGCAGCAGCATGATGACGAGGGCGGGCAGGTTGATGAAGGTCGTCACGCCGGGCAGCGCGCCCGGCGCGGCCGTCAGGGCCACGGGCAGGGTGATGCCGAAGCCCGACAGCAGCGACTGGAAGTAGCCGGACCAGCCGACGGAGACGGCGGCCGCGGCCAGGCCGTACTCGAGCAGCAAGTCCCAGCCTATCATCCAGGCGGCCAGCTCGCCCAGGGTGGCATAGCTGTAGGTGTAGATGGAGCCGGCGACCGGCACGGTGGAAGCGAATTCCGCATAGCACAGGGCGGCGAAGCAGCAGGCGACGGCCGCCACGACGAACGACAGCGACAGGGCGGGGCCGGCCGTCAGCGCACCGGTGCCGGTCAGCACGAAAATGCCCGTGCCGACGATGGCGCCTATTCCCATGAGGACAAGGTCGAAGGGGCCCAGCACTTTCGCCAGACCTCCCGGTTTCTTGCTGTGGGCAATCATGTCATCCAAATTCTTGGTTCTAAATAAGCTCACTGTGTCTCCTGTTGGTTTTTGTCATGGCGCCATTGCCGCCTCGTGAGTAGCACGACGCAGCCAGATTCTAGCCCACGCACCCTTGATTCCAGAAGGAAAACCGTACAGTGCCGTGCGCGGCAGCCCTGTAAACTTGTCCGGCAGGCAAAAAAAAGCCCCGGGATGATGGACCGGGGCCGTAAAGGAGACTGCTACAGTTGGTTACTCTGGCTTACTTTGCAAAGTGCGCTTCGATCTCTTCCAGCGTCTTGCCCTTGGTTTCGGGCAGCAAAAACGCGGCCGCCAGGAAATACAGCACCGTGCAGCCGGCGCCGAAGAAGAACAGGGTCGAATAGCCGTGCAAGCCCACGGTGGGCAGGAAGATGGCGGCGATCACCGTCGAGACGAACTGGTTCACCAGCAGCGCGATGCTCATGCCGTTCGAGCGTATGCGCGTCGGCATCAGTTCGGACAGGGCCAGCCACACGCACACGCCCGGTCCCACGGCAAAGCTGGAGACGAACACGCAGATGGCAATGGCCACTAGCCAGCCGTGCGTGGACGATGGCACGGGACCCAGGCTGGCCTTCTCGATGCGCAAGGGCGCCTCGCGACCGGCGGCCGGGTCGGCGAACGGATTGAGGTGCAGCTTGCGGAAGAACACGCCGATCACGCTGTCAGGCTGCACGGCGTCGTCGCGGGCGATCGTCACCTGGCGCAGCACGGGGTCGTCGCTGCGCAGGCTTTTCACATTCGTGAACGGACCGTAGGCATAGGCGATGGTCAGCTGCTGCGGCGTGCCATCGGCCGCCGCGCCCAGCGCCGTCAAGGTGGCCGCATCGAGCTGCAAGGCCAGGCCGTCCGCCTGCACCTGCGCCGAGATGGCGGGGCGCACGTCGACCAGGTGGGCTTCGGCGCCGCGGAACAGCAGGCCGGCCGCCAGCAGCGAGACGACGATGCCGCCCGTGCCCAGCATCAGCAGGAACTTGCGGCCCTTGCGGTCCACCAGCAGCACGGCCACCACCGTCATCAAGGCGTTCAGCACTTTCAGCAGGACGTCCGCCATGTTGGCCGAGGCGCCCGACAGGCCCGCCTGGTTCAGGATATTGACGACATAGGCGAGGATGGAATTGATGCCCGTCGCCTGCGTGCAGGCGAGGATCAAACAGGCCAGCAGGAAGGGCAGCACGTAGCGGCGGCTCAGCAGCGGGTCTTTTGCCTTGCCGCCGGCCTTGGCGGCGTTTTCGGGGGTATCTTGCATCTCGCGCAGTTCGACGTCGGCGGCGGCGGGCAGGCGCGTGCGCAGCAGCGACTGGCGCGCCTGCTCGATGCGGCCGCGGCGGACCAGCCAGCGCGGCGACTCGGCCAGCAGCAGCGCGCCGACGGTAAATACGAGGCCCGGCGTCAAACAGACCCAGAAGATGCTGCGCCAGGCCTGGTCCTTGGCCGTGAAGATGGCGGCGGCGCGGCCCGCTTCGGGCAACGCTTGCGCGGCCTGCGTGGCCGTTTCCACCGTCTGCGCCTGCATCAGGCCGATCAGGGCGGCGGCCACGAGGCCGATGGTCAGCAGCAGCTGGAACAGGGCGGCGCCGCGTCCGCGCTGCTGCGCGGGCAGGCATTCGGCCAGGTACAGGGGCACGACGACGCCGATCAAGCCGCCGCTGATGCCTTGCAGCAGGCGGCCCAGCAGCAGCGGCGTGTAGCCGTCGGCCAGCGCGATCAGCGGGATGCTGGCGCTGAACAGGGCGCCGGCCAGGAACATCACCCAGCGCCGGCCCAGGATATCAGCCAGGGCGCCGGCGAACAGTGACGACAGGACGGAACCGAGCAGCACGGCGGCGACGATAAAGCTCAACTGCTGGGCCGTCAGTTTCCAGGCCACGGAGGCCGTCGATTCCAGGTAGGGCAGGGCGCCGGCGATGATGCCGATATCTATGCCGTACAGCAATCCCCCCATGCCGGCAATAAATAGCAGGTAGCGCATGGCCCACACGGGGGCCTTGTGTGACGTGTCGTGCATGGTAACTCCGGGACGGGGTTGAGGTTGTGGATGGTCTAGCGGGTGGAAAGATCGATGGCCGCGCCTTCGACGAAGACGGACACGGGCTGCAAGTTGGCATCGAGGACGACGATGTCGGCCCAGGCGCCCGCCGCCAATCGGCCCCGTTCGGACTCGCCCAGGTAATCGGCCGGGTACAGCGAGAGGCGGTTCGAGGCGTCGGCCAGGTCCAGGCCCAGGTCGACGAAATTGCGCAGGGCCTGGTCCATGGTCAGCACGCTGCCGGCCAGCGAGCCCGTGGCCAGGCGCACGCAGCCCAGGCATTTGTAGACGCGCTGCGTGCCCAGGCCGTACTCGCCATCGGGCATGCCGGTGGCCGAAGTGGCGTCCGTCACGCCGTACAGGCGCGGGATGGCGCGCAGGGCCGCGCGCAGGGCGCCCTTGGCCACGTGCTGCAGGTCGGGGATGATTTCCGCATATTCGGCGTGCGCGAGCGCCGCGCCCACCATGCCCGGGTCGTAATGCGTCATGCCCGTCATGCCGTTGTACAGGTGGGTAAAGCCGGAGACGCCGGCCTGCAGCGCCGCCACGCCTTCGTCATACGTGCCGGCGCTGTGGCCGATCTGCACGCGGATGCCCATCGCCGCCAGCTGCGGGATCAGTTCCAGGTGGCCGGGGATTTCCGGCGCCATGGTCAGGACCTTGATGGGGGCGATGGCGTGAAAGCGCTGCACCAGCGCAAGGCTGGCCTGCACCACGTCGGGCGGCTGCGCGCCCAGGCGGTGCAGGTTCAAGAACGGTCCTTCCAGGTGCACGCCCAGCATGCGCGCGCCGTTGGCGGGACGCTCGGCGATGACGCCGGCCAGGCCTTGCAGGGCGCGCAAAATCGAGGGTTCCTTGGCCGTCAGGGTGGTGCCCAGCAGGGCCGTGGTGCCGTGGCGCGCATGCACTTGCGCCACGGTGGCGCCAGCGTCCCCGCCTTCCATGATGTCGACGCCGGCCGCGCCGTGCACGTGCAGGTCGATAAAGCCGGGCAGGATGGTCAGCGCGCTGTCGGCGGCAGGGTCTTCTTGTATCTGGACGATGCGCTGGTCAAAGGTGATGGTGCCCGTGATCCAGCCAGATGGGGTAAGGATTCTGCCGCTCAGCATGTGTTATTCCGCTATAAAAAGTTCGATGCCCAGCTTTTGCAGCCCTTCGCGGTACTCCTGGCTGATGCTGGCATCGGTGATGACGGTATCGACCCGGTCCAGCTGCACGATGCGGTGCAGGCTGACGCGGCCGAACTTCGAGGCGTCCGTGAGGACGATGATTTTCTTGGCCCGTTCCACCATCTTGTGGTTCAGGCTTGCTTCCGCTTCGTGGTGGGTGGTCACGCCAAACTGCAGGTCGAAGCCGTCCACGCCCAGGAACAGCTTGTCGAAGCTGTAGGCCTGCAAGCAGGTTTCGGCCTGGCTGCCCTGGATCGACAGCGACTGCTTGCGCAGCAGGCCGCCCGTGAGGATCAGGTCCACGCCGGGCGCGTCGGCCAGTTCCCATGCGATGTTCAAACCATTCGTGGCCACCGTCACGCCGGTGGCGTCGCGCAGATGGCGCGCCAGCGAGATGGTCGTGGTGCCCGAGTCGATGATGATGTTGTCGCCCGGTTCCACCAGCCGCGCCGCATAGGCGCCGATGCGCTCCTTCTGCTCGTGGTTGATGGCGTCCTTCTGGCGTATCGTGTGTTCAAGCGGGGGCGTGCGCGTGAGGGTCGCGCCGCCGTGGCTGCGCGTGGCCATGCCTTGCGCTTCCAGCGCATTCAGGTCGCTGCGGATGGTGACCGCGGACACGCCGAGCTTTTCCACCAAGTCGGTCACTTGCACCGAGCCCTGCTGGGCAAGCATTTGGAGGATGGATTCACGGCGTTGGCTGGTATTTCGCATGGTGGCGGGCTCGGTAAAAAGTGAAAATACCGAGCTTAACAGATTGCCGCTTCGGCAATGACGGGGACTGCCGCATTGCGGTTGCAGGCGCGCGCATATTGCGCCAGCAAGCTGCCGATCTTGTGCTCGATCAGGGCCGGCGCCTGCGCCGGCAAACTGCCCTGCACCACGGCCAGATACTGCTCCGGCAAATGCTGGCTCAACAGCGGCAGCGGAATGGCGACCGTATCGAGGTTGGCCAGCAGCTTGGCGACGGCGGCCGCCACTTCCGGCTCGCCCCAGTAATAGCGGCAACGGTCGCTCAAGCCGTAGCGGCGCATCAAGCGCTGTTCTTCCGGCGTGCCCAGGTAATGCTTGATCCAGTTCTTCGGCTTGGCCACCATCACGTCGTCGAGCACCTGCATCAGCTGCGACGTGGCGTGCGCCGGCAGCAGTTCTTCCTCGATCTGGCACAGCGCGAACAGCGCCTCGCGCAGGGCAAAGGTGGCGGCCGGGCCCACTTTCAGGATGGCGAAATGGTCGCGCACCATGGCGTGCAGCGCCGTTTCGCGCTGGTAGTCGGTGGAGTGGGCTTCGAACACGAGGCCGGGCTGCTCGGCGACGAAGGCCGACAGTTCGGCGGCGGCATCGGCGTCGTAATGCTGGATGCTGCTCTGGTCGAAATCGACACCCGGCTGCACCACCATGGCGATGACACGGCGCCAGGCGCCATGCAATTCCTTGTCGAGGAAGGCGCGGCGGTGCACGTCGAGCGTACGGCGCGCCGCCTGCGGGCTGGTGACGGCGCCGGCCTGCGCCAGCGACGCTTCGCCGCCGGGAACCGGTACTTCCGTACCGATCACGTAGACGGGCGGCGCGAAGCCGGCGGCGGCCGCCGCTTCCTCGGCGACGATGCACAGGCGCGCCGAACGGGCGGCCACGGTTTCATCGTCGAGCTGCAAGGGATCGTCGGCACAGCGCATGCTGCAATCGAGGTGGATCTTATGGAAGCCGGCCGACGCATATGCGGCGATCAGGGTTTCGGCGTGGTTCATGGCGGTGGCCGCATCGAGGTGCTGCCAGGCGTTCGGGCCCAGATGGTCGCCGCCCAGCACGAGGCGGCTGGCGGGGAAACCCTGTTCGCGGGCCAGGGCCAGCATGGTGTCGCGGAAAACGGCCGGCGTCATGCCCGTGTAGCCGCCGAACTGGTCGACCTGGTTTGACGTCGCCTCGACCAGCAGCACGGTGTCGTATTCGCTGGCCACGCGCATGGCGGCGCGCAGCACGCTCGGGTGGCTGCAGCAGACGGCGTACAGCCCCACGCGCTCGCCGCGGCGGTGCGCCTTGATCACTTGCTGGATCGGGGACAGGGTAAAAGTCGGGTTTTCCGCTTGTTTCATGATGGTTACGCCTTTGTATGTTGTCGTATCAGGAGGGCCGCGCCGCGCGCGCCGCCGGCGTCGCCAAAGCGCGGCGGCAGTATCGGCGGCACGTGCACGCCGGGGAACAGATGGCGCTTGACGGCGGCCGGCAGCTTGTCGTACAGGTGCGGCAGCTTGGACAGGCCGCCGCCAAGCACGATGACATGCGGGTCGTAGGCCAGCACGAGGCCGGCCAGCGCGTGGCCCAGCACGTCGAGGTGCACGGCCACCGTGCGCTGGGCCACGGCGTCGCCCATGTTGGCGCGGGCGACGATGGCCAGCGGCTCGGCGCCGTCGCCGCCGAAATGCGCGTGGAGCTTGCGCATGGCGGGGCCGGAGACATAACGCTCCAGGCAGCCCGCCTTGCCGCACGGGCAGGCGTAATCGGCCAGGCCGTGCTGCGCCATCAGGGTGGCGGGCAGGCTCCAGTGACCCCATTCGCCGGCCACGCCGTTAAAGCCGCGCAGCAGCTGGCCGCCCACGCAATAGCCGCCGCCGGCGCCCGTGCCGAGGATGGCGCCGAACATGCTGGCGGCATTGTCTGCCGCGCCGCCCTGCGCTTCCGACAGGGCGAAGCACTGGCAATCGTTGCCGATGGCGACAGGGCGCCGCAAGGCTTGCTGCAGGGTTTGCGCCACGAGACGGCCGTTCAGGGCCGGCACGTTGGAGCTGAGCTGGCGTCCGCTGGCGCTGTCGATCACGCCGGGCAAGCCGATGCCGACGGGCGCCGTCGTGCCCAGGGCCGCATCGCCGCGCGCCACCAGGTCGACGATGGCTTGCACGAAGGCGGCAAAATCGTCGCCCGGCGTGGCGACCCGTTCGCGGAACACTTCCGTCAGCGCGCCGTCTCGGTCGGCAAAGACGACCAGCTCCATCTTGCTGCCGCCGATGTCGATGCCGTGGTAGCCGGCGGTGGGATTAGAATTGGTCATGGCCATAGATGGTGACGCCTTGCACGACACGATTGACGATGCCGCCGGCGAATGGATTGTCGGGGCGCCGTTGCAGCAGCGCGGACTGGTGCAGCGCATATTGCTGCGCCATCAGCAGCCACAATGGGGCCAACCAGGCGTCGGGCCAGGCCGGCGCGTCGGCAGACAGGTCGCCGCCGATGCCTACGGTCAGGCAGGTCTGCGCCACGCTGTCGCGCTGCAGTTCTTTCAATAGGTCGTCTTCGTACTGGCGTGCCAATGGCTTGCCGCTGCGCAGCAGGATCACCAGCGACTCCGTGGTGACGGCCGATTTCGGGCCATGGCGGAAACCCAGCGGCGTATTCGCCATCGCCATCACTCTGCCGCCCGTCAATTCCAGGATCTTCAATGCGGCCTCCTTGGCCAGCGCTTCCAGCGGTCCGCTGCCCAGGTAGACGACGCGCCGCACCGGTGTCGAACCGAGGTCCGCCACGGGCGCCGACCAGTCGCGCAAGGCTTGCTCGCCCAGCTGCGCCAGGGTGTCCAGGCGGGTCAGATCCGTGTCCTTGCCCAGCACCGACAGGGCCGCCAGCAGCATGCTGCTGAAACTGCTGGTCATGGCGAAGCCGCGGTCGCAGCTGCCTTCCGGCATCAGCAGGTTATAGGTATTGCTGTCGTTCGCGCCCTGGCGCGCCAGCTTGCCATCGGCGTTGCAGGTGATGTTCAGGAAACGCGCGCCGGGCACGACCTGGCGCAGCAGTTCCACGGCGGCCAGGCTTTCCGGGCTGTCGCCGCTGCGGGCAAACGAGACGAGCAGGGTGGGCGCGTCCGCTTCCAGGTACAGCTCATGGTGCGTCAGCAAAGTCGTGGTGGCGATGGCGCGGATCTGCGCGGGCCAGGCCGCATTCAAGGTATCGGCGACGATTTCGCCCACGTAGGCCGAGCTGCCGGCGCCCGTCAGGATGACGCGCTGCTGCGGATGGGACAGGGCGTTGCCGAGGAAGGCGGCCAGTGCTGCCTGCTCCTTGCGCAAGATGATGGCCAGCGCCCGCCAGATGGCCGGCTGCTGCGCGATCTCCTCGGCCGTGTGCAAGCCGCCGATGTCGCGCCAGGTTTGAATGTCACGCTGAAGAAGGGTAGTCATGAGAAGTCAGTAAAGTGTTTGTTGTGAGAAAGCATAAATACTAAATTTCGAAAAGTCAAATACGAAAGTAAAACGAAAGTAAATAGTTTGCCGGCTTGCGAAATAATGTCGTTTTCACGGCGGTGAAGCATGCTGCGGTGCAGCGCAAAAGCCCGTGGCGGCGCGGCCTGTCGCTGAAATGCCACGATAACGAAAGTATGTTTTGTGACATTTTGGTGAAACGTAAGAAAATTGCGCCAATTCTGGGCATTTTATTAATAAATTGCCGCTTTAACTTTCTTTTGATTGACGATATTTATTTTTCTTCTTAAAGTATTTCCATCACTTTGATTTCCTGAAAGCCAGCAGATGAAACCTCTCCCGCTTCCCCGTCGCACCCTTGCCGCCTGTGTCCTGGCCGCCCTTGCCACCCTGGCTGCCCCTGGCTTGCAGGCCGCGCCCATCGGTAACCTGAGCAGCTTGAGTGCCGTGCACGCGGCCGACGTGGCCAAGGGCGAGGCGCTGGGCTGGGACGTGCGCAGCGACACGGGCATGCAGCTGCGTATCAGCCTGCCGCAGGCGGACGTGCTGCGTATCGAGGCGGGCGGCAAGGCCGGCTTGACGGGGCCCGGCGACAAGGCCGCGCCCATCGTCGTGGGCCAGCCGTCCGCGCAGGTGGCGTACCAGATCAAGGAACAGCCCGACCATATCCTGATCAGTACGTCCGCCCTGAGCTTGCGCATCGACCGCAAACCGCTGCGCTTTACCCTTTTCCGCAACGGTGATGCGGTGCCCTTGTGGCGCGAAGTGCAGCCGCTGTCGCTCGACGACAAGCAGGGTGTGCAGGTGCTATCGAGCTTGCCGGGCGAGCGTTATTTTGGCGGCGGCCAGCAAAACGGCCGCTTCGAATTCAAGGGCAAGCAGCTACCCGTGTCGTATTCGGGCGGCTGGGAAGAGGGCGACCGGCCGAATCCCGCGCCATTCCTCATGAGTTCACGCGGCTGGGGCATGTTGCGCAATACCTGGTCCGACGGCAATTACGACTTGCGCGACAAGGAGCAGATCTCGCTGCAGCACGCGGAAGGCCGCTTCGATGCGTATTTCTTTGTCGGCAAGGACTTGCGCGACGTCGTCGCGCGCTACACGGACTTGACGGGCCGCGCCCGCATGCTGCCCCGCTGGGCGCTGGAATACGGCGACGCCGATTGCTACAACGATGGCGACAACGTGAAAAAGCCCGGATCCGTGCCGAAGGGCTGGAGCGATGGTCCCACGGGCAAGACGCCGGACGTGGTGGAAACCGTGGCGCGCCAGTACCGCGAACACGACATGCCGGGCGGCTGGATACTGCCCAACGACGGCTACGGCTGCGGCTACACGAATCTGCCGGAAACGGTGAAGGGCCTGGCCGGCTATGGCTTCCGCACGGGCCTGTGGACGGAAAACGGCGTCGACAAGATCGCCTGGGAAGTGGGCCAGGCGGGCAGCCGCGTGCAAAAGCTGGACGTGGCGTGGACGGGCAAGGGCTACCAGTTCGCCATGGACGCGAACAAGTCCGCCTACGACGGCATCCTGAACAACTCCGACAGCCGGCCGTTTTTATGGACGGTGATGGGCTGGGCCGGCATCCAGCGCTACGCCGTGGCGTGGACGGGTGACCAGAGCGCCAGCTGGGATTACATCCGCTGGCACATCCCGACCCTGATCGGCTCGGGCCTGTCCGGCCAGGCCTATGCATCGGGCGACGTGGACGCCATCTTTGGCGGCAGCCCGGAAACCTATCTGCGCGACCTGCAGTGGAAAAGCTTTACGCCCGTCCTGATGGGCATGTCCGGCTGGGCCGCGGCCGAGCGCAAGCACCCGTGGTGGTTCGAGCAGCCGTACCGCGACATCAACCGCCGCTACCTGAAACTGAAGATGCGCCTCACGCCGTATATGTATACCCTGGTGCGCGAAGCGGAGCAATCGGGCGCGCCGCTGGTGCGCGGCCTGATGTGGGATTACCCGCAAGACCCGGCCGCCTACACGGAAGCGTATAAATACCAGTTCCTCCTGGGCCGCGACGTGCTGGTGGCGCCCGTCTACCGCAGCCAGGCCGTCAGCGGCGGCTGGCGCAAGGGCATCCACCTGCCGCAAGGCACGTGGTACGACTACTGGGATGGCCGCCAAGCCACGGCGGACGCCAAGGGACGCGACCTCGATATGCAGGTGACGCTCGATAAGCTGCCCGTGTTCGTGCGCGCCGGGGCCATCCTGCCCATGTATCCGGAAATGCTGTACGACGGCCAGAAGCCGAAGGACCAGCTCACCCTCGACATTTACCCGCACGGCGATTCCCACTACACCCTGTATGAGGACGACGGCAACACGCGCCAGTACCAAGGCGGCGCCTACAGCCAGCAAGTCATCCGCATGCGCCAGACGGGCGCCGACGTGCAGGTCGACATCGGCGCCGTCGATGGCCAGTATCAGGGCCAGGAAGCGCGCCGCGGCTATGCGCTGCGCATGCTGGCGGGCCAGGCGCCGGCCGCCGTGCGCGCCGGTGAACGCCTGATCGCGGCTGCCGCCGACCGTGCCGCCTACGACAAGGCGTTTGATGCCTGGTATTTCGACGCGGCGGACAGGCAAGGCACCCTGCACGTGAAAGTGGCGGCGCAGGATATCCGCCAGCCTTTAGCTTTGCAGGTCGCCGGCGCGCTGGCCGTGGCCAGAGCCGATGCCGACTTCCCGGCCGCTCCCGTGCCGGGCCGCGCCTTGCCGGCCGACGCCATGCAGGTGGTGGCGCGTCCTGCCGAGGAAAGCGGTTATCCGCTGGAAAATGCCTTCGATGGCAAGCCGGAGACGTGGTTCCGCACCGTGCGCAGCCCGTCCGTGAAAAGCGGCCCGCACGAATGGGTGATCGGCTTCACGGAACGGCGCCTGGTCGATGGCATCGAACTGGCGCCGCGCAACGACCAGCACTGGAAGCATGGCCAGGTGCGCGATTACGAAATCTACATCGGCGACAACAACGGCGAGTGGGGCGCGCCGCTGGTGCGCGGCACCTTGAAGCTGCAGGAAGGTACGCAGACGATCAATTTCCCCGCGACGGCCGGGCGTTTGCTGCGCTTCCGCGTCATGAGCACGCAAAATCCGGAAGGCGATGGCGCGGCGTCCCTGGACCCGATGGTGACGGCGGCGCAAAGTGCGCCGGTGGCGCGCGCGTTCGACGCGGCGCTGGCCACCGACGTGGCGCCCGTCACCTTGTCCGCATTCCGCGTGCTCGAGCACAGAGTGGCCGAAGGCGAGGAGGTGCAGCGCTACCTGTCGGACCTGGCGCTGCCGAAGACTATCGCGAAAGACCGGCCGGCCGGCAAGGCGGCCGAGATGCGCATGAACGGGCTGTGGTTCCGCAAGGGCCTCGGCGTGGGACCTGCCAGCCGCATCGACTTGCAACTGGCGGGCAACTGGAATCTGCTGCGCGCCGACCTGGGCGTGGACGATAGCTGCCGCAGCGCGGGCGGCTTGCAATTCCAGGTATGGAGCGGTGAGCGGCTGCTGTATGACAGCGGCCTGGTCACGGCTCCCGGGGTGGTCAAACCCGAAATCGACGTGCGCGGCCTGAGCCAGCTCAGTTTGCGCACCCTGGGCGCGCGCGGCGCTCACCCGGCCCAGGTCTGCGGCAACTGGGCCAACGCCGTACTCACCGGCACGGAAGGCGCGACAGTCAAGCCGCGCTAACTGCTTCAATCATTTCACTAAAAAAGAGCCCCTCTGCGGACCGGGGAGGGGCTCTTGCAACCTGACGAAAACAAATCACTTATAAAAAGGGAGTTGAGTATGCACTTGAAAAAACTGATGGCCGCGATGGTGGCGGTGGGGCTGGCGTCGACAGCGCTGGCGGCGGAGGAGGAGAAACTGGCGCGTGTCGAAGTGACGGGATCGAGCCTGAAGCGCATCAACGCGGAAACGGCGTCGCCCGTCCAGGTGATCAACGCCAAGCAGATCGAGAACATGGGCGCGCTCACCTTGCTGCAAGTGCTCGACAACCTGCCCGCAGCCCGTCCGGCGCAGCAGGACTTCCGCTCGATGTTCACGGGTTCCGATGGCGGCTCGCAGGCGAACTTGCGCGGCATGGGCGCGCAGGGCACCCTGGTGCTTTTGAATGGCCGCCGCCTGTCGTTCTACGGCGCGCCGGCCGGCTTCCAGACCATGTTCGTCAATATCGACGCCATCCCCGCCGCCGCCATCGAGCGCATGGAAATCCTGACGGACGGCGCGTCGGCCGTGTATGGCTCCGACGCCGTGGCCGGCGTCATCAACGTGATCACCAAGAAATCGTACCAGGGCCTGGAAGCGCGCGCCAACGGCGAGTTTTCGCCGAGCGTGAAAGCGTATGGCGAGCGCCAGGCCAGCGTACTGTATGGCCTGGGCGACCTGGCCAGCGATGGCTACAACATCTACGGTTCCGTGAACGTCTACCAGCGCGACCGCATCGCGCTGGCCGATACGTACCAGAAGCGTCCCTCGTATTTTTATGTGAACAATCCCAATTTCATCCCGAACATGCGCGTGGGCGTGGGCAGCGAGCCGGGCGTGATGAATCCCGGGACCTTCTTTGTCTTCGACAAGGCGAAGAACAATGCGCGCACCCAGCGCGCCGTCAATGGCTGCAACACCAGCATCACCGAAGCGTCGGGCACGCGCTGCGTGTGGAATGCGCTGCCGAACCAGCTCGACACGGGCCCGACCTCGGAGCGCGCCACGGCCTACGTGAGCGGCCGGCTGAAGCTCGGTGGCGACATGGAAGCATTCGCGGAAGGCGCTTTCACCCACATCAAGATGCGCGGCGAGAACGGCCCGTCCACCTTCAACAGCGGCAGCACGAACAACTGGTTTGCGCGCAATACGGGCAATACCCTGAATACCTTCGCCACGCCTTTCCTGAGTCCCAACAACGTCTACCTGAAAGGCAAGCTCGATGCCGACATGGTGGCCAAGATGGGCGGCGCGGCCGGCTTGAACTATTTGCTGCAAGATGCGACGGGCCACTTCGGCCAGAAGAACGTCGATGAAAACTACCGCGCGCTGGTCGGCCTGCGCGGCAGCATCGGCGGCGGCTGGGATTTTGAAACGGCGCTCAGCGTGGCGGGCAGCCATTCGACCCTGTTCCAGACGGCGAACATCAACATCAAGGGCTTCGAGCAGGCATTCGGCCCGTTCACGAAGGACCCCGTCAGCGGCCGCACATATATCTCCGACAATCCCGCCTACCAGTTCGGCGAAATCAGCGAAGCGAATGCGGCGCTCCTGCGTGCCGCCTATCCGACGTTTGCCATCGAATCGTGGACCAAGCTGATGACGTGGGATGCGAAGCTGGAAGGTACCCTGTTCAAGCTGGGCGAGCGCGAAGTGCGCGCCGCCGTGGGTACCAACATCATGCGCGAGAGTTTTCTCACGCCCGGCAACGCGGATGCGGCCAATGGCCTGATCACGCAGCAGGGCGGTTCCTGGTTCGACGGCCGGCGCACCATCGCCGCCGTGTTTGGCGAAGTGGTGGTGCCGCTCAGCGACACCCTGGAAGTCAATGCGGCCGCGCGGCTGGACAAGTATCCGCATTTCTCGGCCAACCTGGCGCCCAAGCTGGGCGTGATCTGGCGCGCGCGGCCCGACCTGATGCTGCGCGGGACGTATTCGGAAGGCTTCCGCGCGCCCAACCTGGCCGAATCGGGCACGGGCGGCGTCTTTGCGCAGGTGGGCGGCATCCGCGACACGGTGCGCTGCGATGAAACGAATGCCATGGCGCGCGCGCTGATGAAGTCGAAGGTGGCGACGGATGCGGACCTGGGCAAGAGTTTGCTGAACTCGAACTGCTCGACGACGGTGGGCGGCCTGACGCCGCCGAACCAGAACCTGCGCCCGGAAAAGGCCAAGATTTCCACCGTGGGCCTGGTGCTGCAGCCGGCCAAGGACGTGAGCATCTCCATCGATTACTGGTTCATCAACCGCCGCGATGAAATCGTGCGGCAGGACTTCAACGAACTGTTTACGGAACTGGTGGACAAGTACGGCCCGACTCTGGCCGGCACGCCCAGCGCCATCCGCAATGGCTTGACCGATGCGGACCGGGGCAACGTGGCGGCGGTGGCGGCCATGTGCGCCAATCCCGCCAACGCGGGCGTGTGCGCGGGCGGCGTGCCCGGCTACTCGGTGGGCAACCTGGGCGGCTTGATCAACTCGTATTCGAACCGGGGCCGCACGCTGATGGACGGCGTGGACATCGATGCGCGCACGCGCTTCGGGCTCGGTGACTGGGGCAAGCTGAGCACGGGCATCGCGGCCACCATCCGCAAGCGCGACACCCACGACAGCGAAGACGGCAGCGACATCAAGGGCAATACCGTCGGCTACTACGATTCGCCGCGCTACCGCGCCACGGTCAACGCCGACTGGAGCTACCGCAACTTCGTCAGCAGCGTCTTCATCAACTATTCGGGCAAGACGCGCTGGGCCTACGGTCCCTGGGACAAGGACAACACGCCGGAAAACTGCACCGCCGCCTCGGTGGCGTTGCCGGCCGGCCAGTGCAAGGGCGCGCCGTCGTACACGACGGTGAACCTGGCCTTCAGCTGGAAGCCGGTGAAGAACCTCGACGTGGGCCTGAACGTGAAAAACGCGTTCAACAAGCAGCCTTACTATGACCCGAACGGCTGGGAAGGCTACAACCATAGCCAGGACCTGTTCGGCCGCCAGTTCGCCCTGTCGGCCAGCTACAAGTTCTTTTAATCCGTGACGATGCCCCGGCCCGCCAGCTGGCCGGGGTATTGTCATGGAAAAGAAAAGACAATATTCCGAAATGCGCAATACGAAAGATAAACGTAAGTGAAAGCAGATGACCATGCCTGCTTTCGCGTTTTCTCCCCAATTTTTTGCACTGATTCGCCGTTCCTTTGCACGTCAATACAGCCGCGTGTATCTGTTACGCCACGATAACGAAAGTTATTTTCCGCGAACTAGATTTAATCGAAAGATAAAAAGCCTGAATTTGCTGAATATAGCGATAAATTGCCGTTGTAACTTTCTTTTTGTTGACGATACTTATTTTTCTTTTTAAAGTAATCCCAAGAAAAGAAAATCAGCCGATACGGACTGGTTCCCGGAAGGTGCAACTGCCTGGCGCTACCTTCCGACGACCACCATAAAAATTGCATCCCCCCGACTTCGCCCTGGAGCGGGGAGGGCGCGCATAACCCTCGATATAGACGGAGAGACACCATGCATACCACCCGACTCAAATTGCGCGACATCAGCCGCGCCGCCGCGATCGTGATCGCCCTGGCGGCCGGCGTGCCAGGCCAGGCCTGGGCACAGTCGAACGCCACCAGCACCATTTTCGGCGAAGTGAGCGCGCCGGCCGGCGCCACCGTGGTGCTGGAAAACCTGGCGACGGGCGTGCAGCGCACCTTGACGCCGGATACGTCGGGCCGCTATGTGGCCAACTCCATGCCGCCAGGCCGCTATGCGGTGCGCGTGCTGCGTGCCGGTTCGGTGGAAGCGTCGCAGGAAGTCGAAGCCCTGATCGGCGCGGGCGCGGAAGCCAACTTCGGCCCGGCCAGCGCGGCCGGCGCCGTGGGCCAGGAGCAGACCGTCGTGGTGAAGGCGTCGCGCAATCCGATCGACGTGTCGAACACGAACAATGGCGTGATCTTCACGGCCAAGGAATTGAAGGCGCTGCCGGTCGGTAATGACGTGGCGTCCATCGTGCAGCTGACGCCGGGCGTTTCGCGCGGCACCAACAGCGTGTACGGCAATGCGCCATCGATCGGCGGCTCGGGCCAGTCGGAAAACGCGTTCTACGTCAACGGCTTCCCCATCACGAACATCCTGACCCAGGTGGGCGCGTCGGAGCTGCCGTTTGGCGCGATCTCGAACCTGCAGGTGCTGTCGGGCGGCTACGGTTCGGAATTTGGCCGTTCCACGGGCGGCGTGATCAACATCACCACCAAGAGCGGCGGCAACAAGGTCGAATTCGGCGGCAAGGTCTCCATCATTCCCCGTTCGCTGAAGGGCGAGCCGGAAAACACCTATTACCCGAACACGGGCGCCAATCCCAAGACGGACGGCAATCTGCTGTACTGGAACCGCGACAATGGCAGCACCAGCAAGGTGGTGGGCCTGTACGGCAGCGGTCCGCTGATCAAGAACAAGCTGTTCGCCTTCGTGGCGCTGGAACAGACGCGCACGGACAGCCAGTCCGTTGCCGCCGCCGCCGATTCCGGCACGGCCCTGGCGCGCGGCTGGAGCACGAGCCAGAGCAAGGTGGACCGCATGATGGCCAAGCTGGACTACAACCTGACGGACGACCATCACTTCGAATACACCAAGCTGTATGACCGCACGAAAACGGACAGCCAGGCGTATGGCTACAGCTACGCCACGCATGCGAGCAACGGCGTACAGGCAGGCAAGGGCGAGACGACGGTCAACTGCTGCGGTTCCTCGGCCGCGCCGGGCGCCAACATCGACATCTTCAAATACACGGGCTACCTGACGGACAACCTGACCGTAACGGCCATGATGGGCGAGTCGCGCACCTCGCACACCCGCACGCCGAACGGCTACAACCCGCTGCTGGCGCAAACGTCGTCGAATACGTCGACGCAGGTGCCCGGCCTGACGTACGCCAATCCGCAAACGGTGACGGGCACCCTGGTCGACCCGTCGTCGGAAGACCGCCAGAAAGCCAAGCGCCTGGATCTCGAATACAAGCTGGGCAAGCACTCGCTGCGCGGCGGCATCGACCGCATCGACGTGGAATCGAAAGTGGGCCTGAGCCTGGCCGGCGGCTACCGCTGGAGCTACCAGCGCGCGACCGATCCTAACCGGGCCATCAACGGCGCCTTTGAAACGCCGGCCCAGGGCGGCGGCTACGGCGCGCAGGGCTATTACGTCAGCAAGGACTTGAACGCCAACCTGGCGCGTCCGACCAGCGTGCAATCGGCGCAATACATCCAGGACCATTACCAGGTCACGGAACGGGTGCTGCTGGACCTGGGCCTGCGCCGCGAACAGTTCACCAACTACAGCACCGATGGCGTGGCCTTCATTTCCCAGCGCAACATGATCGCCCCGCGCGTGGGCGCCACCTGGGATTACCTGGGCGACGGCACCCTGAAGTTCTTCGCCAACGGCGGCCGCTACCACCTGCCGGTGCCATCGAATTTGTCGAGCAATATGGCCAGCCCCTTCCTGGCCACCAGCGAGATGTACACGTACACGGGCGTCGATCCCGTCACGGGCGCGCCGACGGGCCTGCATGCGATCAGCAAGCCATATTCGGCCAACAATGCGTATGGCCAGAGCCGCGACGCGCGCGAAGTGACGGCCATCGGCCTGAAACCGCTGTCGCAGGACGAATTCTCGCTCGGTTTCGAGCGCGCCCTGAGCAAGAAGCTGGTGGTGGGCGCCAGCGTCCTGTACCGCAAGCTGAACGACACCAACGACGACGTCTGCGACGCGCGTCCGCTGCAAGCCTGGGCCACGCGCAACAGCGTCGACACGAGCAACTGGGGCGGCTTCCAGTGCGCCATCATCAACCCGGGCCGCGACAACAGCCTGATGGTGGACTTCGACGACGGCAAGGGCTTGCGCCGCGTGGATATTTCGGCGGCGGAGTGGGGCAACCCGCTGCCATCGCGCACCTACCGCGCCCTGAACATGTTCGTCGAGCACCCGTACACGAATGGCTGGTACGGCAAGCTGACCTACACCCTGTCTGCGCTGAAGGGCAATATGGAAGGCCAGACGGACAGCATCGGCGGCGGCGACGTGGGGCTGACGGTCAGCGACGACCACAAGGAACTGATGTACAACGCGTATGGCTACCTGCCGGGCGACCACCGCCACGCCTTCAAGGCCTACGGCTTCATGCAGCTCATCCCGGACGTGATGGTCGGCGCCAACCTGTCGCTGACCTCGGGCGCGCCGCGCAACTGCATCGGCGCGCTGCCCGACAACCTGAAGTTCGAGAACGACTACGGCGATTCCTACTTCTATTGCGATGGCAAGCCGGCGCCGCGCGGCAGCCAGGGCCGCCTGCCATGGCAAGCCCAGCTGGACATGAATGTGGCCTATACTCCCAGCGCCATCAAGGGCCTGAGCCTGAAAGTGGACGTCTTCAATGTGTTCAACAGCCAGACCGTGACCCGCTACAACGAGACGCGCGAAGACCATGGCGCCATCGCCCGCAGCTATCTGCAGGTGGCCGGCCGCACGGCGCCGCGTTCCGTGCGCTTCACGGCGGAATACACCTATTAAACTGCAGCCGGCCTGCCGCGCGGCGGGCCGGCGACGATCATTACCAATGGAAGCGAGAAGAGACCAATGACGACACAAATCAATCGACGCAATTTCCTGTCCGCCAGCGCCGCGCTGGCCGGTGGCGCCATGACCGGCAGCGCACTGCTGCCTGGCGAGGCCAACGCCGCACCGGCCGCCGGCCGCGACAAGGTCCGCCTGGGCCTGATCGGCACGGGCATGCGGGGACAGGTGCTGCTGGCCGAACTGGTACGCCGCGACGACGTGGAAGTGGTGGCCCTGTGCGATATCGAACCGATCATGCTGAAGCACGCGCTGGGCCAGGTGGCCAAGGCCGGCAAGCCGCGTCCGCGCACGTACGGCGAAGACCGCGACCAGAAAGCGTACAAGCGCATGCTGGACGCGGGCGGCCTCGATGGCGTGATCATCGCCACGCCGTGGGAATTCCATGCGCCGATGGCGATCGCCGCCATGCAGGCGAAGATCGCCGTCGGCTGCGAAGTGGTGGCCGGCATCACCCTGCAAGACCACTGGGACGTCCTGAACACCCAGTTGAAGACGGGCACGCCGTACATGTTGCTGGAAAACGTGTGCTACCGCCGCGACGTGATGGCCGCGCTGCAGATGGTGCGCGCGGGCCTGTTCGGCGAACTGCTGCACCTGCAGGGCGGCTACCAGCACGATTTGCGCGCCGTGAAATTCAACAGCGGCAATCCGGCCAAGCCGTATGGCGGCGGCGTGGAATTCGGCGAGAAGGGCTGGTCGGAAGCCCATTGGCGCACGCAGCACTCGGTCGAGCGCAATGGCGAGCTGTATCCTAGCCACGGCATCGGCCCGTGCGCCATGTACACCAACATCAACCGCGGCAACCGTTTTACGCGCATCAACGCCTTCGCCACCAAGGCGCGCGGCTTGCACGACTACATCGTCAAGCAGCCGGGCGGCGCGCAGCATGCGAACGCCAAGGTGAAATTCAAGCTGGGCGACGTGGTCACCACCACCCTGGCGTGCGAGAACGGCGAAACCATCATCCTGCAGCACGATACGAGCCTGCCGCGCCCGTACTCGCTGGGCTTCCGCGTGCAGGGCACGGACGGCCTGTGGATGGACTTGAACAATTCGATCCACATCGAAGGCGTCAGCAAACCGCACCAGTGGGATGACTTCAAGACCTACCAGGACAAATATGACCACCCGGTGTGGCGCAAATATGCGGCGCAGGCGGAAGGTGCGGGTCACGGCGGCATGGACTTTTTCGTCATCCACGCCTTTGTCGAAGCGCTCAAGGCGAATGCGCCTATGCCGATCGATATCTACGATGCCGTGACGTGGAGCGCCATCACGCCGCTGTCCGAACAGTCGATCGCGGCCAACTTCCAGACCCTGGACTTCCCGGACTTCACGGGCGGGCAGTGGAAATCGCGCAAGCCGATCTTCGCGCTCGACGGCAAGTACTAAGCCTGCACAACCCGCTACCGCAGCAGTTGCCGTAGCGGGTTTTTTCTATCCACCCAGTTTTCAACCGCGGCGCAGGCGCGCAGGCCCGTGTTCGCCCGCCGCAAAGCTTCACCACCAGGAGACGTCGATGAAACACAGAAGTTCATTACTCTATGCCATCCTTCCCGCCATGCCCTTGCTGCTGGCAGCCTGCGGCGGCGCCACCGCCACGGGCAACGGCAATACGGCCTTGCTGGCGGCCAGCGTGGCGGCGCCCGCCACGACGGCGACCGTGGAACTGGCCGGCAACGCCTTCATCACCAGCGGGGATGCAGGCGCCGTCATCAACGAGCGCGGCCTGGCCGGCTGGAGCAGTCCCGATGCCGTCGCCAGCACGTATTTCCGCGTGGCCGAGGCGGGCCCAGTGCAGGTAGCGCTCGACGCCAGCCTGGCCGATGGCGGCAACAGCACCATCCGCGTGAAGATCAATGGCACGCCGTTCGACGTCAAGCTGGCCGGCAAGGAGCGCAAGACCTATGCCGTCGGCACGGTCAATGTGCCGGCCGCCGGCTATGTGAAGGTCGACATGCAGGGCTTGACACGCGTGAAGGGCACGTTCGGCGACGTGGCGGCGCTGAAGGTGACGTCGAACGCCGCGCTCACCTACGCGAATGATCCCGCCAATTACTACTGGTCGCGGCGCGGCCCGTCCGTGCACATGGGCTATACGGTGCCGGCCAATACCGAGTATTTCTATAACGAGATGACGATTCCCAAGGGCCAGGACGCCATCGGCTCCTACTTTATGGCCAATGGCTTCAGCCAGGGCTACATGGGCATCCAGGTGAAGTCGCCGAGCGAGCGCTGGATCTTGTTTTCCGTGTGGGACGCCGACAATGGCGCCAAGACCACCCTGGTCAGCAAGGGCGCCGGCGTGGTCGACAACGCCTTTGGCGGCGAGGGCACGGGCGGGCAGACCTATCTGTCGTATAACTGGGCGGCCGGCACGACGTACCGCTTCATCACGCGCGCGCGGCCCGACGGCAATGGCGGCAGCGATTACTCGGCCTGGTTCTTCGCGCCCGAGACGGGCAAGTGGCGCTACATCGCCACGTGGAAGCGGCCCGCGATCTCCACGTACCTGACGGGCGTGCATTCCTTCCTCGAGAACTTCATCGATACCCTGGGCTACACGGAGCGCCGCGTCCAGTTCGGCAACCAGTGGGCGAGGAACGTTTCCGGTACCTGGTCGGAAGTGACGGCCGGGAGGTTCACGGGCGACGCCACGGCCACGAATGCACAGCGCATGGATTATGCGGGCGGGCTGGAAAACGGCAAGTTCTACCTGCATAACGGCGGCTTCTTCGCCGACTATGTGAAAACCAGCCAGAACTTTACGCGGCCCGCGACGGGCCAGGCGCCGGCCGTCGATGTCAGCGCCTTGCCGATGCAGTAAGTCTTACCCTGGCCGCTTGCCTACCATCGCATCGATGCCGCGATAGTAGGTGAGCGGCCGGCCTATCGTCACGCCCATCAATGCCGCCGCCTGGATGATGTCGTCTGTGTCGCGCCGGTAGACGATCAGCGCATCCATTTCGTCGGAGCCGTTGCCGTCGATCTGGATCAGGTCATAGCCGCCTTCTTCCACGGCGCGCTGCGCCAGTTCCGTATCCAGCCACTCGAAATAGGGCAGCACGCTGCCGCCGCTTTCCTTGAGCAGTGCGTACGGGAAGTCGGGGAATTCGTCGAACATGTCCTGTATCTGTTCGTGCAATTCATCGATCTTGTCGCTCGACGCCATATGGCCGCCCAGCTGCGAGAGGAGTTCCAGCGCGTAGGCTTGCGCATCGCTGTCGACCCATTCCTCGCGCGGCGCGGAGGGAGCTTCGGTGATGGCGGCGACGGCGTCGTCGAGTTCCTCGCCTTCCAGATCACCGCAGGTCAGCTTGGTCAATAGTTCGGATAAGAGCATGGTTGCCTTTCAGGGGAGCAGCACGGCCACGGTGGCTGCCTTGTCGATGAAGTGGCCAATACTATCATTGCCGTGCAGCTTGCCGCGTTCCGCAGAAGTCGTATGGCGTCCTTTGACTACTTGTCAACTAGACATTTTCGTGCCAGACGGATACACTGAAAATATTTCCAATTAGCAATATTTATCTGGACTCATGCAGGCACAGGCGCGCTTGCCGTCCTTTGCCCTTTGCCCATCACTTGTGACCCATTTCTTCATTTTATTCAGGATCATCCATGTTTGTCCGAACCACCATGCTGCGCGCGCTGGCGTGCGCCGTCTTGCTGCCTGCGCTGTTGTCGGCCTGTGTCACCGGCCGCAATAGCGCGCCTGCGTTTACCTACACGACACCCGATCTTGCCAAGGGCGTTGTCGTCGGCACCGTGTTCGAGAGCTCCGTCTTCGAGGCGCATGGCGCCAGGTTCGGCATCGTCAGCAGCGACCCTGCCGCCCTCGAGGGCAAAAGTCTGTGGTTATCCAGCCATGCTCCCGCCGGCCAGGTCGCCTTGCAGAATGTCTTGCCAAAAGTACCTACGGGCAAGGGCAGCACCTTTGCGCTGCAGCTGACGCCGGGACGCTACAGCGTCATCATCTGGCTGCTTGACTATGGATTCAGGTCCAGGTACTCCGAATCGTCGCCGAAGCCGATCGAGTTTGACGTCGTTGCTGGCAAGGTCATCTACCTGGGACGTCTGGATGCCAACCGTTTCCTGCAAGTGGCTTCGATACACGACAATTTCGAGGAAGATATCGCATACCTGAAGAAAAATCCCTTGCTGGCCAATGCCAGCATCGAGAACAAGGCGCTCGAGGTGCGTGAATGGTGGCTAGAGGACGCCCTTGGCAAGGAAATTCAGGAAAGAAACCGCGCCAAATAAGCACCTGCAGGTCGCGCCGCGCACGCGTCACTCTGTACTGCAGGCGCGACCCTGCGCTACATTTTTTGCTGCATCAGAGCGGCCAGGCCTGTTTGGTCACGGCTACGGCGACGATGTAGGCGAAGACCAGCACGGCGAGCGCGAAGGCGGTGCCGCGCACGGCTGGCGTCTTGCCCCGTTTCAGGGCGATGGTGCCCAGCACGATGTAGGCCACCAGCGCGCACAGCTTGGCGGCCAGCCAGGGCTGGCTGCCGGGCGACTGGCCGCTCCATACGGCCAGGGTGATGGCGCTGGCCAGCAAGGCCGTGTCGACCAGGTGCGGCAGCACTTTGACCCAGCGCTGCTGCAGGGCGGGCGAGGCGCGCAGCATCCACGCGCCGCGCAAGAGGAAAAGGCAACCGCTGGCGGCGGCGCAGCCCATGTGGAAATGCTTGAGGCTCAGATAGTCCATATGTCCCTGCGGTCGTTAGTCAAAGTGGCGCCAGCATAGCCGCCTTTGGCGCGCCGCGCCATACGCCGTCGGAAGGACGCGCAATCAGCGGCACCATTTCATGTACACGAGCTCCGGGTCTCCCTCGTCGAGATGGTCGATCTGGCCGCTGCGCACAAAGCCCGCGCTGGCGAACAGCCGTTGCGCGGCGCCGTTGGACTGGTTCGTCGAGGTGAAAAGCTTCACCGTCGTGCACGCGGCTTCGGCTGCCGCCAGCAGGTGCACGCCCACGCCGCGCCGCTGGTGGGCGGGAGCGACCACCACCAGCGAGACAAAGCCGTAATCGAAAAAATCGTCGCGCGTGAGGACATAGCCTGCCACCTGGCCGGCCCGGATGGCCACCTGGCAGTGCCCCTGGCCGACGGCGGCTCGCACGGCCTCGCCCCGGCTGGGGTGCGCCTGCGCATACGCATCGCAGGCCAGCATGGCGTCCACGTCGCCCGGCAGCGCCGCGCGCGTGATGATCCCGTCTGCTTCGTGAATGTCTTGCATGCCGCTCCTTTTCTCCAGGCGCCGAGTGTGCCAAAAATACATGCGTTTGTAAAACACCCGCCATCCAGGCTAGGCATATGCCACGTCATCTAGTCACTTTTGCCGATGCGGCTATCCAGATTGCCTTTCCAGAATCACCCTGTGGCCGATAGTGCCTTTCGACTCCGCCACGTAAGCTGGTCGGGACGGCTGGCCAGACGGCCAGTGCATTCATGGAGAAACATCGTGGCTACCCTAGATGGCACTAAGAACAACAGTAGTAACAAGGCAGTCGAACCCGGCATGCGGCGCAAGCAGGCGTCCGTGCTGATCAGCAGCACCTTCGCATTTACCATCTGCTTCGCCGTATGGATGATGTTTGCCGTACTGGGCATCCCCATCAAGAGCAGCCTGGGCTTGACTGAAACACAATTCGGCCTGCTGGCCGCCATGCCCGTGCTGACGGGTTCCCTCGTGCGCGTGCCCTTGGGCATCTGGACGGACAAATACGGCGGACGCCGCGTGTTCTTTTGGCTGATGCTGGCCAGCGTGCTGCCGATCTACCTGATCTCCTACGCCACCGCCTATTGGCATTTCCTCGTGCTGGGCATGTTCGTGGGCCTGGCGGGCGGCTCGTTTTCCGTCGGCACGCCCTACGTGGCGCGCTGGTATGAAAAGGAGCGCCGCGGCCTGGCCATGGGCATCTTCGGCGCCGGCAACTCCGGTTCCGCGCTGACCAAGTTCGTCGCCCCCGGCATCGTCGCCGCCTTCGGCTGGCAGATGCTGCCCAAGGTGTATGCGGTAGCCATGCTGGCCACGGCCATCATCTTCTGGCTGTTTTCGTACACGGACAAATCGCATCTGGCGCCATCGGGCGAAAGCTTCAGCGCGCAGATGAAGGTGCTGAAGGACCCGCGCGTGTGGCGCTACTGCCAGTACTACTCGGTGGTGTTCGGCGGCTACGTGGCGCTGGCGCTGTGGATGACGAAGTATTACGTGGCCGAATACGGTTTTGATTTGAAACACGCGGCGCTGCTGGCCGCCTGCTTCTCGCTGCCGGGCGGCGTGCTGCGCGCCATGGGCGGCTGGATCTCCGACAAATACGGCGCGGCGAAAGTCACCTGGGCCGTGATGTGGGTGTGCTGGGTGTGCTTCTTCCTCCTGTCGTATCCGCAAACACAGATGGTCGTGGAAACCGTCACCGGTCCGCTGGCCTTCCATATCGGCCTGTCGCCGCTGTGGTTCACCGTGCTGCTGTTCATCGTCGGCATCGCCATGGCCGTGGGCAAGGCGTCCGTCTTCAAGTTCATCGGCGATGATTTTTCCGACAACATCGGCGCCGTCTCGGGCGTGGTCGGCCTGGCCGGCGGCTTGGGCGGCTTCATCCTGCCCGTGATGTTCGGCGCCCTGGTGGACTTCACGGGCGTGCGTTCGAGCTCCTTCATGCTCCTGTACGGCACCGTCTGCGTCTCCCTCGTCTGGATGCATTTCTCGTTCAAGCCGCTGCGCGCGGCACCTACCAACCAACTCGCAGGAGCTAAAGCATGAGCCGCTACATGATCAATACGTGGGAGCCGGAAACCCCGAGCTTCTGGCAAAACACGGGCAAGGCCACGGCCGCGCGCAATCTGTGGATCTCGATCCCCGCGCTGCTGCTGGCATTCGCCGTGTGGATGGTGTGGAGCGTGGTGGTGGTCAACCTGCCCAACATCGGCTTCACCTACAGTAACAACCAGCTGTTCTGGCTGACGGCCTTGCCGGGCCTGTCCGGCGCCACCTTGCGCATCTTTTATTCGTTCATGGTGCCGATCTTCGGCGGGCGCCGCTGGACGGCCATTTCCACGGGTTCGCTCCTGATTCCCGCCATCGGCATCGGCCTGGCCGTGCAGGACGTGAACACGGGCTACCCGACCATGCTGATCCTGGCCCTGCTGTGCGGCTTCGGCGGCGGCAATTTCGCTTCATCGATGGCCAACATCAGCTTTTTCTATCCGAAGGCAAGCAAGGGTTTCGCACTGGGCATGAATGCGGGCCTGGGCAACCTGGGCGTGTCGGTGGTGCAGTTCGTCGTGCCGCTGGTGATCACGTTTGCCGTCTTCGGCGCCTGGGGTGGCGATTCGCTCACCTGGGTCAAGAATGGCGTAAGCAAGGAGATGTGGCTGCAAAACGCGGGCTTCATCTGGGTGCCGTTCATCGCGCTGTCGACCTTGCTGGCCTGGTTCGGCATGAATGACCTGGCATCGGCCAAGGCGTCGTTTTCCGAGCAGGCCGTGATCTTCAAGCGCAAGCACAACTGGCTCATGTGCTGGCTGTACACGGGCACCTTCGGCTCCTTCATCGGTTATTCGGCCGCGTTTCCGCTGCTGATCAAGATCCAGTTCCCCGACGTGAACCCGCTCGATTACGCCTTCCTGGGACCATTGGTCGGCGCGCTGGCGCGCGTCGCCGGCGGCGTGATTTCCGACAAACTGGGCGGCGCCCGCGTCACCCTGTGGTCCTTCCTGCTGATGATAGCCGCCGTGCTGGGCGTGCTGTACTTCATGCCGCAAGGCGGAGTGGGTGGCAGTTTCAATGGCTTCTTCTGGATGTTCATGCTGCTGTTCGCCGGCACGGGCATCGGCAACGCGTCGACCTTCCGCATGATCCCCGTGATCTTCCTGACCGAACACCAGCGCGCTGCGGCCGGCAAGGGCAAGGCGGCGCAGGAGCAAGCCATCGTCGACGCCAACAAGGAAGGCGCCGCCGTCCTGGGCTTCACCTCGGCCGTGGCGGCCTACGGCGCCTTTTTCATCCCGAAAAGCTATGGCACCTCGATTGCGCTGACGGGCAGCCCCGACGCGGCCCTGTGGTGCTTCATCGGCTTTTATGTCAGCTGCATCGCGATCACCTGGTGGTGCTATGCGCGCAAGAACGCGCCTATGCCTTGCTAGTCAGCGTCAGAACGCCGGGCGAGTTCTGCTTGCCCGGCGTTGAACACAGTAAGAGGTAGTCATGGAAGAACTGGAAAAATTCGTCAACGGCTTCAGCCTGTTTCAACAGCAGTATTTCAGCGAGCCGCAAACCTTGTACGACAGCCTGCGCGACGGGCAGCGGCCCTCGACCCTGCTCATCGGCTGCTGCGATTCAAGGGTCGACCCCATGCTGCTGACGGGCAGCGACCCGGGCGACATGTTCGTCGTGCGCAATATCGCCAACCTCGTGCCGCCGTGCACCCCCGAGGCGCCACCCGGCGTCAGTTCGGCCATCGAGTTCGCCGTCTGCAAGCTCGAAGTGGCGAGGGTCATCGTGCTCGGACATGCGCGCTGCGGCGGCATCCGCGCGCTGCTGGAACCGCAGCCGCGCGCGGAGGGGCAGGAAACGGACTTCGTGGGACAGTGGATGCGCATCGCCGAACCGGTGGCGCAAAGAGTGCGGCGCGAGCTGGCGCACCGCTCGTCGGCGGAACAGCACCACGCGTGCGAACTGGCCAGCATATTGCAGTCGCTGGACAATCTGCTCACCTACCCGTGGCTCAAGCGCCGGGTGGAGCAGGGTGTGTTGAAATTGCATGGATGGTATTTCGACATCGACAGCGGGGCGCTGATGGCGTATTCGGCGCGCCAGCAGCAGTTTTTGCCCCTCGTGTGTCCAATAGAAAGGGCGCGTCATTTGCATGAGCGCCCTTGGCCGGATGCGGGCACATAATCCGAAACGTGCGGCCAACAAGGTGTCGGATTACGCTACGCTAATCCGACCTACCTTGCTCTACATCAATCACGTAGGTCGGATTAGGCCGCAGGCCGTCATCCGACAAGTTCCGTCAACTAAAACGTAACAAATCCCCGCTGCGGTCAAACGCCAGCAGGCTGTCGATGCGGCCTTGCTCGATGGCCGTCACCATGGCGCGCAGCGGTGCTTCGCATTCCTGCGCGGCGGGCGGCTGGCCCTCGCGACCCGCCAGTCCCGCCACGAAGACCACGTCCCAGTGCGTCTGCATCTGTTTCGACTCTTCCTTCAACGTCTCGAAGCTGTCCAGTTCCTCGGGCAGCTTGTCGGCGCACATCACGGGCGTGAGCGACTTGCCCTGGCCGCCGGGCTGGGCCTGTGCCTGGGTAAAGGTGAACAGCAGGCGTTGCGGCTGCTCCTGGTTGCGGGCGCTGCGCAGCAGGCTGGCGTAATCGGTAATGCTCATGGTTTTCTCCTGATTGAACGATGGCGACAGGTATACCGCAGCTGCGCCGCGCCGCCCATAGGCAATAGTGACTAGCCGCCTATGCATTCCTGGTGCCGGAAACCGACTTCTTGCCAATACCGCCGCGCAGGGGGCATCGATAGACTGTTTGTATCGACGCTTGAGCCAATCTGCTTGCAGCGTTTTTTAAGACCTGGCGCCGCTGTCGGCGGCGCACTGTGGAGGTAGCATGAGTCACTTTCTGGACCGCCTGAAATTTTTTAGCAAGCCCGCCGAGCCGTTTTCAAACGGCCATGGCACCGTGGTCGATGAAGACCGTACCTGGGAAAACGCCTATCGCCAGCGCTGGCAGCACGACAAGATCGTGCGTTCCACGCATGGCGTGAACTGTACCGGCTCGTGCAGCTGGAAGGTGTACGTCAAGAATGGCCTGATCACCTGGGAAACCCAGCAAACCGATTATCCGCGCACGCGGCCCGACCTGCCCAACCATGAACCGCGCGGCTGCCCGCGCGGCGCCAGCTATTCCTGGTACGTGTATTCGGCCCAGCGCGTGAAATACCCGATGGTGCGCGGCCGCCTGATGGAAATGTGGCGCGAAGCGCGCAAGACCATGGACCCCGTCACGGCCTGGGACTGGATCAGCCAGGACCCCGTGCGCTCGCAGCAGTACAAATCCATCCGCGGCCTGGGCGGCTTCGTGCGCGCCACGTGGGAGGAATCGAATGAAATCATCGCCGCCGCGAATGCGCTGACGATCAAGAAATACGGCCCGGACCGCATCGTCGGCTTCTCGCCGATTCCCGCCATGTCCATGGTCAGCTATGCTTCCGGCACGCGCTACCTGTCGCTGATCGGCGGCGTGGCCCTGAGCTTCTACGACTGGTACTGCGACTTGCCGCCAGCCAGCCCGCAAGTGTGGGGCGAACAGACGGACGTGCCGGAATCGGCCGACTGGTACAACTCGACCTATCTGATGGTGTGGGGCTCGAACGTGCCGATGACGCGCACGCCGGACGCCCACTTCTACACGGAAGTGCGCTACAAGGGCACGAAAACCGTCGCCATCTCGCCCGATTACGGCGAAATGGTGAAGTTCGGCGACATCTGGCTGGCGCCGAAGCAGGGCACGGACGCCGCGCTGGCGCTGGCCATGGGCCACGTCATCCTCAAGGAGTTCCACTCGGAGGGGCAGAGCGCCTACTTCCGCGACTATGCGCGCCAGTACACGGACTTCCCCATGCTGGTGCTGCTCAAGGAGCACAACGGCACCCTGGTGCCCGACTACTTCCTGCGCGCTTCGCACCTGGACAACAACCTCGACGAAACCAACAACCCGGAATGGAAGACCCTCGTCATCGACGAGACCACGGGTGCCATCACGGCGCCAGCCGGCTCCATCGGCTTCCGCTGGGGCGAATCGGGCAAGTGGAATCTGGAGCAAAAAGCGGGCGGCAGCGGCGCGCCCATCGTGCCGATGCTCTCCATGATCAACGACAGCGACGCCGTCACGGAAGTGGGCTTTGCCTACTTCGGCGGCAAGGACGCGTCCGACATGCTGCTGCGCAAGGTGCCGGTGAAAACCATCCGCCTGGCCGACGGCACGACGGGCCTCGTCACCACCGTGTTCGACCTGACCCTGGCCAACTACGGCATCGACCGCGGCCTGGGCGGCGAGAACGTGGCGGAAAGCTATGACGACGACGTGCCGTACACTCCCGCATGGCAGGAAAAGCACACGGGCGTCAAGCGCGCCGACGTCATCACCGTGGCGCGCCAGTTCGCGGAAAACGCGGACCAGACGCGCGGCAAGAGCATGGTCATCGTGGGCGCCGGCCTGAATCACTGGTACCACATGGACATGACCTACCGCGGCATCATCAACATGCTGATGATGTGCGGCTGTATCGGCCAGTCCGGCGGCGGCTGGGCCCATTACGTGGGCCAGGAAAAACTGCGTCCGCAAACGGGCTGGACGCCATTGGCCTTCGCCCAGGACTGGGTACGTCCGATGCGCCAGATGAACGGCACCTCGTTCTTCTATGCCCACACGAGCCAGTGGCGCCACGAAAAGCTGGAAACGGGCGACATCGCTTCGCCATCGGCGGCCGGCGGCACGGGCGACCTGACCCTGCTCGACTACAACGCCAAGGCCGAGCGCATGGGCTGGCTGCCATCGGCGCCGCAGCTGCAAACGAATCCGCTGGAAGTGGCCAAGGCCGCCGCCGCCGCAGGCCAGAAGCCGGCCGCGTATGCACTCGACCAGATCAAGGCGGGCCAGCTGCAGTTCTCGTGCGACGATCCGGACAATCCGGCCAACTTCCCGCGCAATATGTTCGTCTGGCGCTCGAATATCCTGGGTAGCTCGGGCAAGGGCCACGAGTACTTCCTGAAATACCTGCTGGGCACGCAAAACGGCTTGCTCAGCGACGAAGAAGACTGCCTCACGCCGAAACAGGTGAAAGTGCGCCCGGCCGTCGAAGGCAAGCTCGATTTGCTCGTGGTGCTGGACTTCCGCATGTCGACCACCTGCCTGTACGGCGACGTGGTGCTGCCGACGGCCACCTGGTATGAAAAAGACGATCTGAATACGTCGGACATGCATCCGTTCATCCACCCGCTGTCCGAAGCCGTGCAGCCGCTGTGGCAATCGAAGTCGGACTGGGAAATCTACAAGGGCCTGGCCGAGAAATTCTCGGAAATCGGCGGCGAGCTGCTGGGCACCCAGCAAGACATCATCCTCACGCCGCTGATGCACGACACGCCGGGCGAACTGGGCCAGCCTTTCGATCCCAAGGATTGGCGCGCCGGCGAATGCGAAGCCATTCCCGGCAAGACCATGCCGAACATGACGGTGGTCGAGCGCAATTACCGCGACGTCTACAAGAAGTTCACCTCGATCGGCCCGCTGCTGGAAACCATCGGCAATGGCGGCAAGGGCATTTCCTGGAAAACGGGCCATGAAGTCGACGTCCTGCGCGGCATCAACCGCACGGTACTGGACGAAGGCGTGTCGCAGGGCCAGCCGCGCCTCGACACGGCCATCGATGCGGCCGAGATGATTTTGTCGCTGGCGCCGGAAACGAATGGCCACGTGGCCGTGAAAGCCTGGGCCGCGCTGTCCTCCATCACGGGACGCGACCATACGCACCTGGCGCTGCCGCGCGAGCATGACAGCATCCGCTTCCGCGACGTGCAGGCGCAGCCACGCAAGATCATTTCCTCGCCCACCTGGTCTGGCCTGGAAAGCGAAGAAGTCAGCTACACGGCCGGCTATACCAACGTGCATGAACTGATCCCCTGGCGCACCCTGACGGGCCGCCAGCAGTTCTACCAGGATCACCTGTGGATGCGCGATTTCGGCGAGGGACTGTGCGTCTACAAGCCGGCGATTAACACGAAGACGACGGAAGCGCTGCTGGGCACCAAGCCGAACGGCAACAAGGAACTGGCGCTGAACTTTTTGACGCCGCACCAGAAGTGGGGCATCCACTCCACGTATTCGGACAACCTGCGCATGCTGACATTGTCGCGCGGCGGACCGCACGTGTGGCTGTCGGAGACGGACGCGCAAGCTGCCGGCATCGTCGACAACGACTGGATCGAAGTCTTCAACGTGAACGGCAGCCTGACGGCGCGCGCCATCGTCAGCCAGCGCATCCCGGCCGGCATGACGATGATGTACCACGCCCAGGAAAAGATCATCAACGTGCCCGGCGCGGAGATGACGGGCAAGCGGGGCGGCATCCATAACTCGGTGACGCGGGCCGTGCCCAAGCCGACGCACATGATCGGCGGCTACGCCCAGCTGGCGTACGGCTTCAATTACTACGGCACGGTGGGCTCCAACCGCGATGAATTCGTATTGGTGCGCAAGATGAACAAGGTCGACTGGCTCGAAGGCCCGTTGCAGGAACAAGGAGCATAGTATGAAAATCAGAGCGCAAATCGGCATGGTGCTGAACCTGGACAAGTGCATCGGCTGCCACACCTGTTCCGTCACCTGCAAGAACGTATGGACCAGCCGCGACGGCGTCGAGTACGCGTGGTTCAACAACGTGGAAACCAAGCCCGGCATCGGCTATCCGAAACAGTGGGAAAACCAGGACAAGTGGAACGGCGGCTGGCGCCGCACGGATGCGGGCAAGATCGAGCCGCGCCAGGGCAGCCGTTTGAAAATCCTGGCGAATATCTTCGCCAACCCGAACCTGCCCGCCATCGACGAGTACTACGAGCCGTTCACCTACGACTACGAGCACCTGCAAAGCGCGCCGCTGTCGCAGACGCCGCCGACGGCCCGTCCGATCTCCGTGCTGACGGGGAAAAAGATGGAAAAAATCGAGTGGGGTCCGAACTGGGAAGATGACCTGGGCGGCGAGTTTGCCCAGCGCAGCAAGGATAAGCTGTTCGACAACATGCAGAAGGAGATGTACGGCACCTTCGAAAACACCTTCATGATGTACTTGCCGCGCCTGTGCGAGCATTGCCTGAACCCGACGTGCGTGGCGTCTTGCCCGTCCGGCTCCGTGTACAAGCGCGAAGACGACGGCATCGTGCTGATCGACCAGGACAAGTGCCGCGGCTGGCGCATGTGCATCTCCGGTTGCCCGTACAAGAAGATTTACTACAATTGGTCGTCCGGCAAGGCGGAGAAGTGCACGTTCTGCTTCCCCCGCATCGAAGCTGGCCAGCCTACCGTGTGCTCGGAAACGTGCGTGGGCCGTATCCGCTACCTGGGCGTGCTGCTGTACGACGCCGACAAGATCGAGGCCGCCGCCTCCGTGCCGCAGGAGCAGGACCTGTACCAGGCGCAGCTCGACCTGTTTCTCGACCCGCACGACCCGGCCATCATCGCCGAGGCGCGCCGCCAGGGCATCCCCGACCTTTGGCTGGAAGCGGCCGTCAAGTCGCCCGTCTACAAGATGGCCGTCGAGTGGAAAGTGGCGTTCCCGCTGCATCCCGAATACCGCACCTTGCCGATGGTGTGGTACGTGCCGCCGCTGTCGCCGATCCAGGCGGCCGCCGAATCGGGCAAGCTGGGCGTGAACGGCATGCTGCCGGACACCCAAAGCCTGCGCATTCCCGTGCAGTACCTGGCCAATCTGCTGACGGCCGGCGACCAGCCGCCCATCGTCACGGCGCTGGATCGCATGCTGGCCATGCGTGCCTACATGCGCAGCAAGACGGTGGAAAAGGTGGAAAACCTCACGGTCCTGAAACAGGTGGGCTTGAGCAAGGCCCAGGTGGAGGACATGTACCACATCATGGCCATCGCCAACTACGAAGACCGCTTCGTCATCCCCAGCAGCCACAAGGAAATGGCCGAGGACAGCTTCAACGAGAAGGGTTCGTGCGGCTTCAGCTTCGGCAACGGCTGCTCGGACGGCACCAGCGAACCGACCTTGTTCGGCAAGAAAAAACACGGTTCGGCCATCTTCATGCAGATGCCGAAGTCGCGCAAAACGGCGCCAGGCGCATAAGGAGCTGATATGGAACACGCTATGCATCACTACCAAATCCTCTCGCGCCTGCTGCTGTATCCGGAGCCGGAGCTGATCGCGCACCTGCCGCAGCTCGATGCCGCGCTGGCGGCCATGCCGGAGCAGCACGCGCTGCTGCGGCCCCTGCTGGCGCACCTGGAAAGCAGCAGCCTGATCGACCTGCAGCAGCAGTACGTGGCCACGTTCGACCGCAATCCGTCGCACTCGCTGCATCTGTTCGAGCATATCCACGGCGAATCGCGCGACCGGGGCCAGGCCATGGTCGACCTGATGGAGGAATACAAGCGCCACGGCCTGCAAATGGTGGGCGACGACTTGCCCGACTTCGTGCCCCTGTTCCTGGAGTTCCTGGCGCAGCTCGACGAGGCAGTTTCGGCGCCGCTGCTGGGCGACGCCGTCCATGTGCTGGCGCACATCGGCCGCAAGCTGACGGCCAACGGCAGCCCGTACGCGCCCGTCTTCACCTTGCTCGAACGTTTGAGCCCCGTGGCGGCGGAAATGCTGGCCGAACCGCCGGTGCGCGACATGGATGAAGCGCTGGAAACCTTCGGTCCCGGTGCGGACGGCGTCGAGCCCTTGCTGCGCCAAGCGCCGGGTCAGGTCGCCGGCGGCGTCCATCCCGTGCATTTTCACCCGCAGCCGCGGCGCGCCGCTTGAAGCGCGTCCGCATGAGGAGAGTACATCATGAGTAATTACTTGCATCAATTTGTGTATGGCATTTATCCATACATCGCGCTGGCCATCTTTTTCCTGGCTAGCCTGATCCGTTTCGACCGCGAGCAATACACGTGGAAGTCCGATTCCAGCCAGCTGCTGCACCGCGGCAGCCTGCGCCTGGGCAATATCCTGTTCCACATCGGCATCATCGGCCTGCTGTTCGGCCATGCGGCCGGCTTGCTCACCCCCGTATGGGTGTGGGATACCCTGGGCGTGTCGCACGGCCTGAAGCAGGGCGTGGCCATGGCGGCAGGCGGCGTGATGGGCGGCCTGTGCCTGGTCGGCATCCTGATCCTGCTGGTGCGCCGCTTCAGTAACGACCGGCTGCGCGCCGTCACCACGGCCGGCGACAAGCTGGTGATGCTGTGGATCCTGCTGACTTTGCTGCTGGGCCTGTCCTCGATCTTCGTCTCGGCTTCGCACATGGATGGCCACATGATGGTCTTGCTGATGAACTGGGCGCAGCACATCGTGACCTTCCGCGGTGACGCCGCCAGCTTCATCGTCGATGCGCCGCTGGTGTTCAAGCTGCACCTGTTCATGGGCATGTCGCTGTTCGTCATCTTCCCGTTCACCCGCCTGGTGCACGTGTGGAGCGGTTTCGGCGCCATCGGCTATCTGGGCCGCGCCTATCAACTGGTGCGCCGCCGCTAAGAAAGGAGTCACATCATGGGAATCTCCGTCAATGGCATCGATATCGACGATGCCGACATCGCGCAGGAACTGCCGCATCACGACGGCGCCGGCAATCCTTTGAAGCAGGCCGTGCATGAACTGGTGCTGCGCCGGCTGCTGCTGGACGAAGCGGAACGCCTCGGCGTGCAGGGCGACAGTATTGATGACCGCATCGAAGCGCTGTTTGCGCAGGAAGTGCGCGTGCCGCCCGCCGACGATGCGGCCTGCCGCACCTTTTATGCGCAGCGCCCGCAGCTGTTTTGCAGCGGGGCGCTGGTCGAGGCGCGCCACATCCTGTTCCAGGTGACGCCGGAAGCGCCTTTGGCGCTGCTGCGCACGACGGCGCAAGCCGTGCTCGACGCTTTGAAGCTGGCGCCCGAACGCTTCGGCGAACTGGCGGCGCAGTATTCGAACTGCCCGTCCGGCGCCCTGGGGGGGAATCTGGGCCAGCTGTCGCCGGGCCAGAGCGTGCCGGAGTTCGACGCGCTGCTGTTCCGCCTGGAAGCGGGCGCGCTGGCCGGGCATTTGCTGGAAACGCGCTTCGGCTACCACATCGTGCAAGTGCTGCGCCGGGTCGAAGGCCAGCCCATCGCCTACGAGGCCGTGCAGGCGCAGATCGCCGACCGCCTGTCGCGGGCGGCGTGGCAGCGCGCCGTGCACCAGTATCTGCACTTGCTGGTGGGGCGCGCCGAGATCGCGGGCATCAAACTGGAAGGTGCAAGCGTCGAAGGCACGGCCAGCCCGCTGGTTCAGTAAGTAGAAATGCGTAGACCGAAAGGCGTAGGCCGCTAGGCCTTCTGGGGCACAGCCAGATCGTGCCCCAGCCTTTACAATCACGGAAGAAACAGGAGTAGCGTCATGGGTAGCGTCAAGTTGCAGGACCGTTTTGGCCGTTCGATCGATTATGTGCGGCTGTCCGTCACCGACCGCTGCGACTTGCGCTGCAGTTATTGCATGCCCAAGGGCTTTCGCGGTTTCGAAGAGCCGAAGGACTGGCTGACGTTCGACGAGATCGAGCGCCTGATGGGCATCTTCGTTCGGCTCGGCACGCGCCGCGTGCGCCTGACGGGCGGCGAACCGCTGTTGCGGCGCAATCTGCCGGAACTGGCGCAGCGGCTGACGGCATTGCCCGGCCTGCAGGATTTGTCGCTGTCGACCAACGCTACCCAGCTGGGCAAGCACGCCGTGGCCTTGCGCGCGGCGGGCGTGGACCGCATCAACGTCAGCCTCGATTCGCTCGACCGCGCCTGCATGCAGCAGATCACGGGGCGCGACAGCCTGCAGCCGATTCTCGATGGCCTGATGGCGGGCAAGGCGGCCGGTTTCGACCCGATCAAGATCAATATGGTGGCCATGCGCGGCGTCAATGACGGCCAGATCGAGGCCATGGCGGCGTTTTGCATCGAGCAGCAGTTCATCCTGCGCCTGATCGAAGCCATGCCCATGGGCAGTACGGGCCGCAATGCCAGCTACATGCCGCTCGGTCCCGTGCGCGAGCGCCTGGCGGCCCGCTTTGGCCTGGTGCCGCAGGCGCAGGAACTCGGTGGCGGGCCGGCACGCTACATGGCGACAGCCGATGGCCGCTCGAGCATCGGCTTCATTACGCCCATGTCGCAGCATTTTTGCGCCACCTGCAACCGCGTGCGCCTGTCCGTCGATGGTACCCTGTATTTGTGCCTGGGCCAGGAAGAGAAATTCGCCCTCGGCCCCCTGCTGCGCGGCGGGGCCACGGATGCGGAGATCGAGGCGGCGATCCGCGCCGCCATCGAACTGAAGCCGCAGCAGCATGATTTCAATACACAGCCCGATAAAATTATCAGGTTCATGGCGCAGACGGGCGGCTGAGGCAGTTTGCATTTACATTCAAGGGCGGTATGAAATTCAAGGCGATGTTTTCCTCCTGGCAGAAGCTGTCGACCAAGATCGTCGGCGCGCTGCTGCTCATGCTGGTGCTGGCCCTGAGCGCCATCGGCTGCACCCTGTTTTTGTCGTGGCAGCTCGAAGGCAGTTCTGCCGCCATCAATGAAACGGGCCGGCTGCGCATGCAGACCTACCGCCTGACCCTGCTGCTTGCCAGCGACGCGCGCGAACAGGCGCGCCAGCAAGTGCTGCTGATCGACGAGACCCTGGCCAAGATCGGCCATGGCGACCCGCAGCGCCCCCTGTTCCTGCCGCCCAGCACGGCCATCAAATCCGAATTCGAACGCATCGGCACGGCCTGGCGCGGCGCCTTGCGCCCGTCCGCCCTGGCCGCCGATACCACCGCGCGCGCGCGCCAGTTCGAGCGCGACGCCGACTCCTTCGTGGGGCAGGTCGATCAACTGGTGCGCCTGATCGAGCATGATAGCGAACAGCGCACCTTCTGGCTGCGCGCCTCGCAGCTGATCCTCGTCGGCATGGCCGTCATCGGCACGGTCAGCATGATCTACCTGATGTTCATGCTCATCATCGAACCCGTCACGCGGCTGCGCCTGGGCATGCAGCGCATGAAGGAGCGCGATTTCAGCGTGCGCCTGGCCGTCGAGAGCAATGACGAATTCGGCCAGCTGGCCAGCGGCTTCAACCAGATGGCCGACCGCCTGCAGGCGCTGTACGGCAACCTGGAAGAGGGCGTGCGCAGCAAGACGGCCACGCTCGAGTACCGCAACCGCGAACTGGCGCTGCTGTACGAAAGCGCCGCTTTCCTGCAGCGCCCGCAGCCCCTGGAAGACATTTGCGGCGGCTTCATGCAGCGCATCGTCGATTATTTCGAGGCCGACGGCTCCACCGTGCGCGTGCTCGATGCCGAGCGGGGCAACCTGCACATGGTCGTGCATACGGGCCTGTCCGAGGAACTGGTGGCGTCGGAACACTGCCTGAAGGTGGGCGACTGCCTGTGCGGCACGGCCGTCGAGATGAAGGTGGCGAAGGTGCACGACATGCGCCGCATCGACAAGGCGCACGAACTGCGCTGCCACCGCGAGGGCTTTGCCACCGTCTCCGTCTTCCATATCCATGCGCACGAACAGCACCTGGGCTTCTTCAACCTGCATTTCCGCCATGCGCGCGTGTTTTCCGCGCGCGAGCTGGCCTTGCTGGAAACCCTGGGCCAGCTGCTGGGCATCGCGCTGGAAAACCTGCGCCTGGCCGCGCGCGAGCGCGAAATGGCCATTTCCGAAGAGCGCAACCTGGTGGCGCAGGGACTGCACGACAGCATCGCGCAAAGCCTCAATTTCCTCAACCTGCAAGTGCAGATGCTCGACGACTCCGTGCGCAACGCCCGTTTCGACGAGGTGGCGGGCATCGTGCCGGCCCTGCATGCGGGCGTGAAGGAAAGCTACGAAGACGTGCGCGAACTGCTGGCCAACTTCCGCAGCCGCCTGATGGAGGACGATTTGATCGGTTCCCTGCGCGCGGCCGTGGACAAATTCCGCCGCCAGACGGGCATCGACGCCGAACTGCTGGCCGACGTCGATGGCGCGCCGTTCCCCCGCGAGCAGCAATTGCAGCTATTATTCATCGTGCAGGAAGCGCTGTCGAACATCCGCAAGCACGCCCAGGCCAGCCACGTCGAAGTGCGCCTCGCCGATCACCAGGATTTTACGCTGACGATCAGCGATAATGGCGTCGGCTTCGACGCTTGCGCCGTGCTGGAAAAAGGCGACAGCCATGTCGGCATCCACATCATGCGCGAGCGCGCGCAGCGCATCGACGCCACGTTCGACGTGCATGCCTGCCAGGGCGGCGGCACGACGGTCGAACTGCATTTGTCGCGCGAGCAGCGCCGCGCCGCCTGAGTAACTACCTGAAAGTAAAAAATGGAGACACCCGATAAACCGATTACCGTCATGCTGGTGGACGACCACGCGCTGTTCCGCAGCGGCATACGCTCGCTGCTGCAGCGGCATACGGAGTTTTCCGTCGTGGGCGAGGCGGCCGATGGCGTGGAAGGCATCAAGCGTGCCATCCAGCTGCAGCCCGACGTGGTGCTGCTGGACCTGAACATGGCCGGCATGTCCGGCGTGGAAGCGCTGCAGCTGATGCAGCACGACTGCCCCGATACGGCCATCGTCATGCTGACCGTCTCCGAAGACGCGGAAGACCTGGCGACGGCACTGCGCGCGGGCGCCTGCGGCTACCTGATCAAGAATATCGACGCCGACTACCTGGTGCGCGCCATCCGCCGCGCCGCCGCCGGCGAAGTCGTCATCGCCGAAGCGATGACGGGCAAGCTGGTGGCCCAGCTGCAGGCGGGCACGCGGCGCGAGGAACCCGTGTCGGAACTCGACAAGCTCACGCCCCGTGAAAAGGAAATCATCGATTGCCTGTCGCGCGGCGAGAGCAACAAGGGCATCGCCCGCACCCTGGACCTGGCCGAAAGCACGGTCAAGATCCACGTGCAGAACGTGCTGAAAAAACTCAACCTCACGAGCCGCGTGCAGGCGGCCGTGTACGCGGTCGAACACCGGCAGGGCAAGTAGCCGCCGTTATCCAGGTCTAGTCCTTTTTGCCGATGGCCGCCATCGTGCTTTTAAAGTAGTATATTGAATATATCTTTAAAAGCGAGCCCATCATGGCCATTACCCCGATCAGCGAACCTTCCCCACCTTCCACGACGGCAGGCGCGGCGCCCTGGCAGGCCGGCCACGCCGTCTGGCAACTGGGCTTTCGCCCGTTCTACCTGCTGGCGGCCGTGTTTGCGGCCATCGGCATTCCCCTGTGGCTGGCCAGCTATGCGGGCTTGCTGGCGGGCGGCCTGCAGGTGGGGCTGGGCTGGCACATGCACGAGATGGTGTTCGGCTTCGCCGTGGCCGTCGTCGTGGGTTTTTTGTACACGGCCGGGCGCAACTGGACGGGCTTGCCCACGCCGCACGGCGTCCAGCTGATGGCGCTGGTGGCGTTGTGGCTGGCGGGGCGCGTGGCCATGCTGTGCTTTCCTGGCGTGGCGGCGGCCCTGGTGGACTGGGTCTTCCTGCCGCTGGCCGCCTGGCCTTTGTACCTGGTGCTGCGCCGCTCGGGCAATACGCGCAACCTGTTCCTCGTCGGCTTGCTGGCCCTGCTGGCGCTGGCCAATGGCCTGTTCCACGCGTCCGTGCTGGGCGCTCTGCCGCTGTCGCTGTTTGTGCCGGTGCAGGCGGCCATCTTCATCATCGTGCTGATCGAATCGGTGATCGGCGCGCGCGTGATCCCCATGTTTACGCGCAACGGGGCGCCGGGCAGCACGCCCGTGGCCAGCCCCAAGCGGGCCCTGGTGGCGGTGGCCTGCATGGCGGCCGCCGCGATCGCGTGGCTGGCCGACGCGCCGGCCTGGCTGACGGCGCCGCTGGCCTTGGGGGCCGCCGGCGTGTCGCTGGCCAATCTGCTGGCCTGGCAGCCGCAGCGCACGGTGCGCGTGCCGCTGCTGTGGATTTTGCACCTGTCGTATGCGTGGATAGGCATCGGCTTCGCGCTGCTGGCGGGCGCCAGCATGGGTCTGCTGCCGGCCAGCGCCGCGTTTCACGCGCTGACGGTGGGCTCGATGGCGGGATTAATCATCGGCATGATGACGCGCACCACCCTGGGCCATACGGGGCGTGCGCTCAAGGGCGGCAGGGCGGAAGCGGCCATGTACTGGCTGATCCAGCTGGGTGCGCTGGCACGCCTGCTGGCCGCCATCGGTCCCGTCTCGCTGGCCATGCCGTTGCTGCTGGCGGCCGGCGCTTGCTGGTCGCTGGCCTTTGGCCTGTATGCGTGCGTGTATGCGCCCTATCTGTGGCGCGCCAGGGTCGATGGCCGCGAAGGGTAGACTGGGGTCAGGAAGGGCGCCAGGCCAGCAGTTTTTTGATTTCCGGCGCCCAGTAGGACAGCGATTCGCCCACGACGAATAGCAGCATGCCCAGCATGAAAGCTCTCAGCAGCAAATCCCTGCACCAGATCATGGCGTCTCCTTAATTTTCATCTTGGCAAGTTTATCATTGGCATGCACGGCCATGTTGAGTTTCTGGCATGACCGCCTGGCCGGACGGTGTCGTCTGTGCCGTGAATGCGGCGGCGGCAGCGATGGCGTGCGCCAGCGCCTGTTCCAGCGCATCGAGCGCGGCCGACGCATCGTCGCCCGCGTGCAGCCGCTGTTCCGCTTGCTGGGCCGCATGCAGGGTGGCGGGCAGGGCCAGGCTGCCGGCCACGCCGGCCAGCTTGTGCGCCAGCGCCGCGGCGTCGCCGCGTGCATCGGCCGCCAGCAGCGCGCGCATGGCGCTCACCGTGTCGCGGTAGGTGTTGCCGAAGTGCGACAGGTGCTGGCGGTAGGGCGCTTCATCGCGCCACTGCGCCATGCCTTGCACCAGGTCGATCACGGGCGCCGCGCCGCTCTCCCGTACCGGCATTGCCGCTTCGGCCACGACCGGCGGCAGGGCCGGCAACCCTTGCGCATGGCGCCGGTGCGCGCGCGCGATCAGGGCGATGGTCTGCGGCACGTCGAACGGTTTGCTGATGAAATGGTTCACGCCCGCGTCCAGCGCCGCCGTGCGCTGCGTCTGGAAGGCCCCGGCCGTCAGCGCCACCACGGGCAGGTCCTGGAATTGCGGCAGCTGGCGCAGCGCGCGCGTGGCCTGCAAGCCATCCATGACGGGCATCTGCACATCCATCAGCACGATGTCGACGTCGGCCGGGTGGGCCAGCAGCCAGTCCAGCGCCTGCCGGCCGTCGCAGGCAAACGAGGGCAGGGCGCCCTGGTCGCACAGGATGTGGTTGACCACGTCGCGGTTGATGTCGCTGTCGTCGACCACCAGCACGCGCACGCCGGCCAGCACGCGTGCGCCCAGCGCTGCATGGCCGGCGTCCAGGCCGGCATCCAGGCCGGCCGCTTCGGCGCGCCGCTGGCGCGCTTCCATCGCCGCGTTGTACAGGCTGGAAGCCGTCACCGGTTCGTTGAGGATGGCGTCGGCAGGATTGGCCGGGTCCGTATGGCGGCGCGCGGGCGCTGTCGCCGGCGCGCCAGTGGCCGCCAGGATGACGATGGGGCAGTCCTGCGGCGGCAGATGCTCGCGCAGCGCGCGCGCCGTCGCGTCCCCGTCCATGTCCGGCATGCGCGCGGCCAGCAGGACGACGCCGGGGCGCGCATCCTCGGCGCAGGCCAGCGCGTGCTCGAGCGCCGCCTGGCCGCCGGACACGGCATGTACGCTCCAGCCCAGCCCCTGCGCCACGGCGGCCACGGCGGCGCGCGTGTCGGCCTTGCCATCGGCCAGCAAGACGCGCAGGCCCTGCATGTCGGGCGAGGGCAGGGCGCTGGCGGGCAACAGTTGCAGCGGCACCGTGAAACTGAAGGCGCTGCCCTGGCCCGGCTCGCTTTGCAGGCGCAGCGAGCCGCCCATCAGGCGCACCAGCTGGCGGCAGATGGTCAGCCCCAGGCCCGTGCCGCCGAAGCGGCGGGTGGTGGACGTGTCGGCCTGGGCGAAGGCGGAAAAGATCGCTTCCTGCACTTCGGCGGCGATGCCGATGCCCGTGTCGCGTACGCAAAAGCACAGCACGGCGGCGTCGCCGTCGCGGCTTTCCAGCGCGGCCGACAGTTCGACCGTGCCTTGCGCGGTAAACTTGATGGCATTGCTGGTCAGGTTGACCAGCACCTGTTCCAGCCGCAGCGCGTCGCCCACCACCAGGTCGACGCCGTCGGGCAGCGGCCCGATCCGCACCTCGATCGGCTTGTCGTGCGCGGCCACGCCCATGCTGGCGGCGATCTTCTCGATCACCTCGGCCAGGCGGAACGGCGCCTGTTCGATCGTCATGTGGCCCGCCTCGATTTTCGACACGTCGAGCACGTCGTTGATGATGCCCAGCAGCGACTGGCCGGCGGCGCGGATCTTGTGCGCCATCTGCAGCGCTTCGCCATCGAGGCCGCCCCGTTCCAGCAGCCAGGCCATGCCGAGGATGGCGTTGAGCGGCGAGCGGATTTCATGGCTCATGTTGGCGAGGAATTCCGCCTTGCTGCGGTTGGCCGCTTCGGCCGCGTCGCGCGCCAGCAGCATGGCTTCGTCGGCCTGCTTTTGCGCGGAAATATCCTGCGCAAAGATCAAAGTGGCCGGCCCGTCCTTGAGCATCACGCGCGTGGTGGTCTTGAACATGGGGACGAAAAGCCCCTGCTTGCCCAGGCCGACGGTCTCGAACACTTGCTCGCTGGGCGAATCGGCCTCGATCAGCGCTTCGTTGGCGGCCAGCGCCGCCTGCGATGGCGCGGCTATCATGGCGGACCAGGGCAGGCCGTTCAAGTCGTCTTCCGCCGTGTAGCCGTGCAGCCTGCGGTAGCGGGGATTCGAATAGATGAAGCGGCCGTGGCGCAGGATGGCGATGGCCACGGGCGCATCTTCGATCAGGGTGCGAAAGCGCGTTTCGCTGTCGGATACGGCTTGCATGGCCTGGCGCTCCCTTTCCTGTTCCGCATGCCAGGCGGCCTGCTGCCGGCGCCGACGCTGGCTCCAGAACAGCAGGCAGGAGGCGGCCAGCGCCAGCATGGCAAAGGAGAGCAGGTAGCTTAGCGCCTGGCGCCGCAGCGGGGCGGCGACGGCCGCTTCTTCGCGGCTCAGGCCGATGATCAGAGCGCGGTCCATGTGCAGGGCTGCGGGGACGATGGTGGCCATCGCCATGATGCGGGGCGCGGCGACGCCGTCGCCGGCAATCTCGACGCCGCTCAGCACGCCCGCCTGGTAGCCGCTGTCGCGAAAGCGCCGCAGGAAGCCGCCGGGGACGTCCATATCGCCGCCGTTGGCATTCCTGGGCGGATAGTTGAGAAATTGCCGGCCGTCGCCATGCAGCACCACGGCCCAGACGTCGGGCGCGTACATGGCGGTGCGGAACTTGGCCGTGAAGTATTCGGGATCGAAGGTGGCGACCACGACGCCGGCAAAGCGGCCCTGCTTGTCCTGCACCATGCGCGAGGCCGTGATGACCAGGTCTCCCTTGAAGGAATGAAAGGGGGGCGAGATGTACAGCATGCGGGCATCGGGAGCGTCGCGCGCCGTCTGGAAGTAGGCGCGGCGGGAAAAATCCTGGTCCGCCAGTTCCGGGATGTTGGTGGCGACGAGCTTGCCGCCGGCGTCGATGACCAGCATGGTGCGCACGCCCGGCATGGCGTCGACCAGCGCGGACAGGCGCCGGGGCAGCGCTTGCCCCGCGTCGGGCGCGGCGCCGGCCGCAAGGTAGTCGCGGATCACGCCGCCGAGCACGAGGTTGGTCGCTGCCAGGTCGACTTCGATATTTTTCGCCAGCAGCGCCGTCAGCACGCTGAGGCGCTCACGTTCGGCCGCGTCATGGCGCGCCGCTTCCGCCAGATGTGCGTAGGCGAGGGCGGCAGCGACGATGAGCAGCCCGAGGAGCAAAAACAGCCATTCGATCCAGGGTCTGCGCACTGCCGCCGCATCTGTGTGATAGGTCATGCGACGATGCTATACCCGATATGGCTGGAGAACAACTTTTGCGCGCGACTATGCATGCGATAGTGTGGTCAATTTGCCGCCCAGCGGCAGGTGCAGGCGGAAGACGGCGCCTTCGCCCGGCGCGGACGTCACGCCGATGCGCCCGCCCATCAGGGTGACGAGCTGGCGCGCGATGGCCAGGCCCATGCCGGCGCCGTCATGGGCGCGGCTGGGCGAATCGTCCGCCTGCGAGAATTTGTCGAAGATGCCGCCCTGCTGCGCCTGCGCGATGCCGATGCCCGTATCGCGCACCTCGATCTGCAGGTCGGCGCCGCTGTGCATGACGTGCACGTCGACCCGTCCCGCGGCCGTGTAGCGCACGGCGTTATCGAGCAGGATATCGAGTACGCGCACGAGACGCACGCGGTCGCAATCGATGCTGGGCGGCGTGGCCGGCGCCACCTGCGCGGCCAGCAGCAGGCCCTTGTGCTCCGCGCGCGCGCGGTGCGGCGCCAGCGCCAGTTCCAGCAGCTGGTCCAGTGGCGCGGCGCTTGACTCCAGCCGTACCTGCTTGTGTTCGAGCGCGCTCAATTCCATCGCCGCCTCGACCATGGACAGCAGCTGGCGGCCGCTGTCCTGTATCGTTTGCGCATAGGCGGCCTGTTCCGGTTCGCGCAGCTGCTCGAGCAGCAGCTCGGAGAAGCCGAGGATGCCATTGAGCGGCGTGCGCAATTCATGCGACATGTTCGACAGGAAGCGCGACTTGGCTACGCTGGCGGCGATGGCCCTGGCGCGGCTGTCGACCAGGCGCCCGATCAGCAGCACCAGCGCGGCCCACGACAGCACGATCAGCGCGCTCGTGATGGCCGCCATCAGCAGGGCCTGGTCGCGGCGCGAGACGTAGTCGGCCAATACGGTGTCGCGGTCCAGCCCGACCAGCATGTAAAGCGGGTAGCCGGCCAGTTTTTCGAATGCGTACAAGCGCAGGATGCCGTCGACGGGACTGCGTTCCGTGAAGCTGCCCCGCGTTTTACCTTGCATCAAGGAAAACACCTGGCTGCCGCCGATATCCTGGCCGATGGTGTCGACGTCGCCGACGCGGCGCGCGCGCACTACGCCATCACTGCCGACCAGTTCGATGGAGCTGTTCTCGCCCAGGTCGACTTCGTCGTACAGGCGCGTAAAGTAATACGGGTCCATCGACACCACCACCACGCCCTTGTAGCGGCCATCGGCATGGTTGATGCGGCGCGTCATCTGGATTGACCATTTTTTCGACACGCGGCCCAGCACCGGCTTGCTGATGAACAGTTCGCCGCTGTCGCGCTGCACGTGTACCCGGATGTGCTCGCGGTCGGCCAGATTGGTCGGCTGGAAGGGGCGGCTCGACAGTACCATGTCGCCCTGTTCGTCGACGATGGTAAACAGGTTGTACAGGGGGCCGGGATTGAGACCTTGCCGCAGGTCCGACCCGATGTCGAGGCGGCTGCCCAGCGCCTGGTAGCGGCTGCGCAGGTAGGTGACGGCCTGGTCCGCCCCCTCGATCGTGCGGATCGCGTGCTCGTCGAAGATGCGCGCCATGCTGCGCGCATCGCGCACGGCGTCGGCGATGGCGGCGTTATGGGCGTGCCGCAGTTGCAGCACCGTGATGCTCCACAGCCCCGCCAGCAGCACGGCCATGAAGAGCGACAGCAGGGTACGCGCATCCCAGCGTTCCCAGGCCTTGGCCTTCCAGTATCTGTGCTGTTGCATGCCGCCTCCGCAAGGTAGATCATTCTGCGCGTGATGTATCAATTATAGCGAATATAATTGAATTTATCGAATAAAATGATTTTTATGCGGGAAGTGTTGTATTGAGCGCCGGCCCCTGCGGCTAGGGCGTCGCGGTCTGGCGCGCCAGCCAGCGCTCGACCGTCTCGCGCAGCTGGGCGGCCGTGAAGGGTTTGGACAGGTAGTCGTCCATGCCGGCCGCCACGCAGCGCTGCCGGTCGTCTTCGGTGACGCCGGCCGTGAGGGCGATGACGGGCAGGCGCGCGGTGCCGCTGGCCGCTTCGCGGGCGCGCAGGGCCTGGCACGCCTGGTAGCCGTCCATGACGGGCATCATGCAATCCATCAGCACCAGGTCGTACTGCCGTTCGGCCAGCGCCTGCAGGCCCAGCGCGCCGTTTTCCGCCGTGTCGATGGTATAGCCGCGGCCGCCCAGTTGCAGGCACACGAGCTGGCGGTTCAGCGCCGTGTCCTCGACCAGCAGGATGCGCGCGCCCGCTTCCGATGCGGGCGCAGGTGCGGCAGGTGCGGATGCGGGCAGCGGCGCGATCTCCGGCTCCGGCGGCCCGGCTGCGGGCGCCGTTTCCGCGTGCGCCTGCTGAGCCAGCACCATGGCCGTGTCGCGCTCCTGGCGCCGCAGCAGGGACATGATCAGCGCGATGGCCCCGGCCAGCACGAGCAGGCCGACGACGGCCGCGCCGCCCATGGTGCGCAGCATGCGCCGCCAGCCCGCCAGGTAGACCTCGTCCGTGACGGTGACGTTGATGGCCAGCGGATAGTCGCGCACCAGCCGTACGCCGGCCATGCGGTCGACCGCGCGCCCCTGCTCGGCCGTGCGCGGCGAGTCCACCTGCAGCACGCCGTCCGTCTTGCCCTGTTCCAGCAGGCGGTAGGTGCTGCCCGTCAGGTTACGCTTGCCCATCATGTCGGGCACGGCCGGCCAGCGGGCCAGCAGCGTGTAGTCGCTGCGGTACAGGGAAAAGGCCGTGTGCTCGCCGATGCTGGTGCTCTGGAAGAATTTGCTGAAGAAGTCGCACGACAGGCCGACCAGCACCACGCCCAGGAAGCGGCCGTCCGGCGCGCTGATGCGCCGGCTGATATAGAAGGTCCAGGCGCCATTGCCCTTGTTTTGCACGGGCGCGCTCACGTGCATGCCGCCGTCCGGGTGGCGCCGGTGATAGTCGAAGTAGTCGCGCTCGCCGAGGTGGATGGGCGGCGCGGGAAAGGCGCGGCTGAAGACCAGCACGCCGCCGTCGCCGCCGACGATGGATACGACGTCCACTTGCGGCACGCCGCCGATCTTGTGCCGCAGCATCTGGTGCGTGGCCGGGGTGCCGACGGCGGCCGCCAGCGCTTGTGCGTCCGCTGGGGCGGCGGCCTCGATGTCGTTGCTGACGCTGTCGAGCACGAGCCTGGCGGCCGTCATGCTCTGGGCCGTGTTTTCCGCCAGCAGCAGCGACAAGTTGGACAGATCCTGTTTCCAGTCGTCGATGGCTTCGCGGTGCAGCAGCACGCCGGAGACGACGATGCGCAGCGCCAGCAGGACCAGCAATACCAGTCCCACGATGGCCGCCGTGGTGCGCGGCCGGTAGCGGTGCACCAGGCGCAGGGCGGCCTGGCGCGCGTTCATGCCTGCGCGCCCGTGTATTCGAGCATGCTGCGGCGTACCTCCCGCTCCACTTCGCCGATCAGCGCCGCCGTTTCCGCCAGCCAGTCCGATGCGGCCACGCCCTGGTGGCGCACCAGCTGCTCGAGTTCCGCCAGGCGCGCCACGAGGGCGCTGGCGCCCAGCAGGGCGACGGTGCCGCGCAAGGTGTGGCAGCTATGCACGATGGCTTGCGCCGCACCGCCGCGCACGGCCTGCTCGACGCGGGCAAACATGGCCGGCGACGTGTCGAGGTAGGTCTGGGACAGGGCGCGGAACATCTCCAGGTCGTCGCCGGTGGCCCGGAACAGCACGGCAGGATCGATGTGGCGATAGGCTGGCATGGCGGCTCCGTGGCGAAGGAAAGCGGTGGCGGGTCAGGCGGCCAGGCTGTGGCGCCGCGCATGGCCGGCGCAGCAGGCGCGCAGGTAGCCGCGCAACTCGTCATAATTGACGGGCTTGGCAAAGAACACGACGCCGGGCGGCACGCCGCCCCGTTCTTCCAGCTCTTCCTGCGTCAGGCTCGACAGCATGGCGATGTGCATGTCCGCCAGCAGCGGGTCGGCCAGGATGGTGCGGATGACCTCGTAGCCGTCGATGCCTTCCATGACGATGTCGGCCAGCAGGATGTCGGGCTGGTCGCGGGCGATTTCCATCAGCGCCTGGTAACCGTTCTCGCAAAAGCGCAAGTCCGCCTGCAAGCCCCATGAACCGATCTGCTTTTCATACAGCGCGCGCTCGATCGGATTGTCTTCGATCACGAGGATGGAGGGCGGACGGCCCGACGGGGCGGGGCGGCTGGCCCGTGCCGCGCGCTGGTCCTGGCCCGGCTGGCCGGGATTGCCCTTGTAAGCTTCGACGGCCGCAAGGGGAATGCGCCGGTGGCCGCCCTTGGTCTTCCAGGCTTCGATCACGCCTGCCTCGACCAGTTGCTGCACCGATGTGACCGAAATACCGAGGATTTCGGCAGCCTTTTGGGTAGTGCAAACGTCTGCGGTGTGCATGATGGGCTTTATGGTCGCGATGTAGTTGAAGGGAATGATACGCAATCGGGCTCAAAAAATCAATTTCAACGAATTAGATGAATTCACTAAAAACCAGGGCCGCAGCGGGCCGGACCCGCGTGCGCGCGCGGCAGGGGGCGGGATGGGCGTGCGGCTCCAGGATGTCGTTCCATTCGCTCCACTCGGCGTTGCTGTGGCGTAGCAGGGTTTCCATGTGTTCCCCGTCCATGCCCAGTACCCGCGCGGCGGCCAGGGCCGGCCCGCGCGGCCCCGCGCCATTGAGCAGTATCAGGTCGGCGAAGCCGCTGGCCAGCTTCAGCAGCCAGGCCAGGTCCGTCATGCGTCCGGCCCGTCCGAAGCCGGGCGGCGCCGCGTGGCAGCGCACGGCGTCGCACAGGATGTCCGGCATGCCCCAGTCCCGCATGAGGATGGCCGACAGCGCCAGCTGGTGGTGGCCGAAGCGCTGCGACTCCGCGCACAGCAGCCGGGTCCTGGCGGCATCGCCGTACTGGCCCAGCAGTTCGCCATATTCCTGCGGATGCAAGGTGGCCAGGGCCAGCTGGCCGCAATTGGCCAGCAAGCCGCAGCTGTACAGCGTGTCGGCCGGCGCCAGCTGGAGCGCGTGGCCCGCCACGCGGGCGGCGCACGCCATGGCCAGCGAGTGCGACCAGAAGCGCTGCGCATCGAAGCGGGCGCAGGTGGGCGCCGGCAGGGCCGGGGCGGCGAACGCCTGGCGCAAGGCTGGCAAGCCGATGGCCGCCAGCATCGCGGCGTTGACGGCCGCATGCAGGCGCTCGCCCGGCGGCACGCCCGCATTCGCCAGGCCGATGATCTTGCCGGTCAGGGCCGGATCGCAGCCCAGTTGTTCCGCCAGCTCATCGAGCGGCACCTGCTGCCGGCTCAAGGCGGCCTGCCAGTGGCGCCGCCAGGCGGGCGAAGGCAGGAGGGCGCCGCCCAGCAGGCGCGCCAGGTCGATGTGCGCGCTCATGGCCGGCTTCCTACGCCATTGCAGCCATCGGCCTGCGCCGCCCCCGCCGTTTGCAGGACCGTGACTGCTTGCGACAGCGCGTCGAGCGCCATCAGCAGTTCCGCGTGCAGGCGGCGCAGGGCGCCGATATCGTTGGAAAAGCCCGCATGCACGGCCTGGCGCGCCAGCGCCTGCAGGGCGAGCAAGCCCATGGACTGGCTGCCGTCGAGGATTTCCTGCGCCAGCACGCGCGCCGGCGCGGCCCGCTCGCAGCGCAGCGCGTGGGCGATGCCAGCCAGGCGGTCGCGCGTCTCGGCCACGAACAGGGCCAGAATCTCGCCCTGCAGGCGGCGGTCGTAGCCGAACATGGCGTCCAGGCGGGCCGCATCGAACGGCGGCATGTCCGGCGCCACTGGCGCTGGCGGCGCCATCTCCGCCTCCTTGGCCTGCTGGCTGGCCTTGCGCATTTGCAGCAGCGCATGCAGATCGGCCGGCGCCGTGCCGGTGGCTGGCGCGCGGCCGGCCTGGTGCCAGCGGGTGCGGCGCCAGAGCAGGGCGGCCAGCAGCAACAGCAAGGCCGCCAGCGCCATCGCCGGGCGCATCAGCGACAGGTCTTCGCAGCGAAGGAAGGGATGAAAGGCAAGGAAGGCGTTCATGGCGGTGCTCCAGTACGGTCTATGCAAGTGATCCTGCGTGATGGCGGACCTAAAATACTTCCCAGTCGCCCGAATCGTCGGCGGCCGGCGCCGCATTCCGGGCCTGGCCTGCGGGACGGGTGGCGACCAGCTTGAGCGTCGCCTTGTGCCGAGGCGGCTGCGCGGGACGCGGGGCGGCAGGCGCGCGCGGTGCCGCGCCGGCCTGTCCGGCCGCCAGCGTGAAGGCGCCCACCACGCCGGCCAGCCTGGCGGCCTGCTCCTGCAGCGATTGCGATGCCGCCGCCGCTTCCTCGACCAGGGCCGCATTCTGCTGCGTGACTTCATCCATCTGCGTGATGGCGCGGTTGATTTCCTCGATGCCCGTGCTTTGCTCCGCGCTGGCGGCCGAAATTTCGCTGACGATGTCGGTAACGCCGCGTACCGTGTCGACCACTTCCGTCATGGCCGCGCCGGCCTGCCGGACCAGCTTGCCGCCTTGTCCCACCTGTTCCACGGAGTCGGTGATGAGTACCTTGATTTCCTTCGCGGCGGCCGCCGAACGGTGCGCCAGGCTGCGCACTTCGGTGGCGACGACGGCAAAGCCGCGCCCCTGTTCGCCGGCGCGGGCCGCTTCCACGGCCGCATTCAGGGCCAGGATATTGGTCTGGAAGGCGATGCCGTCGATGACGCCGATGATGTCGGCGATCTTGCCGGACGAGTTGTCGATCGCTTCCATCGTGCGTATCACGTCGCCCATCACCTGGCCGCCCCGCTGCGCCTTGTCCGAGGCGCTGACGGCCATTTGCCGGGCCTGGCGGGCATTGTCCGCGTTCTGCCGCACGGTGGCCGTCAGTTCTTCCATGGCCGACGCGGTTTCTTCCAGCGAGCCCGCCTGCTGTTCCGTGCGCGCCGACAGGTCCAGGTTGCCGGCCGCGATCTGGCCCGAGGCCGTGCCGATGCTGTCCGTGCCGGAACGCACTTCGGCCACGATGCGCACCAGGCTGGCGTTCATGTCCGCCATGGCCTGCATCAGTTGGCCCACCTCGTCGCGCGAGGTGGAGACGACCTGCACGCTGAGGTCGCCGCCAGCGATGGTGCGGGCCACGCCGATGGCGCCGTCCAGCGAGGCGGCGATGCGCCGCGCCAGCAGCAGGCCCATGCCGGCCACGAGCACCGTCACGGCCAGGGCCAGGCCGATGGCAATCCAGCGTGCGCTGGCCGCGGCGGCGGCGCCATCGGCCGCGCCTTTGACGGACAGGTTTTCGTTGTAGCGGTAGTGGGCGGCCAGTGCGTCGACCAGTTCCCTGATGACGGGCTGGCTCTCCATCAGCAAGTCGCGCGCCGCGTCCAGCTGGCCCGCCTTCGACAGGGCCAGCACCTTGTCGCGCACCGTGTCGTAGCGTGCCAGCACGGCACGGTCGGCGGCCAGCAGCGCGCGGTCCTGTTCATCGGTGATATCTTCTTTTTCATACTGGTCGAGGGCCTTGCCCACCGCCGCGCGCGCTTCGCCGATGCCCGTTTCCAGCGCAGCGCGCCTGGCCGCATCCTTGCTGGCCATGTGCTGCCAGACGGCCGTGCGCATCTGCGCGAACGGCACGAAAGCCTGGTTCAAGGTAAGCAGGCTGGGTACCGTGTTGACAGTGGCGTAGCTGGCCGCCGTGTACACGCGGTCCATCTGGTAGATGCCAAAGCCTGCCAGGGCGGCCAGCCCCAGGACGACGGAGAGTATCAAGGCGTACAGCCGTTTTGCGATGGTCATGATGGGCGCCGCTCCAAAAAGTGAAATTCTAGAAAAATGCCTGGATTGGATGAGTTTTTTCATTTTACGATAAAAATTCGTTTTATTCGAGAAATTTGTTGTTTAATTATTTTATTTAATTATTTCTATCGAAATCGTGTAGCCGTGGCGGGCTGGACGGTAGGAGCGTGTATAAAAAGCCACACGGCGCGTACCTGGCCTTCTGGCGTGTGGCACGCTTTGCCGATTAGTGAAAAAATGAATTTCCTTGATCGCCCTCAAATACGGTGCGCAGGCGCGTGCCGCCGACTGACTCTTGTAAAGGAGCATCATGACTGCCTCTGCCCGGCCTGGACCCTTGCTTGTCATCACCGCACTCATCTTCTTCTTGCTGGGCCTGGCGCTCGCGGGCGGCGGCGCCTGGCTCGTCAGCCTGGGCGGTTCCTGGTATTACGTCGTGGCCGGCATCGGCATGCTGATCGCGGGCGCGCTCGTGTGGAAGGGGCGGCGCAGCGCCCAGCTGTTTCTCGCGCTGCTGCTGTTCGCCACCCTGATCTGGTCCGTGATCGAAGTGAAATTCGACTGGTGGCAATTGCTGCCGCGCCTCGATATCTGGTTCGCCGCCGCCGTCTGGCTGCTGCTGCCCTTCGTCGACCGCCGGCTTGATCCGCCATTGGCGGCCGGGGCGAAACCGCGCGATGCGGGCAAGAGCGCGCTGACGGCCGCCGTGGTGCTCACGGCCGCCGTGGGCGTGTTCTCGCTGTTCCAGGACTATTACACTGTGCATGGCGAAGTGCCGGCCGAAAACATGGCGGCCACGCCGCAAGGCGATGTCGCGCCCGGCGTGGCGCCCAACGACTGGGCCGCCTATGGCCGCTCCGGTTATGGCGACCGCTATGCGCCGGCCGCGCAGATCACGCCGGCCAACGCGTCGCAGCTGCAACAGGCGTGGGTCTACAACACGGGCGACTTCAAGGGGCCGAACGACCCGGGCGAGATCGCCAACGAAGTCACGCCCCTGAAAGTAAACGGCAAGCTGTACCTGTGCACGCCGCACAACATCGTCATCGCGCTCGATCCGGATACGGGCAAGGAGCTGTGGCGCCACGATCCGAAGATCAACCGCGACGCATCGAGCTACCAGCACATGATCTGCCGCGGCGTGGCCTACTGGGACGTCAATGCGGGCCGGGCCAAGGATGACCCTGCGCCGCAGGCGGCCGGCATGGAGTGCCCGCGCCGCATCTTCGCGCCCACGATGGATGCCACCCTGATCGCCGTGAATGCCGATACGGGCGAGGCGTGCAAAAGCTTTGGCGAAAACGGCGTGATCGGCCTGTACCACGGCATGGGCATGAAGAAGCGGGGCTTCCTGATGCCGACGTCGCCGCCGGCCGTGGCGCAAAACGTGGTGGTGATGGCCGCCAGCGTCACCGACAATTTTTCCACGGAAGAGCCGTCAGGCGTGATCCGCGGCTACGATCCCGTCACGGGCAAGCTGATGTGGAACTGGGATGCGTCGAATCCCGACGACACGGCGCCGATCGCCGATGGAAAAACGTACACGAACAATTCGCCCAATTCCTGGGGCGTGTCCAGCGTCGATGAACAGCTGGGCATGGTCTACATCCCGATGGGCAATGAAACGCCGGACACCTGGGGCGGCAACCGCAATCCCCACGGCGAGAAATACAATAGCGCCATCGTCGCGCTGGACCTGGCGACCGGCAAGGTACGCTGGGTCTACCAGACCGTGCATCACGATATCTGGGACATGGATATCGGCGGCCAGCCCACCCTGGTCGACATCGATACGCCCAAAGGCAAGGTACCATCGGTTGTTGCCACCACCAAGCGGGGCGACATCTACGTGATCGACCGGCGCGACGGCAGCCTGGTCGTGCCGGCGCCGGAAAAACCCGTGCCTACCGCCAACGCCGCCGCTGGCGACCGCCTGTCGCCCACGCAGCCATTCTCGGCCCTCACTTTCCTGCCCGAGAAAAACATCAGCGAAACGGATATGTGGGGCACGACGCCGCTCGACCAGCTCGCCTGCCGCATCATTTTCCGCCAGCACCGCTACGAAGGGCCATTCACGCCGCAAACGGTGGCCGAAGGCAAGATCAAGGGCGCCATCATCTCGCCGGGCCCGCTCGGTATCTTCGAGTGGGGCGGGGCGGCCGTCGATCCCGTGCGCCAGTTACTGCTGGTCAATCCCGACTACATGGGTTTCCTGGAACGCCTGGTGCCGCGCGCGCAAGCGAACGCGAAGGGCGGCACGGGCACGGAAATGGGCTTGCAGCCGCAGACGGGCGTGCCGTTTGCCGTGGAAATCAAGCCTTTTCTTTCGCCGCTGGGCTTCCCATGCCAGGCGCCGCCATGGGGCTATATCGCCGCCGTCGACCTGCGCACGATGAAAAAAGTATGGATGCACAAGAACGGCACCACGCGCGATAGCGCGCCCGTACCCATCGCCTTGCCGCTGGGCGTGCCCAGCCTGGGCGGCATGTCCACCACGGGCGGCGGCGTGGCCTTCCTCAGCAGCACGCTCGACTACTACATCCGCGGCTACGACGTGCGCAACGGCAAGACCGTCTGGAAAGCCCGCCTGCCGGCCGGCGGCCAGGCCACGCCGATGAGCTATGTGTCCGATAAAACGGGCAAGCAGTATGTCGTCGTCATGGCCGGCGGCCACGGTTCACTGGGCACGAAGATGGGCGATAGCCTGGTGGCGTTTGCCTTGCCGGATGCGGCGGTGGAGAAGAAAAAGTAGAAAGCGGAGGGCAAGCACCTGGAAAGAGCTGGGGGCAGTCGCTTCGCGATCGGAATGCGCCCCATTGGTACGCATTCCCCCGACGGGTCTGACCCCAGATTTTATTGCGCCGCCAATCCCAGCTTCAAGCCCACCAGCTTGCCCGGTGCGGCCTCCGTTTTTTCCGGCGCGCCGGCGCTGACCCTGGCTGCCGGCGTGCCATCCTGCTGCAGGGCAGCCAGAATCGCCGCGCTGCGCTGGGTGCCCAGCTTGCTCAAGGCGTCGGCTGGCAAGGGCTGCTTGGCTTCCAGCTGCTCGCGCAAGCCCTTGTAGAAGGCGCCCGTGTCGGCCACTTGCGGCTCGCCTTCGATCAGTTTGCCCAGGCGCTGGAAGACGGGGATTTTTGCCGCCGCCGGCGCGGAGGCGCTGGCGGATGCCGCCGCTGGGGCAGGCGCGGCCGATTCCGCCGCCTTTTTCTGCTTGTCCAGCTCTGCCTTGCCGAAGCGTTCCGCGTACAGGTCGCGCAGGGCGCCCCGTATCTTGCGTTCACCCAGGTTCAGCGGTCCCGGCTCTTCGCCCGCTTCCAGCTTGATGCCGGCCTTGGCGGCGACGGCGCGGCGCACGGCCTGGGCGCGCAGGGCAGCCGCGTCCGTGTCGCTGTACTGGCCTGGCACCGCCAGCTTCAGCTGTTCGCGCTTGGCGAGGATTTGCGCCACCTGCTTGAGCTTTTCCCGCTCGGGCGGCAGCAGTACGGCGCTGCCCGCGTCGAAATCGATGGATTCGAGCTTGTCGGCGCTGATGCCCAGCAAGTTGCCCAGCGCGCGGAACGGCGCCGTGACGATTTTCGTCAACACATTGCCCACGGCTTTCCAGATCAGCGCGCCATAGCTGAATTGCGGGTCGTTCATGTCCCCCGACACGGGCAAGCCCAGGTCGATGCGTCCGTCCGAGTCCTTCAGGATGGCCAGCGCCAGTTCCAGCGGCAGCTTCAGGGCGTCCGGGCTGTCGATGCGCTCGCCCAGGGTCAGCTTGTCGAGCACGATCTGGTTGGTGCCGTCGAGCTGGCGGTTGCGCACCTTGTATTGCAAGTCCAGCGAAATCTTGCCTTCGGCCACCTTGTAGCCGGCGAACTTCATCGTGTACGGCGAGGCGGACACCATGTCGACATTCTTGAAGACCACGTTCAAGTCCGTGTTGTCGGTCGGGGCGAAGGGATTGAGTTGGCCGCGCACGCGGGCCAGGCCGAATTCGTCGATGCGGCCGTCCAGTTCGATCTGGCTGCGCGCATCGCGCTTGGTCGACAGGCCCGTGACGACGCCGTTGAGTTCATAGATCTTGGCGGCGAACTGGGGGCGCAGGCTGAGGTCGGCAAAGTCCAGCTTGGCGTTTTGCAGGCGCACGCGGCGCACGCGCACGGGGAAGGCGGCGTCGGCTGCCGGTGTGGCGGCGGCGGCAGGTGCTGTGGCCGTGGCAGGCTCGGGCGCCTTGACCAGCAGGCGCTGTGCGTTCAGGCTGCGGTCGTTTTCGATGATCAGCTGGGCGTTCGGTTCCACCACGCGCAGTTCGGGGATGTCGACGAAGTCGGGCCCCACGCTGGCCGTCAGCTTGTCGGCGCGCACGCTTTTCCACGAGGCAAAGCGCTTGCCATCCGTTTCATTGAGCACGAGGCCGGCGATATCGACGCCGCCCTCATAGCGGACCTTCGGCGCTTTCGGCGCGCCGCCACCCATCGTCAGGCGGCCGCTGCCGGACACCGCACCTCCCGCCAGCTTCAGTTTTACGTGCTGCGCCAGCAAGGGCTGCACGGGGGCCAGGGCCAGCTGTTTCACATTCAGCTGCGCATCGACGGCGCCCGTGCCCGGCACGAACTTGCCGTTGGCCGTAAGCAAGCCGCCTTCGCGCAGGCCCACGCCCAGCTCGAACGGCAGCGCCTGTTTCATATCGTTGCTGACGTTGTGCAAGGACAGGCGGGCATCCTGCACATTGACCTTGATGCCCGTGCCCGCGTCATCGAAACGGGCGCCGAACTTGCTCAGGTCCACCTTGTCCACCTTGGCGGACCACGGTGTGGACGGGGCGTCCTTGGCAGTGTCGGCTTTGCCGGAAGCAAACACGGGCAGCTTTTGCGCAATGGAAAATTCTCCCTGCCGGTTGCGCGCCAGGTCGATCTGCGCGCCGCCGGCCGTCACGGCGCCCACGTGCACCGTGTGTGCGGCCAGGTCGATCTTGCCTTCTGTAAAGCCCAGTTGGGCCAGCTTGAACGGCGTTTGCGCGCCCCGTTGCATGGTGAGGTCGGCCAGCGCGAAAGTGGCGCCGTCGATGACGGTGGCCATGCCCGATGGGCCTTGCTGCAAGGCCAGCTGCAAGTTCAGCTGCAGCTGTCTGGCGCTCAGTTGCAAAGCTGGCGAGACGGTTTCATCGATGGCGGACACGTCCACGTTGGCCAGCGCCAGCTGTTTCAAGTCCACCTTCCATTTGCCAGGCTTGGCTGGTGCGGCGGGCGTCGTTGCTGCCGGTGCGGGATTACCCGGCAGCATCAGGTTCGCCACGTCGATCTCTCCCCGGCTGTCGCGGCGCACGGCCACCTTGCCGCCGTACAAGTTGACCTTGTCGAGCGTGACCTTCTGGCCTGCCAGGTCCACGTTCACGCCGGCGATGCCCAGGGTATCGAGCGAGGTAAACGGCGCACCCTTGCCATCTTGCGTCAGCGCCAGGTCGCGCAAGGCCAGGCCCGCGCCTTTGACGGTCGCTTCCAGCTTGCCGTCCGCATAGGAAAAGGCGTAGGGCAGGCGCGCCGACAGCTTGCCGCTGGTCACTTGCGCGCGTGTATAAGCTTTCAGGTACGCGGCCAGGCCGGGCAGGGAAGCGTCGTTCAGTATCAGTTCACCTTCGCCACGGATGGGACTCAGCGATGCCGTGCCGCGCCAGTGCAGCTTGCCGCCACGCGCCGCATCGGCGCTGAGGCTGTAGCTGCCGTTGGCGTCGGGCAGGGTGGAAATATTATCGAGCGTAAAGTTGATCGGCGTGAAGTTGTCCGCATAGCCGGCCTTCTGGTCTTGCCAGTCGACTTTGCCTTGCTCCAGCGCAAAGTGGGCGATGACGAGGCGCGGCATGCCGCCTTCGCTTTTTTCCGGATGGTTGCGTTGCCATGTGGCCAGCACTTCGGCCAGGTTGAACTTGCCGTCCGGCGTGATCGTCAGCTGCGCCTGCGGCGCCGTGATGCGGATTTCCGCCAGGCTCCACGCGCGGCGCACGATGGATTTCCATTCCAGCTGCACGGCCAGGGCGCCGATGGACAGCAGCGGCGCATTGTTTGCGCTGGCCGCTTCCGTGAAAGCGATCTTGTCCGCTTCCAGGCGCAGGGTAAACGGGTTGAAGCGCACGTCGGCGATGCTGGCCTGGCGCGCGAGTTCTTTTTCTGCAAATTTGGGCAACTGGTTTTTGATGACGTAGGGCACCAGCCAGAAGCCGGCCGCGCTGTAGGCGGCCAGGGCGCAGCCAGTGCCCAGGGCCCAGCGCTGCCAGCGTTTCCAGCGAAATGTTTTCGTCTGCACGCTTTTTTTGTCGATTGTGTTCACGAACTTACCTTTTGATCTTGTTGGGCGGCACATCTTGCACGCCGTGACTGTCAGTATGCCTCTTTGCGGCCTCGTCTGCAAAATCCAAACGTGTTCAAGTGATAACAGGCGCCTAGGGGAACTAATTTCTCCTGCAAAACTCACACAAAATCACTCTTACTTGATAATGATTCTCATTATCGGTATCATGTCCGCTAACCGTAAGTTCCCACTTGCACATATTTTCTCATTGAAAGCCCGATGTCATGCCTGTCGTCTCTCCCCGCACCCGTTTACTTCCAGTGGCCGCAGCCCTGTCGCTGGCCTTCGCTTCCCACGCAGCGTTGGCGGCCCCAGCGGCCGGCGGCCAGGACGACCCGACGGCTGGCGATGAGAAAGTCATGCAAGCCGTGCAAGTGACGGGCGCCCGCGCGCAAGGCCTGGTGCCGCTGACCACGGAGGCGGGCAGCTTTCGGGGCGCCAGCATCATGGACGTGCCGTCCACCGTCAATGTGATCACGCGCGAATTGCTGGAGCAGCAAGCCGTGTCCGGCCTGTACGACGCGGTGCGCAACACGGCCGGCGTGACGCGCCAGCAAAACGGGGGAGAGACGTGGGATCAGCTGGTGATACGCGGCATCGCCGTGGAAAACCGCACGAATTATCGCCTCAACGGCTCCATGCCCATCATGAACTTCTCGCAAGTGCCCATGGAAAACAAGGAGCGGGTGGAAGTGCTGAAGGGCGCCTCGGCCCTGTACTACGGTTTTACGTCGCCGTCCGGCGTCGTCAATTTCGTCACCAAGCGTGCCGGCAGCCAGCCCGTCACCAGCATGGGCTTGAGCGTCGACGACCGCGGCAGTGCCGTGGCGAATGTCGACGTGGCCCGCCGTTTTGGCGCGCAGCGGGAATTCGGCGTGCGCATCAACGCGGCTGGCGGCACCCTCGGTTCCTACCTGGATCATGTCGGCAATGGCAAGCGCCGCTTCCTTTCCACGGCGCTCGATTGGAGAGTGACGAACAAATTGCTGCTTAAGGCCGACCTCGAGTACGAGCGCCGCAGGGTGACGGAGCAGGCGGGCGTGGCCTTGCCTGCGGCCGTGAAAGGCGTGATCAGCTTGCCGCGCGCCGTCGATCCGCGCAAGCTGATTGGCCCCGACTGGTCGGCGTTCGAAGCGCAAACGAAAAACGCGCAATTGCGCGCCGACTACGCCATCGCCGATGGCTGGGCCTTGACGGTGGAGGCGGGCCACTCGGAAACGGCGCGCGACCGCCGCCTGGCGATCTTCCGCCTGAACAACGCGGCCGCGCTGGCCACGGGCGCGGGGCGCATCACGGGCAATATCCAGCACAGTGTGATGGCATCGGACTTGCTGCGCGCGGAACTGGCCGGCAATTTCAACACGGGTTCCATTGCCCACGAACTGACCCTGGGTGCCTCGCGCACGGACAAGTCGCAAGATCCGATTTATCAGAGCAATTACACGATCGCCTCGCAAAACCTGTACAAGCCGGTGCCCGTGACGAATGTCGTGTTCGGCCCCAAGCCGACGTCGCCGACGACGGCCGGGCTCGACACGCGCGACACGGGCCTGTATGCGCTCGACCGCATGGTCTTCAGCCCGCAATGGCAAAGCGTCATCGGCGTGCGCCGCAGCAGCTATCAAAGCGACCAGGGCGCCAGCCATTACGACGTCAGCAAGACGACGCCGATGGCGTCATTGATCTACAAGGCCACGCCCGAGCTGTCGTTCTACGCGTCCACGGCGCGGGGGCTGGAAGAGGGCGAAACGGGTCCGACGGGCACCGCCAATCAGGGCGTGAAGATGGCGCCCGGCGTGAGCAAACAGAAAGAGCTGGGTGCGCGCTGGCTGACGCCTGGCGGCACCTTGCTCTCCGCCGCCTTGTTCGACATCACGCGCCCCGGCTACTACACGAATGCCAGCAATGTATTCACGTCGGACGGCGAACAGCGCTATCGTGGCCTGGAACTGTCGACCCAGGGCAAGCTGACGCGCCAGTTGTCGTGGCAGACGTCGGCCCAGTTCCTCGATCCCAGCTTTGCGCACATCAACGCCGACTACAACGGCAAGGCACCGGAAAACGCATCGAAACGCACGGCCAGCGCCTTCCTCGCTTACGCGTTTGACGCCGTGCCGGGCCTGTCCGTCAACGGCGGCGCATATTACTACAGCGCCCGTCCCGTCAACGACCTGAACCAGGCCTTCCTCGGCGGCGTCAGCCTGTTCAGCGCGGGCGCCCGCTATGCGAGCCGCGTCATGGACAAGGCCGTCGTGTGGCAGTTGAACGTGGAAAACGCGGCCGACAAACGCTACTGGGCCGGCGCCGGCACGCGCCTGGCGTCCGGTGCGCCGCGCGCCATCAAGCTGTCGATGAAGGTGGATCTGTAAGAATGGATTGACCTGCGCGCTGTCCACAGAGTGACCTGCGCTGATACAATGTTGCCATGTTCATCAGCAAAGGCAAGGCCGGCATCGTCCTGTGGATCGCGTGTATCGCCATCTTCCTGGCCGCGCTCGCCCCTACGGTGTCGCGCGCGCTGACGGTGGCCAGCGGCTTGGCCGTGCCCAGTCTGGAAATCTGCTCGGTGGCGGGCGGCATGAACATGCTGCCCGCGACACTGTCGACGGACGCGCCCGATACCTCGAAGGGCGGCATGCGCATGGGCGATTGCCCCTGCTGCAGCATGCATGCGGCCACCCTGGACGTGCCGCCCACGACTCTCGTGCTTGCTTCCGGCGAGCTCATCACGGGCTTGCTGCCCACGCTGTTCTACCAATCCGCCACGCCGCTGTTCGCCTGGACGCCCGTCCAGCCCCGCGGACCGCCTGCCGCTTTCTGATCTGTCCTTTTCCTGAACTGCCTTGCGCCGCGCGTGTCGTGCGCTTGCGTCTGTTCGTCTTGCCTATACAGAATCTGAAAGCAGCACCATGAAACATTTTCCTTTATTGATTTCCCTTGCCATCGCCATGCCCGCCGTGGCGCAAACGCGCACCGAAGAGGTCCTGCCTGAAATGAAAGTCATCGTCACGGCCATAGGCGACGGCTACCGTCCGGCCGCCGACACGGCGCTCATGTTGTCGAGCACGCCCGGCTACAGCGTGGCGGCCGGCGGCGGCGTGTCCGGCTTGCCGGTAGTGAATGGCTTTGCCGATGACCGCATCAAGATCCGCATCGACGGCATGGAACTGACGTCGGCCTGCGCCAACCACATGAATGCGCCGCTGTCCTACATCGACCCGCAGCAAGTGCAGCGCATCCGCCTGATCGCGGGCGTGACACCCGTCAGCGCGGGCGGCGACAGCATCGGCGGCACCATCGAAGTGCAGTCGAACGCGCCCGTGTTTGCCCAGCCCGGTGCGCCGCTGCTGACGCAAGGCAGCTTTGCCGTATCGGGACGCAGCGTCAACAACAGCGTGGCGACCAGCGTGAATGCGTCGGCCGCCAGCGACAGCCTGAGCGTCGGCTACAGCGGCGCCTACACGCGCGGCCACAGCTATGAAGATGGCCATGGCAACAAAGTGCTGGCCAGCATGGTTGAAAGCATCAACCAGTCCATCGTGCTGGCGGCCAAGCGCGATGGCCAGCAGCTGACCCTGCGCGCCGGCGTGCAGCACATCCCGTACCAGGGTTTCCCGAACCAGTACATGGACATGACGGACAACCACGGCCAGTTCGCCAACCTGGCCTACCAGGGCACATTTGCCTGGGGCGTGCTGGACGCGCGCGCCTACTGGCAGCAGACGGACCATGAAATGGGTTTCTTTACCCCCGAGCGCAAGGGCACGATGCCGATGATCACGCACGGGCGCAACACGGGTTACGCGCTGATGGCCAGCTTGCCCATGAGCGCGGGCGAGTTGCGCCTGGGCCAGGAGTGGCACGGCTTCCGCCTTGACGATTACTGGCCGGCCGTGCCCGGTTCCATGATGATGGGGCCACGCACCTACCTGAACATCAACGACGGCAAGCGCGACCGCACCGTGCTGTTCGGCGAACTGGAAACGCGCCACGATGCGCGCTGGACGAGCGTGCTGGGCGTGCGCGGCGAATCCGTGCGCATGGACACGGGCGATGTGCAATCGTACGGCACCAATATGATGAACATGCCGGACGTGATGGCCGCCAGGGCCTTCAATGCGCGCAGCCGCAGCCAGCGCGACACGAATATCGATGCTTCCGCGCAAGCCACCTTCACGCCAGACGCGGCCAGCAGCTATGAATTCGCGCTGGCGCGCAAGGTGCGCTCGCCGAACCTGTACGAGCGTTACTCGTGGGGCCGGGGTTCGATGGCGATGACCATGACCAACTGGTTTGGCGATGGCAACGGCTATGTGGGCGATATCGACCTCAAGCCCGAGACGGCTACCACGGCGGCGTTCACGGCCGACTGGCATGGCGGCGGCGAGGAGGGCTGGTTCCTGCGCGTCAACCCCTATTACAGCAAGGTCGACAATTATATCGACGTCGACGTGCTGGCGTCTTTCCACCCGTATATGAAAATGGGCGCCAACGGCAATCTGCTGCGCTTTGCCAACCACGACGCCAAGCTGTACGGCGCCAATCTGGCGTGGCAGCTGCCGTTGACGCGCAGCGCACGCTGGGGCAGCTTCATGGCGACGGGCAACGCCGCATACACACGGGGCAAGCGCGGCGATGGCGGCTACCTGTACCGCATGATGCCGTTCAACGCCTTGCTGGCCGTCGAGCACAAGCTGGGTGCCTGGAGCAACCGCATCGAAACGAAGATCGTGGCCCGCAAGGACAAGGTCGACGCGCGCCGCTTCGAACCGGAAACAGGCGGCTACGCGCTCGTCAACCTGCGCAGCAGCGTAGCGCTGGGCAAGATGGCCAGCCTGAGCGCGGGAGTGAGCAACCTGTTCAACCGCGCGTATGCGGATCCGCTGGGCGGCGTGTATTTGTCGGGCTTGAAGGCAAACGGCGGGGCGTTGCAAGCCTTGCCGGCAGAGGGCAGGTCGATTGATCTGGGACTGCAGCTCAAGTTCTAAAGCGGAAATAACGCGCCTTCGTCCTGCTCATCAAACGGAGGACGGGGCGTGTTATCGGGAATGAAAGTAATGGATGGACTTTCCATGAGTTTAATCATGGGCTATCAACAACCGCCATCCGCAAAAAGAAAAATGAGAAGATCCACATGCCTTGCCGCCATGCTGTTTAGTCTTTGCTCCATCGTCTCGGCCCAGGACGTCCTGCTTGCCGGACAGGTGCCGCGGGTCGTGTTGCAACCGTCAGGCACCGAGCCTTGCCCTCCGCCTTGTCCGCCCGCCTTACCAGCCGTTGCCGGCAAGCCGCAGGCGGTCTGCATATCGAACACCGGCGGCTGCCAGATGATGGAGGTCAAAGTGGACCACGTCTATCGCGGCGTGGTGCAGTCGCAGACACGCCAATTCTCGTCGCGCATCGGTGAATTTGGCCCCAGTTTCCCCGTGAGCGAGAAACAAATCGTGGTCAACGAAGAAGGCGGCAAGGTCTCCTGGTCATTTGTAGACAATCGGAATGGGAAGATTTTCATCGATCCGAAACGCCTGCGCAGTGTCGCTGGCGTTGCCTCCGCCACGCAAGACGATGGCGAATGGGTGGCGCTGGACGAGGTGCTGGCGCGTAAGCACGGCCATTAACTATCATGGCAATCGCTGTGTCCCGAGCAAGACGTCTTGACCTGTTCAAGCAGGCTACACAAGCTGATCCGACGCAGGGCCATCAATTCCCGCCGCCGCTCTTTTTCCGCCGCGACCCGGTCAGGACGCGCAGCGCGGTGGCGATCGGTACCTTGTTCTTGGCGAGGTAGGCGGCGGCCGTGGCCGTATCGAGCATTTCCTGGAAAATAATGCCGACTTCGACTTTTTGGGCCGTCAAATCGTCCTGCCTTGCGCAGTCGAGGATATCCATATTCGTAGCAGTGACCTTGTCATTCTTGGAGCGCATTTTTGCCTCGGTAGAAAAGAGAAAAAATGTCTCCTTTTATTTGCCTTTAAGATAACTTATTTTTGTGCCTTTGTGGTAATTTTTCTTTAATCGATAGTGCATTCAGGAATTAAATTTAGCTATCGTAAGAGATAGGGCATCGGTTCTGGTATTGCTTGACGGAACATTTGGCTGCATAGTGGGAACTGCAATCAAACGGCGGTTAGCTGATGAGGCCCAAAAAATTATGACAAGTAATGCCAAACTGGCCGTCCTGATCGATGCGGACAATGCCCAGGCGTCGATCATCAAGGAATTGCTGACAGAGGTATCGACTTTTGGTACCGCATCGGTGAAGCGTGCTTATGGAGACTGGACGACGCCCAATTTGAAGGGCTGGAAGGAAATCCTGCATTTGATGGCCATTCAGCCGATCCAGCAATTCAGCTATACGACAGGAAAAAATTCGACGGATTCATCGCTGATCATCGACGCCATGGATTTGCTGCACTCTGAAAAGCTGGACGGCTTTTGCCTGGTATCGTCCGACAGTGATTTCACGCGCCTTGCAACACGGATTCGCGAATCAGGATTGGCCGTGTATGGTTTTGGTGAAAGAAAGACGCCGCCAGCCTTTGTCGCCGCCTGCGACAAGTTTGTTTATACGGAGATCTTGCGGCCGGTGACATTGCCTCCATCGGCAGAAAAGCAGCAAAAACCGTTACATGCGCTGGCGCCTGTCTCCCTCGACGCGGATACGCGGGAAGTGCTGCGCAAGGCCATCATTGCCGCAGCGCGTGATGATGGTTTTGCCTCCTTGAGTGGCGTCGGCAGTCTGATCTTGAAGAATAATCCGGCCTTCGACCCGCGCCACTATGGCTGCCAGAAATTGAGTGAGCTGGTGCGTCGCCTTCCTTTCGTTGAAGTCAAAGAAGTTCAAAGCGAAAAAAATCCTGCCATGCATCTGTACATCAAATTGAAGTAGGGAAGAAGCCGGGCCATCATGACTGATGACCTCCCGTCACCCATTGCCTGATCAACCGTCGTTTGCCAGCGGCGCCCGGATGCGGTCTAATCATGGCTTGTCCCTTTACGAGCTTGCCATGCTGCCCACTTCCGCCATCGCCGCGCTGCGCGAAAAATTTCCCCTGATTACAGAATTGATGGCCTTGCAGCCCTTGAACTGGTTCAATCCCCGCATTGCGCCGGCGGCCGAGGGCCTGAAAGACGTAGGCTTGACTGCCGATGACGTGGCCCAGGCCAGCGCGCGCCTGGCCCGTTTTGCGCCGTATCTGGCCAAGGCGTTTCCGGAAACGCAGGCCAGCGGCGGCATCATCGAGTCGCCCGTCGTGCCGCTACCCGCCATGCAGGCGGCACTTGACATGACGAGCGGTCAGCTGTGGCTCAAGCAGGATAGCCATCTGCCCATTTCCGGCTCGATCAAGGCGCGCGGCGGCATCTATGAAGTGCTGAAACACGCGGAAATGCTGGCGCTGGACGCCGGTCTGCTGAAGGAGGGCGATGATTACGGCCTGCTGGCCAGCGACGCCGTGCGCGCCTTCTTTGGCCAGTACGCGATCGCCGTCGGTTCCACGGGCAACCTCGGCTTGTCGATCGGCATCATGAGCGCGCGCCTGGGCTTTCGCGCCACGGTGCACATGTCGGCCGACGCGCGGCAATGGAAGAAGGACAAGTTGCGCAGCCACGGCGTGACCGTCGTCGAGTACGCGACCGACTACAGCGTGGCCGTGGAAGCGGGGCGCAAGCAGGCGGAGAACGACCCCACCTGCCACTTCGTCGACGATGAAAACTCGCACGATCTGTTCCTCGGCTACGCGGTGGCGGGCCAGCGCCTGAAAGCCCAGTTCGCTACAAACGGCGTGACGGTCGATGCGGACCACCCCTTGTTCGTGTACCTGCCGTGCGGCGTGGGCGGCGGCCCCGGCGGCGTGGCCTTCGGCTTGAAGCTGGCCTTTGGCGATGCCGTCCACTGCGTCTTCGTCGAGCCGACACATTCGCCATGCATGCTGCTGGGCGTGCATACGGGCTTGCATGAAGGGATCAGCGTGCAGGAGATCGGCATCGACAACCTCACGGCCGCCGACGGCCTGGCCGTGGGACGCCCGTCCGGCTTCGTCGGGCGCGCCATGCAGCGGCTGATCGATGGCTACGCCACCGTCACGGATGAAGAACTGTACCGCTTGCTGGCCCTGCTGGAGCAGACGGAGCAGCTGCGCCTGGAACCGTCCGCCGTGGCCGGTTTCGCGGGCATTCCCGCCGTGCTGGCCGCGCCGCAGTATCAGCCGCACCTGGAAACGGCCACGCACCTGGTGTGGGGCACGGGCGGCAGCATGGTTCCCGAGGCGGAAATGGCGGCCTACGTGGCGCGCGGCCGCGCGCTGCTGGCGTCCGGGGCCGTTTGATGCCGCCCGGCGCGCCGCGCATGGCCACGCTGACGGCCAGCCAGTTCGCCAACCTGCACACCTTTCTCGTGGCGGCGCGCCATGCCAGTTTCGCGCTGGCCGCGCAGGAACTGGCGCTCACGCCCAGCGCCGTCAGCCACCGCATCGCGCGGCTGGAAGCGGGTCTGGGCCTGCGCCTGTTCGAGCGCCTGACACGGCAGGTAAAGCTGACGGCCGACGGCGAGCGCATCTTCGCCGCGCTGCAAATCGGCTGGGATGGCTTGCATGCGGCGCTGGCCGGCGGCGATGCGCTCACGGGCAGCATCACCGTGCATGCGCGCCCGTCCATCGCCCAATGCTGGCTGGTGCCGCGCCTGGCAGGTTTTACGGCGCAGTATCCGGACGTGTCGATCGATTTGCGCGTGGGCAATGATAGCGTGGACTTTCGCGCCGGCCAGGCCGACCTGGCCTTGCATTACGGCGACGGCAGCTTTCCCGGCCTGGCATCGCGCAAGCTGATGGGCGAATGGCTGGCGCCCGTGTGCAGTCCCGATTATGCGCGCGATCACGGCTTGCTGGATATGCCGCACGACTTGCGCGATGCGACGGTGCTGCACGACACCCTGGCCTGGCCCGCCTGCGCGCCCGATGCCGAGTGGCGGCTGTGGCTGGACGGGCAGGCGGCGGAGGCGAGTTTGCCCGCGCGCAGCCTGCGTTTCGACCGCGCCGACCTGTGCGCGCAGGCGGCCATCCACCACGCGGGCGTGGCCATGGGCCGGCGCCAGCTGGTGCAGCCGTGGCTGGACAGCGGCCAGCTGATCCTGCCGTTTGGCGGCTTTGCCTTGGCCAGCCCGCAGGCGTATTACCTCGTGCACAGCGGGCGTGCCGCGCTGCCGGCAAGAGTGCAAGCCTTGTTCGACTGGCTGCTGGGGCAGGCAATTTGATACACTGCGCCCCTCATTGAAAAAACGCGCCAGAAAGCAGTCCCATGCATCCACCTCCACTGACCTCCACGCCGCCACGAGAGCTGCGCGCATATGCGCTGGCCTGCCTGCTCGAACCGGACCCGGCAACCAAGGTGGCGATGGTGGCGGCCATGGCCGAAGCGCAGCTTGCGCTCGATGCGCAAGCGCCTTTGGCGCCGACCGGCCCCGTGCCGGGCCGTCCCGAGCGGCCGGAACTGGTGCCGCCGCGCCTGGTCGGGCGGCGCTCGATGATCACGCCGGAAGGGCGCGCCATGCTCGTGCACGCGCTCGCGCACATCGAATTCAATGCGATGAATCTGGCGCTCGACGCGCTGTGGCGCTTCCCGGACTTGCCGTTTGACTACTACACGGACTGGCTGCGCGTGGCCAAGGAGGAAGCGACGCACTTTGCCATGCTGCAGGCGCACCTGCAGGTGCTGGGCCACACGTATGGCGACTTCCCCGGCCACGACAGCCTGTGGGAAATGGTCGACAAGACGCGCGGCGACGTGCTGGCGCGCATGGCGCTCGTGCCGCGCACCCTGGAAGCGCGGGGCCTCGACGCGATTCCGCCGCTGCGCGCCAAGCTGGCGCAGGCGGGCGACATGGCCGCCGCCGCCATCCTCGACATCATCTTGCGCGATGAAGTGGGGCACGTGGAAATCGGCAACCGCTGGTATGGCTACCTGTGCGATCAACGGGGACTGGAATTGCGCGCCACCTATGCCGAGCTGGCGCTGCGCTACGAAGCGCCCACTTTGCGCGGCCCGTTCAATCTGGAAGCGCGGCGGCGGGCGGGGTTTTCGGAGCTGGAACTGTCCGATCTGCCCGCCTGACCCTGCTTAAGGATGGGCCGTGAGGCTGATGTGCCAGTGGCTCAGGTGTCCCGCCTCGATGTGCACTTTGGCCGGCTTGGTCCAGGCGCCGGCGCCGGGTATCTTGTCGGCCGGCGCGGCGGAAAAACGCCCGTCGACGAGGGCCAGCTTGACGAAGCTGGGGCCGATGTAGATGACGCGCGTGCCGGCTTGTGCCGCTTCCTGGGCCAGCATGGCCCGGTTCGCCGCTATCCACGCCTGCAGGCTTGCCAGCTTCGGCTTTTGCGCGGCATTGGCCGCCACTTCCGCCTTCGCGTCGCTGATCAGCTTGTGAATGGCGGCGCCATCGTTCTGGCCGCCCAGCGCGTCCGTGTAGCCGCCCGCGCCGTCCGCGTAGCGCAAGTCGATCTGCTGACCGTCGCTGTGGCCGCTGTGGCCGAGGATGGAGCGGCCCGTTGCCGTCTGCGTCACGTGCTGGCCGCTGATGTCGTCGAAACGGTAAGCCTTGCCCGCCAGCCAGGCGATGGCCAGGCGCGTGGCCCACGAATCGCCGCCAGGGTCGCGCGTGCCGTAGCGCCGCGCCGCCAGCGCCGCCTCGTCATTGGCCAGGTACAGGGGAATGTGGGCCGTGTCGCCCTTGAATTCCACTTGCCCCCCTTCGGCCGGGTCGGAGCTGGCGTCGACATTGTCGACGCTGCCCTTCAGGCGCACCGTGACGACGGCCTTCTTGTCGAGCTTGGCGCCGGCAAAGGCGGGCAGCACCAGGCCGGGAAATTTCACCGCGCCGGCAGTCTTGGTATTGGTCTGGGACAATAAATTCTCCGTGCTGAAGGCGGGATCGCCGCCGCCCGACGAGATGCCGATATTGACTTCCGTAATCGTTGCCGTTGCCGGGGTATAGTGCAATTCCAGCGGCACGGTGTGCGTGGCCGTCGCCGTTCCTTGCGACACGGATACATACGGCCCCGCCAAATTGCCCGTCAGCTTGATCGGCTGCAGCACGGGGTGGGCGGCCTGGTTCGGCGAGCTGAACTTCGCCAGCGTCACCTTCAATCCCTTGCACGCGAGGCTCAGTTCCACCGTCGTCACGGTGGCCAGGGCGCTGTCGCCGATATTCGTGGCGCTGACGTTGCCGCCCAGGTTCAAAGCCCCGTCCTTGGTTTGCTTGCTGACGTCGACGCACTCCGTCCTGACGATGCTGCCTTGCGTGTAATGCGTCTGGTTGACGGCGCCCGCGGCGGCCAGGCTGACGCCAGGCAACCCGGTCACGGCGTACGACCACGTATCGTTGTACTGGCTTTGCGCCGTCGTGTAGGTGGGATACTCGGCCGTGCTGACGGTGATTTTGACGCCCACGTTTTTCGTGCCCTTGGGCACGGTGAAGGCGATGGGCGAGGTGATGGTCTGGTTTTGCGCCGCCGCCGTGGCCGTGAAGGTCTTGCTGTCCACGTCATCCTGCGGCGTGGCCTCGCCTGCGGCGCGGGGGCTGGCGGCCACCGCGCGCGCGGGCGGCCTGGCGCCATCCTGGGTGACGCTGCCGGCCGCATAGGTCTGCGCGCCGGCGCGCAGGGTCAGGCTTGCCGCATACGGATAGACGATGTCGACATTGACGTTGCTGCTGTTCTCGAAGACGACGGCGCTGACGCTGACCACGTTCGGGTGGACCAGGTCGTTCAAGGTCAGCTGGTAGGTATCGGGCAGCACGCCATCGAAGTGGAAGGCGCCCGTGGCATCGACCACGGCCACCTGGCGCTGGTGGTGGTTGTAGCCGGCCAATAACATCTTCTTGCCGGCCAGCCCCGTGGCATTGCCGCCCGCCGGCGTGCGCAGCTGCCCTTGCAGCACGATGCCGGACTTGATGACGATCAAGGCATAGCTGGCCGTGAATTCGCCATCCTGCGAGACGAAATTGAGGTTCAGCTCATAGCTGCCGTTGGGCAAGGGTGCCAGCAGTTGCTGCATGGACACGGGACTGATGCTGAAAGTGCCGCTGGCCGCATCGAACGTCCAGTAGGACTTCAGGCTGATGGCCACGCCATTCGGGGCGGACAGCAAGCCGTCGCTGTCGTCCTGCAAGGCCATGGGGGCGGCATCGACGAGGCGGAAGCCCAGGGCGCCCGGCTGCAGGCGGTTGTTCGGCCCCAGTCCCGTGATGGCCAGCACGGGCGCCGTGGTCGGCACGCTGCCGTCGTCGTTCGGTTCCACATAGGTTTCCACGGCCGTGGGCAATTCCGTCTGGATCAGCAGGTCCAGGGTCGTGATCTTGCCGCCCTTGCTGAGGGAAAATTGCGCGTGCTGGTCCACGCCCGTGTCGCCGGGCGTGGAAAAGCGCAGGCTGCCGTCCTGCAGCAGCACGTCCGTGACGGCGCCGCTGGCCTTGACGCTGTCGGCGCCGTCGGGAAAGCCCAGTCCGGCGAGCGGCAGCACGACCACTTGCGCGGGCCGCACGGGGTCGAGGGCGATGCCGGTACTGGTGCTGAAGGTCCACATCAGACCTGCGCTCTGGAAGGCGACGCTGCGCTCGATGCGCAGGGTGATGGTATCGGTGGGCGTGACGGTGGCGCCCGCGCCGATGCTGCCGGCCAGCACCTCGCCATCGATGATGGTGCTGCCAGCTGGCACGCTGGCCAGCACGGCTTGCACATTGCCGGCCGTGTCGCTGCCATTGTTGCGGATGTGCACGCGGTAGGTGTAGTCCCAGGCCGTGCGGTTGACGCGCTGCTCGGCCACTTTTTCCAGCGAGGTGACTTCGAGATCGCCGGCGGCCTGCGTGGCGGTCACTGCGGCGGCCAGCATGACCTTCGGCGCGGCCGGCTGCATGGGATCGTCCGGTCCGCCGCAGGCGCACAGGCTCAGTGCCAGCCCTGTGGCCAGCGCGGCGCCCGCCAGCTGCCGGCGCCGCAGGCAGGCCATGGCCAGCACGCCCGCCAGCAGCAGCCATGGGGTGGAGGGCAGGGCGACGGCGGACGGCTGCGTGATGCCCGCTTCAATTTCGATGAAGGAGACGGGGTCGATAATGGAAAACGGCTGGGCGCCGGGGCTGCCCGCGCCCAGGTAATCGAAGGTGAGGGAAAAGGCCGTGGCCGTACCGCCGGGGCCGATGCCGCCGACCAGCGCCAACGCGTCGAGGTAGCCGCTGGCGGGAATGGCGGGGTCGGGCTGCACCAGCAGCACGTCCCAGTCCGGTAGCGTGGAGACGCTGTGCAGATTGGCGTACTGGCCCACGCTGAAGAACACGGTGAATTCCTCGATGGGCATGGCCAGCGTGGTGTTGCTGACCGTATAGTCGTAGCGCCACTGCGTGCCGCCCAGCGATGTTGCCGTGTAGCCGATGCTGGCGGCGTGCGCGGCGGACGTGGCGCACAGCAGCAGCGCCAGCAGCGCTCGTTTGATAAAACTCATGATCGTTCCCCCATAGACTGACGCCAAGCGTGCCCAGGCAAGGGGGCAAGCAGGAAACGTTCCTGTATAATTTATTCTTCAAAAACAAGGGCTTGGCGGACGCGGGCAGGAGCCGGTGTCAAATTTTCCGACACAGGGGCGTATGGCTGAGGTTGTCAGCGCTGTCCTACCCGTCTTGTCGAAACTGTCTGATTGTATGCCTTGCGGAAACACGTGATGATGGTGTCCATGCTGCAACAGCCAACCAGTCCGACGGAGTATGCGATGTCCAAGCAAGCCAAGCCCAGCCATTTGAACAAGCCGTTCCTGCTGATCTGCCTGTTTACGTTCTCGACCCTGGCGGCCACCTTGATCAATACGGGCGAGGCGCAGACGGACGATGCGGCGCCGGCGCCCGTGGCGCGCGAAGTGGGCCATGGCGCCTTGCCCGTCTGCGGCAGCGATGCCCTCACGCTGTCGGCACACTGCCAGCCGGAACGCCGGGCTTGACCGCACCCTGCAGCCGCTGCTGCAGCAAGGCCAGCACGGCCGCTTCCTCCGGCGCCAGCGCCTGCAAATCGTCCTGCATCTGCTGCCGCGCCCGCTCGCGCATGCCTTCCAATAAACTGCCATCGAGATACGATTCCAGCACGGCCGGGTGCACATAGCACTTGCGGCAGATCGTCGGCGTGTTGCCCAGCTTCTTGGCCACGGACTCGATCGCCTGCACGATGTTTTTCTTCGCTTGCGCATCGGAATCGACCTGTTCGAACGCCTGCAAGGCCAGCGCGGCCAGCAAGGTGCCGGACCAGGTGCGGAAATCCTTGGCCGTGTAGTCTTCCCCCGTCACTTCGCGCAGGTAATCGTTGACGTCGCCCGAATCGACGCCGTGGCGCGCGCCATCCGCATCGACATATTGAAACAGTTCCTGGCCCGGCAGTTCGCGCATGCGCTGCAGCACCCTGGCCAGGCGCCGGTCGCTCAGGCGGATATCGTGGCGCACGCCGCTCTTGCCCTTGAAGTGGAAAGCGACGGCGCTGCCGTCAACCTGTACGTGACGCGTGCGCAGGGTGGTCAGGCCGAACGATTTGTTCGTGCGCGCGTATTCTTCGTTGCCGATGCGCATCATCGTCAATTCCAGCAGGTGCACGATGGTGGCCAGCACTTTTTCACGGGGCAAGCCGGGCAGCTGCATGCCGCGCGCGACGGCGGCGCGGATGACGGGCAGGGCGCGGCCAAAGCTGAGCATGCGCTCATATTTCACTTCGTCGCGCACCTGGCGCCAGCGCGCATGGTAGCGGTATTGCTTGCGGCCCCGCGCGTCGCGTCCCGTCGCCTGCAAATGGCCGTTCGCGTGCGGGCAGATCCACACGTCCGTCCAGGCTGGCGGTATGGCCAGCGCCTTGATGCGCGCCAGGGTGGCGGCGTCGCGCAGGACTTGGCCATCCCCGTCGCGGTAGCGGAACTTGCCGGGCTTGCCCGATCGGGCGATGCCGCTCTGATGGTCGCCCGTGTAGCGCAGGCCGGCGGCGCGGGCCGTGGTGGTGGCGGATATTTCCATGGATATAAGGTACCTTGCACGCCGCGCACCTGCCGCGCCGTTATGCTAAGGTGCGCATTCGTAACGCCGTGCGCGGCAGACAGGAGCAGCAGATGTTTGGCAGAAAAAAGAATCTGGAAGAAGACCACGCCCCCCAGGCCGACAAGCAGTATGAAAAGAAATACACGGATGACAGCTTCTGGGACAAGGTCGTCAAGTTCGCCAAGAAGGCGGGACGCGAAGTCATCGAGAAAGCCCTGTGGCTGTACTACGCGGCGCAGCAGCCGAATACGCCGCTGTGGGCCAAGACGGCCATCTATGGCGCGCTCGGCTATTTCATTTCGCCCATCGATGCGATTCCCGACATCACGCCCGTGGTCGGCTATGCGGATGACCTGGCCGTGCTGGCGGCGGCCGTCGCCACGGTCGCCACCTACATCACGGCCGAGGTCAAGGAACGGGCCGCCGAGAAACTGCGCGGCTGGTTCGGCGCCTAGCTTGCTGGCGTGGGCTGACCCGGCTGACCCGGCTGGCCCTTGATGGCATTGCGGTACTTGGCCCTGGCCTCGGCCCGCTTGACCGCCTCATTGGCGATGTTCTGTGCCTTGATGCGGGCTTTTTCACTCTTGCTGCGCTGCTGCGCCACGTCCTTGTTGCCGATGCGGTTCGTCATGCCGGTCTCCTCGTTGAGCGTCAAATCTGACCAGCACAGCATACTTTCTTGCCTGGGCGCCACCGTGCGCCCGCTCACACAAGGCGCATGCCTAGCGCGCTTGCGCGCCGCTGCCGCCATGGGCCAGCAGGCGCAGCACGACTTCTTTCTGGAATGAACGAAACTCCTTGTCGGCGCTGACGTTGGCAAAGGCCAGCACGGCCGTCTTGCTGGCGCGGTCGACGCAGACGACGGATGCGGCGCCCGGGTCGCCGCCGCTGTGCGTGGCCAGCGCCTTGCCGTCGACGTCGCGCAGCAGCCACACGAGGGCCTGGCGCACGGACGAATCGGCAGGCACGACGGGGGCCGCTTGCGGGGCGAAAAATGACTGCAGGGTGGAGTCTTGCAGGTAGCGGTGGCCGTCGACCCGGCCGCCATTGCTGAAGATGGCGAGGAAGCGGGCGAAATCATGCGCCGAGCTGCGCAGCAGGCCGGCCGGCCAGTCCGGATAGCCGACGGACGGCAGCACCTGCAGGCCCGGCTCCTTGTGCGCATAGGGCTGGGCGACGACGGCGCGGCGCGGCAGGCCGGCCAGCTTCCAGGCCGTATTGTCCATGCCCAGCGGTTCGAACAGGTGTTCCTGGGTGTAGGCGTCCAGGCCATCGGGGTTCAAGCGGCCCACCAGATAGCCGAGCAGGGCGATGCCGACATTGCTGTAGCGCCATTCCGTGCCGGGCCGGGCCGCAAATGACACGTCCGCGTCGTACCAGGCGCCGCCGCGCGACAGATAGCCCTTGACGAAGTCGCGCAGCGGCAATCGCGGGTCGCCTTGCACGGCAAATGTCGTCGTCTTGTCGTACACGGCGTCGGAAATACCCGAAGTGTGATTGAGCAAATGGCGAAAGGTGATGGGCACGTCGGGAAACTTCGGATGCATGAACGGGAAGTCCAGGTAGGCCGCCACCTTGTCGTCGAGCTGGAAAGCGCCCTGTTCCAGCAACATCATGACGGCCGTGGCGGTGACGAGCTTGCTGACGGAGGCGACATGGAACACCGTGTCGGCATCGGCCTTCTTGCCGGCCTGGATGTCGGCCCAGCCATAGCCGCGCGCGAAAATCGTTTGCTCGCCGCGCACCACGGCCACGCTCATGCCCGGCGTTTCCGTACGCGCAAGGCCATCGCGCATGAAGCCGTCAAATGTCGTTTCCCACGCCAGCCTGGCCGGATCGGTGGCGCAGCCCGTTTGCAGCAGGGCCATCGAGACGCCCAGTCCCAGCACGCTTCTTCGTTTCATTGCTTCTCTCTTTTGCCATTTTTAATTATCTTAACAATATTTCCGCCCGCCATAGGGGCGATTGACAAAACTTTGCTACTAAGCAATGACAATGGGTGATCGCCTGTGCTATTTGCGCCAGTAGCGTTCCAGCAGCGGTTTGACCGTCAGGCCGTGCGCGACGATGGAGAGGATGACGACGACGAGGGTGATGTCGGCCAGTTCGCGCGCCAGGCCGCGCGGCAAGCCATGCGCGATGGCATAGCTGAGGTAGTACAGCGAGCCGATGCCGCGCACGCCGAACCACGCGGCCAGCCCCCGCAGGCGCACGCTGGTGCCGGAAGCCAGCAAGCCGAGCATCACGCTGGCCGGACGCGCCACCAGCAGCAGGAACAGCGCCACGCTCCACGCCTGCCAGCTCCAGGCGGCGGCCGTGACGGCGCCGCCCAGCAGCAGCACGAGGGTCAGTTCGGACAGCCGTTCCAGGTGTTCCTTGAAGACGAGCGATTCGCCGCTGACGGTCAGCGGCACGTCGCTGTCGTGCGGCTTGGCGGCGGACACGGCATGGGTGTCGTCGGCCTGCAGCAAGCCTTGCCGGTCTTTCGGCGCGCCGGCCAGCCGCAGTTCCGTCTGGCGCAAGGCCACGCCGGCGAAGAACACGGCCAGAAACCCCCACGCGTGCAGCCACGTGGCCACGCCATACACGAGGGCGATCAAGCCCAGGGCCGCCAGGTCGTCCAGCATCGCGTGTTTCGGTTCCTTCGCGCGCACCTGCCAGCCCAGCCAGGCCAGCAGCGCGCCGCCAGCCACACCGAGGGCGATGGCGCCCGCGCTGGCCCAGACCAGATCGCGCCACAGCCAGGTGGCGCCATGCGGCCCCAGCTCGTGCAGGCCCAGCAAGCCCAGGCCCAGCATGACGAAAGGAAAGCCGCTGCCATCGTTCATGCCCGCCTCGCTGGTCAGGGTGAAGCGCAATTGCTCGCTGTCGCCCGCATGGCGCAGCTGCACGTCGGTGGCCAGCACGGGGTCGGTGGGGGCGAGGATGGCGCCCAGCAGTATGCCCGCGCCCAGGGGCAAACCCAGCACCAGGCACGCAAAGGCCGCCACCAGGGCCACGGAGATGGCCATCGACAGCCACGCCAGGCGCAGCGGCGGCAGCCAGCGGGCCAGGCTGAAGGGCACGGGCATCTTGACGCCGGCGGAAAACAGGGAGATGAGGACGGCGATTTCCGTCAGGGTTTCCAGCAGGGGCGCCTGCTGCACCAGGTCGAACGAAAACAGGCCGAGGAACATGGGGCCCAGCAGCAGGCCCACGCCCAGGTAAGCCATGGCCGAAGTCAAGGGCAGGCGCGCGATGCCGTCGGCGCCCAGGCCGCGCGCCAGCATCAGGCAGCCGATCAGGATGAACCAGGCGGTGGTGTTCATCCGCCTTATTCTAGCGGCGCGCGGGCCAGGGCAGCGCGCCGCAGGGCTTTTTACGCCTTGTTCGCGGCCTTGTACAGCGACACACTGTCGTTCTGCGCCTGCATCGCATGCAGCTCGATCGGGTCGTGCGTGGAGCGCAGGCGGGGCAGGCCGTGCGGATAGTGGGCCGTGATAAAGGCCAGCATCTGTTCGCGCACGAGGCAGCGCAGCTCGAAGGCCAGGCCCGAATCTGCCGCGCTGATCAGGAAGCGCACGCGCACGGCCCGCTCGTTCGAATCCGTCGCCTGCACCGTGCAGACGCGGCCATCCCATTGGGGCGCCGCTTCGCAGATGCGCGTCAGTTCCGCGCGCAGGGGCTCGAGCGGAATGCTGAAATCGAGCCACAGGAACACCGTGCCCAGCAGGGTCGAGGAACTGTGGGTCCAGTTTTCGAACGGGTTTTCAATGAACCACTGCAGCGGCACGATCAGGCGGCGCTCGTCCCACACGCGCACGACCACGTACGTGCCCTTGATTTCCTCGACCTTGCCCCATTCGCCATTGACGATCAGCACGTCGTCGATGCGGATCGGTTGGGAGAACGCGATTTGCAGGCCCGCGATGAAATTGCCGAGCACGGGACGGGCGGCGATACCGGCCACGAGACCGGCCACGCCGGCCGAGGCCAGCAGGCTGGCGCCGATCTGCCGCGCGCCGGGCAGGGTCAGCAGCACGAAGGCCAGTCCCAGGACGACGACGATGGCGTGCGCGCTGCGCGTGAGCACGCGGGCCTGGGTGATCAGGCGGCGCGCGCGCAGGTTGTCGGCCACGTCGACGGGATTGATTTCGGAAATCGTGATGGATAAGGCCTGGATGCACTGCATGGCCAGCCAGGTCAGCGCGATGATCAGCGCCACGCTGGCCAGGTGCGACATGGCCAGCAAGCCCGGCGTGTCGTCGGGCGCGCCGGCCAGCACCATGCGCAAGCCGAAGACGACCACGCACAGCTGGCTGGCGCGAAAGGCCACGCGCGTGGCGTTGGTGGTGAACGGGCGGCCATTGGCCAGTCTTTTGAGCAGGCTGATGCCGGCCCGGTGCACGCCGATGGCGACCACGCTGACGAGCAGGGCGGAAACGAGCACGGTCAGCGCCGAGCGCAGCGGGCCTCCCATCAGCGAGTGGAACGTGCTGAGATCCATAGGCGAAAACTCCTTGAGATTGGTGAGATGGATGTCGGAAGCGGGTATTTTACGGGCAGATGACGTAACGGGGGCGTGCGTTGCCGAACGGATAAGACCTGCGTCAAGGTGGATACTGGATGAAATTGCTGCGCTGCGCCATGTCACGTTGACGTTTCAATACGGAAATCAAACGGGCGTCGCCGCAGTGGAAACATAGTCATACTTGCCATGCTTTTTGTTTTTGCAAAGGAAAACGATGATAGTACGATCACTCCGAATGTCCTTGCGCTTCATCCTGCCGCTGGCCCTGGTGCTGGGATTGTTTGCCTATATTGTGGTACCCCTGCTCGACAACATCACCCTGCGCTGGTACGTGCGCGACCTCGACAGCCGGGCTGAATTGCTTGCTGGCACTCTCCGACCCTCGCTGACCGAATATCTGCCCGCCCAGGACGCCACGCGCATCGGCGAACTGTTCCAGGGCGCGACGCGCGACGAACGCCTGATCGCCATCGGCTTTTGCGACAACGCGGGCCATTTGCTGTACCACTCGCTCGAGTACCCGGCCTCGATCGGCTGCTGGAGCACGCCTCCCACGGGCGGCCTGTACAAATCCCTGGCGCAATTGCCGCAAGGGCAAGTCCACATCAGTGAAACGCCCGTGATGCAGGATGCGTCCCAGCTGGGCCGTCTGGTGCTGGTGCAGGACATGAGCTTTGTCGAACGCCGCAATACCGATACCAAGCGCTTCATCTTTGCCTTCCTGGCCGTGCTGGCCGTACTGATTTCCCTGATGACCGTGTTCGTGGCCCACCTGAGCTGGCGCGGCTGGCTGGCGGCCGTCAAGGACATCCTGCGCGGTGAATTGCTGTCGAAGAACAATCCCGCCGTTGCCGCCGCCGCACCGGCCGCCGCGCCCGCGCCGCCGCCGGAAATGCAGCCGCTGATCGGCGACTTGCGCGAATTGCTGCAGGAATACCATCTGGAACGCCAGGGCGATAACGGCTGGTCGGCCGACTGGACGCCGGACAAGCTGCGCGCCCTGCTGGAAGCGGACCTGTCCGGCGACCAGGTGCTCGTGGTGTCGAACCGCGAGCCGTACATCCACACCAAAACGGAGACCGGTGTTGCGGTGCAGCGTCCCGCCAGCGGCCTGGTGACGGCCGTGGAAGCGGTGATGCGGGCGTGCTCCGGCACGTGGATCGCGCATGGGGCCGGTTCCGCCGACCGCGAGACGGTGGATAAATTCGACCACGTGCCCGTGCCGCCGGACAATCCCAGCTATACCTTGCGCCGCGTGTGGCTGACGGAAGAGGAAGAGCAGGGCTATTATTATGGCTTCGCCAATGAAGGCATGTGGCCGCTGTGCCATATCGCCCACGTGCGCCCCGTGTTCCGCTCGTCCGACTGGGAACAGTATGTGAAAGTCAACCGCCGCTTTGCCGATGCCGTGATCGCCGAGGCGAAGACGGACAACCCCGTCGTGCTAGTGCAGGATTACCATTTCGCCTTGCTGCCGCGCATGGTGCGCGAAGCCTTGCCGAAGGCGACGATTATTACTTTCTGGCATATCCCCTGGCCAAACTCGGAATCGTTCGGCATTTGCCCCTGGCGCGAAGAAATCCTCGACGGCTTGCTGGGCAGTACGATCCTCGGCTTCCACACGCCGTTCCACCGCAAGAATTTCCTCGAAACGGTGGATCGCTACCTGGAAACGCGCATCGAGCCGGAAGCGTCGACCATTTCCTATGGCGGCGAGATGACGCAGGTCGAGGATTACCCGATTTCCATCGCCTGGCCGGAAGACAAGCCGGACCAGCCCGACGTGGCCACGTGCCGCGCGCAAATCCGCAGCGAGCTGGGCGTGGCGCCCGACCACTTGCTGGGCATCGGCGTGGACCGCCTCGACTATACGAAAGGCATCGTCGAGCGCTTCCAGGCCGTCGAGCGCATGCTGGAACAGCAGCCCGGCATGGTCGGCAACTTTACCTTCGTGCAAATCGCCGCCCCCAGCCGCGCGTCGCTCGACGAATACCAGAGTTTCGACGCCAGGGTGCGCAAGATGGTCGAGCGCATCAACCGCCGCTTCGGCGGCGGCAACTACGTGCCCATCCTGCTCAAAGCCGAACACCATGGACAGGACGACTTGCAGCGCTATTTCCGCGCCTCCGAAGTGTGCATGGTGACGAGCTTGCATGACGGCATGAACCTGGTGGCCAAGGAATTCATCGCCGCGCGCGACGACGAGCTGGGCGTGCTGGTGCTGAGTCAGTTCACGGGCGCCGCGCGCGAGCTGCACGAAGCGCTGATCATCAATCCGTATCACATCGAGCAGGGCGCCGAAGCCCTGTACCGCGCCCTCGTGATGCCGCCTGTGGAACAGCGCGAGCGCATGAAGAGCATGCGGGCCCGCGTGAAACATTTCAATGTCTACCGCTGGGCCGGGCGCATGCTGCTCGATGCGGCCCGTCTGCGCCAGCGCGACAAGGTCATGACCAAGATCGACGCCCACAGCCGCATCAAGCGGCGCAAGGGGATCTGATGGCGGAGATTCCTGACGATAGCGCAGCCTTGCTGCAACTGCTGAGTACGCCCGGCAGCGCCGTCTTCTTCGACTTCGACGGCACCCTCGTTGACCTGGCGCCCACGCCCGACGGCGTGCGCCTGGAAGCGGGCGTGGTCGACGCGCTGATGCTGCTGGCGCGCTGGCATGGCGGCGCGCTGGCCCTCGTTTCCGGCCGCCCCGTGGCGCAGATCGACGCCATGCTGGCGCCCCTGATCCTGCCCGTGGCCGGCGTGCACGGCGTGGAGCGGCGCGGCGCCGATGGCACGCGGCATGTGGCGGCCACGCCCGACGTATCGCTCGTGCTGGCCCATGCCCGCGCGCTGGCGGCGAGGTACCCCGGCTTGCTGGTGGAACACAAGCGCGGCGCCGTGGCCCTGCATTACCGTCTCGCGCCGGAACTGGAGCAGCTGTGCCTGCAGGAAATGACGGTGGCCGTGCAAGCGTGCCCCGGTCTTTTGCTGTTGCATGGCAAAATGGTTCTGGAAGCCAAGCCGGCCGCCACGGACAAGGGCGGCGCCATCGCCGCCTTCATGGCCGAGGCGCCGTTCAAGGGACGCCGGCCCGTGTTCGCGGGCGACGATACCACCGACGAGGCAGGCTTTGCCTATGTTCAACAAATTGGGGGGCAGGGCGTGAAAGTGGGCAGCGGCCCCAGCGCCGCCAGCCTGCGCCTGGCCAGCCCGGACGTCTTGCGCACCGTATTGCTGGCCGCGTCCGTATCCCCGTTCAAGGAGTAGCCGATGACGACATCGTATGACACCCCCAGCGGCGCCAACGCGCCCGCCGCCAGTGCGCCACCGGCGCAAGCGTCGCTCAATTGCGGCGTGGTGGGCAATTGCGCCTTCAGCGCCCTGATCGACCAGGCGGGGCAGGTCGTCTGGTCCTGCCTGCCCCGTTTCGATGGCGACCCCGTCTTCAATACCTTGCTGGACGACACGGAAAACGGCAGCGTGTGGGCCATCGACATCGAGAATTTTGCCCGCAGCGAACAGTTCTATGAACCGAACACGGCCGTGCTGCGCACGCGGCTGTACGACAAGGATGGGCGCGGCGTGGAAATCACGGACTTCGCGCCCCGCTTCCTCAGCCGCGACCGCATGTTCCGCCCGCTGATGCTGATCCGCCGCGTGCGTCCGCTCGACCACGCCGTGCGCATCCGCGTGCGCCTGCGCCCCCGCTACGACTGGGGCAAGCTGGCGCCGCAGGTCACGCAGGGCAGCCACCACATCCGCTACGTGGGGCCGGAACAGACCTTGCGCCTGAATACCGATGTTTCGCTCAACTATGTGCTGAGCGAAACGTATTTCGTGCTGGGCGGCACGGCCAACTTCCTGCTGGGTCCCGATGAAACCTTGGCCGGCGGCATCGACGAGACGGCGCGCATCTTCGAAAAGGAAACCATCAACTACTGGCGCACCTACACGCGCCGCCTGGCCGTGCCGCTGGAATGGCAGGACGTGGTCATCCGCGCGGCCATTACATTAAAACTGTCTTTATATGAGGATACGGGCGCCATCATCGCCGCCATGACGACGAGCATCCCGGAAGCGCCCGGCAGCAGCCGCAACTGGGATTACCGCTACTGCTGGCTGCGCGACGCCTTCTTTGTCGTGCGCGCACTCAATAGTTTGTCCGAAGTGGGCACGATGGAAGAATATTTGCGCTGGCTGACGAATATCGTCGCCCGCTCGAAAGGCGGCCACATCCAGCCCCTGTACGGCATCGGCCTGGAAGAGCAGTTGCCCGAATCCATGCTCGAGCACTTGCCCGGCTACCGCGGCAATGGCCCCGTGCGCGTGGGCAACCAGGCGCAGGAACATTTCCAGCACGACGTCTATGGCAACATCGTCCTGGGTGCGGCGCAGGCTTTCCTCGACCATCGATTGTTCCACCGGGGCGGAAAAGCCGAGTTCGCCGCACTGGAAGCCGTGGGCGACCAGGCTTTCAAATTGCACGCGGAACCGGACGCGGGCATGTGGGAGCTGCGCACGCGGGCCAGGGTCCACACCTCGTCCATGCTGATGAGCTGGGCCGCCTGCGACCGCCTGGCCAAGGTCGCCCATACACTGGGCTTGCCGGACCGCGCCGAGCATTGGAACAGCCGCGCCGTGCTGATCCGTGAACGCCTGCTGCGCGAAGCGTGGAGCGAGGAACGCCAGGCCTTCGCGGAAAGCCTGGGCGGGCGCGACCTCGACGCCTCCGTGCTGCTGATGGCGGAAGTCAACTTCATCGACCCCATGGACCCCCGTTTCATCGCCACCGTCGACGCGCTGGAAGCCTCGCTGTGCGACGGCCCCTACATGCGCCGCTACGAAGCGCCCGACGACTTCGGCAAACCGGAAACGGCCTTCAACATCTGCACCTTCTGGCGCATCGACGCCCTGGCCCGCATCGGCAGGAAGGACGAAGCGCGCAAGATCTTCGAAACCATGCTGCTGGCGCGCAACCACCTGGGTTTGCTGTCGGAGGATACGCATCCCGTGACGGGCGAGATGTGGGGCAATTTTCCGCAGACGTATTCGATGGTGGGCCTCATCAACTGCGCCGTGCGCTTGTCGGCGCCTTGGGATAGCGCGGTGTAAGCTCACCCCAAAAGCAAGTTCCGGGGTCGGACCCTCAGGGTCCGACCCCAGTCCTTTCAGGGTTAAGGGTAATCATGCGCCAGCAGGTTCGCGCCGTCCATACAACCGGCACTCCGCCGCCAGCGCCAGCAAATTCGGGTCGCGCTCGCGGCTGCTCAGCATCAGCAGGGTGATTTGCTGGTGCGAGCCGTAGCGCGCGTCGAGAGGCAGCAGTTCGATGCGCGAACTGAAGGCGCGCACGCGGCCCGGCAGCAGGCTGTAGCCGATGCCGCCGCTGACCAGGTTGATCAGCGAGAAGATGTCGCCCACCCGCATGGCCGTGTCGGGCACGAAGCCTGCCAGGTCGAACGCGTGGTTGAAGCTTTGCGAGGTGACGAACCCCTCGTTGAGGGTGACGAATTTGTCATTGCGCAGCTGCTGCAAGTCCACCGAGGCGGCGCCCGCATAGGGCGAGGCTAGCGGCGCGGCCAGGTAGACGTCGTCCTGGAACAGGGGCACGGCGACCAATCCCGGGTGCTGTTCTTCTTCCTGCACGCCGACGATGATGGCGTCCAGCCTGCCGTCGGCCAGGCTTTGCAGCAGTTCGCGGTTCGAGCCCAGGGTCAGGTCGATGTCGAGGCCGGGCCGGCGCAGTTTCAGGGCGATCACCAGCTGCGGGATGCAGTGCAGGGTCAAGGAATACAGCGAGCCGATCTTCAGGCGCACGGGGTTGATGCCCGACATTTCGCGCACCTTGCGCACGCCTTCCTCGCACTCGGCCAGCGCGCGCCGCGCCGATTCGGCAAAGGTGTAGGCCGCATGCAGGGGGATCAGGCTGCGGCCCTCGCGCTTGAACAGGGGGCAGCGCAAGCCGTCTTCCAGCGAGTGCAGGGCGCGGTGCACGCTGACCGTGCTCTGGCCCAGCGCGTCGGCCACCCGCGCCAGATTGTTCAATTCCATAAAGCTGAGAAAAACCTCGAGTTTTTTCAAGGTGATTTCTTCATTGATGGCCATGGTTAGCCTCTTTCAAGGGAGTTCATTAACTTCAGGGTAATGAACATGGTAACAGGTTGATTGTCGCGTCTCCGTTTTGGCTCTATCGTCAGGGTTCGATAGCTCAATTCGGAGGCAAGATGTCAACCGCCACAGCAGCGCCAGCGCAGCGGCAAAAACAATGGGACACGCGGCGCACCGAGAAGCGCCGCCGCCTGGAAGCCGTGCGCCAGTACGCGAGCGGCCCCGTGCTGCAGCAGGGCGACATGGTCGCCGTGCTCGAAGCCCTGCTGGCGCCGGGCGACCGCGTCGTCCTCGAAGGCAATAACCAGAAGCAGGCCGATTTCCTCGCCCGCATGCTGACGCAGGTCAACCCTGACAAGATCCATCATCTGCACCTGATCATGCCCAGCGTCAGCTTGCCCGAGCATCTGGACCTGTTCGAGCGGGGCATCGCCCGCAAGCTCGATTTCTCATTTGCCGGCACGCAAAGCTTGCGCATCGCCCAGTTCCTGCAGGATGGCTTGCTCGAAGTGGGCGCCATCCACACCTATATCGAACTGTATGCGCGCCTGTTCGTCGACCTCACGCCCAACGTCGTCATGGTGGCCGGCTACATGGCCGACCGCCAGGGCAATCTGTACACGGGCCCCAGCACCGAGGATACGCCCACTTTGGTGGAATCGGCCGCCTTCCGCGACGGCATCGTCATCGCCCAGGTCAATCAGATCGTCGACGACGTCAGCGATTTACCCAGGGTCGACGTGCCCGGCTCGTGGATCGATTTCGTCGTGCAGTCCGACAAACCGTTTTTCATCGAACCCTTGTTCACCCGCGACCCGCGCGTGATCAAGCCCGTGCACGTGCTGATGGCCATGATGGCGATCCGCGGCGTGTATGAAAAACACCAGGTGCAGTCGCTCAATCACGGCATCGGTTTCAATACGGCCGCCATCGAGCTGATTCTGCCCACGTATGGTGAACAATTGGGCTTGAAGGGCAAGATTTGCCGCAACTGGGTGCTCAACCCGCATCCCACCCTGATACCGGCCATCGAGACGGGCTGGGTCGAGAGCGTGCACTGCTTCGGCGCGGAACTGGGCATGGAAGGCTATGCAGCCGCCCGGCCCGACGTGTTCTTCACGGGCCGCGACGGCTCCATGCGCTCGAACCGCGCCCTGTGCCAGCTGGCCGGCCAGTACGCGGTCGACCTGTTCATCGGCGCCACCTTGCAGATGGATGGCGTAGGTAACTCGTCCACCGTGACGAATGGCCGGCTGGCCGGCTTTGGCGGCGCGCCGAACATGGGGCACGACCCGCATGGCCGGCGCCATCCGACGCCGGCCTGGCTGGACCTGATCGAGACGGACGATCCGCTCGCGCGCGGCAAGAAGCTGGTGGTGCAGATGGTCGAAACGTTCCAGGATGGCGGCCAGCCGACCATCGTCGAATCGCTCGATGCCGTGGCCGTGGGGCAGGCCAGCGGCATGCCGCTGGCGCCCGTGATGATCTATGGCGACGACGTCACCCACGTGCTGACGGAAGAGGGCATCGCCTACCTGTACAAGGCCCGGTCGCTCGACGAGCGCAAGGCCATGCTGGCGGCGGTCGCCGGCGTGACGCCCATCGGCCTGCGCCACGACCCGAAGACGACGGCCAAATTGCGCGCCGACGGCCTGATCGCGCTGCCCGAGGACATCGGCGTGCAGCGCGGCGCGGCGAACCGCTCGCTGCTGGCCGCGAAAAGCATCGCCGACCTGGTCGAATGGTCGGACGGCCTGTATCAACCACCCGCCAAATTCAGGAGCTGGTAATGATTGCAATGAGCACAATGATGACGATGACGCCGGTGCGGGAACGCTGCGCCGCGTTGGGACGGCAAGTGCTGCAGGCGCTGCTCGATGAAGTGACCTTGACGCCGAAACCGGGCCTGGTCGATTTGCGCAGCCGTGGCGCGCACACGGACTTGAACTGGGCCCTGATGTGCCATTCGGCCTGTGTGCTGGAGCCCGTGTTTGCCGCCATGGCCGACGCCGGCGCGCGCAGTGAAGATGACGACCTGCTGCGCCAGCGCATCGGCGCCATCGGCCGCGACGGCGAGGCGCTGATGCTGGCAGCGACGGGCGGCGTGAACACGCACCGTGGCGCCATCTGGGCGCTGGGCCTCCTGGTGACGGCGGCGGCGCATCAGGGCGCGCGCGGCGCGTCGCTGGTACCAACAGCCGTGGCGGCGCGGGCTGGTGCGCTGGCCCGTTTGCACGACCGCGGCGCGCCTGGCGCCACCGGCAACAAGGGCGAGCTGGCCTGCCGCCAGTATCAGGTCGACGGCGCGCGGGGCCAGGCCCGCGCCGGCTTTCCCCTGGTGACGGGTGCCGGATTGCCCGCCTTGCACGCCTCGCGGGCGCGCGGCGACAACGAGACGACGGCGCGCCTGAACGCCTTGCTGGCGATCGTCAGCCGGCTGGACGATACCTGCGTGCTGTCGCGCGGCGGCGAGCCGGCCTTGCTGGCACTGCAAACGGGTGCGGCGCGGGTGCTGGCCGCCGGCGGCGTGGCCACTGCCGCCGGTACCGAGGCGCTGCTGGCGCTGGAAGCGGTGGCGCTGGCGCGCGGCGTCTCGCCGGGCGGCGCGGCCGATCTGCTGGCCGCGACCCTGTTCCTCGACCGATTGACACAAGGAGAAGCGCATGGAAACGCGTGACTATACATTCCCGGCCGGCCAGCCGGCATCAGGGCGCGCGCTGGCTGGCGTCGTCGGCTCGGGCGACCTGGAAGTGCTGCTGCAGCCAGGCAGCGATGGCGTGACCCGCATCGTCGTCAACACCTGCGTCGATGGCAAGGGCGCCGTGTGGGACGCGCTGTTGCAGCGCGTATTCGGCGGCGAGCCGCTGCCGGCGGCGCGCATCGTCATCAATGATTGCGGCGCCACGCCGGGCGTGGTGCGCATGCGCATCGAGCAAGCCTACGAAGCATTGCAAGCGGGGAGGACGGCATGAGCACACTGCAGCAATTACTCGAGCGCGACAGCTTCATCGAACGGGGCGCGCGCAGCCGGGCCAAGGCCCTGCTGGATGCGGGCAGCATGCGCGAACTGCTCGACCCGTTCTGCGGCATCGCGTCGCCCTGGCTGCCGCAGCAAGGCGTGACGGCCCAGGCGGACGACGGCGTGGTGGTGGCCAAGGGCCTGTTCGGCGGCCAGCCGGCCGTCGTGCTGGCCATCGAGGGCGCCTACCAGGGCGGCAGCATGGGCGAAGTGGGCGGCGCGAAGATCGCCGGCGCGCTGGAACTGGCGGCGCGCGACAACCGCAACGGCGTGCCGACGCGCGCCGTGATCCTGTTCGAAACGGGCGGCGTGCGCCTGCAGGAAGCCAACCTGGGTCTGGCGGCCATCGCCGATATCCATGCGGCCATCGTCGACTTGCGCCGCTACCAGCCCGTGATCGGGATCACGGCCGGCACCGTCGGCTGCTACGGCGGCATGTCGATCGCGGCGGGCCTGTGCAGCTATCTGGTCGTCACGCGCGAGGCGCGCCTGGGCCTCAACGGCCCGGCCGTCATCGAGCAGGAGGCGGGCGTGGACGAATTCGACTCGCGCAACAAACCGTTCATCTGGAGCCTGACGGGCGGCGAGCAGCGCTTCCACAGCGGCCTGGCCGACGCCTACGTGGAAGACGACACGGCGCAGATGCGCGCCACCGTCGCCGAATTGTTCGCGCGCGGCGTGCCGGCACAGCACCGCAGCAGCCAGGCCGACGATTTTCTCGCCCGCTTGGCGCAAGTGGACGCCGGCCCGCAAGCCACGCCGCAAGCCGTGCGCGCCATCTACAGCAAAGGAGTTGCGGCATGAACGCCATCACCGATACGAGCCGGGGCGCCGTCTGGCTCGCGGCACTGACACAGCATGCCGCGCCGCTGCCTGATTACCCGTCTGCCGTGCGCGTGGTCGACGCGCCGCTGGCGGGAGAAACTGCGCGCTACCTTGCCGTGCTGCCCGACCCGGACAACCGTTTTACGCGAGCACGCTCGGGCGAAGTCGGCCTGGTCGAGGCATGGCAGCTGGCGCGCGCCGTGCAGCAGGTGGTGCTTGAAGACCACTCGCTGGCCGTGAAACGGCCCATCGTCGCCGTCATCGACGTGGCCAGCCAGGCGTACGGCCGGCGCGAAGAAGCGTACGGCATCCACCAGGCGCTGGCCGGCGCGGCAGGCGCTTACGCCGAGGCGCGCCTGGCCGGCCATCCCGTGATCGGCCTGATCGTCGGCAAGGCCATGTCGGGCGCCTTCCTTGCGCACGGCTACCAGGCAAACCGCCTGATCGCGCTCGACGATCCGCACGTGATGGTGCATGCGATGGGCAAGGCGTCGGCCGCCCGCATCACCCTGCGCACGGTGGAAGCGCTCGAAGCGCTGGCCGCCAGCATCGCGCCGATGGCCTACGACATTGGCAACTACGCCACCCTGGGCCTGCTGTGGCAAACCTTGCAAGTGGCGCAGCCTGACGCGCCATCGGCGCAGGACACGGCCGCCGTCGCGGCCAGCCTGCGGGCGGCCCTGGCCGACATCCGCGCCGATCCGGAGCGCGGCCTGTCCAGCCGCCTGGGCGCGCCGCACCGCCAGGCGTCGGCAAAAGTCAGGGAGGTGCTGGGGCAGCAGTGGTAGGTGAAACGAAAGAGAAGACTTAAAGTCATTCCATTCCTATAACGGAGACAAATCATGATCATTTACGGAACCGCACTGCTGGCCCTGTGCCATTTGCTCGGCATCTTCCTGGGCGACCTGCTCGGCCAGCTGATGGGCGTCAAGACCAACGTGGGCGGCGTGGGCATCGCCATGCTGCTGCTGATTTGCGCCCGGCTCTACATGCAGCGGCGCGCCTGGCTGCCGCCGATGACGGAGCGGGGCGTTGAATACTGGGGCGCCATGTATATTCCCGTGGTGGTGGCGATGGCCGCGCAGCAGGACGTGGTGGCGGCCCTGCGTGGCGGGCCGGTGGCCGTGCTGGCCGCCATCGGTTCCGTGCTTGTCTGCGGCGCCGTGATTTCCGCCATTAATCGCATGGAAAGCCCGGCTGCCGTCGCCGCCGCCGAAGCCGACCCGATGCTGATCAAGGAGCACCGTCATGCTTGAGATATTTGAAAAAGCCGCCATCCACAATGGCCTGGTGACGGCATTCGCCTTTGTCGGCCTGATCATGCTGCTGTCCGTGGCGCTGTCGAAGTATCTGACCCTGGGCCGCGTGCACGGCTCGGCCATCGCCATCGTCATCGGCCTGGGGCTTGCTTACTGGGGCGGCGTGCATAGCGGCGGCCACAAGGGACTGGCCGATCTGTCGCTGTTCGGCGGCATCGGCCTGATGGGCGGCGCCATGCTGCGCGACTTTGCCATCGTCGCCACGGCCTTCGAAGTGCAGGCGACGGAGGCACGCAAGGCTGGCCTGATCGGCGTCGTGGCGCTGATGCTGGGCGTCGTGCTGCCGTTTCTCGTCGGCGCGGGCATCGCGTATGCATTTGGCTATTCGGACGCCGTCAGCATGACCACCATCGGCGCCGGCGCCGTCACCTACATCGTCGGCCCCGTCACGGGCGCGGCCATCGGCGCCAGTTCCGATGTCATGGCCCTGAGCATTGCGGCGGGCCTCATCAAGGCCATCCTGGTGATGGTGGGCACGCCCGCCGCGGCGCGCTTTCTGCGCCTGAAAACGCCGCGCTCGGCGATGGTCTTCGGCGGCCTGGCCGGCACCGTCAGCGGCGTATCGGCCGGCCTTGCCGCCACCGACCGCAAACTGGTGCCGTATGGCGCGCTGGTGGCCACGTTTCACACGGGCCTGGGCTGCCTGCTGGGGCCATCGTTGCTGTTCTTCGCCGTCAAGGCGGTGGTGGCCTGATGTACACCTGGCGCGCGCATGATTTGCTGTGGGTGTCCGGCCTGCCGGACGGCGCATCCTTGCCCGCCTGGCTGGACTATGCCTGGCTGCAGGATGCACCCCTGGTGGTGCGGCGCGCCAGCACGGCGCCCGGGCGCATCCCCGTTGGCCTGCGGGGCATGCTGCGCAGCGAGCGGCATGCGTGCGAAGTGGATGCCGCCGCCGTCGTGCGCCGCGTGACGCCGGAAATGCTGGTGCACGCGCCGGGGCCTGGTTTTGCCTGCGCAGCACTGGACGCGCTGCGGCAAGTGGCGCCGCTGCTCGACGCCACGGGCTGGGCCTGGGGACCGACCGGCGGCGTGGGTTTCGCGCTGGCCAGCGGCTTGCCCGTGCTGCGCGCCGACAGCGACCTCGATCTCGTGCTGCGCATAGGCGCGCCGCCGGACGCCGCCCAGGCCGACACCCTGCGCGCCATCGCGGCGACCGTCACGGCGTGCCGGCTGGACCTGCAGATCGACACGGGCCTGGGCGGCTTTGCGTATGCCGAGTGGGCGGCGGGGCGGGGCCGGGTCTTGCTGAAAACGGATCGCGGACCCGTGCTGACGGCCACGCCTTGGGAGCTGGCATGAGCGTGTTATTTACCTTTCCGGGCCAGGGCGCCCAGACGCCGGGCATGCTGCATGCGTTGCCCGATGATGCTGCCGTGGCGGCGGCCCTGGCCGAAGCGGCTGAAGTGCTGGGCCACGATCCCTTGGCGCTGGACACGGCTGACGCGCTGGCCTCGACGCGGGCCGTGCAACTGTGTCTGCTGATCGCGGGCGTGGCCATGGCCCGTTCGCTGGCCGCGCGCGGCGCGCGGCCCGACATGGTGGCCGGCTTTTCCATCGGCGAGTATGCGGCGGCCGTCGTCGCCGGCGCGCTCGATTTTTGCGACGCCGTGCGCCTCGTGGCGCGGCGCGGCCAGTTGATGGAAGAGGCGTATCCCACCGGTTACGGCATGGCGGTCATCATCGGCCTGGACCTGGCGCAGCTGGAACCCTTGCTGGCCCGGGTGCATGGCGCTGCCACGCCCGTGTATATCGCCAACCTGAACGCGCCGCGCCAGATCGCCATCGCCGGCAGCGAGCCCGCCTTGCACGCCGTGATGGCGCTGGCCCTCGCGCATGGCGCCAGCAAGGCCAAGCGCCTGGCCGTCAGCGTGCCGTCGCATTGCCCGTTGATGGAAGCTGCCGCGCGCGACATGGCCGCCGCCTTCGATGGTGTCGTCGTGCGTCGGCCACCGCTCGTCTATCTGAGCAGCAGCGCGGCGCGCGCGCTGTTCGACCCGGCCCGCATCCGCGACAGCCTGGCCGCCAACATGGCGCAGCGCGTGCAGTGGAGCAGTACCGTGCGCCTGGCGTGGGAACGGGGCGCCAGGCTGGCGCTGGAAATGCCGCCCGGCAGCGTCCTGACGCGCTTGACGGCGCTAGACTTCACGGACGGCGTGGCCGTCTGCTGCGACGGCAGCCGGGGCGACAGCTTGCTGGCGCTGGTGAGGCGGGAGCGGGACGGGCCGTGATGCAGGGCAATATGGCGCAGCGCTTTACGGTAGAATCGGCTCACACACATCCTTCGGAGCTGCCATCCCACTGTCCCGTTCAGCCGCAGCAGCCTTGCTCGCTTTTGCCATGTCATGCGGGACTGTGCAGGCGGAAGCGCCCGTTCTCGATGCCGCGTTGCGGGGGCAACTGGTTGACACCTTGCGCCAACAGCTTACTGATTACTATGTGTTTCCAGAGGTGGCAGTGAGGATCAATGCGGCGCTGCGCGCCAGGCAGCGCGATGGCGGCTATGACGGCATCACCGATGCGAAGGTCTTTGCCAACGTGTTGACTGCCGACTTGCACACTTTCGGCCAAGACAAGCACTTGCGCGTGACTGCCAGCGATACCCTGCTGCCGCACAACGCGGCCACGTCGCCGGAACAACAGGACGAGATGCGCCGGCAGATGGCCGCGCGCGGCTATGGCGTCGCCAGGGTCGAGACCCTCGCTGGCAATGTCGGCTACCTGGACTTGCAAGGATTCTTCCGCCTCAAGGACGCGGCGCCCGCGATTGCCGAGGCGATGACCCGGCTGGCAGACAGCGATGCGCTGATATTCGATATGCGATCTAACGGCGGTGGCGACCCGGCCGGCGTTGCCTTCCTGAGCAGCTATCTGTTCGATCAGCGTACCCATTTGAATGATCTGTATTGGCGTGAAGGCAAGCGCACGGAGCAGTTTTGGACCGATACCGGTGTGCCGGGCAAGCGCTACGGCCAGCACAAGCCCGTCTACGTGTTGACGGGGCCGCGTACTTTCTCCGGCGCGGAAGAATTCAGCTACAACCTGCAGCAGCTTAAGCGCGCGACCTTGGTGGGCGAGATGACTGGCGGCGGCGCCAATCCCGGCCGCATGCGTGAACTGGGTCCGCATTTTGCCGTCTTCATCCCGAACGGGCGCGCCATCAATCCGATCAGCAAAAGCAATTGGGAAGGCATTGGCGTGACGCCCGATATCGGGGTGCCGGCCAGCGAGGCGCTGGAAAAGGCCCATCAATTGGCACTGGAACGATTGGCGGCGGCACGCGCCAGTCTGCGGCAGGGGGCAAAGCCGGGGAATTAACGCCGTAGCGTTATGATTGGGTGCCCACGGTCTTCAATTTATGCGCCTGCAGCCGGCGCGCACGACGTTTTCTTTCCCAGATAACGATACCCGTCACCGACAGCATCGCCACCATCACGCCCATGAAGGACATCAGAATGCGCCCCGGCAGGCCGAGGATGCGGCCCGAGTGCAAGGGGAATTGCAGTTGCACGAAGACGTCGGCCGCCGTGCCTTCCCATGGCTTGTGCTGGCCGATGATGCTGCCGTCCATGCCGTCGACGTAGAGGTTCGACAAAGCCATGCCGGCCGCGCCGAATTCATCGGCCGGATCAAAAAACGAGACGTTATAAAACGAGTAATTTCCGCCATAATAAATGCCGCCGATGGGGGCCGTGATGCCACGCTGTACGGCTTGCTTTTTTGCGATGGCCGCGGCTTGCTCGAAGCCGATCGCTGGCGTGATATACGTGCCGTACGGCGCCGGCGTCTGCGTTTCGTACGGACCCGGCGTGGTGGTGGAGACGAGCGACATGACGGGATAGAACACTTCGCGGTACAGGTTCAACGAAAACGACGTGAACGCGACGACGATGATGATGGCCCACACCCACAGGCCGCCCGCGCGGTGCAGATCGAAGTTGAGCTTGTAGCCACCGGCCGCCCAGCGCACGACCCATGACGGTTTCCACCGCTGCCACCAGCTGGCGGCGTCGCGGTGGCGCGGCGCCTCGTCGTGTGCCCGCAGACGCAAGCGGCGCGGCGTGGTCAGATAGAACGCCACCATGCTGTCGAGCAGCCAGATGAGGGCCACCGTGCCCATCAGCCAGTAGCCCCAGCGGTCCGTGCCCCAGAAGGCGGGCACGTGCAGGCTGTAGTGCAGGTGGCGCAAGAACGGCATCAGGCTGCGGCGCGACAGGGAAATGGCCGTCGAATCGCGCGTGCCCGTGATGCGCGCCGTGACGGGATCGATGTAGACGGTGTTGTAGTCGAGCACGAACGGCTTGTTCGTGGCCGGATCGGTGAGCGGACGCACCATGAAGGCGGCCGCATGGCCTTCTTCCAGGCCCAGGGTCATGTAATTGACTTCCACGCGCGGGTCGGCGGCGGCCACTTTTTGCGCCAGGACGAACGGCGGCTGCAGGGGGCCGCGGCCCGGCGTTTTCATGATGTCGGCGTTCAGCCATTCGTCCAGTTCGTGGTCCCACGACGTGACGGCGCCCGTGAGGCCCGCAACGATGAGGAAGAGGGCGATGGTCAGGCCGGCCCAGCGGTGTATGACAGTCCAGAAAGCGCGCATGCGGTACAAACCTTCAACATGAAACCGGCTTGTTGCCGCCAGCGTACGCCCTGTCGGCGCACAGTAAGAACCAGGCACAAGCCTGGTATTATGATAATGGGAATCGTTCTCATTATCCGCCGTGGCGTGGCGTTTGTCCAGCGCCATTGGTGTTGTCCAGAGTCAAATAGCGCATGTTAAGATGCTAGCAAGAAGTTAATTTACATTCCACATGGAAATATTCAAGGCTGAAGCAGTATGCACATAGAAGATCGGAACAATGTCCGCGTGAGCGAACGCAGCGGTGCGTCGACGGCGGACGCGGCTGCCACCATGGTGTTCATGCATGGCTTTGGCTGCGATCAAACCATGTGGCGCTATCTGGAACCGCTGTTTCGTCCCCACTATCGCACCGTGCTGTTCGACCTGGTCGGCAGCGGCGCTTCCGACCTCGGCGCCTATGATTTCGATCGCTATGCGCGGCTCGATGCGCATGGCGCCGATTTGCGCCGGGTCATCCATGCCGTCGGTGGCGGTCCCGTCATTTGCGTCGGCCATTCCGTCAGCGCCATGAGCGCCTTGCTGGCCACGATCGCCGAGCCGGACTTGTTCGCCGCGCAAGTCATGCTGGCGCCGTCGCCGTGCTATGTCGACGATGCGGCGGCCGGCTACCGGGGCGGCTTCAGCCGTGCCGATATCGACGACTTGCTCGATGCCATGGACGCCAATTACCTGGGCTGGTCCGCCGGCATGGCGCCTGCCATCATGGGGGCGCCCGGGCAGCCGGCGCTGGGAGACGAGCTGGTGAACAGTTTTTGTCGCACGGATCCGGCCATCGCCCGGCATTTCGCGCAAGCCACGTTCTTATCCGATCACCGCGCCGTCTTGCCGCGCAACAGCACGCCAGCCCTGATCGTGCAATGCAGCGACGACTTCATCGCGCCGCCGTCCGTGGGCGAGTACTTGCGCGAGATGCTGCCGCGCAGCAGCCTGCACGTGGTCGAGAATGTCGGCCATTGCCCGCACATGAGTGTGCCCGACACCAGCTACCGCGCCATCCGCCGCTTTCTCGACAGCTTGCACCTGTAATGCGCGACACGATGCCTTCCTTGCCTGATACCAATACCTTGTTCCAGCACGCGGCCTGCGGCTTGCTGCTGTGCACGGCCGACGGCACCATCGTGCAGGCGAACGCCACCTTTTGCGGCTGGCTCGGCTATGCTGCCGCGGAAGTGCTGGGGAAAAAGAAACTGCAGGACTTGCTGACCATCGGCGGTCGCGTATTCCACCAGACGCACTGGCTGCCCTTGATGCAGGTGCAGGGCAGCGTGTCGGAAATCCTGCTCGACATGCGCCAGCGCCAGGGGCAGTCCATTCCTATGCTGTTCAACGCCGTGCGCCGCGTGCACGAGGGCGTGCGTTATGACGAGATCGCCGTCTTTGTCGCCAGCGACCGGCGCAAATACGAGCAGCAGCTGCAGCTGGCGCGCAAGGAGGCGGGCGAACTCAACGAACAGCTGGCGGCCGCCGACCGGCGCAAGGACGCGTTCCTGGCCACCCTGGCGCACGAGCTGCGCAATCCGCTGGCGCCCATGCGCAACGTGCTGGAAGTGTTGCGCCTGGCGCAGCTGGACGACCCGCAGCTGCGCTGGGCGCGCGACGTGCTGGGCCGGCAAGTGGCGCACATGACGCACCTGGTCGACGACTTGATGGAAGTGTCGCGCATCACGCAGGGACGCCTGGAACTGCGCCGCGCCAGCGTGGAGCTGGCCCCCGTGGTGGAAGCGGCCCTGCACAGCGTGGCGGAGCTGGCCGCGCAATCGGGCCACGCGGTGCACGTGGAGCAATGGCCGCAAGCCATCTGGCTCGACGCCGATGCCACGCGCCTGGGGCAAATGATCGCCAACCTGCTGACCAACGCCGTCAAGTACACGCCCGCCAACGGCGTCGTCGGGCTGGAAGTGGCATGCAGGGAAAACGACGTGCACATTACCGTGCGCGATTCGGGCATCGGCATCGCGCCCGAGCACCTGGACACGGTGTTCGACATGTTTTCGCAGCTGGAACCGGCCCTGTCGCGGGCACAGGGAGGCCTGGGCATCGGCCTGTCGCTGGTGCGCGGCCTGGCTGAATTGCATGGCGGCAGCATCAGCGCGCACAGCGATGGCGTAGGGCTGGGCAGCACCTTCACCTTGCGCCTGCCGCTGCCCGCCGTGCCGCTGCAAGCGCCGCCCGAGCCCAACCGCCGCCTGCTGGCCGGCACGCGCGAGGGCAAGGTGCTGGTCATCGACGACAGCGCCGACGCGGCCGAAAGCCTGGCACTGGCGCTCGACATCCTCGGCTATGAAGTGCGCACGGCCTACGACGGCCCGGCCGGCATGGCGGCGGCAAAAAGTTTCATGCCACGAGTCATCTTGCTCGACATCGGCTTGCCGGACATGAATGGCTACGACGTGGCGCGGCTGTTGCGTAGTGAACCCTGCGGCCAGGACGCCATCCTCGTGGCCGTCACGGGCTGGGGCCAGGACAAGGACCGCCAGATGGCATCCGATGCGGGCTTCGATCTGCACCTGACCAAGCCTGTGGATTTTTACGAGCTTGATGCGGTGCTGCAAAAGATGCTGCAGGCGGAGTGAGGATGGCATCAGCAAAATGAAAGACATGGAACAACTGACAGAATTGGAACTCGCCGTTTTCCAGCTGCAGATGGGTTTCGCCCCGGCGGACCGCTGCGTGGATTGGGCCGTGGAGCGCTTGCGCCTGGACCAGGAAGGTGACGACCTCGAGGTCGTGCTGCTGGCCAGCGCCCGGGGTATTGATGAGGTGCTGCCGCTGGCCGACGTGATCATCGAGCGCTACGGGGGCGCGCAGCGGCTCGATCAGCAATTTCTGGCTGGCAAATACATTGTCGAGTTGCGCGCAGCTTATCTGGCAGGGCGCGAAAGCGTGTCGTCGCTCGATGCCATCTTGACCCGCTTGTACCCGGCGCTAGCCTATCCCGGCTGGCTGACGATGCTGAGCCGCAATTGCGAATACGCGATGGACGTGGCCGATTTCGAACAGCCGTTCGAGGATGAATTCCACTATGTCGCCAGCCTGTGGGCGCAGGCGGAGAGCCTGGCCGCGTTCGAGAGCGCCTACAGCCGCGAGACGTCGAACCGGCATGATGCGACCGGCGCGTCAGGAGGGCATCTGACAGTCCCATGAAGAAGATCGATATTTTTGTCTGTGCCGAATCCGAGATGCGCGCATGTGCCAGCTGGCAGGATGCCTTCGACTCCTTTCCCGTCACCGGCATCACCTTGCCAGGGAAACTGGATTTTGCGTCGCTGGGGCAATTGCTGACGCACTCGACGGCGCCTTTCCTCAGGCCCGTGCCTATTCATGGGCGCTATATGTACGTGTTCAGTACTGCAATAGGGCAGGCGCTCGACCGGATAGCGGCCGATGACCTGGCCGATATCGCGGTGGCGTGGGCGCAAACCGCGCCATGGGCTGGGCTGGACGTCAATCCCGTCGATCTGGCAGGATTCCTGATGGAGTTGAAAGCGAACTGGCATCGGTCCGCCACGCCGGATAAGGCCTTGTTTCTGTGGCTGGACGCTTGATGGCAAGTGCATGGCCGGGCTTGGCCATCGTATAATTTACGCAACTCATTTCGCCGGGCATAACGTGCAACATAAAACCATAGGGCTCCTCGGCGGCATCGGCTGGGCGTCCACCCTGGAATACTATCGCTTGCTCAATGAGATGCTGGTGGCGCGCCTCGGCCCCGCGCATAGCGCACGCATCATGCTGGTCAGCATGGATCAGGCCGACTTCGTTGCGCACGCGGCGCAGGCCGATTCCCACGCCATCGAGCAATTTCTTGTCCAGGAAGGGCGGCGCCTGCAAGGCATGGGCGCGGATTTTTTCCTGCTGTGCGCGAATGGCGCGCACCGTTTCGCACCGGCCGTCGTGCCGCGGATCGGCTTGCCTTTCATCAGCATCGTCGAGGAAACGGCGAAGCGGGTGCGGCAGTCCGCCGTACGCAAGGTCGGCTTGCTGGGCGTCAAGCAAACGATGACGGGACGCTTTTATCACGATGCGCTGGAGCAGCGCGGCATCGCCACGGTGACGCCCGATGCGGCGGACCAGGAAGTCGTCCACGACATTATCTACACGGAACTGGTACAGAATATTGTTACCGATGCCAGCCGGAACATCTTCCTGGGCATCATCGAGAAACTGCGGCTGCAAGGTGTGCAGGGCGTGATTCTGGGCTGCACGGAGATACCGCTGCTGATCCAGCAGGGCGATGTGGACTTGCCGCTGTTTAATACCACGGCCATTCATTGCGAGGCGGCGGTGGCGTTTGCCATCGCAGAGTAGGGCGCCTGTCAATCTGTATGCTACGGATAGTGACCCTGGCCATTCACGGGCACTTTGAACGGTACTCCCACCTTCAAGATCGCTACTATGATCAGATATAGTCAGTTTCGGTCCGTAGCGAACTTGAGAATTTGGCGTTCATCGTCCGCCGCCACTACCTGTACATTTTCCGCCAGCAAATCTTGCATAATTTCTTGGAATGCATGATAGGGCTTGGTGTTGGCTGCCGGTTGAGTGACCGGGAACAACACTTTTGGTGGTAATGCATTGCGTTTGCGTAGGCGCCGGACTTTGTCAACCCATTGACCGCCATGTGTAAGGATCTTGGTGCTATCGCCTTGGGCAAGATAGAGCGGCTTGATCACTCGTTCAGCTTTGCCTTCAACCATATCGACAAAGGGGAAGTTTACGGCGAAATCTTCCGTACCAACCTTTTCACGTTGATATCGTGCTCCGACTTGCGCGTTGAAGAGGAGCTTGCGAACATTGTTTTCCAATAAGCGCTCTTGATATTCTTTGGTGACAAAGTTGCGTTCGACATAGTGATCAAATAGCTGCAGAAGTTTGGCTTTTGGATCCTCCGCCATAACGACGCGTTGATCGGCAAACTGCAGCATGGCTTCCCGTGGGCGAACCACTTCAGCAAACAGATTTCTTGCGAGTACTACGTCAGGCTGTATTTTTCGTCCATCCAATGCCAGACGCCGAAGCTCTAGAGCGAAGCGATCCATCTCCTCTTTAAAAAGTTGGCGGCCATCCAAGTAGATTTGACGGTCAAGCTGATGAAAAAACTGTGTGATACGGGCATACCGTTTTAGTATGCGGAAGCCAAAGAAGCGCGCTTCGGGTGCGATCAGCGCAATGCCGACGTTGGCAAACTCTCCGGTTTCGACAAACGGGCGAAATCGCAAAAGAGCGTATTGGCAGGCGAACTTTTTCATGGGGTATTCCAAAAATCTTCTCGGCGGCACCGTTGCAGACATGCTTCGATTTCATCCCACGTCACATTTGCCGGGACGCCCTCATCAACATACCACCAAGAGTCAGGTATGTTAGCACGGATATCCGCTAATTTTGGCAAAATTGCCTCTAACTTCCTTGCGTAGTGTTCGCGTTGAAAATGGTCGCTAAAAATGTTATTCCACCTGCTCGAAAACACATGCGTTTTCAGGAAGTTGCGCGGGTCGAAGTACCGGTCAAAGGCTTGGTTATGGTCGATCACGACCAGTGCTGAATTCTGCATGTCCCACAGCAGGTTAGGATTGCCGCCGCGTGTAGTTAAATGACGATCTTCGTTATGCAACCACCAGTCGAAAACCAACACATCGCTTGCCACTTGATCTGGCACAAGGTCTCGTGTGATCGCTGTCAGCTCTTGTGGATGAGGAAGCTCTTTCGACGCAAAGACTATTCCACTACCGAGTTGGCTAATATTTGGAAATGCATTTGCCTCAATGAGCTCCTCAGCTACTTCGGCCAATGCATATTCCGCGATTGGAAGGCCAAATTCCGTCGCCAGCTGCGCCGAAACCCACTCACAAATCTGGCTTCGCCGACCAGCTCCCTTGCCTTTGATAAAGTAAATTGCTCCGTCGTCGCCTCGGCAAATAAACGGCTCGGTTATGCCTTGCTGTGCTCGTCCGAGAACCTCGTCAATGAAGATGGTAGCTGCCTTCACAGATGACAGCTTTCAGATTTGTACCAGGCGATGATTGCTTTGTTCATGGCTTGCACGCTTCATCATGTAAAGAAATCGGATACACAGGAATTGCGGGATCTGATCTTTATCCATGATATAGGAAATGATAACTATGCAAAGAAAATTATCATCCCTATGACGCAAGCATCAAGCCGGCTGCGCGCCGCCCAGATTCCGGCTGCGGTTTTCCACCAGCACAGATATACCGAGCACGACGATGCCGCCGCAGGCCAGCATGGCGCCGACCCAGCCCGTCGAGCGCAAGCCCATGCCCATGGCGATGGCGATGCCGCCGGCCCAGGCGCCCAGGGCGTTGGCGATGTTGAAGGCGGAATGGTTGAGGGCGGCGGCCACGGTTTGCGCGTCGCCGGCCACGTCCATCAAACGCGTCTGCACGGCGGGAGCGACGGCGATGCCGGCGCCGATGGCGAACAGGTTGATGGCCGTCAGCCAGACATTGCTGCTGGTATAGGTAAACGCGGCCAGGGCGGCCACGTTCCACAGCAGCACGCCGAAGATCGTCCACAGGCGCGAACGGTCGGCCAGCCAGCCGCCGATCAGGTTACCCACGGTCATGCCGACGCCGATGATGGCCAGCAGGATGGAAATGACGAGGGGCGACACTTTCGTGATTTCCAGCAAGGTTGGCGTAATAAACGTGTAGACGGCGAACATGCCGCCGAAGCCGATGGCCACCATCAGCAGGGTCAGCCACACTTGCAGGCGGCGGAACACGCCCAGTTCGCGGCGTGGACTCGAGTCGCCGGCGGCGACCATGGGCACGAAGATGCGCACCATCAGCATGGTCAGCAAGCCCAGCGCGGCGACGAGCAAAAAGGCCGAGCGCCAGCCCAGGGTCTGGCCGATATACGTGGCCAGCGGCACGCCGAAGATATTGGCCACCGTCAAGCCCATCAGGACGCGGGCCACGGCCTGGCCCCGCTTGTCCGGTTCGGCCAGGGCGGCCGCCACCAGCGCTGCCACGCCGAAATAGGCGCCGTGCGGAATGCCGGCGATGAAGCGGGCGACGACCAGCAAGCCATAGTTGGGGGCGATGGCGCTGAGCAGGTTACCGCCCGCGAACATCAGCATCAGGCACATCAGCATCAGCCGGCGCGGCATGCGGGCCAGGAAGATCGTGATCAGGGGCGCGCCGATGACCACGCCCAGCGCGTAGGCGCTGATCATGTGGCTCATCTGCGGCAAGGTCGTGCCCAGGTCGTCGGCCACCACGGGCAGGATGCTCATGGAGGCGAATTCGCCCGTGCCGATGGCGAGGCCGCCGATGGCCAGGGCCAGGTCGGCATAACCAGCGCCAAAAGGCGCGGTGACGCGCGGAATCAATGGGTCTATGGATGCGTGCATGTTCTTGTTAGCTGGGTAAGGAATGACAGGGTGGTGAGGCGTGCTGTGGCCCGGCCGGAAGCGGCAATGCGCCGCCAGAGTCGACGGCTGGCCCGTATTTTCGGGCTATAAGAGCTGCCCAAAGACAACATTGTAAAAGATTCGGGCAAGCTCTGCTGGGCGATAGCTGAAATCTGCTGCACTGCACACAACCGCGATTGCTCTTGTTGTTAACGATAACACGGAATCTGCGCGATTCCGCCACAGAGCAGGCGAAGAAACGCTGGCTGTGGCGGAAATGGTCTTCGCGGCTTATTACTTCGTCAATGATTGCTGCAGCGCTTCCAGTCCAGCCACGTAGATGCCGTGGAACAGCTCCGTCACTTCCTGCTCGCTCACGCCCACCGGCGTGAAGCGGCCCGACCAGGTGACGCGGGCCCCATCGCTGCCGGGAATCGCGCTCACTTGCAGGGTGGACAAATAATCGGTGGCGGGAAATGGCGCCAGCAGAATGGAATAGCTGTAGCTGCGCGCCGCATTGTCGTACGCTTCCAGTTGCTCGACGATGACGTCGCCGGCCGGGTTGGCCAGGTGGCGGATGCGGCCCCCGTCGCTTAACGTGCTGCTGGGAATATAGGGCAGCCAGTCGGGCAGCGAGTTGAAGCCGCCGATCAGTTGCCACACTTGCGCCGGGGTGGCGGCGATGTCGATCGAGGTAGTGGTACGGGCCATGGTGAATTCCTTGTGTCTATATTAGAGAGTGCTGCCGGGCAGCGGAGCGAATGGCGACACCAGCTGCCCGGCGCGCATGTCTTGCCAGAAGGCGGCGGGGATGACGCTGTTCAATGCTTGCTGGTCTTCGGCCAGGCGTTCCGGACGGCTGGCGCCGGGGATCACGGCAGCCACGGCAGGGTTGGCCAGCGAGAATTGCAGGGCGGCCGCCTTCACGCTGACGCCGTGGCGCGCGGCAATCGCCTTGATGCGTTCCACCTTGGCAATGATCTCGGGCGAGGCTTTCTGGTATTCGAAATGCGCGCCGCCGGCCAGGATGCCCGAGCTGTAGGGACCGCCTACGACGATGTCGACGTTCTGTTTCGCCGCAGCAGGCATCAATCGCTGCAGCGCCCGTTCATGGTCGAGCAGGGTGTAGCGGCCCGCCAGCAGGAAGGCGTCGGGCTGGGTTTCGGCCAGTTCCAGGGTCAGTTCCAGCGGTTCCACCTTGTTCACGCCCACACCCCAGGCCTTGATCACGCCTTCTTCGCGCAAGCGGGTCAGCACGCGGAAGGCGCCTGTGCGGGCCGTTTCAAATTGGGCCAGCCAGTTGTCGCCATGGAAATCCTGGGCGATGTCGTGTACCCAGACGATGTCGAGGCGGTCCGTATCCAGGCGTTTCAAACTGTCTTCGACCGAGCGCAGGGTGGCGTCGGCCGAGTAGTCATCGACGATTTTGTTCTTGCGGCCAAATTCGAACAAGCCCCCTTTTTCGCCCAGTTCGCGGCTTGCCGGATCTTCCAGTGCGTCGAGGATCAGGCGGCCGACCTTGGTGCTCAGCACGTAATCGTCGCGGCGGCGCCGCTTCAGGGCAGCGCCCAGGCGCAGCTCGGCCAGACCGGCGCCGTAGAACGGGGCCGTATCGAAATAGCGGATGCCCGATTCCCAGGCTGCGTCGACGGTCGCCAGCGCTTCGCCTTCGGGAATGTTGCGGAACATATTGCCCAGCGGCGCCGTACCGAAACCCAGTTTGCCTGTCAGTAAGTGTTTGATACTCATGATGTTTTCCTTCAATGTGTGGATCAGTGAAGACAGAATAGCTGGACAAGTTAAGCCTGTCCAAGACATAATTTGCGCAACTTGAGTCCTGAAAGGTCTGATATGCTGGACATGCGCCAATTGCAATACTTCATCGCCGTCGCCGAGGAAGAACACGTGGGGCGGGCCGCCGAGCGCCTGCACATTTCCCAATCGCCGCTGAGCCGGCAAATCGCCCAGCTTGAAGACAGGCTGGGCCTGACATTGTTCGAGCGCAGCGCCCAGCGCATCCGTCTCACGCGCGACGGCCACACTTTCCTCGCCGAAGCGCGCGCTTTTATCACGCACGGGAATCGCCTGGAAGCGCTGGCGAAACGCCTGGGGCGCGGCGACGAAGGGGGCTTGTGCATCGGCTATATCGAGAACGCCATGCATGCGGGCGTCTTGCCCGATGGCTTGCGCGCCTTGCGCGCCACGCGGCCGCAGGTGCACATCGCCCTGTACCACCTGCATTCGGCCGAGCAAATCGAGGGCTTGCGCCAGCGCAGCCTCGATATCGCGCTGCTGTGCGAACCGCCGCTGCCGGACGACCCGGACCTCGATTGCGCGCAAGTGCTGAGCGACCCCATGCTGCTGGCCTTGCCGGAGACGCACCCGCTGGCGGCCAAGGCCGACCTCACGCCCGAGGACCTGGCAGGCGAAGAGTGGATAGCCGTGCTGCACAAGGAAAGCGTGCTGAAGCACGATAACTTCATCGCCGCCTGCGCGCGCGCCGGTTTTACGCCCGATATCCGCATGGAAGCGACGGAGCCTTTGACGGCGCTGGGCCTGGTGGCGGCCGGGCTGGGCATGGCCATGATACAGCGCAGCCTGCGCCAGCACGCGCCGGCCGGCGTGGTGGTGCGCACACTGCCGTGGTTCAGCTATCGCACGCCCTTGTGGCTGGCCTGGCACAAGGTCAACCTGCGTCCGCTGGTGGGGATTTTCCGTGTAACCTTGCTGGAGCAGGCCAGCGGTGTGGCCATGCCGGAGCAAAAAGACGTATAAATAAGGCAATCACCTGTCGGGAGGATGGCCATGTTCGATATGGATGTGCCGGTATGGGAACTGGTGGCGCGCGCCGTCGTCATCTACCTTGCCTTGCTGCTGATGGTGCGCATGACGGGCAAGCGGACGGTGGGGCAATTCACGCCGTTCGACTTGCTGGTCGTCATGCTGCTGAGCGAGGCCGTATCGAATTCCCTGTCCGGCGGCGACGACTCCGTACCCGCCGGCCTGATACTGGCATTGACCCTGATTTGCCTCAACATGCTGATCGCATGGCTGAGTTCGCGCAGCCGCAAGTTCGCCGAGCTGGTCGACGGCACGCCCGTGCTGCTGGGCCGCGATGGCCAGATTTTCGATGATGTCGTCAAAAAATGCCGGGTGGCCGGCGGCGACGTGGAGCAGGCGCTGCGCGAGGCCGATTGTCCCTTGCAGGACATGAAATGCGCGTTCTTGGAAGCGGACGGCAAGATCACCATTTTGCAAAAGTAAGCGCAAAAAGAAGTGCAAAAGCATGCGGCCTGGTCAAATCTTCTTCCTGCGCTTCCAATGCAGGGGCAGCCACCACCACATGCAAATGACGAGTGCACCGATCAGCGCGCAGGCGACGATGCCGGCGGCCTGGCCGAACACTTCCGATATCACGAGGTTGGTACCCAGGATAAACGCCATTGCCAACGACAGGGCGCCCGCCATCATGATGCGGTCGGCATTGCGCTTGAAGCGTTCGCGGTCTTGCAGGGGGCGCATGACGCGGTGCTGGATGGCCGGGGCGCTGAGCAGCACCAGGCTCGCCATGGAAAAGAAGAAGGTAGCCAGGAAGACGATCTTTTCCGCCTGCACGATTTTCGCGAAGCCGCCATTGAAGGGCAGCAGGAAGAGAAAGGCCGTCAAGGTCTGTGCGCCGGGCAAGAGGATGCGCAATTCGCTGAGCAGGTCGGACAAGTCGCCGTCCTCGCCTGGCTGGCCATCTTCATCCTGGTGTGGCGTGTGTGGCATGGGAGCGTCCTCGTGGTGGTGATGGCGCCAGTCTACGCACAAGCGACCAGGCCGACTGTGGGCGGGCGCACCTTCAGAAGTATTGTGTCAGAACCATTGCGCGTAGCGTTGGTGCAAGCGCCACAGCGGTGTCGAGACGATGGGCGTGGCGCTGTGCGAGGCGTCGTGGCCGCAATGGCCGCAACTATGGCGGCGGTGCGGCGCCAGCGCAAAGCTGCCCAGGTCCAGGTGCGGATGGCCGCAGCGGGCGCAGTCGCTGCAGTCCAGCGGCGTGCCCGCCTGCAAGGCGGCGGTGAACGCCTGGACGGCGGGCGGCGTGATGTTCAGTTGCACGACGTCGGTGGGGAACAGGCCGGGCAGGGCGCGGCAATCGATGGCCAGCGCGGCCGTGTCGCGCGCCAGCAGGGCGCCGCCGTCATTGGCCTTGGCGCGCAGTTGCAGCAAGCCATCCGTGCCAAGGCGCAAGGTCGTGGCGTGAAACTGGCTGGGGTCGAACAGCGTTGGATACAGCACATAGCCCATGGGGCTGGCGTGCTGGCGGCAACGCATCTGCCCCGTTGCCTGTCGGTCGGCCACGTCGGCCAGGGTGCCCCAGTAGCACTGGTGCGTGCGGCACCAGTGGCGCGCCGCGCCATTGCGAAATTTTCCAGCTGGCAGCAGATCGCACGCGACGATGGCGTCTTCGCCTGCGCCGGCGCGAAAGTGGCCCGTGATGTGCTGTGTGGTGACGGCAAGGTGGCCCATGCTCGCTTGCAGGGGCCAGCAGATGCCTGGCAGGGTCAGCGGCGTGGCCAATGGCGCCTCCGCGCCGCTATCGGCTTGCGAGCCGATAGCGGGCCGGAATGAAAAAGCCCGCCGACTGGGGCGGGCTGTGCTGACGGGAATGCCTGAGGCATGGCCCGGATTATTCTTCCGTATCGGCCAGGGTGACGATGGCCCGCGCCCACTTCGAGTATTTCAGGTTTGCCAGATCGCGCACGGTCTTGATATTGAACGCTTGCTTGAGCAGCTCCGCATCCTTCTCGCTCACGCCTTGCAGCGCATCGACGGGCGCATCAGCGATTTCCTTGAACGTCTTTTTTTCGTAAGCCTTGTCTACCGCTTTATTGATGTTCATGTGTTGATACTCCTCAGTAAGTGGAAAATTAATTCTACACGTTTTTGCAAACTGTCAATTTACGCTTGCAAGTTGGGCCGAACTAAATATGATGGAGGTGGATGCCTCGACAGTGGGGTTATCCATGCGTTCGCCTCGAGATTGTAATTATAGCATTTTTATTATTCATAGTATAATGATTTCCATGGCGCAGAATGGTCTGCGTTCATGCCGGACGCCGCAGTCATGCGGCACCAATCGATAGCGTTCAGGAGAATACGATGAGTTTGCTAGATCAACTTGCAGGACAGGCGATGAGCGCTTTGGGCAACAAGAGTGCTGACGGGGAAGCCCCATCGGGATTGATGGCCAGTGTGATGGACCTGGTCAACCAGCATGGCGGCTTGCCCGGCTTGCTGCAGAAATTCCAGGAAAGCGGCCTGGGCGACCAGGTGGCCAGCTGGATCGGCACCGGCGCCAATGCGCCCGTCTCCGGCGAACAGATCAAGGATGCGCTCGGTAGCGACACGATCAGCCAGATCGCGGAAAAAGCGGGCGTCGCACCGGACGCGGCCTCGGGCGGCCTGGCAGCCTTGCTGCCCCAGCTGATCGACAAGCTGACCCCCGACGGTCAGGTACCGGAAGGCAATGACCTCGTCAGCCAGGGTTTGAATATGCTCAAGGGCAAGATCTTCGGTTGATCAGACAATGCCACAACCAAAAACCTCGCAGCGATGCGAGGTTTTTTTTGTTTTAAGCGGCGGCCATCATGCCGAGACGTTGCGCCATATACGCCGGTTCACTGGTCAGCCTGGCCGTACTTCCCTCCACCAGATACGAGCAATAGCGGCGCCGTTCGGCGATGCCGCCGCGCCGTTCCATCAGTTCGCCCAGCATGGCGACGGCGTCCGTAGCCATCTTTTGCACTGGCTGGCGCAGGGTGGTGATGTCGTAGCTGAGCCAGCCCGATGCTTCCAGCGCGTCGAAACCGGCCACCGACATTTGCAGCGGCACTTCGATGCCCATCTGATGCCGCGCCGTGTCCAGGCAGCCGATGGCCATGATGTCGTTGCCGCAAATGACGGCGTCCGGCACGCGGCCCAGGCGGTCGATGACCTTGCGCAAGCCGCGTCCGCCGCTGGCGTAATCGTAGTTGCCGCTGACGACGATGGGCGCGGGCAAGCCCAGGCTCAGCAGACGGTCCAGCATGCCGGCCTTGCGCTCCTGCGCGACGGCCGAGTCGCCGGGACCGTCGATGATGGCGAACTGGCGGTGGCCCGCCTCGGCCAGGCGCGAGACGAGCAGGCGCGCCGCTTCGGCCTGGTCGCACAGCACGGCATGCACGGCGTGCTCGCGCGGGCTGCGGTTGAACAGCACCAGCGGCACGTCGCGCCGGCCGAATTCAGCCATCTGCTCGTCCGACAGGCAGGCGGCCACGACGGCGCCATCGACCTGGTATTGCCACACATCGCCCAAGACCTTGCCGATGTCCGCTTCGCGCTCGAGGGTAAACAACAGGAGACGCTTGCCCTGGCGGGCGATTTGCTGGCTCAGGTCGGACAATACTTGCGGATAGTACAGATTGGCCAGGTTGGAAATGATGACGGCCACCAGGTTCGAGCGGCGCGTGATCAGGCTGCGCGCGGCTGCATTGGGGATGTAGTCGAGGCTGATGGCCGCCTGCATGACCTTGGCGTGGGTGGCTGGCGAAACGCTGGCGCCCGGCTTGAAGCAGCGCGACACGGCCGATTGCGACACGCCGGCCAGCAGGGCCACGTCATACGAGGTCACGCGCCGATCGGCACCGGGTATGGCGCGGGTGGTGGTGCTGGATGTCCTGGCTACAGTATTCTTTTTTCGCATAGTGGTCTGGCAAGCAACCTGTCTCAAAGTATTCCTGCAGGCCCGGCCGCTTGTGGCGGCCTGGGCGGGAAAAATGAGCATAGCGAAAATATTTCCATGTGGCAAGACTGTTTTCTTATCCATGTTGCAAATAATTTGATTTAATGGCAAGTGGTATGCTTGCTCCTCAATCTGGACTGTCGCAGGGGCCGCTGCCATAAGGGCTGATGCGTCCCGGCGGGTCCACGCGGCGGGCGCTGAAATCGCTGGCCAGGGTGGGTAAGGGGAAGTCCGCCGTGGCGCTCGCTTCCGTGCCGCTCACCGTACCCCGCACAGTCAATGCGATGCGCACCCAGGAACCGAAGTTGCGCGGATAGCTGACGGTGACGGTGGCCATGCCCAGCGCGTCGCTCAGGCCGCTGGCGCTGACGGTCAGGGGAATGCCCGGGTCGAGCACGCCATTGCCGTTGCCATCGTAGGCGGCATCAAAAATACCATTGCGCAAGACGTCCTCGTTGGCGCAGCTGTAATTGGGCAGGGCCAGGCGCCAGACGCCCGTGTCGGGGAACTCGGGCTTGTCCGCTTGCCACACATAGTATCCCTTGGCATAGCGGCTGGGCCAGGCGGCGGCCGTGATGGCGACGCCGGGCACGGCGTTGCCGGCGCTGTCGGATACGAATACGGCAAAGTCCTTTTGCAGCACGCTGGCTGAATACTCGCGCAGCAGGCTGCCCGTGCCCAGCTTGATCGACAGCGCTTGCCGCGCCACCGTCAGGCGCACGAGGGCCGTGGCCGCCGCTTGCGCAGCGCCCTCGATGCGGGCCTGGATCAGTACGCCATCGCGGCCGCTGTCGGCTGCTCCCGCCACGTACTCGGCACGCGCCAGGCCGTCGCTGCCCGTCAGCACGCGGCCCGCCTGCCGCAGGTAGCCGCCGCTGGGGTCGCTCAAGATGGTAAACAGCACGGGCGCGTTCTTGACCAGGTTGTTGGCCGTGCCATCGCGCACGGCGGCGCCGATGCTGCTGATACTGGCGCTGCCGGCCGATGGCGTCATATTGGCGCGCAGCACGGCCGGCTCCGCTTGCACGGCCAATTTGCTGGCGGCGCTCAGGGGCGCGACGAATTCCAGCCGCGTCTGCGCCGAGGGGCCGCCGGCCACGGCCGCCGTGATGGTGGCCACGCCCGCGTTGGCCGATTGCACATAGCTGCGCGGCAAGTTGCCATTGCTGAACATCAAGCTGACAGGCAAGGCCTGGCTGCAGGCGCTGTCCGCAAACAGGCTGCCGCGCGAGGTCGACAGGCTGGCGCTACCCGTTTGCGCCACGCCCGCCTTGTCGTAGCGCACGTCGATGGGCTGGCACGCCAGGGTGACCACTTCCGGCAACACGTCGGCGCCGCCGGCATCCTGGCTTACGGCCGGGCTCAGGCGCAGGTCGCTGCCCGCCACGGCATACGCCTGTGTGGCGGCCGCGCCCAGCGCATTGACGGACACGGCATCCTTGCCCAGGCTGCCTGCCGTCAGGCGCAGCACCAGCTGGCCTTGCGCATTGCTGAGCGCTGCGCCGCCATCCTTGACACGCACGCCGTTGCCGGCGCCCGTGCTGTAGGCGATGGCGGCGCCGGAAACGGGTTTGCGCGCCGAGTCGCGCACGGTGACGGTGAGGTCGGCGCCCTGGCCCAGCATCAAGGCGGCGGGCCCCAGCACTTCCACGGTGCTGCCCGTGACGGCCACCGTACCCTTGCCGCTGCGCATGCCCACATTGGCCGTCACGGTGATGCTGCGGTTGCTGTTGGCGCCTCCCGTGCCCAGCAGGGCGCGCGCCTGGCCATTCTTGTCCGTCACGGCATCGACGCTGCCGAGGATGCCGGAATCGGTAGCAAAGGAAATCTTCGCGTTGGGCAAGGCGAGGTTGGCGTCATCCTTGACGAGGGCCGTGACGGCCACTTCACTGCCGGCCAGGCCCGCCGAAGCCAGTTCCGTGCTGGAAAACACGAGGTTGACGGCGCTGGCCAGGGTGGCCGGCTCGGGCGGCGTGACTGGCGGTATCACGGGCGGCGTCACCGGTGGCGTGACGGGCGGATTGAGGGGTGGCGGGCTGCCGCCGCAGCCTGCCGTGCCGTGCAGCCCGCAACCGGCGCCGGCCTGGGTATCGGCCGAACCGCCGCCGCAGCCGGCCAGGGAAACGAGGAAAGCCGCCAGCAAGGCAGCGGACAGGTGGCGCAGGGGAGCATGGGGCACGACGGGTCTCCGGGAGCTGGCCGAGTTGCTCGGCGTTAATTTCCCAAGAGTATCTTTTGCGGGCGGCTGGTACTTGATGCAAAGCAAGCTTATGCTGTTGAGCTCGTCGGACGGGTTTTGCTGGTGCAAAGCCCTGCCTTCTGATAACATAACGCCCCTTTATTCAGGGAAGGGTCGACATGGCCAATGCTTGCGGCGTCGATTTCGGCACGTCAAATTCCACGGTAGGCTGGGCGCGTCCCGGGCAGAGCACCATGCTCGGCCTGGAAGATGGCAAGACGACCTTACCGTCCGTCGTCTTCTTCAATGCGGAAGACGAGGAAGTCAGTTTTGGCCGCGCGGCGCTGGCCGGCTATCTGGCCGGTTACGAGGGGCGCTTGATGCGCTCGCTGAAAAGCTTGCTGGGTACCAGTCTCATCGATGGCCAGACGGAAGTGGGCGGCCGCGCGCTGCCGTTCCGTATGCTGTTGGCGCAATTCATTGGCGAAGTGAAACGCCGCGCCGAGCAGTCCGCCGGCCGCGAATTCTCGTCCGCCGTGTTCGGCCGTCCCGTCTTCTTTATCGATGACAATGTGCAAGCCGACCAGCTGGCGCAAGACACGTTGGCCGAAGTGGCCCGTTCCGTCGGCTTCAAGGACGTCGCCTTCCAGTTCGAGCCGATCGCCGCCGCCTTCGACTACGAGTCGCAGATAACCAAGGAAGAGCTGGTGCTGATCGCCGACATCGGCGGCGGCACCTCCGACTTTTCGCTGGTGCGCTTGTCGCCGGAACGGGCGAAAAAGGCCGAGCGCCGTGACGATATCCTCGCCACCGGCGGCGTGCACATCGGTGGCACGGACTTCGATAAATACCTGAGCCTGTCTTCCGTCATGCCGCTGCTCGGCTATGGCAGCCGCCTGCACAATAATAGCGAAGTGCCGTCCAGCTATTATTTCAACCTGGCGACCTGGCATACCATCAACCTGGCCTACACGAAGAAGATCTGGGTGCAACTGGCCGACGTGTGCCGCGATGCGCGCGAGCAAGACAAGATGGGGCGTCTGCAAAAGCTGATCGACGAGCGCGCCGGCCACTGGCTGGCCATGAAAGTGGAAGAGGGCAAGATCGCCCTGTCCGATGCGGCCGAAGTGCAGCTGGAACTGGACCGCTTGTCGCCCGCGCAAAGCCTGCTGCTCAAACGCGCGCAGTTCGACGAGGCCATTGGCCACCTGTGCGGTTCCGTGGAAGACACCGTGTTGCGTTTGCTGCGCGACGCGGGCGTGGCGCCGGAAGCCGTCGACACCGTCTTCTTTACGGGCGGCTCCAGCGGCGTGCGCTTGCTGCGTGAAAAGATCGCGGCCCTGGTGCCGGCCGCGCGCAAGGTCGAAGGCGACTTGTTCGGCAGTATTGGTGCCGGCTTGGCGCTGGACGCCGTGCGCAAGTTCGGCTAAGCTGGCCCACCGCAGCATCGCAGAAAGAGCCTGACTTCATGAATGTGTTTGACAAACCGATCGTCATGATCGACTTCGAGACGACCGGATTGTCGCCCGACATGGGCGACCGCATCACGGAAGTGGCGGCGCTGCGTATCGAGGGCGGGCGGATCACGGACCGCTACGTGACCCTGATCAATTGCAATGCGCGCATTCCCTCGTTCATCACGGGCTTGACGGGCATTACGCAGGCGATGGTCGACAAGGCGCCGCCCGTGGCCGAGGTGGTGCCGCAGTTGCTCGACTTTATCGGCAGCGATGCCTTGTCGGCGCACAATGCCAGCTTCGATGAAAAATTCCTGCGCGCGGAAAGCGCCAGGCTGAACCTGACACCGGCGCACCAGTCGCTCGTGTGTTCATTAAAACTGTCGCGCCGCGTGTTTCCCGGCATGGCCAGCTACAAGCTGGGCCAGCTGTCGAGCCAGCTGGGCATCGCCTTCAAGAGCGCCGCCCACAGGGCCGAATCCGATGCGGAAGTGGCGGCGCAAGTGCTGATCCATATCGGCCGCCATTTGCGCAGCAGCTACGGCATCGCCGACGTCGACGCGGACTTGCTCGTGTCGCTGAACAAGCTGGCCGCCGCCAAGGTGCCGCAATTCCTGCAAAAGCATCCATCGCGCCGCTGAGCGCCGATTCCTCTCTAAGCGGGCTCATCAAAACGATATGATTTTGTTATTTCGTTTGAGCCTGCTCAAGCCCTTCCCCCGCATCGAATTTAAAATTTAGGCAACACACGATTCGCCGCCCTGGGCCGCCGTTTTGCGCGTGCTGTCGGCAAGCGCGATGTGGATGGGGGCGCACATGGACAAGCACCATACTGCCAGAGATAGCCACCAGGCGTATATCTGGTTCCGCACGGCTGCCGAGCAGGGCAATGCCTACGCCCAGTTCAACCTGGGATTGATGTACAAAAAGGGCGAAGGCGTGGCGCAGGACGATGCGCGCGCCTTTGTCTGGCTGCGCCTGGCCGCGCTGCAGGGGCTGGCGTTCGCGCAGAATCACCTGGGTGCCATGTATTACCATTGCCGCGGCGTGGAGCAGAGCGATGAAGACGCCGTGCTGTGGTTTCGCCGCGCAGCCGCCCAGGGTGACGCCTCGGCCCAGCAAAACCTGGGACAGATGTACCGCAGGGGACGCGGTGTTCCGCAGAGCGACGAGCTGGCCCTGGCGTGGTTTTACCGCGCTTCAGAACAGGGCGTGGCCAGCGCGCAATCCTTGCTGGGCGAAGCGTATGCCCAGGGTCTCGGCGCGAAAAAGAACGATGCGCTGGCCCTGGCCTGGTTCCGCAAGGCAGCCTTGCAGGGCGATGCGCAGGCGCAGCTGAACCTGGGGCTCGTCTACAAGCGGGGCCAGGGCGTGGTGCAGAGCGATGCGCAGGCGCTGGCCTGGTTCCGCCAGGCCGCCGCCCAGGGACTGGCCGTGGCGCAGCGGCAACTTGGCGTGGCGTATGCGGAAGGTTTGGGCGTGGCGCCCGACCAGCTGCGCGCCTATGCCTGGCTGCAGCGGGCAGCCGAGCAGGATGACGCCGACGCCCAGTTCAACCTGGGCCTGATGCTGGCGCGCGGGCAGGGCGTGGACAAGGACGAGGCGCGCGCCGTCGCCTGGTACCGGCGTGCCGCCCTGCAAGGTCATTGCATGGCGCAATACAATCTGGGCGGCATGTTTGCGGGCGGGCGCGGCGTCACCCGCGATTTGCGCCAGGCGCTGGACTGGTATGCGAGGGCGGCGGCCCAGGGTGCGTCGAATGCGCAGTTCAACCTGGGCGTGATGTATGCCAATGGCCAGGGCGTGGAGCGCGACGAGGTGTGCGCCGTGCGCTGGTACCGCACGGCTGCCGACCAGGGCGACGCCAGCGCGCAGAACAACCTGGGCGTCATGTATGCGAACGGCCATGGCGTGCCGCAAGACGACGGCCTGGCCGTGCAATGGTATGCGCGCGCGGCCGGCCAGGGCCATGCGCTGGCCCAGTACAATCTGGGCGGCATGTACAACAGCGGTCGCGGCGTGGAGAGGGATCGCGTCTGCGGCTACGTGTGGCTGGCGCTGGCGGCCGAGGGCGGCGATAGCGGGGCGGCCAGGGCCCGGGAAGCGGCGGCGTCCAGGCTGGAACCGGCGCAGCTGCAGGAGGCGCAGCAGCGCATGCGGCAATGGCACCAGCTGCGCTTTCCACAACTGCCGCCGCGCGACTGAGACTGTGCGCGCATGGGCTGGCGCTGCATGCGATAATTGCCGACAGGCATGTCGCGAAGGCGGCGTCGTTCTTGGCACAGTGAAAGGTGGAACATGGTAAGGCAGGCAGGCGAGGACGCATCCGAGCAAAAAGTCATCGACGACATCGCCACGCATGGCTGGCATGGCGTGCATATCGGTGCCGATGAAGAAGGTCCCGGCTATGCTTTTACCATAGGCGCTGGCCACAGCTTCGGCCAGCCTGAATTTCTCATCATGGGCTTGCCGCGACACATGGCCCACCAGATACTCGACGTGGCGCTGGATGCCGCGCGCAGCGGCGCCATCACGGATTTCACGGCCACCACGGACGTCTTGCTGGAAGGCCATCAGTGCGCCTTCGTGCGTGTGCCGGTCGAGCAATACCGCGACTACGTCGGCTATGCGCGCTGGTATTACCAGGGCGATGACTTTACTTTGTACCAGATCGTCTGGCCGTCGCGCGATGGGCATTTTCCATGGCAGGCGCAAGCGAGCGCGCAGTATGTGGCGAGCCAGCCCCTGCTGGGACCGGCGCCGCTGGCCGCATGACGCGCATCGTCACGGGTACGGCTACCGTGTGCGTGTTCGACCCGGCCCTCTTGCGCCACAGGCTGGAAGACGACTGCGACTGGTGGAGCATCCCCAGCGCGGAACTGGCGGCCGTGAATGCGGGGCAAGCGGCGTTTTTCAACGTGGGCGGCGACGGCGCGTATGAACTCGCCTTGCATGCCGAACTTGCCGAGCCGCAGGTGATCGTGCACCTGGCCGTCGTCTCGGGCCGCGTCTTCATCGGCGCCGGAGAGGACGTCACGGGCGGCGGCCTGGAACCGGACACGGCCTATGGCGGCCTGTTCGTGGACCTGCCCGCAGGCAGCTACCGTGTGCAGGCGCGCCGCGATGGCGCCCACATCAGCCTGGCATTCGTGCCCGATGCGCGCAGCGGCAATGCGTTTGGCGACCTTGTGCGTATTTGATCTTGCGTACCCGTATTGCCCCGGGCTAGGCATCCATGCGCGCCGCGCCCGTGCCTTGCCGCCGGTCCAGGAACAGGCTGTTGCCGTGGATTTTCTTTGCCTGCTTCTTTGCTTCGGCCGCCTGCGTGGCGATCTGGTGGTGCGTGTAGTACTGGTGCGCCTCGACCTTGATGACGCCCAGCGACAAGCTGATCAACGAGTAAAACACTTTCTTGCCTTGCCGGTCTTCGCTGATGTAGCCGCCCCGTTCGCAGTCGCCCGTGCTGTAGTAGGCGAGGATGGCGGCCGCGAAGTCGTCCAGCATGGCCTGGCAGCGCGTTTCCCAGTCTTCGCTCTGGAACAGAATCATGAAATCGTCGCCGCCGATGTGGCCGATGAAGTCGCGGTTCGGGTCGCAATGGCTGCTGAGGATTTCTCCCGTCAGCTGGATTACGTCGTCGCCCTTGCGGTAGCCGTACACATCGTTGAAGGGCTTGAAGTGGTCGAGGTCGCAATAGCAGACCCAGAAGCGGCTGCCGCTGTGCAATAAGCGGTCGATATGTTCGTTGATGGGCACGTTGCCGGGCAATTGTGTCAGCGGGTTGGCGTAGCGGGCCGCGTTGATCTGCATCTGCGTGATTTCGCGCATCAGGTCGTGGCCCGTGCCCATGCCCAGGTAACGGCCGTGCTCGGTGATGATGAAGCCGTTGAACAGGTGGTGGGCATCGGATTGCACCATGGTGTAGCTGAGTTCCTGCAAGCTCGTCTCGTGGTCGGCAATCAGGGGCGTGGCATCCATGAACAGGCTGCATGATTTCCTACCATACAGTTCGCGCTGGTAAGGGCGGGCGAAGTGGTCGATCATGTCGAAGCGGCTGATCAGGCCCAGCGGCACGCCGTCGTCGACGACGGGAATGATCATCAGCTTCGGTTCCTTCAGGAAGATATCGTACACCTCGTTATTGTTGAGCTGCGGCGACACGGCCGCCACCTTGTGCAGCAGCTTGCGGATGCTGGCGCCATTTTTTTCCAGGCTGCTGCGCTGCGGATACACGGCCACGCCATTGCGCCCCAGCGCCTGCACCACTTCGGCCGGCAGGGCGCGCGCCGGCACGGCGTTGGGCCGGCCCAAATGATAGCCTTGCCCGAACGCCACGCCCAGGTCGCGCAAGACCAGCAATTCCGTCTGCGCCTCGATGCCTTCGGCGATGACCAGGGTGCCCGATTTCTCCGCGATTTCCTGGATCGAGCGCACGAACTGCAGTTTCACGGGATCGTTGTTGATGCCCTGGATGAAATGCATGTCGATCTTCACGTATTCCGGGCGCAGTTCCGACCACAGGCGCAGGCTGGAAAAACCTTCACCGAGGTCGTCGATGGCGATCTGGAAACCCATGTTACGGTAATGCAGCACCGCCTCGCGCATCAGCTCGTAATCGTAGGTGGGCTGGTTTTCCGTCAGCTCGATGATGACACGGTCCGGATTGATGCCGATGTGCTCGATGTATTCCAGGGTTTCGCCATGGCGGGCATTGCGCAGCAGCAGGCATTCGGGGCTGACGTTGAGAAACAGTTTTCCCGGCAGCTGCAGTTCGGCGAAGCGTTCAAGCACCACTTGCCGGCACAGGTGTTCCACTTCCAGGGTCAGATCGTGCGCGCGCGCCACCTTGAACAGATTCATCGGCGCGTGCAGGGGGCTGTCGGACGGCCCCCGTATCAAGCCTTCGTAACCGATGATGTCGCCGCTGTGCATGTGGATGATGGGCTGGAACAGCGCGCTGAGCTTGCGGCCCGCGAGGATCTCGTGCAAGGCGTCCGTCCCTTCGATGGTCATGGGAAGCGATGGCGGTTTCAGGTAAGCCACGTTCGATGGCATCACGCCGGGCGGCGCGGCGGTGGTGGAAGGGAGGGCGAGAGTGTGCATAGGAGGCTGTGGCGGCACGGCCTCTGGACGGGCCATGAACATGTTGCCGATAGTAAAGAAGATTTATGACAGCTTGATGAAACGACTTTGCTTTTGATAATGTTTCTTGTATGAACGTCAGCTTGTCGATTTCGCGGAAAGCGAGATTTATCATGGCGATCCATGTGAATTTGCCAAACAAAAGACGGCAAATTCCTCAGATAACTGTGCTTTAAAAGTGGCAATCCGCGCTATGATTTCTCTTGGCGAAAGTCAACATGGGCAGCCGCGGCGTATGCCTGGCCTGCTTTCCTCGACATCCAACAATGAGACAAACAACCCATGCAATTACGTAGTGCAACCCTCATATTCAGCTTGCTGGCCGCTTTCGGTGGCAATGCCCTGGCGCAAAGCGCCGCGACGCCATCGTGCCCGGCCGGCGACGGCGCTCCGGTGACGTATCCTGTCAGCAAAAAAGTCGACCAGCAAGACAGCTATTTCGGCACCACCATTGCCGATCCGTACCGTTGGCTGGAAGATGCCAACAGCGCGGAAACGGGCGAGTGGGTCACGGCGCAAAACAAGCTGACGCAGTCGTACCTGGGCACCATCCCCGAGCGCGCCGCGATCAAGCAGCGCCTGACCAAGCTGTGGAACTATGAGCGTTTCTCTACACCAACGAAGCAGGGCGGCCGCTACTTCTACAGCCGCAATGACGGCTTGCAAAACCAGGCCGTGCTGTACACGGTGAAAAAACTGACGGACGAGCCACGCCTGCTGCTGGATCCGAACACCCTGTCCACGGATGGCACGGTGGCGCTGGCCGGCACCTCGATCAGCCCGAACGGCAAGTACCTGGCGTACGCCACGGCCGCTTCCGGTTCCGACTGGAACGAGTGGAAAGTGCGCGACATCGAGACGGGCAAGGATTTGACGGACCACATCCAGTGGGCCAAGTTCTCGGGCGCCTCGTGGACCAAGGACAACACCGGTTTCTTCTACAGCCGCTATGACGCGCCGAACGAAGCCACCAAGCTGGCCGATATCAATTACTTCCAGAAATTGTATTTCCACAAGATCGGCACGCCGCAAAGCGACGACGTACTGGTCTTCGACCGTCCCGACCAGAAGGAATGGGCGTTCGGCGGCAGCACCGTCAGCGACGACGGCAATTATCTGATCATCACGGCCACGCAAGGCACGGAACGCAAGAACCGCATCTTCTACAAGGACTTGCGCCAGAAGAACGCCAAGGTCGTGGGCTTGCTGGAAGAGTTCGATGCTTCGTACTCGTTCATCGACAATGACGGTCCCGTGTTCTTCTTCAAGACGGACAACAAGGCGCCAAAATCGCGCGTGATCGCCATCGATACGCGCAAACCGCAGCCATCCGACTGGAAGGAAATCGTGCCGGAAGCGGCGGAAACCCTCGTCGCCGTCAACCTGATCAACAACCAGTTGGTGCTCGACTACTTGAAAGATGCGCAAACGCAAATCAAGATCGTCGGCCTGAACGGCAAGCTGGTGCGCGAAGTGGCCTTGCCGGGCATCGGTTCGGCCGGCGGCTTTGCGGGCAAGCGCGGCGATACGGAAACGTTTTACTCGTTTACCAGCTTCACGACGCCAGCGACCATCTACCGCTACGACATGAAGTCGGGCAAGAGCACGGTATACCGCCAGCCGAAGGTCGATTTCGACCCGAACGCCTTTGAAACACGCCAGCAATTCTTCACCAGCCGCGACGGCACCAAGGTGCCGATGTTCATCGTCTCGAAAAAAGGCATGAAGCTCGACGGTTCCAACCCGACCTATCTGTACGGCTATGGCGGCTTCAATATTTCGCTCACGCCAAGCTTCTCCGTGGCGAATCTTGCCTGGGTGGAAATGGGCGGCGTCTACGTGATGGCCAACCTGCGCGGCGGCGGCGAGTACGGCGAAGCCTGGCACCAGGCTGGCACCAAGCTGAACAAGCAAAACGTGTTCGACGACTTTATCGGCGCGGCGCAATGGCTGGTGGACAACAAGGTTACTTCGCCATCGAAGCTGGCGATCGGCGGCGGCAGCAATGGCGGCCTGCTGGTGGGCGCGGCCATGACGCAGCGTCCCGACTTGTTCGCGGCGGCCATCCCGCAAGTGGGCGTGCTCGACATGTTGCGCTTCCACAAGTTTACAGTGGGCTGGGGCTGGGTGCCTGACTACGGTTCGTCGGACGACGCCGAACAGTTCAAGGCGCTGGTGAAGTACTCGCCGCTGCACAACCTGAAGGCGGGCGGCTGCTATCCGGCCACCATGATCACGACGGCCGACCACGACGACCGCGTCGTGCCTGCCCACAGCTTCAAGTTCGCCGCCGCCGCCCAGGCAGCGCAAGGCGGTGCCGCGCCCGTGCTGATCCGCATCGATAGCAAGGCGGGCCATGGCGCCGGCAAGCCGACGACCAAGCAGATCGAAGAAGTGGCGGACCGCTGGGGCTTCCTCAGCCGTTCCTTGAAGATGACGCCGGTAGTGGCGGAGCCGGCCAAGGTGGCTGCGCAGTAAAATACGGCAGGTCGGATTGGCGCGGCATCGCCGCGCGTGATCCGACAACATCCGTCATGCCAGCAAGATGTCGGATTACGCGGGGCTTTTCGCCCCGCTAATCCGACTTACGGTCACAATCCTCGCCAATACTCCCTCCCCGAACACCGTTTGAAACGGCAAATCCTTGCGCTGTGCATAGCCGATATAGCAATCGCACTTGAAGCGCGGGCAGCGGCGTTCCTGTAGCATGTCTGCCAAGTCATCCACGTACAGATTCCCCAAGCGCTCCGGCACGAAATGGCAGCGTGTCAGTTCGCCATCGCCATCGACGGACAGCGACGCTTCGCCCGCCAGGCATGGCTTGCCGCGCGAGGGCGACGGGCGGCGGTTTTGCGCAAACCACGGGTCGACGGCATCGAGCCAGGCCAGGTCTTCCCCGCTGTAGTAGCCGGGGCCACGGCGGTCGTAGGCGTTCAGCCACAGATAGACGTGCTCCGGCAGGGCCGCGCGCAGGGCGCGGATGGCGTCCAGGTGCTCGTTCATGGCGACGACGCCCACGCAATAGCGCACGCCCATCGCGTCCAGCCTCGCGCAGCGTTCGAGAAAGCGGGCCAGGGTCGTCTGGCCCGGGTGGTAGGTGCACCACAGGCCGATTTTTTCCAGCCCTGGCATGTCACGCAACCAGCTCAGGGGGCCGGACAGATTCGTCTGCAGCGCCACTTGGCGCACGTGGGGCAAGGCAGCCAGCGTCTGCATGGTCGCGCGGTAATGGCGCCGCACCAGCGCTTCGCCCCACGGCGTGAACAGGACGCCAATGTCCCGTTTTTGTGCCGCCACCCAGCCGGTAAAACGCGCCACTTCACGCGCATCGCGGGCCAGGGTGGCGTGGCTGTCGCGCTTCTTGGCGAACGGGCAGTAGCCGCAGGCGTAATTACAGCTCGAAAGCGTGCCGCGATACAGCAGGGACAGCGTTGGCGCTTGCGTTGTCAGCACGCCTGGCCGCCTTCGGCCATCAGCGCGCGCACCGTCTCGGACGCCAGCCACGGGCCGATGGTGTCGGCGTAGCTGTAGCCGCGGTCATTCAGGCGCAGCAGCGGGCCATCTTCTTCCACCAGGGCCAAGGAGTGCAGCTCGGCCAGCTGCGGCAGATCAAGCTCGCAGCGGCTGCCGAAGCGCGTCGCGTAGGCGTCGCGGTCCAGGCCCGGTTCCGTCAGCAGCGACTGGATCACGTAGCGGCGGCGCTGTTCCACCTCGTCGAGCACATAGCCATGTTCGGCCTGCCCGAAGCGTGCCTCGTCCAGCGCCAGATACTGTTCGATGATGCCGATGGTCTGCGTGCGCGCCACCGCGTATTCGCTCGAATAATGCAGGCGCGAAGTGTAGGAACGGGCGCCCGCGCCCAGGCCCACCATGCCGTCGTTCTGGCAGCAGTACGAGGGACCGTTCTGCTCGGGCGCATGCGGTGCGCGGAACATGCGCATCGACACCTGCTCATAGCCCTGGGCGCGCAAATGGTCGCGCGCGGCCGCGTACAGGGCCAGACGGCTGTCGCCATCGTGGGCCAGCATGATGGGGTTGAGCGACGCGGCACCTTGGCGGCGCGCCACTTTTCCAAGACCCGTTTGTTCCCGTACATACAGCGGATACAGATAGATTTCCTCTGGCCGGAAGGCCAATGCGCTATCGATGGAAGCGAGCAGGCTGGCCACGGTTTGCCCGGCGATGCCATAGATCAGGTCCAGGTTCAGGGTGGGAAATCCTGCCGCGCGTATCAGGCCGATGGCGTGATGGACGGTGGCGTTTTGCTGGGGCCGGGCCAGCGCGCGCATCTCGCCGGCGGCAAAGCTCTGGATGCCGAGGCTGACCCGGTCGATGCCATGCGCGCGGCACACGGCAAGCCGCTCGGCCGTGACGGTTTCGGGCGACGCTTCGATGCCGGCCGGCGTCGCCTGCAAATCGATGCCGAGGATGTCGCGCGCGCCGCACAGCAAGGTGTCGAGCTGCGTGGGCGACAGATAGGTGGGCGTGCCGCCACCGAGCGCGAAGCGGGCAAAGCGCCGTTCACCGAGCGCGCCATCGAGGGCGCGCATCTGCACCAGCACCTGCCGCACGTAACGCTCGACCATGTCGGCGCCGGGGCGCGCCATGGCGAACAGGTTGCAAAAGCCGCAGCGCATCTCGCAAAACGGGATGTGGATGTAGGCGAAGAGGGCGGAGCGGTCCTGCTGCGCCCACAGGGGCGCCAGCGGCGCGGCCTGCGGCAAGGCGCGGTAGGCCGCCTTGTGCGGATACGAGTACGAGTACGCCTGGTAGGGCGTGTGGCGCATGCGCTGCGCCAGGGTGCCCGGTTGTTCGGATGGGTTCACGGTGGGGACTCCTGGGAAATGGTATCTGGCGCGACGACGAAGTGTGCGTATGGCACAGTCCACACGCTGTCATGGGCGACCCTGTGGCCACGGTAGCCGTCTTCGCCATAGGCGCTGCCATGGTCCGAGCAGACGATGGCGAACGTGGGCGCGCGCGCGGCGCAGGCGGCAAACAGGGGCGCCAGCGCGCTGTCGACATAGCGCAGGGCGGCCGCATGGCTATCGAGGTTATCGCTGCGGCAGCCGGGCAGGTAGGCGCGGTTCGGCGTGTGCAGGGCGGCCACGTTGATGAACAAGAAGGTGCGCTGGTCGTTTTGCGCCAGCAGCCGGGTCGCCAGCGCCACCTGCTTTTGCGTCGAATGGCGGCTGGCCACGCCCATGCCCGCGCTCCAGTGGCTTTCCTGGAACAGCGATGGCAGCACGGTGCCCAAGGCGGTCTGTTTATTGAAGAAACCCACGCCGCCGATGCAGATGGTGCGGTAGCCGCGCGCGGCCAGTGCGGCGGGCAGGTCCGCTTCCTCGAAGGCAAACGTGTGCGGCGAGGTGGTTTCGCTGCCCGCAAAAGCGCTGGCGAACAGGCGCGGATGACGGCCCGGCGCGGCCGGCGTGGGCAAAAAGCCGGCGAAGAACGCCTGGTGCGCCGCGTAGGTAAACGTGGCGGGCGAGTGGCGCTTGTCCCAGCCGCCCGGCGGCAGCAAGCGCCCCAGCACGGGCAGTTCGCCCGCCTCATACAGCGCTTGCGCCACGTCATAGCGCAGGGTGTCGAGCGTGATGAAGACGATGTCGTGGCTGCCGACGACGGCGTGCATGTCGGGGATGGCTGCTGTATCTTTAAACATGGTTCAGTTGCGCTGCGTAAGTGTCCGCGCCTTGCCACAACAGGCCTGGCAGCAGGTCGCCGAAGGCGTTCGCTTCGAGCACATAGGCCTGGCCGTGGCGCACGACGAGGTCGTAGCCCGTCACGTGGCTGTGCGGGAAGGCGCGTGCGGCCAGGGTGGCGGTCGTTTCCAGCGCCGCCAGGTCGTCTGCGTGCAGGAGGACTGCCGCGTCGCCACGCCGGTTGTCGAGGTGCAGATTGGTCATCATCTGCTGTCCGATGCGCGCCACGCGGTGCGCGGGCCGGCCCGCCACAGTGACGATGCGCAGGTCGTAATGGCCGTCGCCGCAGCGCGGCTTGTTCAACCACGCTTCCGCATACAGCTGTTGCGCGGCCAAGGCGTCCACGAGGGCGGCGATGTCGCGCCGGGTCTCGTAGCGGGCCATGCGCTTGACGTTGAACAGACGCGCCGCGCCGCCTCCCAGCTGCAAGGCGGCCGAGGTCGTGGCTTGCTGCCGCCCCGCCTTGTTCCTGCGGTAGGCGACGACACCGGACGCGGACGAGCCGTAGCGAGGCTTTAAATAGACGCGGTCAAGCTGGTGTTCGTGCAGCAGCGATTGCAGGTGGTCGTAACCATGCACGGGTCCCAGCAGGGCGGGAATGGCGATGTCGTGCGCGGCCAGGTGGCGCTGGCAAGCCAGCTTGTCCGTCATGAGACAGATTTCGGCTGGCGCATTGAAGACGCGTATGTGCGGCATGGCCACCAGTTGCCTCTCCAGGTCCTGCATGGCCTTGGAAAAGCCGGCAAACCACGCATCCATGGCCAGCAGCTCGCCATGCGCGGGCCCCTCGACCGGAGGACGGTCCAGCAGCCGGCAGCCCGCGTCCAGCAACAGCCCATGGGCGGCGGGATCGTCGCCGGGCGGCTCGATCTTCAGCCGGCCGGACTGGCGCAAAGCGCCTTCCAGCAGCGCCGGCTGTGCCAGCCAGTCGCGCCATTCCAGCACTTGCGCGGGCGGCAGGCGCAGCTGTGCGCGCGCCGCCTGCATCAGGCGCACGCGCTTGCTGCCCTGTGTCGCCAGTAAAAGCATCGGTATTTATTCGCCGACGGCGACATAACGATAGCTTTCGCCGTCGTCTTCATCGGCTTCCTGCGGATCGTCCAGCACCACCTCGAACGGCAGCGCCTTCAATTTCGCCTGGTTTTCTTCCGAGATGTAGTGGTGCGACAGGTCCAGGCGTTTCAGCTTGCCCAGCTGCGTATGATTGAGCACGGCCACGGCGCCCAGGTCGCCGATGGTGCCCAGCGACAGGTCCAGGGTGTCGAGTTGCGCCACCAGTGGCTCTTCCGCCAGCCAGACGGCCAGGTCGTCGGCGATTTCGGCGTCGCGCAGGCCCAGGTAGCGCAAGGTCGGCACGGTCAGCTGCGCCAGCACCTTGCGGTACAGGTCGACGTCGCCGGAAAAGCCGTAGTCGTCCGTACCCAGCCACAGTTCCAGATGTTCCAGCTGCGGCATGCTCGATTGCGCCAGTGCCTCGGCGATCTTTTGACCGAGGCCGCCCGCTTCGATGGTGAAGCGGCGCAGGTGCTGGTGGGCGAACGGTTCGATGACGAGTTCATTGCCGCCGCGGATGCGCAATTCCTGCAGCAGCGGGAAAGCGTCCAGCAGGGGCTTGTAGCTGCCTTGCACGATCCACGAGATTTCGCATTCCTCGTACGTCATGTCGCCGATGAACAGGGCGCGCAAGTTGGGCAGCTGCGGCGCGTGGGCGATCAGCGCGGCCATCACCTCGTCGGCGCCCGATTCGTAGGGGTCGCCCCACATGCCGATGATCAGCGCTTCCAGCGCGTGCTTGTCGGCCTTGGCGAGAAAGCCGGCGATCAGCTCGTCCATCTTGCGCTCGTCGTCGTATTCGAGCGACAGGCGGTAGACGATGCCGGGCGAGGCGTCGAACGGCAAGTCAGGGTCGTACTGCACGACTTTCTTGTTGTGGAAGGTGGTGGTGCTGTCGGAAATGGTCATCGCGTGGGCTCCGTGTTGGCGTTGGAGGCCTGGATGCCGCGCGGTGGCAGCGGTGCTGGATGAGCCGGAATGTGCCGCGACGCTCTGCGAAGACATCCAGGCCTGGAAATCTTGTCTATTCTAAAATCTTAGCATAGACATTCAGGCATATTGCGCACCGCAGGAGGTGCTTATCTGTGGATGACCACGAGTAGCGCCTTGCCCTCGGTCTTGCCCAAATTCCGGATGGTATGCGGCTGGTCTGCCGGATAGCGGGCCGTGCCGCCATTCTTGACCTTTTTCTTCGCCGCGCCCACTTCCAGCTCCAGGTTGCCGTGGATGACCGTCAAATGTTCGGTCGTGCCCGGGTCGTGCGGCTGCGACGCCAGTTCGCCGCCCGGCGCCAGGGTCACTTCATACCATTCGTATTTGCCGGCCAGTTCCATCGGCCCCAGGATGCGCAGCACGTAGCCCGCGTGGTCGCCGGGCAGGGTGGGGGTTTCGTGGGCGTCCGTGATGCGGATGGTTTCCACGGCTTTTTCCGCGCTGGACAGCAATTCGCTGATCTGCACGCCCAGGGCGTTGGCCAGGCGCCACGTGATGGCGATGGTGGGATTGGCTTTTTCGCGCTCGATTTGCGACAGCATGGACTTCGAAACGCCGGCGATGCGCGACAAATCCTCGAGTGTCAGGCCGCGCGCCAGGCGCAGCCGTTGCAGGGTGGCGCCCACTTCGGGCGGAGAATTGGTCGAAACGCTGGTTTTCATCGGCAGGTGGCTTGCAAAGTTCAAAAGGCTTGGGTAATATCCACTATATTGAATTTCAGTTCGAAATAGTGGATTTTGAGGAAAAACACGGAAACGTGTAGACTTCAAACAGCGCTTCACGGTACAGCATAGTGCGCGCACCGGTCAAGCGGCCGCTTTTCCCTATGGCGGCTGAGGTCACACGGATACCACAAACGCAGGGACACACAAGGATCATCATGAGCGAGCAAGCGAAGAACACCTTTTTCAGCGGTCTGCAACAGAATCTCGATCAACTGCGCCAGCAGGGCTTGTACAAGCCCGAGCGCGTGATCGCCTCGCGCCAGGGCGCCGAAGTGGTGTGCGACGATGGCCGTACCCTGATCAATATGTGTGCGAACAACTACCTGGGCTTGTCCGGCGACCTGCAGACGCAGGAAGCGTCCATTGCCGCCACGCAAAAGTACGGCTACGGCCTGTCGTCCGTGCGCTTCATCTGCGGCACGCAAACCGTGCACAAGGAACTGGAACAGGCGATCTCCGCTTTTCTGGGTACGGAAGACACGATTCTGTACGCGGCGGCCTTCGACGCCAACGGCGGCGTGTTCGAGCCCCTGTTCGATGAGAACGACGCCATCATCTCGGATGCGCTGAACCACGCTTCCATCATCGACGGTATCCGCCTGTGCAAGGCTGGCCGCTACCGCTACCTGCATAACGACATGGCCGACCTGGAAGTGCAGCTGAAAGCGGCGATTGCCGCCGGCAAGCGCCACAAGGTCATCGTCACGGACGGCGTGTTCTCGATGGACGGCACGATCGCGCAGCTGGACAAGATCTGCGACCTGGCCGACCAGTACGGCGCGCTGGTGATGATCGACGAATGCCACGCGTCCGGCTTCATGGGCGCGACGGGCCGCGGCACGCACGAACACCACAACGTGATGGGGCGCATCGACATCATCACCGGTACCCTGGGCAAGGCCCTGGGCGGCGCCATGGGCGGCTTCACGTCGGCCCGCAAGGAAGTCATCGACACCCTGCGCCAGAAATCGCGTCCTTATCTGTTCTCGAACACCTTGGCGCCATCGATTGCCGGCGCGTCGCTGTCGGTACTGGAACGGTTGGCCAAGTCGACGGAACTGCGCGACCGCCTGCATGACAACACGGCCTTCTTCCGCAGCGAAATCGAGCGCATCGGCTTCACCATCAAGCCGGGCACGCACCCGGTCGTGCCGGTGATGCTGTTCGACGCCCCCGTGGCGCAAAAGTTTGCCGCCCGCCTGTATGAACTGGGCGTGCTGGTGACGGGCTTCTTTTACCCTGTCGTGCCGATGGGCCAGGCCAGGGTGCGCGTGCAGCTGTCGGCCGCCCATACGCGTGAACAGCTGGTGCAAGTGCTGGCCGCTTTCGAACAGGCTGGCAAGGAACTTGGTTTGCTGACCACGACCACTACTAATTAATACGAATTCAGGAAAATAGCATGGAACGCATCTTAGTCATCGGCGCAAACGGCCAAATCGGTAGTGAGTTGGTGGGCGCGCTGGCGCTGCAGCACGGCGCGGACAACGTCATCGCCAGCGACATCGGCACGAATAATCTGTACCAGGCCAAGCGCTACGCCCAGCTCAATGTGCTGGACAAGGACGGCCTGGCGAGCATCATCGCCGATGAAGGCATCACCCAGGTGTACCAGCTGGCGGCGATGCTGTCGGCCACGGGTGAAGCGGCGCCGTTGAAGGCGTGGAGCCTGAACATGGATGGCTTGCTCAATATCCTGGAACTGGCGCGCGAACGGGGCGAGGCGGGCAAACCCTTGCGCATCTTCTGGCCTTCGTCGATCGCCGCCTTCGGCCCGAACACGCCGCAAGTGAACACGCCGCAAATGACGGTGATGGACCCGACGTCGATGTACGGCATCAGCAAGCTGGCCGGCGAGCGCCTGTGCGAGTATTACTTCAACAAGTATGGCGTGGACGTGCGCAGCATCCGCTACCCGGGCATCATCAGCTACAAATCGCCTCCGGGCGGCGGCACCACCGATTACGCCATCGCCATTTTCCACGCGGCCTTGCGCGGCGAGCGCTATGACTGCTTCCTCGATGCGAACACCACCTTGCCGATGATTTACATGCCCGACGCCATTCGCGCCACCATCGAATTGATGGATGCGCCAGCGGAGTCCATCAAGATCCGTTCCTCGTACAACGTGGCCGGCGTGTCGTTCAACCCCGAGCAACTGGCCAAGGCCATCGTGCGCATGGTGCCGGACTTCAAGATCAGCTACAAGCCGGACAGCCGCCAGGCCATCGCCGACAGCTGGCCGCAAAGCCTGGACGACAGCAAGGCCAGCGCCGACTGGGGCTGGAAGGCGCAGATCGGCGTCGAACAGATGGTCACGGACATGCTGGCCAATGTCGACGTGGGCCATGCCGCCAAGGCGGCCTGAGTCCAGTCCCGGCATTCATAAAACATACAAATATAAAGAGACACTACATGGATATGAGCGTATTTGACCTGTTTAAGATCGGCATCGGGCCGTCGAGTTCCCACACGGTGGGACCGATGGTGGCGGCGCGGCGTTTTCTGGTCGAATACGGTCCGCTGGACCAGGTGGTGGGCGTCGAGGCGGCCCTGTATGGCTCGCTGGCGCTGACGGGCGTGGGCCATGCCACGGACAAGGCCGTCATTCTTGGCCTGATGGGCGAAACGCCGCAAGACGTGGCGCCCGATGAAGTCGACAGCAAGCTGGCCGCCATCGAGGCGGCCGGCGAAATCGCCTTGCTGGGCACGCACGTGGTGCCATTCACGGCCGCCACGGGCCTGGTCTGGCACAAGAGCGAATCCCTGCCCGAACACCCGAACGGCATGCGCTTTACCTTGAAACTGGCGGACGGCAGCCGTGTCGACAAGGTGTATTACTCGATCGGCGGCGGTTTTATCCGCGAGGCAGGCGAGGCGCAAGCGGAAGCGGCCGTGGAATCGGCCGCCAGCGCGCGAGTCGTCTTCCCCTTCGATACCATGGCGCAATTGCTGGCGCACGGCGTGGAAAGCGGTTTGTCGATTCCTGAAATGCTGCGTGCGAACGAGTGCGTCAAGCGCAGCGAAGAGGAATTGAACGCAGGCCTGGACCGCATCTGGCACGTCATGCGCGACTGCATCGCGCACGGCCTGGAAACGACGGGCAACCTGCCGGGCGGCTTGAACGTGAAGCGCCGCGCCGCCAAATTATGGCGCTTGGCGCAGGAGGCGAAGGCGTCCGACAACCGCGCCAACGACTTGCCGCACGACGCCGTGCACCTGGTCAGCCTGTACGCGATGGCCGTCAACGAGGAAAACGCGGCCGGCGGCAGGGTCGTGACGGCGCCGACCAATGGCGCGGCCGGCATCATCCCGGCCGTGCTGCGCTACTACGCGCAGGATTGCCGCCCCAGCGATCCGGTCGGCGGCGTGCGCCGCTTCATGCTGACGGCGGCGGCCATCGGCATGCTGTGCAAGCGCAATGCCTCGATCTCGGGCGCCGAAGTGGGCTGCCAGGGGGAAGTGGGCGTCGCTTGCGCCATGGCGGCGGCCGGGCTGGTGGCGGCCCTGGGCGGCACGAACGAGCAGATCGAAAACGCTGCCGAAATCGGCATCGAGCACCACCTGGGCATGACGTGCGACCCCATCGGCGGCCTGGTGCAGATTCCCTGCATCGAGCGCAACGGCATGGGCGCCGTGAAAGCCATTACGGCCGCCTCGCTGGCGCTGAAGGGCGACGGCACGCATTTCGTCAGCCTCGACGAAGTCATCGAAACCATGCGCCAGACGGGCGCGGACATGCAGGACAAGTACAAGGAAACGTCGCTGGGCGGCTTGGCCGTGCATGTGATTACGGTCAATCACGCTGCTTGTTGAGGCGCCGGTGGTGTTGTCGGATTACGCGCTCACGCGCTAATCCGACCTACGGTAAGTGGCAATGTCGCAGGTCGGCGTTGGTGGGCGTTGGTGGGCGTAGGTCGGCGTAGGTCGGCGTAGGTCGGCTTAGCGCAAAGCGCGTAAGCCGACAAGCACCATCCAATACCTCACTCCTCCTCAAACAACTGCTCCAGCCTCCTCGGGTAGTTATTCAAGAAATCGCGCGTCACGGCATAGTGTTCCGTGTCTTCATACGCCACTTCGTGGATGCCGCCACCCGTGAACATCAAAATCTTTGCGTTCGGGTAGGCGAGCAGAATCGGCGAATGGGTGGCGATGATCAGCTGGGAGTCGTCCTGCACCAGCTGGTGGATCACGGACAATGCCGCCATCTGGCGGCTCGGCGACAGCGCCGCCTCGGGTTCGTCCAGCAAATATAAACCCTTGCCCCGCAGCTTGTTGATCAGGGTCGCCATGAACGCTTCGCCGTGCGATTGCGCATGCAGCGACTTGCCGCCGTAGCTGCCCAGGTACTCGGGCATCCCGTCCATGTAGGTGGCGACGTTGAAAAAGCTCTCGGCGCGCAGGAAATAGCTGTCTTCGGGCTTCTTGTAGCTCTTGCTCAGGCGCAGATGCGCGTGCAAGCCCGATTCCTCGTCCGACGGCAGGGCGATGCGCACGTTGCGCGTGCCGCCATCCTTGCCGAAGCCCAGCCCCACGGCCAGCGCTTCGAGCATGGTCGATTTGCCGCTGCCATTCTCGCCCACGAAAAACGTCACGTCCCGGTGGAAGTCCATGTGCACGAAGTCGCGGATGGCGGGGATGGTGAATGGATAGTGATCGAGGTCGACGACGGCGTCGTGGCGCAGCGCGGCGCTTTGCAGATACGGTTTTTTACTCAGCGACATGGCCGGTTTTCGACTCCAATATTGATCATGGCAAGGGACACTCAGCACAGTGTGGCGCAAATCGGCGTCGCGCGCCAGTGGGTACGCCAGCCATCTTCGCCTGGCTTGATCTCATGCATTATGGATGGTTTGGCAACACACGGACTCTCCAATTGTCGCATCTTGACCTGGCTGACGCCACGCGATTCGCCTTGGACGGCGGCTGGCACTATAATATCCGCTGCCATTCATGATCAACCGCACTCAGCTCAACTGGACTCTTCAAATTTATGCATTACGTGTCTACCCGCGCTGATAAAGCGCCATCGAATCTGCAGCAATTCTCCGACATCCTCCTGGGCGGCCTGGCCCCCGATGGCGGACTGTATCTCCCTGAACACTATCCGCAAGTCACTGGTGCCGAGCTCAACGCCTGGCGCACATTATCGTATGCCGACCTGGCATTCGAAATCCTGAAGAAGTTCGCCACCGATATCCCGGCCGCGGACCTGAAGGCACTGACGGCGAAAACCTATACCAAGGCAGTCTACAAGAACGCCCGCGCCGGCGAAAACGCGGCCGACATCACGCCGCTGCGCGTGCTCGAAGAAAACATCGTCAAGGGCGGATCGACCACCCTGATGCTGCAAGCGCTGTCGAACGGCCCGACCCTGGCCTTCAAGGACATGGCCATGCAGCTGCTGGGCAACCTGTTCGAATACACCTTGGCCAAGCACGACGCCGAGCTCAATATCTTCGGCGCCACCTCGGGCGACACGGGCAGCGCGGCCGAATACGCGATGCGCGGCAAGAAGGGCATCCGCGTCTTCATGCTGTCGCCGCACAAGAAAATGAGCGCCTTCCAGACGGCGCAGATGTTCAGCCTGCAAGACCCGAACATTGTCAACATCGCCGTCGAAGGCGTGTTCGACGATTGCCAGGACATGGTCAAGGCCGTGTCGAACGACTTGCCGTTCAAGGCCAAGCAGAAGATCGGCACCGTCAATTCCATCAACTGGGCGAGGGTCGTGGCGCAAGTCGTTTACTACTTCCGCGGCTATCTGGCGGCCACCACCAGCAACGAGCAAAAAGTGTCGTTCACGGTGCCGTCTGGCAACTTCGGCAATATCTGCGCCGGCCATATCGCCCGCATGATGGGGCTGCCGATCTCGAAACTGGTGGCGGCGACGAATGAAAACGACGTGCTCGACGAATTTTTCCGCACGGGCGTCTACCGCGTGCGCAAGTCGGCCGAGACATACCACACGAGCAGCCCGTCGATGGACATCTCGAAAGCGTCGAACTTCGAGCGCTTCGTCTACGACCTGGTGGGCCGCGACAGCGAGCGCGTGCGTGCCCTGTTTACGAAAGTGGAAACGCACGGCGGCTTCGACTTGTCGGGCAAGCCCGGCAGCGACGGCGACGAATTCAAGCTGGTGGCCAAATACGGCTTCAAGTCGGGCAAGTCCACGCACCAGGACCGCCTCGACACCATCCGCGACGTGGCCGACGACTACGGCATCACCATCGACACGCACACGGCCGACGGCATCAAGGTGGCGCGCGAGCACCTGGAGCCCAACGTGCCGATGATCGTGCTGGAAACGGCGCTGGCGGCCAAGTTCAACGAAACCATCCTCGAAGCGCTGGGCGTGGACGCGGAACGCCCGGCCGGCTTCGAGAACATCGAAGACTTGCCGCAAAAGTTCGTCGTGATGGACACGGACGTGGAAAAAATGAAGGCGTACATCGCCGCCAATACGGGTTTGTGATGACAGACGCCAGCACTGTACGCAAGCCGATGCTGTCGGTGGCCGAGGCGCAAGCCTTCATGCTGGGCGCGGCGCGCCCGGTGGCCGAGGTGGAACTGGTCGACACCATGCGCGCCAACGGCCGCGTGCTGGCGGCCGCGCAGACGTCGACCCTGAACGTGCCCGAGCGCGACAACACGCAGATGGATGGCTATTGCGTGCGCGCGCAGGATTGCGCCAGCGGCGCGGCCAGCTTGCCCGTGTCGCAGCGCATCGCGGCCGGCCACGTGGGCCAGCCGCTGCAACCGGGGACGGCGGCGCGCATCTTCACGGGCGCCCTGATCCCGGAAGGCGCCGACTGCGTCGTGATGCAGGAGCAGTGCACCGTGCTTGATGGCGTGGTGACGGTCAATCACGTGCCGAAAGCGGGCGAATGGGTGCGCCGCCAGGGCGAGGATATCCGCGCCGGCGGCGTGATCCTCGGCGCGGGGCGTCGCCTGCGCAGCCAGGAAATGGGCCTGGCCGCCTCGGTGGGACTGGCCCAAGTTCCCGTGCTGCGCAAGCTGCGCGTCGCCGTGTTTTTTACGGGCGACGAGCTGGCCATGCCGGGCCAACCGCTGGCGCCGGGCGCCGTCTACAACTCGAACCGTTTTACCTTGCGCGGCTTGCTGGAAAACCTGGGCTGCGAGATCACGGACCTGGGCATCGTGCCCGACAGCCTGGAGGCGACGAAGGCCGTGCTGCGCCAGGCGGCCCAGGGCAATGATCTGATCATCACCTCGGGCGGCGTGTCCGTGGGCGAGGAAGACCATATCAAGCCGGCCGTGGAAGCGGAAGGGCGGCTGAACATGTGGCAGATCGCCGTCAAGCCGGGCAAGCCGCTGGCGTTTGGCGAAGTGCGGGATGCCTTCTTTGTCGGCTTGCCCGGCAATCCGGTGTCGAGCTTTGTCACGTTTTTGCTGTTCGTGCGCCCGTTCATCCTGCGCCTGCAAGGCGTGGCGGGGAATCTGGCGCCGCGCAGCTACATGCTGCCCGCCGCTTTCGAGCGCCAGAAGGCGGACAAGCGCAACGAGTTCTTGCGTGCCAAGGTCAATGACGAGGGCGAGCTGGAACTGTTTGCCAACCAGAGTTCGGGCGTGCTGACCTCCACCGTGTGGGGCGACGGCTTGATCGATTGCCCGCCGGGGCTGTCGATCGCGCGCGGCGACATGCTGCGTTTCATCCCGTTTAATGAATTGCTGTACTGAGGAAGCATCGATGAAGATCAATCTGCGTTTTTTTGCCAGCGTGCGCGAGCTGGTGGGCACCGGCCATGAAGTGCTGGAAGTAGCCGAGCCGCTGACGGTGGGCGCGGTGAGGGCGCTGCTGATCGCCCGCGGCGGCAACTGGGAATACGCGCTGGCGCAGGGCCGCGCGCTGCGCATGGCGCATAACCAGGTGATGTGCGACGCCGATACCGTGACGGGCGATGGCGACGAGGTGGCGTTTTTCCCGCCCGTGACGGGCGGTTAAGAATACCCACTGAGGAAAATGGCCGCTGATGCGGCCATTTTTTATCGCGGCTTGACCTTGGGCTCGTCCCCGCTGCACGTGGCGCAGGCGACGGCTTTCCGGTAGCGCCAGTATTTCGAGCCGATGAAGATGGCCGAGGCCACCAGTGCCCAAGCAAGTGCGCCCAGCAAGCTGGCCTTGCTCACGTTGCCTTTGCTGTAATCGACCACCGTCAGGATGATGAATAGAATCGAGCTGGCCAGCAAATAGCGGGAAATCCAGAATCCTGCGCCCATGTGTATCTCCTCTTGTCGTCTCGTTGTCTCGTGAAGTCCAGGTGCCGATCATTGCGGCATGTCCGCGCAGTATGCATCATTTTTCGGCATTCTTGCCATCCATCGGCCGTATCTCGACTAAAATGCCGGGGTTTTCACCGTCTTCCAGCTTGCCATGACCAACTCCAGTTCCCCCCCGTTTCACATCGCCGTCATCGGCGGCGGCCCCGCCGGCCTGATGGCCGCCCAGGCGGCCACCGACCAGGGGGCAAAGGTGGAACTGTTCGACGCCATGCCGTCCGTCGGCCGCAAATTCCTGCTGGCGGGGCGGGGCGGCATGAACATCACGCATGCGGAAGGCTACCAGGCCTTCGTCTCGCGCTACGGCAGGCAGGCGGGCCGGGTGAAGCCGGCGCTGGACCAGTTCGGCCCGCAAAAAGTGCGCGACTGGGTGCACGGCCTGGGCGTGGAGACCTTTGTCGGCTCCTCGAACCGCGTCTTCCCGACGGACATGAAGGCGGCGCCCCTGCTGCGCGCCTGGCTGCACCGCCTGCGCGAAGCGGGCGTGCAATTTCACATGCGCCACCGCTGGACGGGCTGGCAAGATGAGGATGGCCAGCTGGCCTTTGCCACGCCGGACGGCGAATGCCTGCGCTCCTTCGACGCCGTGATCCTGGCGCTGGGCGGCGGCAGCTGGGCGCGGCTCGGTTCCGATGGCGCGTGGGTGCCGCTGCTGCAAGGGCAGGGCGTGGCCGTGCAAGCGCTGGCGCCGGCCAATTGCGGCTTCGACGTGGACTGGAGCGAGTATTTCAGCAGCCGCCATGCGGGCGAGCCGCTGACGACTGTGGCCATCACGGCGCACGACATCGACGGCTTGCGGATCAAGCGCCAGGGCCAGTTCGTCATCACGGCGGGCGGCGTGGAAGGCAGCCTGATTTATGCCTTGTCGGCCGCGCTGCGCGAGCAGATCGCGCGCGACGGCAGCACCACCATCTGGCTCGACCTGGCGCCCGACCACAGCCATGAACGGGTATTCGAGGAAGTGACGCGCCCCCGTGGCGCCCGTTCCATGTCCAGCCACCTGAATAGCCGGCTGGGCATCAAGGGCGTGAAATCGGGCTTGCTGCGCGAATGCCTGAGCGCCGCCGACTTTGCCGACGAGGCGAAGCTGGCGGCCGCCATCAAGCTGCTGCCCGTCACACTCGTACGCCCGCGCCCCATCGATGAAGCCATCAGCAGCGCCGGCGGCGTGCATTTCGATGGCGTCGACGGCAGCATGCTGCGCGCCATGCCGGGCGTCTTCGTGGCGGGCGAAATGCTGGACTGGGAAGCGCCGACGGGCGGCTACCTGCTGACGGCCTGCCTGGCGCAAGGCAAGGCGGCCGGCGAGCAGGCCGTCAGTTGGCTGGAAGAGAAGGTCAATGCCAGGTAATTTCGCCTGATCCGCTCTTTTGCGCTTCGCGCTGGCGCGGGTTGCCGTGGACGTGGATGTCGCCGCTGCCGCGCAAGGTCAGGTTGGCGGCGTCGCGCACGAAGACGGTGCTCTGGCCCGAGCCTTGCAGGCTGACGCTGGCCTTGTCGGCGGCCAGGTGCTCGGCATCGATGTCGCCCGAACCGCTCAGGTCGGCACGGAGGAATTTCGAGTTGCCGCTGGCGGCGATGCGCCCGGAGCCCACCATTTCCAGCACCACGCTGTCGCTGTTGCCGGCATTGATGTCGAGGTCGCCGCTGCCGTTGACGGTCGCTTGCACCTGCTTGTAGCGGCCCGTGAAGCTGACATTGCCAGATCCCATCAATTCCAGAATAAAGCTGTCGCCGCTAAATCCCGTGATCTTGCTGTCGCCATTGCCGTGCACGTCCAGGCGCACGAGGGCCGGCAGCACCAGCTCCACCTGCAGCGGCTGGCGGTGGTGGAACAGCATGCCTTTCGGGCCGATATGCAGGGTCGTGCCATCGGCCGTCGTGTCGACGTTCGACAGCAAACGCTGCTCGCCGCTCACTTTCAGCGATGGCGTGGCGCCGCGGCGCAGCACCAGGTCGATGGGGCCGGCCAGGTCGATGCTGTTGATGGTGGCGGCAATCGGGCGCGTTTCGCTGCGCACGGCGCGGCCGGCAGCGCTGCTGGGATTGCTGATTCCCTTGGCGCGCAGCGCCGCATACGACATGGCGATCAGGACCAGCGCCAGCAAGAGCATGGACAGGCCAACTTTGAGCAAGCGTTTCATGGCAGCCTTTCTAGTGACCTTTGAGCAGGGAAACATTCATGGCGATGTAGCGCTTGATACCGATCAAGGTATAGCGCGTGACCACCAGACTGAGCAGGAAGATGGCGATGCCGCCGAGCAGCATGCCCATGCCGAAGACGGTTTGCGTGGTGCGCGCATCGCGGTCCATGTCGGTGGAGATGCGGATGCCGCCGCCGGCCAGCGCTTCGGCCCGCTCCATCACGCGCGATGACGCGCCCGGCGTCGCCGGTTCGGCCTTGACGGGGCCGGGCAGGTGATCGACTTCGATGCCCGCGTCGCCGATGGTGATGCGCGTTTCGCGCCGTTCGTCGCCATCGTCGTTCTGGATGAAAACGTGGCGCAGCGGGCCATCGAGCACCAGTTCATTGGCGCCGGACAATCCGCTGGCCGTGATGGCGATGCCGGCCAGGTAAAAGCTCAGGCCGACGGCATACAGGGTGGCTAGCAGGGCCGCGTACACGGCGGCAGGCACGACCATGAACAGGTTGAAGATGGCCAGGCCCACGAGCGAGACGAGCAGGCGCAGCAGGTTAACGGGCGTTTTCTTGTGTTCGAACGCCTGGCGGTGGGTGCTGCCGCGCAAGGTGAGGGCGATCTTTTTCGGGTCGCCCAGGTCGTCGGCGATTTCGTGCTCGCTGCGGCCGGCCGCAGCGCCTTCGATGAAGGTCTGTTCGTAGTAATCGAGGGTCTTGGCCACCAGGTCCGGTGGCAAGCCTGTCAGCGCGCGCCGCAGTGCGTCGAGATAATCTTGCTTGTTCATCCTATTCTTTCTGTCCGCCGCCTCAGCCCATGGCCGGCAGCAGCATGCTTGCCTGGCTCAGCAGCAATGGCGGTTGTGGCGTCTGCTGTGCGTGAATGACGATCAAGGTGGCCATCACCACACAAGCGAGCAGCGCCAAGGCTTTCAAGCTATTTTTCAAGTGCAAGGTGGTGTGCATGGTATTCCCCGTGGTATGGCCGTTGTCGATGATCAGACTGTACCCAAGCGCACGCGGGCGCACCAGCGCGGTGCGACAGAATGCAATTTCGCGGGGGCGAGCGACACCAGGGCAGGATGCACCGTCAAGTCTACTTTGCAGTCTTGCCCGTGGTGATGGCCCTGGCCGCCGCCACGCCGCTGCGCACGGCCGCCTCGATGGTGGCCGGATAGTCTTGCGTCCGGTCATCATTGGCCGTGTAGTCGCCGGCCAGCAGCAAGCCCGGCACGCCGCTGGCGTTGCCGGGACGCGCCAGGTCCGGCGTGCAGGCAAAGGTGGCGCGCTTTTCCGTGATCAGTTGCGTCCAGGCAGGTTGCGCCAGTTCCGGGCGCTGCAGCATCTGCGCCAACTGCGTGGCGATCGCTTGCGCCAGCGGACCATGGCCTTGCTCGGCGGCGGGGCCGGAGGCGCTGATGACGACGGCCAGCAAGCCTGGCTGGCTGGCGTCGAGCTGGCCCCGGTCAAAGACGAACTGGCCCCAGTGCTGCTGTGCCGGCGTATCGACGAGGGCGTAGAACGGCAAGTCCAGGCGCACCGAGGCGTCGTACCGCAGGTAGCAGGTGCTGATGGCTTCCGGCGTGAAGGCTTGCATTTTGGTAATAACGTCGTCGAGGCGTGTGTCGTGCAAGCCTTGCAGCAGCGTGGCCGCCTGCACGGATGAAGTGGCGACGATGACCGCATCATAGTGTTCGCCGTCATCGAGTTGCCAGCGGCCATCGGGCAGCGCTTGCAAGGCGGAAACCTTGGCGCCCGTGCGGACTTCGCCGCCATGCCGTGTCACATGGCGGGCGGCCGCGTCGGGCAGCAGGCTACTCAAATCCGCTTTCGGGATCAGCATGTCGGATGCGCGGCGGCGCGATGCGCCCAGGCTGTCGCGCAGCACGTTGATGAAGACGCGGGCCGAGGCCCGCTCGGGCGGGGTATTGAGCGCGGCCAGGCACAGCGGGTGCCACATCAGGCGGTTCAAGTTGTCCGTCTGGTCGAAGCGCTGCAGCAATTCGCTGACCGTGCAATCGTTGTACAGCTGCCAGCCCATCGTCCGCATGGCCGTGGAAAAACGCATCAGGGCCAGCTTGTCGGCGCGCAATAATCCTTTGGCGCGCAGCAAGGCCCAGGCCAGGTGCAGCGGCGCGGGCAGGCGGGGCGCGATGAAATCCATGCCTTTGGCACCGGCCGGATAGCGCATCTGCAGGGGCAGGGTGAGGATCAGTTCGGCAGGGTCTTGGCCCGCGAGCTTGATCAGCCGCAGGGTTTCCGTGTACGCGCCCAGCAGGATGTGCTGGCCGTTGTCGAGCACCATGCTTTCGCGTTCGACCCGGCGCGCCCGCCCACCCAGGGTGCGCGCCGCTTCGTAGACGGTGACGGCGTGGCTGGCGCGCGCCAGTTCCATGGCCGCCGCGCAGCCGGCCCAGCCGGCGCCGATGACGGCGTAGCGCTGCTTCACGCCACTCTTAGCCACGGACCCAGGTCTTCCAGGCCAGCCACAGTTTGCGGATCGGCGTGAGCGAGATGCGCTGCTTCAGCACGTGGTAGCCGTCGCGCTCGACTTCGTTGAGCAGGGTGCGGTAGATGGCGGCCATGATCAGGCCAGGGCGCTGGGCGCGGCGGTCCTCGGCGGGCAAGAGCGCGAACGCTTCGTCGTAGGCCTGTTGCGCGCGCGCCACTTGGAAACGCATGAGGTTTTCAAAGTTTTCGCTGTGGCGTGCGTTCAGCAAGTCGGCGGCCGTCACATTGAACTGCTGCAATTCGCTGATCGGCAGATAGATGCGCCCCTTGCGCGCATCTTCGCCCACGTCGCGGATGATGTTGGTCAGCTGGAAGGCGTGGCCCAGCTTTTCCGCGTACAGCAGGGTTTCCGGGCGGGTCGCGCCAAAGATGCTGGCCGACAAGATGCCCACCACGCTGGCCACGTGCCAGCAATAGCGGCTCATGGCCTGGTAATCGAGGTAGCGGGTCTGGTTCAAGTCCATTTCCATGCCGTCGATGATGGCCTGCAAATGCTTTTCTTCCAGTGTATAGATGTTCAGGTGCGGCTGCAGCGCGCGCATCACGGGATGCGTGGGGTTGCCCTCGTACATGGCCTTGACTTCCTTGCGCCACCAGACCAGCTTGGTGCGTGCCACGGCTTCGTCCGTGCATTCGTCGACCGTGTCATCGACTTCGCGGCAGAAGGCGTACAGGGCCGTGATGGCCTTGCGGCGCTCGGCCGGCAGGAACAGGAAGCTGTAGTAGAAGCTGGAGCCGCTCTGGGCGGCCTTTTGTTGGCAGTATTCGTCGGGAGACATAGTCAAAAGAGCAAGGGTTGCAGATCGAAGCCGCTATTCTATCGTCTTACAGAGTGGGCGACGGGGGAAAAGCCGTTTTTACTTGTGTCTCTTGATGCAGGCTTTTGCGCGACATGCGCAGGGCGCGCCAGAAAATGATCAGCCAGTCGCGTTTCTCCAGCTTGGGGCGGCGCCGGAACACGTCGTAATTGACGGCTTCGATGCATTCGAGGATGCGCAATCCCCCTTGCACCACCAGGCGCAGTTCCCAGCCGATGCGCCCGCGCAAACGCAGGGCCAGCGGCGCGCCGGACAGCATCAGGGCGCGCGTGCGGGCCACTTCGAAGCGCATCAGGGCACTCCACTTGCCATGCGCCTCGGGCCGCTCGAAGGCGGCGGCGGAAACGGCAAAGCGGCTCAAGTCTTCCATCGGCAGGTAGATGCGTTCTTTTTGCTGGTCGATGGCGACGTCTTGCAAGAAATTAATTAGTTGCAAAGCTGAGCATATGGCATCGGAATCGCGTACATTCTGTTCATCGGCCGCACCGTACAGGTGCAGCATCAGCAGCCCCACGGGGTTGGCCGAGCGGGCGCAGTAATCGAGCACGTCGTCAAAGCTGGCGTAGCGCGTCGTTTCCACATCCTGCTTGAAGGCGGACAACAGGTCGTAAAACGGCTTCAGCGGCAGTTCGTGTTTGGCGATGACGCCAGCCAGGCGCTCGAACATGGCGGCGTTCTCGCCAGCATGGCCTTCATGGCGGGCGATGCGGCCCAGCGCCTCTTCGTAGGCGTGCAGGGCGGACAGGCGCTCGGCCGGCCTGGCGTCGCCTTCATCGGCCAGGTCGTCGGCGCTGCGGGCGAAGGCATAGATGGCTTCGACGGCCGGCACCAGGCGGCGCGGCAGTAAAAATGATGCAACAGGAAAATTTTCGTAATGGTCTACAGGCATGAACACACTTCTCTAGTCTTGCGTTTGTCCGGCCCCCTCCCACGCTGGAGTGTGGCCGGACGTTGTACGGCTGAAGATTAATGACGCATAAGTCACTAAAAACTTTTACGCACGATTATAATTAATAACCAGAAAGTCATTAGCGGTAAATCACTCGCCGCCATGACCAAGCTGATATTGTCACAAATTTAAGGATATCGCGTGCGAAAAAGTTTGGCTTAACCCAAAGGGCAAGCAAAAAGTTTCTCCGCATAAAAATATTACAGCCCGCATAGTAAAGGAAAATACCTTGTTTGCCCTGAAAACCCTGCGCCTCGAGACCGGCGCATCCGCACTTCCCGCCCTGCGGCTGATCGCCGCCGCAGCCCTCGCGCTGACCCTGGCCGCCTGTTCCAAGCCTGCCGTCAAAGTGGAAGACGTGCGCCCCGTGCGCGCCATCGTGTTGTCTAGCAGTAATGTTGACGTCAGTGCCGAGCTGTCGGGCGAAGTCGTGCCCCGCGTCGTGTCGCAGCTGGGTTTCCGCGTGGGCGGCAAGATCGTCGCGCGCAAGGTCGACGTGGGCGCCACCGTCAAGAAGGGGCAGGTGCTGATGCAGCTCGACCCCGTCGACTTGCAGCTGTCGCAGGCGCAAGCCAAGGCTAGTCTGGTGAGTTCGGAGACGAGCCGCGACCTGGCGCGCGCGGAATTGAAGCGCTACCAGGATTTGCGCGAGAAAAATTTCGTCAGCCAGGCCGTGCTCGATGGCAAGGATGCCACCTACAAGGCGGCGCAGGCGAACGTGGAAGCGGCCCAGGCCCTGTACCGGGGCCAGGCGAACCAGTCCGGCTACGCCAGCCTGCTGGCCGACGTCGATGGCGTCGTCACGCGCATCGAGGCTGAAGTGGGGCAGGTGGTGGCGCCCGGCGCACCCGTCGTGCAAGTGGCCAGGAGCGGCGAAAAGGAAGTCGTGATCGGCATTCCCGAAGACAAGGTCGAGACCTTGCGCGGCGTCAAGGATGTGGTCGTGCGCCTGTGGGCCGACCCGAAGCAGGGCTTGCCCGGCAAGATACGCGAAGTGTCGCCCGTGGCCGATGCCGCCACGCGCACCTATATCGCCAAGGTCAGCATCCCGGACGCGCCGCGCGTGCGCCTGGGCATGACGGCCGTGGTGCAGTTCGCCTCGCAAACGGCCACGCCGCAGATCAAGGTGCCGTTGACGGCCCTGTTCAATGAAAAATCGCAAAGTTCCGTGTGGGTGGTGGAAAACGGCGCCGTGAAGCTCGTGCCCGTGACGGTGGGCGGCGTGGCGGGCAATGAGTTGCTGCTGGCCTCGGGCGTGAAAGCGGGGCAGACGGTGGTCACGGCCGGCGTCAACCTGCTCAAGCCGGGCCAGAAAGTGACCATCCTCGGCGCCGAACTGGCCAGCAAGCCCGATGTGGCCGCTGCCGCCGTTACCGTGGGTGCGGCCAAATGAAGGGCGGCTTCAATCTGTCGCGCTGGGCCCTTGAGCACATCCCGCTGACGCGCTACCTGATGGCCGTGCTGCTGATCGGCGGCATGCTCAGCTACGCCAACCTGGGCCAGGATGAAGATCCCCCGTTCACTTTCCGCGCCATGGTCTTGCAAGCGTACTGGCCCGGCGCCACGGCCCTGCAGATGGCCGAGCAGGTGACGGACAAGCTGGAAAAGAAACTGCAGGAAACGCCGTACATCGACGAGATCACCAGCTATTCGAAGCCGGGCGAAACCCTGATCCTGCTGGAGCTGCGCGAATCGGCGCCGCCCAAGGAAACGGCCGCCGCCTGGTATCAGGTGCGCAAGAAGATCGGCGACATCAAGGGCACTTTGCCGTCCGGCGTCGTGGGACCGTTCTTCAACGACGAGTTCGGCGACACGTACGGTTCCATCTTCGCCCTGTCCGCCGACGGTTTTACGTACGCGGAAATGAAGGATTACGCGGACAAGGTGCGCCAGGAGCTGCTGGCCGTGGGGCAGGTATCGAAAGTGGAACTGTTCGGCGTGCAAGATGAAAAGATCAATATCATCTTTTCGCACAAGAAATTTGCCCAGCTGGGCATTCCATTCGACGCCATCGTGCAGCAATTGTCCGAGCAAAACAGCATCAACGCCACGGGCGTGCTGGTGACGCCAACCGATAATCTGCAAGTGCGGGTGACGGGCGCCATGGTCACCGTCAAGGACCTGGAAAACCTGGAACTGCGCGCCAACGGCACCACTTTCCGCCTCGGCGACTTTGCCACCGTGAAACGCGAATTTATCGATCCGCCGAAGGACAAGATGCGTTTCAACGGCAAGGAAGTGATCGGCCTGGGCGTATCGATGGAAAAGGGCGGCAACATCATCGACATGGGCAAGGCCTTGCAGGCCACCGTCACGCGCATGAAGCGCGAATTGCCGGTCGGCATAGAATTGCAGCGCGTGTCGAACCAGCCGGAAGCCGTGTCCGCTTCCGTGGGCGAATTCGTGCATACCCTGATCGAAGCCATTCTGATCGTGCTGGCCGTCAGCTTCGTCGCGCTGGGCTTGCACACGAAGCCGCTGCGCATCGACGTTCGGCCGGGCCTGGTGGTGGCGCTGACCATCCCGCTGGTGCTGGCCGTCACCTTCCTGTTCATGCGCCTGCTCGACATCGACTTGCACAAGATTTCCCTGGGTGCCCTGATCATCGCGCTGGGCTTGCTGGTCGACGACGCCATCATCGCCGTCGAGATGATGGTGCGCAAGATGGAAGAGGGCATGTCGCGCTTCGACGCGGCCACGTTCGCCTACACGTCGACGGCCATGCCCATGCTGACGGGTACCCTGATCACGGTGGCGGGCTTCCTGCCCATCGGCCTGGCCAAGTCGGCCGCCGGCGAATACACGTTCTCGCTGTTCTCCGTCAATGCGCTGGCCCTGATCATTTCGTGGGTGGTCGCCGTCGTTTTCACGCCCTACATCGGCTACATCTTGCTGAAAGTGAAACCGCACGCGCATAACGACCATGAATTGTTCGATACGCCGAACTTCCGCCGCTTCCGCCGCGCCGTCACCTGGTGCGTGGAATGGCGCAAGACCACGATCGCCGCCACCCTGGCTATCTTTGCGCTGGGGATTTACGGCTTTAACTTTATCGAAAAGCAATTCTTCCCCGATTCCAGCCGTCCGGAACTGATGGTGGAACTGTGGTCGCCCGAAGGCACGACGTTTGCCGCAAATGAAAAGCAGGTCAAGAAATTCGAGGCGTTCGTCAGCAAGCTCGACGGCGTGGAAAGCGTGACCAGCTACGTGGGCACGGGCAGTCCCCGTTTCTATTTGCCGCTGGACCAGATTTTTCCGCAGACCAATGTGTCGCAAGTGGTGGTCTTGCCGAAGAGCCTGGCTGAACGCGAACGCTTGCGCCAGCAAATCGTCGATGTCTTCAAGAAGGATTTCCCGGAAGTGCGGGGCCGGGTCAAGCTGTTGCCGAATGGACCGCCGGTGCCGTATCCCGTGCAATTTCGCGTCATGGGGCCGGAAGTGGCTGGCGTGCGGGCCATCGCCGACCAGGTCAAGGACGTCATGCGCGCCAATCCGAACACGCTGGGCGTGAACGACAACTGGAATGAATCGGTGAAAGTATTGCGCCTGGACCTGGACCAGGACAAGATGCGCGCGCTGGGTGTCACCTCGAAAACGGTGATGCAGGCGGCCAATACGATTCTGTCGGGCACGGTCATCGGCCAGTTCCGCGAAGACAACAAGCTGATCGACATCCAGGTGCGCCAGCCGCTGGAAGAACGGGCGACGATTTCCGTGTTGAATGACACGAATATCCCGACGGCAACGGGCAAGTCCGTGCCGATCTCGCAGCTGGCCCGCGCGCATTTCGTGTGGGAGCCCGGTGTCGTCTGGCGCGACAAGCGCGAATGGGCCATCACCGTGCAGTCGGACGTGATCGATGGCATCCAGGGCGCCACCGTGTCGACGCAACTGGCGCCGCAGCTGGACGCCTTGCGCGCCAAGTTGCCGGCCGGCTACCGCATCGTCGTGAAAGGCGTGGCGGCCGACAGCGGCGAGGCGGAAGCGTCGATCTCGGCCAATTTGCCGCTGGCCATCTTCATCATCTTCACCTTGCTGATGCTGCAGCTGCACAGTTTTTCCCGTGCACTGCTCGTTTTCCTGACGGGGCCGCTGGGCGTGGCGGGTGCCGCCTTTGCCTTGCTGGCGCTGGGCCGGCCACTGGGTTTCGTGGCCAACCTGGGCATCATCGCGCTGTTCGGCATGATCATCCGCAACTCGGTGATCCTCGTCGACCAGATCGAGCAAGACATCAATGACGGTTCGGCGCCCTGGGACGCCATCATCGACTCGGCCGTGCGCCGCTGCCGTCCCATCGTGCTGACGGCTGCTGCCGCCGCGCTGGCCATGATTCCCTTGTCGCGTTCCGTGTTCTGGGGACCGATGGCCGTGGCCATCATGGGCGGCCTGATCCTGGCGACGGCCTTGACCTTGCTGTTCCTGCCGGCCTTGTATGCGGCCTGGTTCCGGGTCAAGAGGCCGGAGCCGGTGACCGCAACAGAAGGCTAGGAGCCAGCGCCAGGGTGCTGGCATAAAAAAGGCGGCATTCCTCTGGGAAATCCAGTAGAATGCCGCCTTTGCTTTACCGAGGGCTTGCTCTATCAGTCCACGGTAGCCAGATCGCTCCCGAGTTGTTAAAATCAGGAGCAGCCTGTGGCAAGCAATGCAAAATGCGGATGTGGTGGAATTGGTAGACACGCTGGTCTTAGAAGCCAGTGCTTCGGCTTGGGAGTTCGAGTCTCCCCATCCGCACCAATCCGGGTTGTTCCAGCCCGGACGTGCAGCACCATCAAGATATTCTCCAAGGCATGCAATTAGCCGAGTGCGCCCAGTTGCCGGCTCGACTGCCGCACCATCTGTGCAATCAGTGTCTGCGCCTGCGGGTAGCCGCTTCTTTCCATCAAATCATCATCTTCAGCCAACGGCCACAGCGCCTGCAAGACGCGTTGCCGTGCCTGCGGCCAGTTGTGTTCCTGCTTCTGTGCTGCCGGCGGCAGTTCCCTGTCCAGCATGTGCAGGGCCTCGCGCGTCTGCGCCAGCTCTCGCTCTGCCTGCGCGGCCAGCGTGTCGCTGCGGGGCGGTGGCTGCTGCGCCAGATAAGTGTCGAGCTTGCGGCTCTGGCGCTCGTACAGGTCGAGCAGTAAATGCACGGTGGCGCCGCCTGGCCGCCGTCGCGTGTCGAGTGCGTTGAGCACATCGAGCAGCCAGTCCGTCATCTGCCGCCCGGCCAGTCCCAGTTCCGGCCAGGCCGTGCCGTGCAATTGCTCGCCCAGGTAGCGGGCACGGTCGATGGCGCGCCGGCTGCCGCTCATGTGCTGGCCGATGGGGCCGTACTGTGACGCGAGCGCCGCTTCCTGCCGCTCGGCCAGCAGGCACAGCAAGGCCAAGTGGACATACACGTGAAAGGCGGCCAGGGTGCGGTGGGCATCCCAATAGTGATTGCCCTCAATATCAGGCGCATTCCACAGCGAGCAGACCCTGGCGCCATCCTCGCGCGCATAGTCGGGCGCCAGCAGGCTGTGGCCGTGGCGGAAATCGTACAGTTTCTGGTGCGGCGATTCGTGCAGCAAATGCTCGGCCAGCCACCAGGGATTGCCGATCAGTTCCTGGTTCAGGAAGACGCTGCCGTTGACGCGAAATTGCGAACTGGACGTCTTGCCGCGCCACGTGTCCAGCTTGGGAAACAGGGCGATCAATTGCACGTGAGAAAGCGCGCTGGCCGTCAAACGGGGCAGCAAGGTTTCCAGCAAGCCTAGCCCGCGGCGCGCCGTAGGCACTGCCGCCTCAGGCGACGGTGGGGTGGTCGTGGTCGTGGTGGCCGTCGCCCTTCATGCGCAATTCCATTTCATCGACTTCCGTCTGGATTTTTTTGCAGATCGTCGTCGCTGACGCCCTCGAGCAGGCGGCTGAGGACCATTTGCAGCTTGGCTTTGGCGTTGCTGGAACTGCCGGATGTGCTGTCACTCATGATGTTTTCTCCACTAAATTCACTTGGGGACAGAAGAAAAGGCTTAGGTTTGCCTGAAAAATGGCCAAATTGAGGTAAATCAAAGGTTTTTTGCCTGAAATCTTCGCTGTGAGCGCATTTCTTTGTTTCGGACGGAGCGCCAGTTCGCATATACTAATGAACGAAGCAGGCTGGAAAGCCTGTCTCTGGCGAAATAAAGAATGCCGGGGCAAGAGTAAAGACAGGGCACCCCCAGGCTGTGGCGACTCGTTCGCCGCCGCTGGTATCCTCTGTGGCCGGGCTGCAAAGCCAGCCACTTTCCCGAAGTCCTTTGTTATAATGCCACGCTTTACCGAATGATGGCCGGCCCTGCATATACTTAGACGCATGGCTGGACGCTCGGAGCCCTGTCGCAGTACTGGAAGCGGCGGATTGTTTGGTGCCTGGTGCGGGTTTTTCCTCAGCCGGGTAGACCAGGTCCATCGTCCTGTTTCCCGTACTTTTACAGATGAATATGCGAGCGAGTGAAGCTGGACCCATGTCTTGCCGCCAGTGATGGCGCAAGGGGTCGGGTCTTCTTTTCTCGCACCAACAGTGTTTATTTTTTGGACGATTTTTTACATGGCAACTGCAGTCGAAACCTTGGGCAAACTCGAACGTCGTATCACGATCTCCTTCCCGCTGACGGACGTCCGCACGGAAGTTGAGAAGCGCCTGAAAGTGCAAGCCCGTACGGCTAAGGCACCGGGCTTCCGTCCGGGCAAAGTGCCGTTGAAAATGGTCGCAGCACAATACGGCTACCAAATTGAATCGGAAGTGCTGAATGACAAAGTCGGCCGCGCGTTCAACGACGCCGCCAACGAAAACAATCTGCGCGTGGCCGGTTTCCCGAACATCGTGCCGAAAGAAGAAGCCGCCGAAGGCCAGCTGGCTTTCGACGCCACGTTCGAAGTGTATCCGGAAGTCGCCATCGGCGACCTGACGGCCGTTGAAATCGAAACCGTGCAAGCCGACGTGTCGGAAGCCGAAATCGACAAGACCATCGACATCCTGCGCAAGCAGCGCGTGCACTTCCACACCAAGGGCGAAGCTGGCGAACACGGCGACGGCGGCGAAGCGATCGCTGCCAACGGCGACCGCGTGACCGTCGACTTCGTCGGCTCGATCGACGGCGTTGAATTCCCAGGCGGCAAAGCTGAAGGCTACGCTTTCGTGCTGGGCGAAGGCCGCATGCTGCCAGAATTCGAAGCAGCGACCTTGGGCCTGAAAGTGGGCGAGTCCAAGACGTTCCCATTGTCGTTCCCTGAGGACTACCATGGCAAGGACGTTGCCGGCAAAACCGCATCGTTCACCATCACCCTGCAAAAGCTGGAATGGGCGCACCTGCCGGAAGTCGATGCCGAATTCGCCAAATCGCTGGGCGTTGCCGATGGCGACCTGGCCAAAATGCGCGAAGACATCAAAGTCAACCTGCAACGCGAAGTCGCTGGCCGCGTGAAAGCACGCAACAAGGAAGCCGTCATGGACGCGCTGATCAAAGTTGCTGAGCTGGAAGTGCCAAAAACGCTGATCGCTCAAGATTCCGAGCGCCTGGCCGAAATGACCCGTCAAGACATGGCGCAGCGCGGCATGAACGTCAAGGACGTGCCTTTCCCAGCAGAACTGTTCGCGGAAAAAGCCGAGCGTCGCGTACGCCTGGGCCTGATCCTGTCGCAACTGGTGGGCGACAACAACCTGCAGGCAACGCCTGAGCAAGTCAAGGCGCAAATCGAAGATTTCGCCCAAAGCTACGAAGACCCACGCGAAGTGCTGAAGTACTACTACAGCGACCGTCGTCGCCTGGGTGAGATCGAAGCCCTTGTATTGGAAGAAAACGTCGTCACTTACGTGTTGGGCCTGTCGAAAGTCACGACGAAAGCAGTTGCTTTCGACGAACTGATGGGAAGCAACGCACAAGCGTAAACCAGTTGGTATTGGGATGCCGGCTCTCGCCGAAAGGTGAGGGCGGCATCCCCTAACTGCTTCACAAGGAAATGAAATGACAGGTATGAACCGTAATCCGGCGCTGGACACAGAGATGCTCGGCCTGGTGCCGATGGTGGTGGAACAAAGCGGTCGCGGCGAGCGCTCGTATGATATTTACTCGCGCCTGCTGAAGGAACGCTTGATTTTCATGGTCGGCCCGGTCAATGACCAGATGGCCAACCTGGTTGTCGCCCAGCTGCTGTTCCTGGAAAGCGAAAATCCGGAAAAGGAAATCTCGCTCTACATCAACTCGCCAGGTGGTTCGGTTTCGGCCGGCATGGCCATCTACGACACCATGCAGTTCATCAAGCCGGACGTCTCGACCCTGTGCACGGGCATGGCTGCCTCGATGGGCGCTTTCCTGCTGGCCGCTGGCGCCAAGGGCAAGCGTTTCTCGCTGCCGAACTCGCGCATCATGATTCACCAGCCGTCCGGTGGTTCGCAAGGCATGGCGTCCGACATCGAGATCCAGGCAAAGGAAATCCTTTACCTGCGCACCCGCTTGAACGGCATCATGGCCGAGCGCACGGGCCAGTCGATCGAACAGATCGCCAAGGACACCGACCGCGACCGTTTCATGTCCGCCGACGAGGCCGTTGAGTATGGTTTGATCGACAAAGTGTTGACCAGCCGCGCTTGATGAGCCCCTACCGGTATTGCTAAGTACGTAAGTAAACGCCCGGGCGATCAAACGTTCGGGCGTTTCGCTTTTATTTCGGGTAGCATGGAGCTTGTGCACGTTGTTGACTTGCGCCATGGGTAGCGGCCTTTCCGGGCAGCAACCATCATCCGGCTTGCGATTTTGCAATATTGTTAATGCAGTTCCAACCAAAATGCCTTATGTCAGACAAAAAATCCTCTAGCGGCGAAAAATTACTGTATTGCTCGTTCTGCGGCAAAAGCCAGCACGAGGTGAAGAAACTCATCGCCGGCCCGTCCGTCTTCATTTGCGACGAGTGCATCGACCTGTGCAACGACATCATCCGTGATGAAACGTCGAGCATCGAGACGGTGACCGGTACCAAATCCGACCTGCCGACGCCGCAAGAAATCGCCGCCTTGCTCGATCAGTACGTGATCGGCCAGCAGACTGCCAAGCGCATCCTGTCGGTGGCGGTGTACAACCATTACAAGCGCCTCAAGCACCTGGGCAAGAAAGACGACATCGAACTGGCCAAGAGCAACATCTTGCTGGTCGGTCCTACCGGCTCGGGCAAGACCCTGCTGGCACAGACCCTGGCGCGCATGCTCAACGTACCGTTCGTGATCGCCGACGCCACCACCCTGACCGAAGCCGGTTACGTGGGCGAGGACGTGGAAAACATCATCCAGAAGTTGCTGCAAAGCTGCAACTACGACGTCGAGAAAGCCCAGCGCGGCATCGTCTACATCGATGAGATCGACAAGATTTCGCGCAAGTCCGACAATCCGTCCATCACGCGCGACGTGTCGGGCGAGGGCGTGCAGCAAGCCTTGCTGAAATTGATCGAAGGCACGATGGCTTCCGTGCCGCCACAAGGCGGCCGCAAGCACCCGAACCAGGATTTCGTGCAGATCGACACGACCAACATCATGTTCATCTGCGGCGGCGCCTTTGACGGCCTGTCGAAAGTGATCGCCAACCGTTCCGAGAAGAGCGGCATCGGCTTCTCGGCCACGGTGCGCAGCAAGTCGCAAAGCTCGGCCAGCGAACTGATGCTGCAAGCGGAACCGGAAGATCTGGTCAAGTTCGGTCTGATCCCGGAACTGGTGGGACGTCTGCCCGTCATCGCCACCCTGGCGGAGTTGACGGAAGAGGCGCTGATCCAGATCCTCGTCGAGCCGAAGAATGCGCTGATCAAGCAGTATTCGAAGCTGCTCGACATGGAAGGCGCGGAACTGGAGATTCGTCCGGCCGCCCTGCATGCGATCGCCAAGAAGGCGCTGGCGCGCAAGACCGGTGCCCGTGGCCTGCGTTCCATCCTGGAACATGCTTTGCTGGACGTGATGTACGAACTGCCGAGCGAACAAAATGTGGTGAAGGTCGTCATCGACGAAAATACCATCACCAGCGGTGCCAAACCTTTGTTGATTTATCAAGAGACTGCCAAGGCCTCCGGAGAAAATTGAAAACTGCCGAGACAAATGCATAAAAAGGGTTTTGATTCCTTAATGCATGGCAGTACAATTTAAATCAATGAGTGCAGGCTTCAATCGTAAAGCCACTCGCGGCGCTTAGCTGCGCGTGGCTTTTTTACTGTGAAAACTGCATTTGTTGCCGTCATGCGGGTGTGTTTTGCGAAATAGACTTTATGTTTGTTTCACAGAATTATTTATTCTCGCCGGTCTTGTGTTTTGGCAGCGAGCGCCAACATCGTAAACACGCTTTCTATAAGGTACGCCATGACAACTTCCAAATTAACTGAGCAAACTCAACTGCCGTTATTGCCGCTGCGGGATGTCGTCGTTTTCCCGCATATGGTGATACCGCTGTTCGTTGGCCGTCCAAAGTCGATCAAGGCGCTGGAAGCTGCGATGGAGCAGGGCAAGAGCATCATGCTTGCCGCTCAAAAAGCAGCCGCGAAGGACGAGCCGTCTCCTTCGGATATCTATGAAATTGGCTGCGTCGCCAATATTCTGCAAATGCTGAAGCTGCCCGATGGCACCGTCAAGGTGCTGGTCGAAGGCGCGCAGCGTGCCCGTATCAACCACATCAGCGATGCGCCGACGCATTTCATCGCCGACCTGACGCCGCTCGAGTCCGAGCCGGGCGACGAGTCGGAAGTCGAAGCCATGCGCCGCGCGATCGTGCAGCAGTTCGACCAGTACGTCAAACTGAACAAAAAGATTCCACCGGAAATCCTCGCTTCGCTGTCGGGCATCGACGATGCCGGCCGCCTGGCCGACACGGTGGCCGCACACCTGCCGCTGAAACTCGAGCAAAAACAAGTCATCCTGGAAATTTTCAGCGTGGCCAAGCGCCTCGAGCACCTGCTGGGCCAGCTCGAAGGCGAGCTCGACATCCTGCAGGTGGAAAAGCGCATCCGCGGCCGCGTCAAGCGCCAGATGGAAAAATCGCAGCGCGAGTACTACCTGAACGAGCAAGTCAAGGCGATCCAGAAAGAACTGGGCGAGGGCGAAGATGGCGCCGACCTCGACGAGCTGGAGAAAAAAGTCGCTTCGGCAAAAATGCCGAAGGAAGCGCTCGACAAGGCCACCAACGAGCTGAAAAAACTCAAGCTGATGTCGCCGATGTCGGCCGAAGCCACCGTTGTGCGCAACTACATCGACACCCTGGTCAACTTGCCTTGGAAAAAGAAATCCAAGGTCAATAACGACCTGTCGAATGCGGAAAAAGTGCTCGAGGGCGACCACTACGGCCTCGACAAGGTCAAGGAACGCATCCTGGAGTACCTCGCGGTGCAACAGCGCGTCGACAAGCTCAAGGCGCCTATCCTGTGCTTCGTCGGTCCTCCTGGTGTCGGCAAGACCTCGCTGGGCCAGTCCATCGCCCGCGCGACGAACCGCAAGTTCGTGCGCATGGCCCTGGGCGGCGTGCGCGACGAAGCCGAGATCCGCGGCCATCGCCGCACTTACATCGGCTCGATGCCGGGCAAGATCTTGCAATCGCTGTCGAAAGTCGGCGTGCGCAATCCCTTGTTCCTGCTCGATGAAGTCGACAAGATGGGCGCCGATTTCCGTGGCGATCCCTCGTCGGCCCTGCTGGAAGTGCTCGATCCGGAACAGAACCACACGTTCTCCGACCATTACATCGAAGTCGATTTCGACTTGTCCGACGTGATGTTCGTGGCTACGTCGAACTCGTACAATATTCCGCCAGCCTTGCTTGACCGCATGGAAGTGATCCGTCTGTCCGGTTACACGGAAGATGAAAAGACCAGCATCGCGCAGCGTTACCTGCTGCCGAAGCAGATCAAGAACAATGGCTTGAAGGAAGAGGAAATCTCGGTGGCCGAGTCGGCCTTGCGCGACATCATCCGCTACTACACGCGGGAAGCCGGTGTGCGTTCGCTCGAGCGTGAAGTGTCGAAGATCTGCCGCAAGGTGGTCAAGATGCTGCTGCTGAAGAAATCCGACAAGAAAGTCATCGTCAATTCGAAGAACCTGGATAAATTCCTCGGCGTGCGCCGCTATGATTTCGGTGTCGCGGAGAAAGAAAACCAGGTGGGCCAGGTGGTCGGTCTGGCATGGACGGAAGTGGGCGGCGATCTGCTGACCATCGAAGCCGTGTCGATGCCGGGCAAGGGTGGCGTCATCCGCACGGGTACCCTGGGCGACGTCATGAAAGAGTCGATCGAGGCAGCCCGCACGGTGGTGCGCAGCCGCGCGCAGCGCCTGGGCATCAAGGCGGACGTGTTCGAGAAGAGCGACATCCACATCCACGTGCCGGAAGGCGCGACACCGAAGGACGGTCCTTCGGCTGGCGCGGCCATGACGGTGGCGATGGTGTCGGTCTTCACGGGCATCCCCGTGCGCGCCGACGTGGCGATGACGGGCGAGATCACCTTGCGCGGCGAAGTGTTGCCGATCGGCGGCCTGAAAGAAAAGCTGCTGGCGGCCCATCGCGGCGGCATCAAGACGGTGCTGATTCCCGAGCAAAACGTGAAAGACTTGGCCGACATTCCGGACAACGTCAAGAACAAGCTCGAGATCGTGCCGGTGCGCTGGATCGACAAAGTGCTGGAAATCGCCCTCGAACGCATGCCTGAAGCGTTGGCGGACGTCGCTGCGGTGGAGGCTGTCACGGCCGCCGCGGCCAAGCCCGATGCAGCCGGCGAGGTAGTAAAACACTAACGTTTTACCCCTGTTTTACCCAAACAAGCGCTTTTAGAGCGCTTGTTTTATATTGAAACGTGAATTGCGCCCCCAAAGCGCTTGACACATATACAGTGTGGCTTGTTTAATACGCCTGCACATTTTTTTCGCCGGACAGCTGTGGTGCCAAAAGTGCCGCAACGATACGGTAAACGTTTTATACCTTTGTAATTGGGGATGCTAGTGAACAAGACTGAATTGATCGACCACATTGCTGAAAAAGCTGACATTTCCAAAGCCGCCGCTGCGCGCGCACTCGACGCTGTTATCGGCGGCGTGACGGAAACTTTGAAAAACAACGACAGCGTGACGCTGGTTGGTTTTGGTACCTTCTCGGTCAGCGAACGCGCTGAGCGTACCGGCCGCAATCCGCGTACCAAAGAAGCGATCACGATCGAAGCTGCAAAAGTCCCGAAATTTAAAGCTGGTAAAGCTTTGAAGGATGCTGTAAACTAACGGACTTCGGTGAGGTGACAATCACCGGAAACATTTGGCGGCGCCTCCGGGTGCCGCGATTTCAGGGTTGAAGTTCTTCGAATCGCAACCCTGGATGCAAATGCAAGTAGTACTGTGTATTTTTCGGAGTGGTAGTTCAGTTGGTTAGAATGCCGGCCTGTCACGTCGGAGGTCGCGGGTTCGAGTCCCGTCCGCTCCGCCAAAAAAATACGCTCTCAAGGAGTGGTAGTTCAGTTGGTTAGAATACCGGCCTGTCACGTCGGGGGTCGCGGGTTCGAGTCCCGTCCGCTCCGCCAGAATATAGAAGCCCGCGCTGCTGAATAAGTAGCGCGGGTTTTTCTTTTCCAGCGCCAGATTATCTCGGCGCGCCTGTTTTTAAAATCCCGTCCTGCCGTTTTGAATAAAAAAATGCCCGCATTTAAATCCGCTTTAAGCTGCGCCGGGTTAAATGCCCGGGTCCGCGCCTTGCCGGCCATGCGGCGCCGGGGCAGGGCGCGCGGCCTGATTTACTCTTGCTATAGCGCTATGGGCATTGTAGAATCAGGAGATAATGGCTTGGGCGTCAGAATCCTGCTTTAGTTCCAGCGCCAAGTTGTTGAATCTAAAGGGGAAGTGGACATCTGTCCCGTCCATTCCGCCGAAGAAATCAAGGCGAACGCATGTTCGCCTTTTTTTATAGTGATCCACTCATCCCGAATTGGCTGACCATGTTTGAATTTATTCGTACCCATCGACGCTTGATGCAGTTTCTCCTGATGCTGGTCATCGTCCCGTCTTTTGCACTGGTCGGTATCAGCGGCTACCAAAGCTTCGGCGATGGCGCGAACACCATCGCCAAGGTCGGCGACCAGGTCGTTACGCAGCAGCAATATGAAGAAGCGCAACGCCAGCAGATCGACCGCTACCGCCAGATGATGGGCGAGCAGTTCGACCAGAAAATGTTCGATACGCCGGAAGCGCGCAAGAGCATCCTCGACAACCTGATCGCCGAGCGCGCCGTGGCCGCCGAAGTGGGTCGTAGCCACCTGGTCATCAGCGATGCCGTGCTGCAAAAGGAAGTGCTGGACATCCCGGGCTTGACCTTGCCGGACGGTAAATTCGACCTGGAACGCTACAAGGCCATGCTGGCCGCCCAGGGCATGACGCCGCAGATGTACGATGCGCGCCGCCGCAGCGACCTGGCCCTGCAGCAACTGGCCGGCGCCGTGCAAGGCACGGCCTTCGCGCCGAACACCGTGTCCAAGCGCCTGTCCGACATTACCTCGGAAGAGCGCGAAGTGCAGGAACTGCTGTTGCCGATCGCCCAGTACGTGCCGGAAGTCAAAGTGACGGACGCCATGATCAAGGCCTTCTATGACAAGAACAGCAAGTTCTTTGAAATCCCTGAACAGGCGAAGATCGAGTACGTCGTGCTGGACGACAGCGCCGCTGGCGAGCAGGTCGACGTCACCGACGCCGACGTGACCAGCTACTACGCGAAAAACCAGAAAGCCTACACGACGGAAGAAGCGCGCCAGGCCAGCCACATCCTGGTAGCCGTCAAGAAAGATGCATCGGCCGCCGACAAGGCAGCCGCCAAGGCCAAGGCCGAAGCCATCCTGGCCGACGTGCGCAAGGCGCCAGCCAGCTTTGCCGCCGTGGCGAAAGCCAAGTCGGAAGATCCGGCGTCCGCGGAACAGGGCGGCGACCTGGGCGTGATCGGCAAGGATGGTTTGCCAGCTCCGCTGCTGAGCGCTGTGAGCAAGCTCAAGCAAGGCGAAATCAGCGACGTCGTCGCTTCCGATTTCGGCTACCACATCCTGACGGTCACCTCGCTCAAGCCACAGCACGTGCGTACGCTGGATGAAGTGCGTGGCGAAATCACGGCCGACCTGCGCAAGCAGTTCGCTGCCAAGAAATACTCGGAAATGGCCGAAACGTTCACCAACACGGTCTACGAGCAATCGGACAGCCTGAAGCCGGTGGCCGACAAGCTGAAACTGAAAGTGGAAACGGCCGCCAACCTGTCGCGCACGCCGTCGCCGGCACTGGGCAAGGCGCCATTCAACAACGCCAAGTTCCTCGCCGCCATCTTCTCGAACGACTCGCTGAAAGACAAGCGCAACACGGAAGCCGTCACCGTCGCACCTAACGTGCTGATCGCCGGCCGCGTGGTGGAATTCAAGCCTGCCTCGAAGCGTCCGCTGGCCGAAGTCGAAGCGATGATCCGTCAGCGCGTGACCCTGGAAGAAGCGGAAAAGCTGGCCAAGAAAGCGGGCGAGACCAAGCTGGCCGCCTTGAAGGCTTCGGGTGACGCCACCGGTTTCGGCGCGGCGCAATGGGTATCGCGCAGCAAGCTCGACGGCATCAACCGCGCCGCCATCGCGCAAGTCATGAAAGCGGACACGAGCAAGCTGCCAGCCTACGTGGGCGTGGACTTGCCAGCCCTGGGCTACGGCATCTACCGCATCGCCAAGGTGCAGCAGCCGGCGCAAGTGGACGCGGCGCGCCGCCAGCAGGAGAAAGACCAGATCAGCGGCATCCTGGCACAACAGGAAATGTTCGATTACGTCGAATACCTGAAAGCCAAGGCCAAGGTGAAGATCGTCAAGCCGGTGACCGCGCCGGTTGCAGCAGCGCCGGAAGCGCCGTAATCAGTTTTAGCCCATAAAAATAGCCGCTCCCAGAGCGGCTATTTTTTTGTTTGCGAGTCGGGAATTTTATTTAACCCAACGGCGTAAGACTGGGGTCGGACCCTCAGGGTCCGACCCCGGCAGTTCGGACTTCGGGGTGAACATTGAGTGAGCTTATTAACCGGCTTACTTCGCCCCCAGCAACGGCGCCAGCCGCGGCCAGATATTTCTCAAGATCGTCGGATGCGCATTCGCATTCGGGTGCATGCGGTCGGCCTGGAACAGCTGCGGCTGGTCGGCGATGCCTTCGAACATGAAGGGCACCAGTGGCGCCTTCCATTCCTTGGCCAGCTTGCCGTACACGCCATAAAACTGTTCGCCATAGGCGCGGCCATAGTTGGGTGGCATGCGCATGCCTACCAGCACCACTTGCGCGCCCGATTTTTTGGCTGCCTCGCCCATGGCGCGCAGATTCGCTTCGGCGGCCGCCACGGGCAAGCCGCGCAAGCCGTCGTTGGCGCCCAGCTCGATCAGCACGACGTCGGGCTGGTGCTTGGCCAGCAGCGCAGGCAGGCGCGCGCGGCCGCCGCTGGTGGTCTCGCCGCTGATGCTGGCGTTGACGATGCGCGTCTCGTTCTTCTGTGCTTGCAGCCGCTGTTCCAGCAGCGCCACCCAGCCCGTGCCCCGCGCCAGCCCATACTCGGCCGAGAGACTATCGCCGAGCACCAGCAGCGTTTTTGGTGCAGAATAGGCGTTCGTCATGCTCGATACCAGCAGCAGGGCTGCCGCAGGAAGCAAGGACAGGGTGCGCCGCCGCATGCGGCTGCCGCCCTCGACACTTATTTGTTCACGAAATTTTTTAAGATAGATCAGCATGCCCGAATTCCCTAAAGCGACTTCCACCAGTTTTCTCCCGTCCGACGCAGCGGCCCAGCGGCCCGCCGCACCCAACAGCCAAAATGCCCAGCCGGCCATCGAAGTGGTCCAGCTGGCCAAGCGCGTACCCGATGCCGATGGTGAGCTGACCATCCTGCATCAAGTCGATTTTACCGTGCAAACGGCGGAGACGCTGGCCATCGTCGGCGCCTCCGGTTCCGGCAAGTCCACGCTATTGGGTTTGCTGGCCGGCCTGGACACGCCGAGCGAAGGCAAGGTCATCCTCGACGGCACCGATATCTTCGCCCTCGATGAAGACGGCCGCGCCGGCTTTCGCAAGGAAAAGCTCGGTTTCGTGTTCCAGTCCTTCCAGCTGCTGGCCCATTTGACGGCGCTGGAAAACGTCATGCTGCCGCTGGAATTGCGCGGCGACCCCGATGCGAAGGAAAAGGCGCAAGCCATGCTGGGCAGAGTGAACCTGGGCAGCCGCCTGAAACACTATCCGAAATACCTGTCCGGCGGCGAACAGCAGCGCGTGGCCCTGGCCCGCGCGTTCGTGACGGAACCGCCGCTGCTGTTCGCCGATGAACCGACGGGCAGCCTCGATGCGGCCACCGGCGAAGCCGTGATCCAGCTGATGTTCGAGCTGAACCGCGAACGCGGCTCGACCCTGGTGCTCGTCACGCATGACAGCTCGATCGCGGCCCGTTGCGGGCGGACGATTACGATTGCGGCGGGCAGGCTGGTGTGATTGCTGGTGGTGTTGTCGGATTACGCGTTCCGCTAATCCGACCTACCCGACGTCCGATATCCTCAAGCCGTAGGTTGGATTAGCGCAGCGTAATCCAGCACCACCGCACTGCATGCCTATGCCGACAAGGCATTGATCAACTTGCGTATCGCAGGGATCAATTCCCCGGCCGTCAGCCCGATCGGGCCGCTGCCTGCGGCCACCAGCGCGTCGGCCGCCGCGCCATGCAGCCACACGGCGCCGATGGCCGCTTCCCATTCCGGCCAGCCCTGCGCCAGCAGGCTGCCGCACAGGCCGGACAATACGTCGCCCGTGCCGGCCGTCGCCAGCGCGGGGCCGCCCGTGTTGTTGACGACGACCTGGCCGTCGGGCGCGGCGATCACCGTGCCCGACCCTTTCAATACCACGATGACGCCCAGCTGCGTGGCCAGCTGGCGCGCCGCGCCCAGGCGGTCGGCCTGCACCTCGGCCACGGTCAAGTCGAGCAGGCGCGCCGCTTCCAGCGGATGCGGCGTCAATATTGTCGCCCCGGCGCCCGTGCGCACGGCCAGCGCCGATTGCAGCTCCGGCTCGGCCGCCATCAGGTTCAGCGCGTCCGCGTCCAGCAGCAGCGGGCTGTCGCTGTCAATGGCACGCTGCAGCAGTTCCACCGTGCCGGCCTTGTCGCCGAGACCGGGTCCCGCCACCAGCGCGGCGAAGTGCAGGCCCGAGAAATCCACGTCCCTGGCGTGCCGGCACATCAGCTCCGGCTGGCCGCTGTCGAAGGCGGGCGGCGCATCGGGAAACGCGATATACACTCGTCCCGCGCCCGCATGCAGGGCCGTGCGGGCGGCCAGGATAGGCGCGCCGGCCATGCCTTGCGCGCCGCCGATGATGGCCACGCTGCCGTAGCTGCCCTTGTGCGTATTCTGGCGCCGTGGCAGCAAATGGCGGGCGAACAGGTGCAGGCCGCCCAGCTGGGCTCTGGCGGGCGGCAGCAGGGAAGGGTCGATGGCCAGCGCGGCCACTTCCACGTCCCCCGCATGGTCGCGGCCATTCGCCGTGTGCAGGCCGGGCTTGTCGCCGATGAAGGTGAGCGTATGCGTGGCGCGGATGGCGACGCCGTCGATGGCGCCCGTGTCCGCGTGCAGGCCGCTGGGCACGTCGAGCGCCAGCACGGGGCAATCGAGGTTGTTGACCAGCTGCGCCATGTCGCGGCATTCGCCGTCCAGGGGGCGCGACGCGCCGATGCCGAACAGGCCATCGATGACGAGGTGCCATGGCGCCGCGCCCACCGCCGCCGAGGCCATGGACGTTGACGCATCCATGAAGCGCGCGGCGCTGTTGCGCGCGCGGCTCAGGGCCTGTTCGCGTTCGGGCGACGTGGCTTGCGCTTCGGGCGCCAGCCAGACAAGCACCTCGGTGCCGCTGCCGGCCAGGTGCGCGGCCGCTTCCAGCGCGTCGCCGCCGTTGTCGCCGGGGCCGGCCAGCACCAGCACGCGCCGGTGGCCCGCGTCGTCGCCATCTTCCTGGGCGTGCAGCAGCTTCAGGGCGGCACTGGCGGCGGCCTGGCCCGCGCGCTGCATCAGCAGCCCTTGCGGCAGGTCGCGCATGGCTGCCTGTTCGATGGCGCGCAGTTCGGCGATGGAATACAAGGGTGCGGCAGAGTCGATCAGGTTCATGGAGCGTGTTCCGTTAGTCAGCATGTCTTCAACATAAGGCCGAAGCGGGCGAAAGGCAAGGCGCGCACGCCTGCGGTGCGCCGTAAATTGTGCGGCTACAATAGCCATCTCACATAAGCGCGGGGGCAAGGCGATGGACTGGCAATTCTGGATCGACCGGGGCGGCACCTTTACGGACATCGTGGCGCGCCGTCCTGACGGCAGCCTGGCCACGCATAAACTGCTGTCGGAAAACCCGGGCCAGTACCGCGACGCGGCGCTGGCCGGCATGCGCCAACTGATGGACCTGGCGCCTGGTGCGCCGCTGCCCGTCGAACTGGTGGGCGCCATCAAGATGGGCACGACGGTGGCGACCAATGCGCTGCTCGAACGCAAGGGTGAGCCGACCGTGCTGGCCATCACGCGCGGTTTCCGCGACGCCCTGCGCATCGCCTACCAGAACCGCCCGCAGCTGTTCGCGCGCCAGATCATCCTGCCCGAACTGCTGTATGGCGACGTGATCGAGATCGATGAAAGAGTGGGCGCCCATGGCGACGTCGTGACCCCGCTCGACGAGGCGGCCGCGCGCGCGGCGCTGGAACAGGCTTATGGACGCGGCGTGCGCGCCATTGCGGTCGTGCTGATGCACGGCTACCGCCATCACGCGCACGAGGCGCGGGTGGCGCAGCTGGCGCGCGAGGCCGGTTTTACGCAGGTGTCCGTGTCGCACGAAGTGAGCCCCATGATGAAACTGGTGGCGCGTGGCGACACCACGGTGGTCGATGCCTATCTGTCGCCGATTTTGCGCCGCTACGTCGACCAGCTGGCGATGGAGCTGCCCGGCGTGCACCTGCAATTCATGCAGTCGAACGGCGGCTTGACGGATGCGCGCGCCTTCCAGGGCAAGGACAGCATTCTGTCCGGCCCCGCCGGCGGCATCGTCGGCATGGTGCGCGCCAGCGCGCTGGCCGGTTTCGATAAAGTCATCGGCTTCGACATGGGCGGCACGTCCACCGACGTGTCGCATTACGCGGGCGAGTTCGAACGCGTGTTCGAGACGCAGATCGCCGGCGTGCGCATGCGCGCGCCCATGATGAGCATCCACACGGTGGCCGCCGGCGGCGGCTCCATCCTGCATTTCGACGGCGCCCGCTACAAGGTGGGGCCGGACAGCGCCGGCGCCAATCCCGGCCCCGCCAGCTACCGGCGCGGCGGCCCGCTGGCCGTCACCGACTGCAACGTCATGCTGGGCAAACTGCAGCCCGCGTTCTTCCCCCGCGTCTTCGGCCCCGACGCAAACGAAGCGCTGGACGTGGCCACGGTGCGCGCCCAGTTCGAGGCGCTGGCCCGCACGGTGAACGCGACCCCGGAAGAAGTGGCCGAAGGCTATGTCGCCATCGCGGTAGGCAACATGGCCAACGCCATCAAGCAGATTTCCGTGCAGCGCGGCCACGACGTCACCGAGTACACCCTGACCAGCTTTGGCGGCGCGGGTGGTCAGCATGCCTGCCTGGTGGCCGACGCGCTGGGCATGCGCACGGTGTTCATCCACAGCCTGGCAGGCGTGATGTCGGCCTACGGCATGGGCCTGGCCGACCAGAGCGCCATGCGCGAGCGCGCCATCGAGGCGCTATTGGGCGCGGACCTGGCCGGCGATTTAGCGCAACTGGGCGAACTGGCGCGTGGCGAATTGCTGCGCCAGGGCGTGGAAGGGAAGCGCATCGCGCTGGTGTCGCGCGTGCACCTGCGCTACGAAGGCACGGATTCGGCCCTCGTCGTGCTGTTCGATACGGCCGCCAGCATGCAGGCGCAGTTCGAAGCGGCCTACAAAAAACGCTTTTCCTTTCTGATGCCGGCGCGCGCGCTGATCGTCGAAGCGATCTCCGTGGAAGCCGTCGGCGCGTCCGATGCGCCGCAAGTGGCCGCGCCGGCCCATGCGGCGCGCGCGGGTGGGCTGGCGCCCGTGCAGACGGTAGACATGTACTGCGCCGGTGCTTGGCGGCCAAGCGGCCTGTATGCGGCGGACAGCCTGCGTCCCGGCGACGCCATTGATGGCCCGGCCATCGTCAGCGACGCCAATGCCACCACGGTCATCGAGCCGGGCTGGCGCGCCGAAGTGACGGCGCACGGCCATCTGGTCTTGCGCAGGGTCGTCGCCTTGCCTGAACGCCGCGCCAAGGGTTTGACAACAGTGACCAATGCCGACCCCGTGATGCTGGAAATTTTCAACAACCTGTTCATGTCGATCGCCGAGCAGATGGGGCTGCGCCTGCAAAACACGGCCCATTCCGTCAACATCAAGGAGCGGCTCGATTTCAGCTGCGCCATCTTCGACGCGCAAGGCCATTTGATCGCCAACGCGCCGCACATGCCCGTGCACCTGGGGTCCATGGGCGAGAGCATCCGCACCGTCATGACGCGCAATGCGGGCGCCATGCGGCCGGGCGACGTCTTCATGCTGAACGACCCGTACCATGGTGGCACGCATCTGCCCGACGTGACGGTGATCTCGCCCGTGTTCGATGAAGAGGGCAAGAGCATCCTGTTCTATGTCGGCTCGCGCGGCCACCATGCGGACATCGGCGGCACGACACCGGGTTCCATGCCGCCCGACTCCACGCGCATCGAGGAAGAGGGCGTGTTGATCGACAATTTCAAGCTGGTCGACGGCGCCACGGGCTTGTTGGCAGAAGACGAAACCCTGGCCCTGCTGGCGGGCGCCAGCTGGCCGGCCCGCAATCCCCGGCAAAACCTGGCCGACCTGCGCGCCCAGGTGGCGGCCAACCAGAAGGGGGCGGAGGAACTGCACAAGATGGTCGCGCATTTCGGCCTCGCCGTAGTACAAGCCTATATGGGCCACGTGCAGGACAATGCCGAGGAAGCCGTGCGCCGGGTCATCACGACCCTGAAGGATGGCAGCTATGCGCTGGACCTCGATAACGGCGCGCAGATCAAGGTGGCGATCAGGGTCGACGCAGCTGCACGCAGCGCCGCCATCGACTTTACGGGCACGTCCAGCCAGCTGCCGAACAACTTCAATGCGCCATCCGCCGTCTGCATGGCGGCCGTGCTGTACGTGTTCCGCACCCTGGTGGATGACGAGATTCCGCTGAATGCCGGCTGCCTGAAGCCGCTCACGGTGATCATCCCGCCCGGTTCCATGCTCAACCCGCGGTATCCGGCCTCCGTCGTGTCGGGCAACGTGGAAACCTCGACCTGCATCACCAACGCCTTGTATGGCGCGCTGGGTGCCATGGCCGCGTCGCAGGGGACGATGAACAATTTCACCTTCGGCAGTGAACGATACCAGTACTACGAGACGATATCGGGCGGCTCGGGCGCCGGTCCCGGTTTTGACGGCACGGACGTGGTGCAGACGAACATGACCAATTCGCGCCTGACGGACCCGGAAATCCTCGAGTGGCGCTTTCCCGTGCGGCTGGACGGCTACAGCATTCGCGCAGATTCGGGCGGGGCGGGGCGCTGGCACGGCGGCAATGGCGGCGTGCGCCGGGTGCGCTTCCTGGAACCGATGACGGCGGCGATCTTGTCGAACAACCGCATCCATCCGCCTTTCGGCGTGGCTGGCGGCGCGGCGGGCGCGCTGGGGCGCAATTACGTCGAGCGGGCTGACGGCACGGTCGAGCACCTGGCCCATATCGGCAAGACGGATATGCGCCCCGGCGACGTGTTCGTGATCGAGACGCCGGGCGGCGGCGGCTACGGCAAGACGGAGTAGGCCGTGGCTCCGCTCAGCTGCGCGCGCACCTGGCCCACGTCGCGCATGGGCGCGCGGCCGAACTGGCGGCTGTATTCGCGGCTGAACTGCGATTCGCTGGCGTAGCCGACCCGGTAGCCGGCCGTGCCCGCGTCGATCTGCTCGACCAGCATGAGGCGCCGCGCTTCCTGCAGCCGCAGCAGTTTCTGGTACTGCATCGGCGTCATGGCCGTAATCGCCTTGAAGTGATGGTGCAGCGACGACATGCTCATGTTCGCCATGCCGGCCAGGTGCTCGATGCGCAGCGGCTGCGCGTAATTGACCCTGATCCAGTCGATGGCTTGCCCCACCTGGTGCGACTGGCTGCTGGCCAGCGCCATGTGGCGCAGGCGCGCGCCGACGGGGCCATTGAGCAGGCGGTAAGTGAGCTCGCGGCGGATCAATGGCGCCAGGGTGGCGATTTCCCCCGGTTTGTCGAGCAGGCGCACGAGGCGCAGCATGGCGTCGAGCAGCTCGGCCGACACGTCGCTGACGGAAATGCCGCGCGTGGCAGGCAGGATTTTCTGTTGCGCCGCGCTGTCGACGGTGCTTTCGCTGTCGAGCAGCGCGGCCACGTCGGCGATGTCGATGCCAAGCACGACGCACAGGTGCGGCTTGTCCACGCTCGCTTCCACCACGCGTACCTGCACGGGCAGGTCGACGGACGTCAGCAGATACTGCATGCGGCTGTAATGGAAGGTTTCGCTTCCCAATGTGACGTCTTTCGCCCCCTGCGCGATGATCGCCACGCTGGGGCGCGCCGCATGGAACAGCGATTCCGTCACCGACGACTGGCGGTGGAAACTGAGGTTGCCGATGGCCGTCGTGTAGTCGCCCGTGCGCGGCGCGTGGCGGCTGATCAGGGCGGCGATTTCATCTTGCGGAGTAAGTGAGGTGGACATGGCGTTCAGTATGCGTGAGGCGAAGAAGGGCAGGGGCCGATCTTACGCAGATTTGGAGGATCGTGCAAAGGTCTTGCAGGATCGCGGTAACGGCGGCCGGGCATCTCGGGCACACTTGGGCAATCGCCTGCACAGCACGCGCCTCTCTCGTTCGTCACACTACCCAAGGAGTTTTCATGACCACCATTGCCAAAGGCTACGCCGCACTGGGCCCGACTTCCGCACTGCAACCGTTCACGTTCGAACGCCGCGCCCCGCGCGAAGACGACGTGGCCATCTCGATCAAATACTGCGGCGTGTGCCATTCCGACATCCACCAGGCGCGCGACGAATGGGGCGGCGCCGCTTTCCCGATGGTGCCCGGCCATGAAATCGCCGGCGTCGTCACGGCCGTCGGCGCCAACGTCAGCAAGTTCAAGGTGGGCGACCACGTGGGCGTGGGCTGCTTCGTCGATTCCTGCACCACCTGCAAGACGCGCAACGTGGACCTGGAACAGTACATGCCAGGCCTGATCCAGACCTACAACGGCCTGGAAGCGGACGGCAAGACAGCCACGCAGGGCGGCTACTCGGACAGCATCGTCGTCAAGGAAGGCTATGTGCTGTCGATTCCCGACAACCTGCCGCTGGACGCCGCGGCGCCACTGCTGTGTGCCGGCATCACCCTGTATTCGCCGCTGAACCACTGGAAGGCGGGCCCTGGCAAGCAGGTCGCCATCCTGGGCATGGGTGGCCTGGGCCACATGGGCGTCAAGATCGCCCACGCCATGGGCGCCGAAGTGACGGTGCTGAGCCAGACCCTGTCGAAGCGCGAAGACGGCCTGCGCCTGGGCGCCGACCATTACTACGCCACCAACGACGCGGAAACGTTCAGCAAATTGGCCGGCACGTTCGATTTGATCATCTGCACCGTGGGCGCATCGATCGACTGGAATCAGTACATCAACCTGCTGAAAGTGGACGGCAACATGGTCATCGTCGGCATCCCCGACGGCGCCGTGCCGCCCGTGAACGCCTTCGGCCTGGTGGGTGCGCGCCGCAGCCTGTCCGGCTCCATGATCGGCTCGATCAAGGAAACCCAGGAAATGCTGGATTTCTGCGGCAAGCACAATATCGTGTCGGACATCGAGATCATCCGCATCCAGGATATCAATGAGGCGTTTGAGCGGGTAGTGAAGAGCGACGTACGCTACCGCTTCGTGATCGACATGGCATCGCTGTAACGCTCGAGAAAAAGCCCAGGGCGTTGTTGCCGCGTCTCGCCGTACTATTCGTACTGTCTTCGACGAGGCGCCTAGCCCTGGGCATTTTTCGAGCGTTCCAACCGATATGCTGTAAAAGCCAAGCTGGCTACTAGCTAGCGGACTGTGTTTGTTGGATTACGCGCTTTGCGCTAATCCAACCTACGCATATCCAGCAGTCCGGTAGGTCGGGTAGGTCGGATTAGCGCGCAAGCGCGTAATCCGACACCCCCGCCAACTTCCCATCCCCGCCAAAAATCAAGCTCCCGCGTCAATTTTTCTTTCCTTGCATCAAAAATCGGCATAAAATGAAACCGTACAGTACAGTTTCACTACGTAGATTTAAAAAACCAGCCATCCCCGGCGTATTTGCCTGGGCAGGGGAGGCGTCATGGATAAAAAATGGACACTTCAGTAAATAAAGGAGCGCCGGCGATCCCGGCGGTCTTCAGGGGCAAGCGGCTTGCCTTGACGGTTTTCGGCATTTTTCTCGGCTTTTCCGGCCTGGCCCTGGCGGCGGGCGGCATCGAACTCATTACCCTCGGCGGTTCCTGGTACTACCTGCTGGCCGGCCTCGGTCTGCTTCTCGCCGGCGTGCTGTATCTGCGCCGCAAACCGCTGGCCAGCAGCATCGTCGCCGTGCTGGTCATCGCCACCCTGGTCTGGGCCGTGTGGGAAATCGGCTTCGCCTTCTGGCCCATGGTGCCGCGCCTGGCGCCGTTTATCGTCATCGGCCTGGTGGCCGCCTTGCTGCATCCGTGGCTGGCGGGGCTCAAGCACACCGGTCAGTCGCGCGGTTTCGCGGCCCTGCTTGCCGTCGTGCTGGTGGCCGGTTTCGCCGCCATGTTCAAGCCGCATGGCGTGCTGGACGCCACCGTGCAGCCGCAGCAGGATGCGCTGGCCGCGGTGAACGGCGGCAGCGCCAACTGGGCGCATTACGGCTATGGGCCGAAGGGCACGCGCTTCGCGCCGTACACGCAGATCGACAAGCAGAATGTCGACAAGCTGCAAGTGGCGTGGACCTACCGCTCGGGCGAGCTGGCCGAAGGCGCGTCCGAATCGCAAAACACGCCACTGCAGATCGGCGACACCATCTACACGTGCACGCCGACGAGCAAGGTCATCGCGCTCGATGCCGATACGGGCAAGGAGCGCTGGACCTTCGATCCGAAGCCGGCCAACACCAAGACGTGGAATCGCTGCCGCGGCGTCGGCTATTACGAGCCGGCGAAAGTGACGAATCCGTTCCGTTTTGACGGCATGCAGGCGGCCAATGCGCCGGCGGCGGGAGCGTGCGCCAAGCGCATCGTGCAAGTGACCATGGATGCGCGCCTGATCCAGATTGACGCGCAGACGGGCAAGCAGTGCGAGGGCTTCGGCGACAAGGGTTCCGTCGACCTGACGGTCGGCCTGGGCAAGGTCAAGATGAACGTGCCGTACTACGCTTACACGTCCGCGCCCACGGTGGCGCGCAACCTGATCATCCTCGGCGGCTGGGTGTTCGATGGCCGCTCGACCGATGAACCGTCTGGCGTCGTGCGCGCCTACAGCGCCGACACGGGGGAACTGGTGTGGGCCTGGGACCTGGGCAATCCGGCCATTACCAAGTTGCCGCCGGAAGGGCAGACCTACACGCGCAGCACGCCCAACATGTGGTCGGCGCCCGCGTTCGATGATGAGTTGGGCCTGGTCTATCTGCCGACGGGGAACGAGCAGCCCGACTTCTGGGGCGGCAAGCGTCCACCGCTGACGGAAAAATACGCGTCGGCCATCGTCGCCCTCGACATGGCCACGGGCCGCGAACGCTGGACGTATCAAACCGTCCATCACGATATCTGGGATTACGACGTGGCCGCGCAGCCGGCCCTGTACGACGTCCCGGACGGCAAGGGCGGCAAGATCCCGGCGCTGGTGCAGTTGACCAAGCGTGGCCAGATCTTCATGCTGGACCGCCGCACGGGCAAACCGATCGCGGAGGTGGTGGAAAGACCCGTGCCGCAAGAGCACGCGGCCGGCGACTGGGTGGCAAAGACGCAGCCATACTCCACCGGCATGCCGGCCCTCGGCGCGGAAACGCTCACGGAGCGCGACATGTGGGGCGCCACCTTCTTCGACCAGCTGGCCTGCCGCATCAGCTTCCGCAAGCTCAATTACCAGGGCGAGTTCACGGCGCCAAGCACCAAAGAGACGCTGATCTATCCGGGCTACTACGGCGGCTTCAACTGGGGCGGCGCGGCCGTCGACGAAAGCAATGGCTACATGTTCGTCAACGATATTCGCATGCCGCAAGTGGTCAAGCTGGTGCCGCGCGAAACGGTGGACGTGGCCAAGCTGACGTCGGGCCACGGCGTGGGCAGCACCTATCCGATGGATGGCACGCCCTTCGTCATCGACCACAAGGCTTTCAATTCGCCGCTGGGCATACCGTGCCAAAGCCCTCCGTGGGGCGTGTTTGCCGCCATCGACCTCAAGACGAAGAAAAAAGTGTGGGAGCGTCCGGCCGGCACGGTGCAGGATGCGGTGGTCAACGGCGTCAAGGCGAGGCTGCCTATCCCGCTGGGCATGCCGACCCTGGGCGGCGGCATGAGCACGGCGTCCGGCCTCGTGTTTTATGCGGGCACGCAGGATTATTATTTGCGCGCCATGGATATCGCCACCGGCCATGAAGTGTGGAAGGCGCGCATGCCCGTTGGTTCGCAAGGCACGCCGATGACCTATGTGTCGCCCAAGTCGGGTCGCCAGTACGTCGTGGTGGTCGCGGGCGGCGCGCGCCAGAGTCCGGACCGTGGGGATTACGTGATAGCATACGCGCTTCCCAAGACACAGTAAGAGTTTGCTTCATGCCCCAGTTGCGCACCGTTCCAGCTTCCCCGAGTACCCGAAGCGAGGAGCGGCGGCGCAAGCTGCTGGTGGCGGCATCCAGACTCTTTCTCGACTCCGGCTACGACGGCGTCAGCATGGATGCCATCGTGGCCGAGGCGGGCGGCTCGAAAGCCACCGCCTACCGCTACTTTGGCAGCAAGCAGGAACTGCTGGTGGCCGTGGTCGAATACCTGTGCGCCGACTTCATCATTGCGCTGCGCCAGCTCGATACCTCGCAAGCGGGCCTGGAACAGGGCTTGCAGCTGATCCTCGATGAACTTGTGGCCGTCGTCACCAGTCCCCGCCACGTGGATTTCTACCGCCTCGTCGTCACGGGCACCGCCGCCGTGCCAGCCGTGGGCCAGACCTGGTACGAACACGGCCCGCAAGTGTGGCATGCGCTTATCCTGCGCCTGCTGGAACAGCAGCGCATCCAGGGCCGCATCGCGCCCGATACTTCATTTTCCAACCTGCCGCAAATCCTGTTCGACGCCGTCTTCTCGCACCTGACCACGCGCACCGTCATGCTGGGGCAGGGCGGTAATGCGGCTACGTTCCGGCCGCTGATCGCGGAGTTGATTGAGCTGGTGGTGGCGAGGGTGGAACGTAGGGCGGATTAGGTCCGGCAGGGCCGTAATCCGACAATATTGTTGGCCTGCGGTAGTGGGATGACGCGACTGGGATAGGTTCCAAGAGTGGCTAACAAAACCTTTCGACGTACTCACTGATAAGTGGCAGATCGTCTTTCCTCATCGGGCAGCATGGCGTGAGCCGTGGAATCAGTCCTGCCAGGAACACATTCGCCATCCTATCCCTGGCCGTCGTGTAGGTCTGCTTTCGCCTGTGGATTCAATCGGTCAATGCAACACTTTACCCTAAACGGCTGTCGCCTCATTGCTTAGAACATGTAAGCGGCTATCGCAAGCTTCTGCTTTAGCCAAACATCAGATGCCATGTCGCACCGATCATGATGGCAGCTCCATCTCAGGCGCTCTGCCGCGGTTGCCTCGGTCGGATGTGATGGCCGCTGTGCCCCCTGGTCGCGTTGCGCCAGGCGCGAATGTTATAGTGGCGAAAATTTATTTACTGAAAGAAACTGTCATGAAAAACGACGCAACCACTCGCCCGCAAGCAAATCAGGCGCCTGCCAGGCTCAGCAAAGGGGACTTCGTCACCGTATTGCGCAAGCTGCTGCAAGAAGAAGCAAAGGCTGGCAAGTCCAGCGTGGACGTACGCGCTGCGAACCTGCACACCGAGGTTGGCGTTTATCCGGCGCGCGGCCACTCGATGCCAACCTGTTGCACGGTGATGTATGAAGAAATGCAGCCCGGTGACGAGATCCTGCTGACACCGCCCGGCGGCAAGGGGCCTACGCTGCTGGTTCGGTATAAACTGCCGCGCTGAAAATCACCGTTTGAGTGACAGTTTATAATCAGGCGCAAATATAGATGCCGCAGCGGCAGCGAAGCTGTTGACTTCCATGCGCCGCTCGCAATCAGGCACCAAGCGTGGGTAACTGATAGTGCGCAGATGCTGGCGCTCTGCTGAGGCTACGTCGGCATTTGGCTCGATAGCGGACGCTGACGCTGAGTCCCTCAGCTTCCGATCGCTGCAGTAAAAAAGGGCAGGCCGCAATCAAGTAGCAATACCGTATTTGTGCTGGGTCGCGGCGTATTGTTGCTTGAGCGACTCGAGCTTCGGATGCTTGGGATCGATCTTGCTGATCACCTGCATCTGGTGCTGCGCCTGTTCGGCCAGCGGGGCTTCCCAGCCCAGCATGTTGAGCTGGCGCAGGATGGCGTCGACGGAGGCGAACAGCACTGGCAGGTTGCCTGGGGTTTTGCGCAGGGCCTGGCGCAGCACGAAGACGGCTCCCTTGAGTTCTCCGCTTTCCGATTTGCTGGCCGCATCCTGCATCAGTTCCTGCACCTGGTTCGTGATCTGCTGGCCCATGCCTTGCGCCAGGTCGTGGCGGCCCGCTTTTTCAAATACGTCGACGGCCGCTTCCATGGTCACGTCGCTGTCGGCTTCGTTGACGAGTTTCATCATGACGTCGGACGCCGCCTGTTCCAGGTTGTTTTTCAGGCAGCTCTGCACGAGGCCCACCTTCAGCTGCGTCGACAGGCCCCGCGCCGTGTCCAGGGCGGCGGCTGCCAGTTGCAGTTCGGTGGCGGCGGCGATGTCGTTGCCCGACAGTTCATGCAGCATGGCGGCCGAGATGGCGCGGCACGCTTCGACGTTGGCGCCGCCGCGCAAGGAGCGCTCCATGTCGCGCAGCACGCCGCTCGCTTGCGGCGCGTCGCCTTTCTTGACCAGCGTTTTGACCAGATTCACATGATCTTCCGGGTCGCGGAATTCCGAGTATTTGGCCTTCGTCACCACCTGCTTGTAGGCCCGTTCGGCCGCGCCGATGTCGCCCGTATCGAAGGCGATGCCGCCCAGGTGGCGCAAGCGGCGCACCATGTGCGGCGAGATGGCCACCGCGTCCTCGAGGATTTTTTTCGCCTGCAGTTGCTGGCCCATGGCTTCGTGGTTCTTCGCCAGCAGGTCGTAGGCGGCCATGAAGCGGGGATAGACCTCCACCAGTTCCAGCAGCGCGTCCTGCGCCTCTTCGTGGCGCTGCTGTTCGAACAGGGTGCGCGCCAGTCCCAGGTGGGCCCAGGCCATGGGCCGCGTGGCCAGCATGTCCGCGTACAGCTGTTCCGCTTCCTTCCATTCGTCCAGGGTGATGTGCAGCTCGGCGCGCAGGCGGGCGAAATCGGCCGCCAGGCGCGGGTGCTGCAGTTCGGCCGCGCGGCAGCTTTTCACGGCTTCGCGCAAGTCGCCCTTGTCGATCAGCTGATACGTGGGCAGGAAAATGGCGCGCCGTTCGATGGCGCGCGCGATGCGTCCGCTCAGCACGTCGACGGTGAACGGTTTTAATATGTAGTCGGACGGGGTCAGCTCGGCCGCGCTGATCACCTTGCTGTGGATGGCTTCCGAGGTCAGCATGATGAAGATCGTCCACAGGCCGATCAGCTTATGGTGGCGCAAGTCTTCCAGCAATTGCTGGCCGTCCTGGCCGTCCGTGCCGCTGCCAAGGTCGTATTCGCACAGGATGATGTCGAACGGTTTCTTCGTCAGCAAGCGGATGGCCGTGCCGGCATTGACGGCGTATTCCACCTTGGTGATGGCCGCCTGGTTCAGCATATTGTGCAGATTGCCCCGCATGCTGGGGTTCGGGTCGACGATCAGGACAGATAAGTCGCTAGTTTCTGGCATTGTTCAGCTCTCGTTCATCTGTTCGGTCATTTGCGGGAACTCTTCTTATATGTCTCTGCCTGGCAGTATTGTTTTTTATCAGCATACTGCAAAGCCGGGCGGCACTGCCAGCAAAATGCATGCAATCGGGCGCGGGGCAGGGTGCAGCGAGCATCCGGCGGCGCGCAGCGTTGTATTTCATGCCGCTGGCGCCCTGTCTGCGGTGGCTGGCGCCGCATATTCGCGCACATGGTTGACTAGCATGATAGTATCCTAATTACAACTAATGTTGGATGCCGCACAATCTTGCGGCCAGGCATGCGCAAGGCTATCCCGGGCGCTCCATCTCTCTCTTGTGTTCATACCCGTCATGCGCGTACCTGATTTGTCTACCTTGCGGCGCGTCGCCGTGCCCCTCGCGTTTGGCGGCAACAGCGAGCAGCAGCATACCTATTTTGCCGAATTGCACCGGGTCGGCATGGTCACGCAAGTGCTGGGCATCATCGCCTTCAGCTTGACGTGGCTGCTGATGCCGCCTGCCTACCACCCGAACCTCACGCATGCCGTGCTGGCGCTGCTGGGCATGCTGATCAGCCTGGTGGTGCGCTACCGCTGCACCACATTGCCCGTGCTGACCGTCACGGGCGCCTGCGCCGTGCTGGCCCTGACTTTTGGCTTGCGCACCATGGCCGATGCCGTGCAGCACGCCAGTTTCTGGGTCTTGCCCGTGGGCGTCTTCATGACCCTGGCCATTGCCTCGATCTTCAATGGCGGCCTCAGCTACCTGGCCGTGGTGGCCGGCGTGTGGTGGAACGTGGGCCACGGCCTGTATCCGGTCAACGCGGGCTTGCCCGACCAGTCGTGGCCGCCGCTGATGATCGCCGTCAGCGTGCTGTTCGGGCTGGCGCTGAACGTCAGCTTCAGTTTATTACGCTTGCGTAATTATCACTCGAAGGTGGAATTGACGCGGCTGGCCTTCCAGGACAGCCTGACGGGCCTGAACAACCGCCGCATGTTCACGCAGCGCGCCCAGCAACTGCATGGCGCACCGCATGGCGGCGTGCTGCATTTCCTGATGATCGACATCGACAATTTCAAGATTATCAACGACCAGCAGGGCCACGATGCGGGCGACGCGGTGCTCGTGCGCACGGCCGCCGTCATCGCGGACAAGGCGCAGGGCCATCTGTGCGGCCGCCTGGGCGGCGAGGAATTCGGCATCGTCTACGCGGGCGGCCGCGACGACGCGCGCGCCTTTGCCGGCGCCCTGGTCGAAGCCGTCAGCCAGGCCTTCCATGCCGCCCAGTTCGTGTCGATCAGCGTGGGCGTGGCCGAGCTGGACCGGGGCAAGGACCTGGGCCACAGCTACCGGCTGGCCGACGAGGCCTTGTACCTGGCCAAGCGCCAGGGCAAGAACCGCTATGTGATCGCCTGAGCTGTTGTTGCAGTGCCAAAACTGCCGCTGTGCGGGGCAAAACGGTGGCAAAAGGGGGGTAAAACCCCAAGTTCCGGTCATAAGGCAGGGGTAAAACGGGTATAATGCGCGCAAAGGAAATTTGCCGTACGAAAGATATTGTCATACCTACCTTTAACCCGCAGCCACGCTGCATCAACCACCTTCCAATCATGTTGATACTGCCGGGTTCCAATGCCCTGTCCCATTTCCGTAGCCACCGTCTGTTAAGCCAACTGCAAGCCGTCTCGCCTGCGATTGTTGCCGTGCAAGCACGCTATGTCCATTTCATCGATGCCAGCGCGCCTCTCACCAACGACGACAGCACGCGCCTTGGCGCCTTGCTGACGTACGGCGAGCCGGCCCAGGCTGACAATACGGAAGGCGCTGCCGAAGAATTCTTCGTCATCCCCCGTTTCGGCACGATCTCGCCGTGGGCTTCGAAAGCCACCGACATCGCGCACAACTGCGGCATGGCGCACATCAAGCGCGTCGAACGCGGCATCGCTTTCCGCATCAACCTGAAATCGGGCATCCTGGGCAGCGCCATTGGCGCCGGCAAACTGACGGACGAACAGGTGCAAGCCGTGGCCGACCTGCTGCACGACCGCATGACGGAATCCGTGCTGCGCAGCGCCGACGACGCCAAGGACCTGTTCCGCACCCTGGAAGCGCGCCCGCTGGAATCGATCGATTTGCTGGGGCAGGGCAAGGCCGCGCTGGAAACGGCGAACACGGAACTGGGCCTGGCGATGTCGGAAGACGAAATCGACTACCTGGACGCCGCCTTCACCAAGGCTGGCCGCAACCCGACGGACGTGGAACTGATGATGTTCGCGCAGGCGAACAGCGAGCATTGCCGCCACAAGATCTTCAACGCCGACTGGACCATCGACGGCGTGGCACAGCCGAAGTCGCTGTTCGGCATGATCAAGAACACGCATGAACTGCAGCCGAAGGGCACCGTCGTCGCCTACAGCGACAATTCCTCGATCATGGAAGGCGCGACCGTGTCGCGCTTCTACCCGCGCGGTGCGAACCACGAATACGCGGCGTCGACGGAACTGACGCACACCCTGATGAAGGTGGAAACGCATAACCACCCGACGGCGATTTCTCCATTCCCCGGTGCCTCCACGGGTGCTGGCGGCGAGATCCGCGACGAAGGCGCGACGGGCCGCGGCGCCAAGCCAAAAGCTGGCCTGACCGGTTTCACCGTGTCGAACCTGTCCCTGCCGGATGCCGTGCGCAGCTGGGAAACGGCCGCTTCCGTGACGGCGCCGCTGGCGGGCCGCACGGATGCGGACCAATACGGCAATCAATATGGCAAACCCGAACGCATCGCCTCGCCGCTGCAAATCATGATCGAAGGCCCGTTGGGCGGCGCCGCGTTCTCGAACGAATTTGGCCGTCCGGTCCTGGGCGGCTACTTCCGCACGTATGAACAGAACGTCGGCGCGGACAAAGACGCCGTGTTCGGCTACCACAAGCCGATCATGATCGCTGGCGGCATCGGCAATATCTCGGCGCAGCACACGCACAAGAACGACATCCCCGTCGGCAGCCTGCTGGTGCAGCTCGGTGGCCCGGGCATGCGCATCGGCATGGGCGGCAGCGCCGCTTCGTCGATGACCACCGGCAGCAACACGGCCGACCTGGACTTCGATTCCGTCCAGCGCGGCAATCCGGAAATGGAACGCCGCGCCCAGGAAGTCATCAACGCCTGCTGGCAAATGGGCGCGGACAACCCGATCATCTCGATCCACGACGTGGGTGCGGGCGGCTTGTCGAACGCGTTCCCGGAAATCACCAACGACGCCAAGCGCGGCGCGATTTTCGACCTGCGCAAAGTGCCGCTGGAAGAATCGGGCATGGCGCCGAAGGAAATCTGGAGCAATGAATCGCAGGAACGCTACGTTCTGGCCATCGCGCCGGAAAGCCTGCCACTGTTCAAAGCCATGTGCGAACGCGAACGCTGTCTGTTCGCCGCCGTGGGCGTGGCCACCGAAGAGCGTCAACTGAAACTGATCGACCCGGAACTCGGTAACGAGCCGGTCGACATGCCGATGGACGTCTTGCTGGGCAAGCCGCCGAAGATGCAGCGCGACGTGGTCCACGTGGCCAACGATTTCCCTGCCATTGATCTCACCGGCATGGACTTGAAGGACGTGGCGCAAAAAGTGCTGCTGCTGCCGACCGTGGCCGACAAATCGTTCCTGATCACCATCGGCGACCGCAGCGTGGGCGGCATGACCGTGCGCGACCAGATGGTGGGACCATGGCAAGTGCCGGTGGCCGATTGCGCCGTCACCACCATGAGCTTCGAAGGCTACCTGGGCGAAGCGATGGCCATGGGCGAACGCACGCCGCTGGCCGTCATCGACGCCGCCGCCTCGGGCCGCATGGCCGTGGGCGAAGCCGTCACCAACATCGCCGCCGCAGCCATCAGCGATATCTCCGACATCAAATTGTCCGCCAACTGGATGGCCGCCTGCGGCCAGCCTGGCCAGGATGCGGCCCTGTACGACACGGTGAAAGCCGTGGGCATGGAACTGTGCCCGGCGCTGGGCATCAGTATCCCGGTCGGCAAGGATTCGCTGTCGATGCGCACGACGTGGAAAGACGAGAGCACGGGCGCGGCGAAATCCGTCACGTCGCCAGTGTCGCTGATCGTGTCCTCGTTCGCGCCAGTTCTGGATGTGCGCAAGTCGCTCACGCCGCAGCTGAAAACGGACAAGGGCGACACATCCCTGATCCTGATCGATCTGGGTCGCGGCAAGAACCGCCTCGGTGCATCCGCCTTGGCGCAAGTCATGGGCCAGCTGGGCAATGCCACGCCGGACGTGGACAGCGCGGAAGACCTGAAAGGCTTCTTCGCCGCCATCCAGAAATTGAACAGCGACGACAAGCTGCTGGCCTACCATGACCGTTCGGACGGCGGCTTGTACGCCACCCTGACGGAAATGGCCTTCGCCGGCCACACGGGCATGTCCGTCAACCTCGACATGCTGACCATGGAAGGCGAGCATTCGAGCGACTGGGGCGACGCCAAGAACTGGGCCGGCCAGGTAGCGGAACGCCGCAACGAACTGACCCTGCGCGCCTTGTTCAGCGAAGAACTGGGCGCCGTCATCCAGGTGCGCGCGGAAGAAAAGTCGCTCGTCATGGACGTGCTGCGCACCTTCAACCTGGGCGCCTGCAGCCATATCATCGGCAAATTGAACGACCGTGACGTGATCGAATTCACGCGCGACGCCAAGCTGATTTACACCCAGCCGCGCGCCGAACTGCACCGCCTGTGGAGTGAAACGAGCTGGCGCATCGCCCGCCTGCGCGACAATCCAGCGTGCGCGGACGCTGAATACGACCGCCTGCTGGACGTGCAAGATCCGGGCATGTCGCCTATCGTCACCTTCGACCAGAACGAAAACATCGCCGCGCCATTCATCGCCACCGGCGTGCGACCGCGTGTCGCCATCCTGCGCGAGCAGGGCGTCAACTCGCATATCGAGACGGCGTATGTCATGCACCAGGCAGGTTTTACCGCTGTCGACGTGCACATGAGCGACCTGATTGCGGGCCGCGTGAAACTGGACGACTTCCAGGGCGTCATCGCCGTGGGCGGCTTCTCGTACGGCGACGTGCTGGGCGCGGGCGAAGGCTGGGCGAAAACGATCCTGTTCAACGCCAGCCTGGCGGAACAGTTCGCGCGCTTCTTCAACCGCACGGACAGCTTCGGCCTCGGCATCTGCAACGGCTGCCAGATGATGAGCAATTTGAAATCCATCATCCCCGGCGCCCACGCCTGGCCTAAATTCACGCGCAACAAGTCGGAGAAGTTCGAAGGCCGCTTTGCCATGGTCGAAGTGATGGATTCCCCATCGATCTTCTTCAACGGCATGGCCGGCACGCAAGCCGGCATCGCCATCGCCCACGGCGAAGGCTACGCCGACTTCTCGCAAACGGGAGATATCACCCAAGTCACCAAAGCCATGCGCTTCGTCGACAACAAGGGCGCCGCCACGGAAGCGTACCCGTACAACCCGAACGGCTCGCCGGAAGGCATCACCTCCGTGACCACGCCAGACGGCCGCTTCACGGTGCTGATGCCGCACGCGGAGCGCGTGTTCCGCAGCGTGCAGCAGTCGTATCACCCTGAAGCGTGGGGCGAGGATTCGCCTTGGATGCGCATGTTCAGGAATGCGCGGAAGTTTGTGGGGTAATCTATTTTCGGTGCAGCGCCTTGGTTCAGGGCGCTGCTGCTGGGGTAGGAATGAGAAAGCCGCTGTCGGGAGATAGCGGCTTTTTTATTGTAGGAGGGCGGACGTAACTCTCTTAAATTTCGACATTTGTCGCAAGCCAATTGTCGAATGCATCTTTTGCTACACTGGTTAGTATGTTGTTAAATTTTTCTTTGTCGCCAATATATAAGCAGTGCCTGATCAAAGTATAAGGATTTAGCTTGTCATCCTTATTCTTTCCTTCAAAGTAAATTTGATATCTTTTTGTTTTTGCAATGTTGTCACGCAAAAGAACATTTAGTCTTCGCCTTGTAATATGGTTGTCTGCTTCAATAATTTCCTGTGTGAATCCGTCTACTTTGTGCGCTTCAAATTCAAAATCCTTGAAGAAGTGCTGTGCTATTTTTTGAAAGCTAAATGCATTAAGAAGTCTTGACTGATTCAGCTCATTACTTGCTCCTGAAGTTACCTCGGGCTGACCATCTTTTACTATTTCTTCAATTATACTTTCTTTTCTGATCTCTTCAATGGTGGCTTCTCTTATCTCTCGGAACTCTCGATCAGCCAATTCAAATAATGCAGCTAATGTGTTAATCCTACGTTTTAGGCCATTTGGGATTGATTTTTTATATTTTATTTTATGATCTAAGACACTCCAAGAGTCTTGGATAATTGTCCTAATTTGAACTTCGAATCTGTAAGATTTGTATATTTCATACTCAGGCAATGCGATTCTTTGTTCGTTTAGTTTTAGGTCTAAATGCAATCCTTTGTAACCAAATAGTGCCTCAGTGCTTTCTAGTTGACTAATTTTATTGGTAACATCTATTATGTCAAAGTGGTTTGATAGGCATGAATTTATTGTTTCTATGTCGTCTTCATAAAGGCATATTATTCTAAGCCCGATTAAGTCGGTAATTTTCTCTTGAATTGAATAGGGTGTGTTTTCAGCTTCAAGATCTGTTCTATATTTCAGATTGAATTTTTTTATGCACTCTTCTTTTTCCTTAACTCTCCCCTCAATTTTTGAAATTGAGTTACTTCCTGATGCACTCAATAGGGCCGTAATTAATGTTATAAATGAGTTTTTTGCATTTTCCAAGAGTTTAGTATTGGAGTCATGAAATTCCCGAAATAACTTTTTTTCGGTATCAAAGTCTAATGATGGCATTTAGTTCCTCTTACGGATTTTTTATCATATACTTTTGGTTTGCGCTGGTTACAGCGCCTTCGCCACCCCCACAATCACCACCGCCGACGGCACCAGCAAAAACTGCGCAATCAGCGTCCCCGCCAATCTGCTCCCCACCAGCCATACCACCGCCCGTCTAAATTGCGATTCTTCGATCTTGCCCTCGATGACGTCATCCGTCATGCCCGACATGTGCGGATCGATGAAGACGGCCATCATGATCGTGGCGCCGCCGTTGATGATCGATGAAAGCGTGCTGGAGGTCACGCGCACGCTGGGGTCCAGCACGCCCGCGTACAGGGCGGCGAAGACGCCTACTGTCCACAGCGCCGTGGCGATGACGTTCATGGCCGTCATGGAGGCAGAGACGCCGGTTTCCTGGCGCAGGCCCGTGACGTTGGCCGGTTTGGGCAGGCTGGCGGAGGTCTTGAGGTAGGACAGGCCACCCTTGAAGACGGCATGCAACAGCAGCTTCGGTACCGATCTGTGTACCTGGAAGTGTTCGACGGCGCGGCAAAAGACGCGCTGGAAGGTGGGGATCAATATCGCGCCCAGTATCGTAGCCAGGCTGGCGGACAGCAGCAGCCAGCGAAAGTCGAGCAGCAGCGCGTCGGCGGAGCCATGCTGGGCGATGCCCGTCTCCACGCGTTTCGCGAGAAACGGTCCCAGGAAGGAATTCGAGGTGCGCGAAAGCAGCAAGAGAATGCTGAACAGGGCCAGCGATACGGCGATGCGCCGCGTGCGGATGCCGGCAATGCGCACGGAATAGGCGAGGGTACCGATAATGTGGATGATAAATGTCAGTGCGCAAATCAGCAGCAATTGCTTGTCCATCACGACCTTGCAGTATGGAAAATGTAATTCCATCCTGCCATGGAATTATTTATTTTTCAACTGCAAATAAGATAATTTTATGTGATTGGGGTTTTGTGGTGGTTTGTGTGGGTTTGTGTGTAGTTGACTGAATTTCACCCCAAGGCAGAAACTGGGGTCAGACCCTTAGGGTCTGACCCCGGCCTTTGCCTGTGGGTGAGATAAATGCCGCCAGTGAGCGTCTGACTGGTTTCCTTGCTTGTATTTCAAGCTCGCACCCTCAACTATCCTGGGTAGCGGCAAGATTTGCGCTCGACATGAATCAACCAACCCGGAGGTACACCATGAGTTTCGATTCCTTTCTGTCCAAACTGAAGACCAAGGCCAGCGAACTGAAAACCGAAGCACTGAAGTACAAGAACAAGGATTTCCTGAACGCCGCGATGGCGGGCTCGGCCCTGATCGCCATGGCCGACGGCAGCGTCAGTGCGGAAGAAAAGCAGAAGATGGTCAAATTCATTGAAAGCAATGACGCGCTGTCGGTGTTTACCACCACGGACGTGATCAAGGCGTTCCAGGAATATGTCGGCCAGTTGGAGTTCGACAAGGATATCGGCGAAGCCAAGGCGTATCAGGCGCTGGGCAAGATGAAGTCGAATGTGGAGGCGTCGCGCCTGCTGGTGCGCATGATCATCGCCGTCGCTTCGTCGGACGGCAATTTCGACGCCAACGAGCAACGCGTGGCCAGCAAGATTGCGCGCGAACTGGGCTTGAATCCAGGCGAGTTCGAGCTGCAGTAACTTTCAAGCCAGCCGGCTCCGGCTTAACTCTTGTCCCACCACGGCGGCGTGCCCGACGACCAGGGGCACGCCATTTGCACTTCGCTGATCCTGTAGCGGATCTCGATCACCTGGCCTGGGCTGAAGGGACCGCGTTTCCAGTCGCCGGAATCAAAGACGTAGCCTTTGCCCTTGATGCAAAGACTGGTCGGATTGTTGCCGATGGGGCCGGTCGAGTGCAGGGTGACGCGCACTTCGCCGTTGGCGTCCAGCGGGGCGTCGCCGCCCATGAAAAGTGGATCCGAGCCGATGTCGCAGACAGTGGTGCTGCCTATCTTGCTGCAGTGCTTGATATACGTTTGCTGGCGCGCATTGGCCAGGTAATCGTCATGCCGCATCGGCTTGCCGTCGTCATAGGTAAAGCGCAGGATGACTTGCGTGGGCTCGCTGGCCGGATGGCGTGTGGTGCTCGTGCACGCGGCGCTGACGAGGGCCATCAAGGGCCAGGCCAGCAGGCGCAGGCCGCCGCGCAGCACGGTGAAGATCGGATTACTGCGAGGTGTCTGCATTGCGCTCCATGGGCCGTTGCCGTTCGTTTCAGGAATTTGGCGGCGATGATAGCACGCGATGGCAGCGCCTGGCCTGCCGCGCCTGTGCGCCGCTTCAACGCGACGCCAGGCCGATGTTTTGTATGTGGGAGGGCACGATGCCGCCACTCGACACCTTCTGCGACGGCACCACCATCACCAGTTCGCCATCCACGCTGCCGTCATCATTGTGGTCGATGCGCACTTTCAGCTGGCGGTCCAGCGCGACGAAGGCGTTGCGGTCGGTGGCGATGATACGGTGCTCTTCCTGCTTGCCGATACGCGCATACATGACGGCGCCGGCGAGGCGCAGTTCCATGGTGTCGCCATTCGACAGATCATAGGTGCCGACGAACTTCTTGCAATCCTGGCGCATCATGTAGCGCGGATGTTCGGGCACGTCGATGCGCAGCGAGTTGCCCGGCACCGTGACGGTGTGTTCGGGCGGCAGGGCCTGCGCAGTGGCTGCGGGGCTGGCGGCGGCAAGGCACAGCAGTGTGCCCAGGATGATGGTTTTCATGGTGTCGTCCTCGTTGATTGATGGCCTCTGGCGCATGGTGCCGGCAGGCATGGGGCAGCAACCAGTCTAGGCGCGGCTTTGGCGCTGCGCATCGTCCATTCGGTGGAGAACTGCAGAGTATGCGGCGCCGGTACTGCGCGGCGCAATGTTACCGGGCACCGTGATTCATTTCCTGCAGCACCTTCTTGCACAGCAGGCCATAGTCCACGCCCGTGCCGCGCTTGCGTGCGGCCGGCTCGTAGCGGGCGCTGATGTCGTCCCACGCCACGCTGCCAGGCAGGGGGCGCAGCGCGTCGTCAAGGTCCATCTCGAAGTGGATGAAGTGGCCGTCGGCGCTCAGCAGCTTGCCGTACACGGCGGGCATGCCGGGGTAGGCCAGACGCAGGTCGAGCATGATGGAGGTGCCCAGCGCCACGCCGTGGCTGGCCGCGTACTGGCGCAAGGCCTCGGGCAAGGGACGCGCACGCCACCAGGCCGCCTTCTGTCTGATGGCTGCCTGGGTCAGCGTGTTTTGCTGCTGGACAGAATAGTGTCTGCTCATGGCGGCCACCCATGCGGAGTGCAGAATGCGGCACGCGGCTTGTTGCATCAACGTAAGGCCAGGCCCATGCTTTGCACGTGGGCAGGCACGATGTCGCCGCTGGCCAGTTTTTCGGCCGGCATCTGCATCAGCACTTCGCCGCCCACGCTGCCATCGTTGCGCAAGTCGATGCGCACGGCCAGTTGCCGGTCCAGCGCCACGAAGCTGTGGCTGCCGCTGGCGACGATGCGGTGTTCTTCCTGATCGTCGATACGCGCATACATGATGGCGCCGATGCTGCCGATATTGCGCAGGTGGAGTACTTGCCCGTTCGACAGCTCATAGCCGCCGCGGAACGGGGCAAACGTTTCCGCATTCATAAAATGTCTTTGGGGCGGCAGTTCGATCGTCTGCAGGCGTCCGCCTGGAATGACGACGGTCTGGCTGTCGGGGAGCGATTGCGCATTTGCCAGCAGGGCGCAAACGCCCAGGGTGCCGGCCAGTATCCATGTTTTCATTTTTTTACCCGTCCTTGAACTGTGGTGCCGTCCGCTGCCGGCGCGGCGATATTGTTGTCGATACCAGGGAAGCCGAACCGGCTGTCAGCACGCGCTGTGGTGACACTGGCGAGGTGCGGGCGACCGGTCTTGCCAGTGTAGGCAGGCAAGTTGTCCTGCACATCATCCGATCGGATGACGCGGCCTCATGCGTCGAGTACGGCCAGGTGCGCCGTCGCGCCGTGGATCAGCGCGATCAGCTCGCCCTGGCGCCGCGTGTCCGTTTTCAGATAGGTATGGTGCAGATGCGTCTTGACGGTGTTGACGCTGATGCCGCCGCGCGCGGCGATTTCCTCGATGGTGGCACCTTGCGCCAGTTCCTTGCCCACCAGCGCTTCGGCTTGCGTCAAATCGAACAGCTGGCGCAAGGCAGTGGCGGACGTGCTCGCTTGTGCGGGGTCGCGCGCGATCAGCAACGCGCATGGCGGCTGGCAGGCGGCGAGCAGGGTGACGGTCACTGCCAGCGGGGTTTGCTGCTTGCGCGCCAGGCGCAGCGACTGGCATTGCGGTGGACCACCGGCGCCGGCGATGACGATGCGCACGGCGCGCACGAGGGCGGGCGGCGCAGCGTTTGCCAGTTGCGCCGCGTGCAGGGCGTGGCCGGCGGGCGTGGCGAAGCGCAGCCCGAGGCTCGCGTCGAGCACCAGCACGGCGGCGCCCATGGCGTCGAGCGCCGCCAGGGCGCAGCGGCTGGCCAGTTGCGCTTCGCGCAGGCGCTGCTGCAGGCACAGGGCGCGCTGCAGATGCGGCAAGAGTTCCTGCCATTGCTGGCTGTTCAGTGCCGCGCTGTCGAGTTGCGGCCAGTCGTCCGTGCCGCAAGCCGTTTCGTACAGGGCGGCAATCAATGCGCCCACGTCCTCGGTGACTGTCGCTGTACCCATGCTTGCCCCCATAGCCTGATGACATCAGTGTGCCGCAGGCGTGCAGGTGCGGAACTGGGTAAGGGCGGTGTTGCAGTACGATCCGCCGCACCTTTGTGGGGAAGGGCTGGTCGTTGCCATCTGGCCTGGGCAACTATCAAGATAGTACAAAGACATCTATGCTGCAATGGTTTGCAAAAATATGCGTGGATAGTGTTCTGTAGGAAACTCGCGCGGGCAAAATACGTCGATGATGTAAGATTCGCACTATGACCGATTTCACATTTACCGATTGCCCATGAGTTCAATAATGATTCCCGACGTCGCCCTCGTCGACAACACCGAACAACGCACGCCATTGGTGCTCGTGCTGGACTGCTCCGGCAGCATGGATGGCGAGCCCGTCTCGCTGCTTAACGAAGGCCTGGCCTTGCTGGAACAGGAACTCAAGTCCGACGTGATCGCCGCCAAGCGCGTGCGCATCCTCGTGATTCAATACGGCGCCCACGATGAAGCCGTGGTGGCCAGCAACTGGTGCGATGCCATGGATTTCACGGCACCCCTCTTGGCCGCGAACGGCACCACGCCGACCGGTGCGGCCGTCGAACTGGCGCTGGCCGAAATCGAGCAGGAAAAGCAGCGCTTCCGCCAGGCGGGCGTGGCGTACACGCGGCCATGGCTGTTTTTGATGTCGGACGGCGAGCCGACGGACCGCTGGCAGCACGGCGCCGAGCAGGCGCGGGCGGCGGAACAATCGAACAAGGTGGCGATCTTCCCCATCGCCGTGGGCGACAACGCGAATATCGGTTCCCTGGGGCAGTTTTCCAGCCGTGGCGAACGGGGCGTGAAGCAGCTGAAAGGCTTGCAGTTCCGCGAACTGTTCCTGTGGCTGAGCGCCAGCATGCAGGTGGTGTCGCAATCGCGTCCCGGTGCGCAGGCCCAGCTGGCCTCGACGGACGGCTGGTCTGTCGTGAGCACCTGATCGATGGCAGCAGTGCAAGCAACACAGGATGCCTGGCGCGTGTTCGGCGCGTCCGTCACGGGCAAGGCGCACCTGGATAAAGACATCCCTTGCCAGGATGCGCACGCGCATGCCGTCGTGGGCGGCATCCTGGTGGCCATCGTTTGCGATGGCGCCGGTTCGGCCAGGCTCAGCGAGCAGGGCGCGCAGTTTGTGGCAAGGCGGACCGTGCAGGCGCTGGCCGGACGGCTGGAGCAGGGCGCCACCGTGCAGGATTTGCTCGACGGCGCGCTGGCCGGCACCCTGGCGCAGATACGCGCCGCGCTGGACGACATCGCCCGTGCCGCCAATGCCACCCTCGACGATTACGCTGCCACAGTCGTTGGCGTGGTCATGGGAGCGGAGGCCGGCTTCTTCTTCCACCTGGGCGATGGCCTGGGCGTGGCGCAGCTGATTGATGGCGACGAACTCATCTCGCTGCCCGCCAACGGCGAATACGCGAACGAAACCTATTTTATCAGCGGCGAGCGCTGGCGCGAACAGTTGCGCTTGTTGCCGATACCCCGGTCCGTGCGCGGCGTCGTGCTGATGTCGGACGGCTGCATGCCCTTTGCCATGGGCAAGAACAATGCGGCCTTGTACGCGCCGTTCATGGATGCCGTGCAAGGCTATCTGCGCACGGTCGACAGCGTCGAGCTGGGCAATGAAGCGCTGGCGTCCACCCTGGCCGACCCGCGCACGCACCAGATCACGGGCGACGACAAGACCCTGCTGCTGGCCTTGCGCGCATGAGCCGGAAGCAGGGTGTGACACCGGGCCTGAGTCCGGGTGGGAAAATCTGGCTCGATAAAGTCCGTAGCCTGGTCTTGGGCAAACTCGTCAAGAGCGGCGGTGCGGGCAGCGTGTATCTGCTGCCGGGCGCGCCCGCGCAGGTGGCCAAGCTGTACCACCCGCACCTGGACCGGGCCGCCAATCGGCGCAAGCTCGAGGCGATGCTGGAACTGTCGCCCGAGCTGCCCGACCAGGTGGAAAACGGCAAGCGCTACGTGCAGATCGCCTGGCCGCAAGCGGCCGTGTTCGATGGCCAGGGTGGCTTTGCCGGCTTCGTCATGCCCTTGCTGGACATGGCGCAGACGGCCGAGCTGGAACAGATCATGCAGGAGCGGCAAGCGCGCGCGGCCGGCTTGCCCACGGGACTCGGACCCAAGCTGACCCTGGCCGCCAACCTGGCCGCCGTCATCGATGCGCTGCACCAGCAGCAGCATTACGTGATCGACCTGAAACCGGTGAACCTGCGCTTTTACCGCGATTCGCTGTACATCGCCATGCTCGATTGCGACGGTTTCAGCATCCAGGGCCATGCCGAGCGTTTTCCTGCCGAGCAATTCACGGCCGATTACCTGGCGCCGGAATTCCAGCGCAAGGGCATGCCGGCGGGCACGGAAATGGCGCAGGACCGCTTCGCGCTGGCCGTCGTCATCTTCCAGATGCTCAACTTTGGCATCCACCCGTACAGCGGGCGGCCCGGCAATGCGCAAGTGGCGACCGACATTCCCGGGCGCATCCGCGACGGCTGCTATGCGTATGGCGTCAAACGCCACAAGCAGCTGGCGCCGAACGCGACGAGCGGCCATGCCTTGATGCCGCCCGAACTGCGCGCCATGTTCGACCGCGCGTTTTCCCCGTCCCCCAAACCCCAGCGGCCCTCGGCGGCCGACTGGGCGCAATTGCTGCGCGGCTATGCGCAGCGCAGCGGCGGCAAGCTCGTCGTGTGTGCCGCGAATGCCGAACACCAGCATTTTGCGGGCTTCGGCTGCGCCGCCTGCGCGCGCGACAAGGTCATCGCCGCAGCCGGGCAGGCGTCCGTGCTTGCCCAGCAGCAGATACTGGCGCAGTCCCAGCCTCGGCAGCGCAGCACGCGCGGCGCACACCATACGGCGCCGGGGCAAGCGCCCGTGCGGCTACCTGCGGGCGCTGGGCAAGCCAATGCGGTCGGCATTTCCGGCAAGGGCTGGGCCGTGGTGGTGCTGCTGATCGTGCTGTTCCTGATCGGCTTTACGGCCTGGACCTCGTCGTCCGATGAAGTGACGGACAAGGCCGCCCTGCAGGCGCAAGCGGACCAGGCGGCTGGACTGGAAGTATTTCGCTGGCGCTCGCGCAAGGCGGCCGGTTTCCAGCCGTCCGATGCGCGCAAGGCCGTGCGCAGCCTGTCGCAAGCGATCAGCAAGGGCGACGATGACGCCGTCACGCGTGGCTTGCAGCTGTTGTACCGTTCCGGCCAGGAAAAGTCCCCTGGTTACGGCGGCGACAGCACGCAGGTGCGGCTGCGCGCCTCGTTGCTGGAGGGCCTGGGCTGGGTGCCCGGCTATGAGCCGGCGCTGGTCGCTACCTATCTTGACTTGCTGCAAGCGAACCCGCGCGACCATCTGGTGGCGGCGGCCATGGGCCGCATGCACCTGAGCCTGAACGAACCGCAGGCGGCGCGCCAGTACTTCGAGCAAGCCGTGTGGGCGCATCCGACGGATGGCACGTCCTGGCTGGGCATGGCCGCTGCCGCGCAGCTGCGCGGCGGCGACGAGCGCGATGCCGTCAATCTGGTGGCGCTGGCGCATCTGACGGCTTACCGCTATGCCGTGGAGCATGCCTTGCCGGCCGAGCCGGGTCAGCCGGCCGACAATGGCGTCGCGCGCATGGCGCAGCGGATGGACCTGGCCGCCAAGGTGCTGCGCCTGGCGCAGCCGGGCGCTTACCAGAAACGCTGGGACAAGGTACTGGCCGATGGCGCCTTGCTGGCAGTCAAACTCAAGGCCATGCCGCCCTTGCGGGACCAGGTCGCCAGTGTGCAGCGCGAAACAATGACGACGGTTGCGTATGGCGTGCTGGACGAAAAGCGCGCAGCGGGTGAAAACCGCTTGACCTTGACCATTACCGCCGACGGCACCCTGAGCCATGCGGCGGCCGAGTTGCCGATGGAACCGATGCTCAACAAGGTGCTGCTCGATAGCGTCAAGCGCTGGACCTACTTGCCGGCCGTGCAGCACGGTCAATTGCTGGAAGCCAAGGTGGTGGTGCTCGTGCGTTACCGCGATGGCCGGGTCAGCTTCGTGCCGGGCGGCGTGGCCGTTACGGCGGAAAATTAGAGGAATACCATGAAAATCAAGACCCTATGCGCCGTGCTGGGCGCTTCATTGCTGACTCCCGGCATGGCGCAGGCGGACATCGTGCAGCGCCTCGTGGTGACCGCCATGGCCGCCGAGCAAGATAGCGAAGGCGGCGATGTGTTCAGTATTGCGGGCACGACCGCTTGTGGCGGCAAGCAGATACGCATGGATGCCCGATCGGTGAACCTGGACGAGGCGCCATACGAAGCGCTGAAAGCGCGGCTGGCCAAGCAGATCCGCAGCAAGACGCCCATGCTCGTCACCGTGAAAAATTGCCCCGAGGATCAAAGCGTGCCCATCGTGCGGCAGATCGCCGCCTGCACGCCAGCGGCTTGCGCCGACGGTCGGGCGCGGTTGTACCTGCACGAGCGCTTCTTCCCCATCGAGCAGGAAAAGGCGCCGAATGTGCTGCTGTTGCCTTTGCCGAAAGGCAAGCTGCCGGGTACGTGGAAGGTGGACATTTACAGCGTGGCCGGTCACAAGCTGCGCCTGTCGGGCCAGGTCAACCACGCCGATTATGCGCAGGGTGAACTGGTCGGCGGCTACACCTATTATTACCCGGATGGCCAGATCGAAAAACAGGTGCCGCAAGATGCCAAGGGCCGGCAGCAGGGCGTGGCCAGCAGTTACTATTCTGATGGTACGCTGGAATCGCGCAGCCAATGGCGCGACGGTATGCCGGAAGGCATGCAGCGCAGCTATCACAGCACGGGCAAGCTGCGCGAAGCTGTGGAATTTCGCAATGGCGGCCAGGTTGACGGCACATTCGATACCTTTGATGCCAATGGCAAGCTGAAGACACGCCAGACCATGCGCGATGGCAAGCTGGAAGGCGAACTCATTACGTATTTTCCTGACGGTAAAGTTTCCAGCCGCACGCAAATGAGCAAGGGCAAGTACCACGGTCTGGCCACCTATTACCATCCGGATGGCGCCGTGCGCTCCACCATGACAATGCTCATGGACTTGCCGGCGGGCGAAGCGCTGGAATTTTATCCAGATGGCAAGGTGCAAACGCGCCAGCAGTATGCCGGGAATGGAGCGCTGCTCAAGGTCCAACGCTACAGTCCGCAAGGCGTGCTGGTGCTGGAAAGAAACTGGGACAAGCAGCTGCGTGAGCAGGGCACGTCGCGCTCGTGGTACGAGAACGGCAAGCCGGAGCAAGCCATCGACTACGTGAACGACCGGCGCGACGGCTGGAGCCGCAGCTGGCACGAGGATGGCAGTTTGAAGGGCGAATGCCAGTATGTGGCCGGCAAGGCCCAGGGCGCATGCGGCGAAGCGCCGCCAGCGCCGGAACTGCAGCGCAAGGAGCAGGCATGGCGCGCATTGTGAAGCATGTGCTGCTTGCAACGCTGCTGTGGCCGCTGCTGGCCCACGCCGAGATTGAGCAGCGGCAAGTAGTCACCGCGATCAAGGCGACGCCCGACGGCGACGTGCTGACCCTCGCCAGCGACAGCGGCTGCGGCGGCAGGCAGGTGCTGATGGATGCCGTGTCCGTGGGCCTGGACGCGCAGCAGTACGCCGCCATGAAGCAGCAATTGGCCAAGCTGATACGCGACAAAACGCCCTTGTTGATGCGTATCAGATCTTGTCCTACGCCAGGTAAGGCGGCTGCGCTCGCCATGCCCGATGTCGGCAAGCTGGGCGGCTGCGAGCCGCAAGCCTGTGCCGACGGCAAGGCGCGCCTGTACCTGAATCACAATCTGACGCGCGGCGAAGTCAAGGAGCATGCGCGCTATGCGCTGCTCGTCCCGCTGCCGCCAGGCAAGACGCCCGGCACCTGGCAAGTCGAGGTGGTGCACGCGCGGAAAGGCGAGCCGAAGCGGCTGATTGGCCAGGTCAACGAGCCTGATTACCTGCGCGGCAAGCTGGTGGGCAACTACAGCATGTACTACCCGCATGGCCAGTTGGAAATGCAGGTGGAGCAGGATGGGCGCGGCGTGCAGCAGGGTGTGCAGACCATGTATCGCCCTGAGGGCCAGATTTCCATGCGCAACACGTGGCGCAATGGCGTGCAGGAAGGCGAACAGCGGATCTACCACGATACGGGCAAGCTGAACGAGGTCAGCCATTACGAGAACGGCGCCCGCGCCGATGGCCTGGTAGAAACGTTCGACACGGACGGCAAGCTGCGCACGCGCGTGACACAGGTCAAGGGCCAGACGGAGGGCGAGCTGCTGCTGTTCTATCCGGACGGCACAGTGGAAAGCCGCAGCCAGTACGTCAACGGCATCATGACGGGGCCCAGCACCGGCTATTTCCCCGACGGCAAGGTGCAGCGCACGGCCAACTACGTAGACGACAAGCCTGTCGGCGACAGCATCGAATATTACCCGGACGGCAAAGTCGCCAACAAGCGCACGCACAGCGGCCACTACGTCTTGCGCAGCGAACAGCGCTTCAGCCGGACCGGCGTATTGCTCGTGGACAAACGGTGGAACGCGGGCGGGCGCGAGGAGGGCGCGTTGCGTTCCTGGTATGCGAATGGCAAACCTCGTCAGTTGATCGAGTATGTCGATGGCGAACGCCAGGGCTGGACCCGGCACTGGCGCGCAGACGGTAGTGTGGAAAGCGAATGCCGCTATGTGGCGGATGAGGCGCAGGGGGAGTGCACGGGGGCGTCCGCGAAGATGTCGTACACGGAGGATGGAATTGAGTTCGAGATGCCGGAGCAGTGAAGCATGTCAATTAACCCAAGACAAGGACTGGGGTCAGACCCGTCGGGTCTGACCCCGGCTCTTTGCCTGAGGGTTCGGTGATGCTATCGGCTTACAAATAGTCTAGGACCGAGGCGTAACATTAGCGGTGCGGCGGCGTCAGCACGCTGGCGATCGCCTTCGGCAAGGTTTCCGGATAATCGCGGCTGAAGTGCAGGCCACGGCTTTCGCGGCGCGACAGAGCGCTGTTGACGATCATCGAGGCCACGTCGACGAGATTGCGCAGTTCCAGCAGATCGTGCGTGATGCGGAAGTTGCGGTAGTACTCGTCGATCTCTTCCTTCAAGAGCGCGATGCGGTGCTGGGCCCGTTCCAGGCGTTTCGTCGTGCGCACGATGCCCACGTAATTCCACATGAAGCGGCGCAGCTCGTCCCAGTTGTGGGAAATCACCACTTCCTCGTCCGCATCCGTGACCCGGCTTTCATCCCAGTCGGGCAGATACGGCGTGCCCAGCTTTTCCTTGCTTTCGATATCCTGTGCGCAGGCGCGGCCGATGACGATGCATTCGAGCAGGGAATTCGACGCCAGGCGGTTGGCGCCGTGCAGGCCCGTGCATGCCGTTTCGCCCACTGCGTACAAGCCCGGCAAGTCGGCGCGGCCCGCCAGGTCCGTCACGACGCCGCCGCACGTGTAGTGGGCGGCGGGCACGATGGGAATCGGCTGCTTGGTGATGTCGATGCCCAGTTCCAGACAGCGCGCGTAGATGGTGGGGAAGTGTTCGATGAGGAATTCGGCCGGCTTGTGGCTGATGTCCAGGTGCACGTAGTCGAGACCGCGTTTCTTGATCTCGAAGTCGATGGCGCGCGCCACCACGTCGCGCGGCGCCAGTTCGGCCCGTTCATCGTGCGCCAGCATGAAGCGCGTGCCCGCCGCCGCGCCCGCTTCGGGCGGCAGTTTCAGCAAGCCGCCTTCGCCACGGATGGCTTCGGTGATCAAAAACGATTTGGCGTATGGGTGGTACAGGCAGGTCGGGTGAAACTGGATGAATTCCATGTTCGACACGCGGCAGCCGGCGCGCCAGGCCATGGCGATGCCGTCGCCGCTGGCCGTGTCGGGATTCGTTGTATATAAATACACCTTGCCGGCGCCGCCCGTGGCCAGCACGGTGTGCTCGGCGGCAAAGGTCAGTACCTTGCCCGTTTGCTCATCCTGCACGTACAGGCCGTGGCAATGCGGTTGGGCGTTGCGCTGGGTCGGCTTCATGCCCAGCTTGTCGGAGGTGATCAGGTCGATCGCGCAATGGTGTTCGAACAGGCTGATGTTCGGGTGGGCGCGCACTTTTTCTTCCAGGGTCACCTGCACGGCGTGGCCGGTGGCGTCGGCCGCGTGGATGATGCGGCGCTGGCTGTGGCCGCCTTCGCGTGTCAGGTGAAAACCCAGCTCGGCCGAGGCGTCGCGCGTAAACGGCACGCCTTGCTCGATCAGCCATTCGATGGCTTCGCGGCCGTGCTCGACGATGTAGCGCGTGGCGCTCTCGTCGCACAGGCCGCCGCCCGCGATCAGGGTGTCTTCGATGTGCTGCTGGTGGCTGTCGCCCGAGTCCAGCACGGCCGCGATGCCTCCCTGCGCCCAGTTGCTGGCGCCATCGAGCAGCGCGCGTTTGGAAATGATCGCGACGGTGCGCGTCTCAGCTAAATGCAGTGCAACCGATAAACCCGCCAGGCCACTGCCGACAATCGCTACATCAAATTTCATGACATTTATCTTTTTTTAGGGGAAGCATACTATAGTCCATTTCACATCAATCGGTAATGTGTTGAGATAAATTCTGCCGGTGAAAGATAGCTGGGGCTGTAGCTTGTGGCGCATCAATGTCTACTTGGAACAGTTCGCCATGATGGCAAGACCGGTATCAGGCCGCTATGCGCGCGGCGTGGTGCTTCTTGCCGCAGGGGGAACCATGATCCGCATCTTCAGCCATTATGTCTCGAAAACAGCGTTTATCTTGCTGTTGCTGGAAATCATGATCCTGCTGCTGTCGGCCACCCTGACGTCCTTGCTGTGGCTGGCGGACGGCAGCCGCGTGCTGCGGGTGAGCGAGCTCTACCTGTCGTCTTCGATCTTTGCGCTGGTCATCGTGCTGAGCATGAGTGCGCTGGGCATGTACCAGCACCGTTCGCGCGAAGACATCCGCAACACCTTGCTGCGCATCCTGCCGTCGTTCGCGCTCGGTTTTGCCGTACTCAGCGTTCTGATCCGTTTTATTCCTTCCTTGCATTTCGGGCGCGGCAGCGTGCTGATCTTCGGCCTGGGCGCCATCGGCGTGCTGCTGGCGCGCCTGGTGGTGTTCAAGTCATCGCAATCGGCGCTGATGGAAGGACGGCTGATCCTGGTGGGGGGCGGGGCGCTGGCGCGCGAATGCATGGACCTGGCTGCCAGCAAGATCGGTTTCCATCAGTTTACGGTGGTCGGCTGTGTCAGTGTGGCTGGCGAGCAATGCTGCGTGCCGGCCTCGGCATTGCTGCCGGCCGGACCGTCCTTGCTGGCCACGGCCCAGCGCCATGCCGCCCATGAAATCGTCGTGTCCGTCAGCGACCGGCGCAATGGCGCGTTTCCTGCCAAGCAACTGCTGGAATGCGCGCTCGGCGGGGTGAAGGTGATCGACGCGGCCACGTTTTTCGAGCGCGAAGCGTGCCAGATTCGCATCGATTCCTTGCAACCGAGCTACCTGATCTATGGCGGCGGCTTCGACCAGAGTTTTTTCCGCGCCGCATCGAAGCGCTTGTTCGACCTGGCCGCCAGCGGCGTCATCTGCCTGGCCGCGCTGCCCGTGATGCTGGTGACGGCCCTGTGCATCCGCCTGGAGGATGGCGGCCCCGTGTTCTATCAGCAAGAACGGGTGGGGCGCGACGGTCTGCCATTCAAGGTGCTGAAATTTCGCAGCATGCGCTGTGATGCCGAGCGCGACGGCACGCCCATCTGGGCGCTGGCCAACGATGCGCGCATTACGCGCGTGGGCAATCTGATCCGCAAGCTGCGCATCGACGAGCTGCCGCAGATGCTCAATGTGTTTCGCGGCGAGATGAGCTTCGTGGGACCGCGCCCGGAGCGCGCGTATTTTGTCGAACAATTGCAGGAACAAGTGCCGTACTACAACATTCGCCACAACATCAAGCCGGGCATCACGGGCCTGGCGCAGGTGCGCTACCAGTATGGCGCTTCCATCGACGATGCCGTCAAAAAATTGCAATACGACTTGTATTATGTGAAAAACAATAGCCTGTTCCTCGACTTGCTGATCCTGCTCGACACGGTGCAGGTGGTGCTGTTTGGCAAGGGCAGCCGATGATGCGGGCGCAGTCGGACTGGCTGGCGGCGGCCGACGCGGCGGCCCTCAGCCATGGCTTGGCGTCGCTGGCCTTCTTCGTGCTGGCGTTGCTGCTCATCAGCAACTGGCGCGCGCGGCAAAACGTGCGAGCCTTGCTGGTCGCCTGCCTGGCGACGGGCGGCTGGGCGATGGGCACGGTGGTGCTGGTACTGCTGGGGCAGCACACTTCGCTGGCCGATGATGCGCTGGAATTGCTGCGCACCGTGGCCTGGCTCGTATTCCTGCTGTTGCTGATCGAACCGTCGCGGCCCCGCTTGCGCCTCGTGCTGGCCGGCATCGTTCTCACGGCGCTGGCGCCGTGGCTGTCCGCGCTGGCCTTGTCGTGGCTGCCGATGGTCTTGCCGGCACGCACGGCGGCCAGCGTCAGCCGTTTGCTGCTGGCCGTACTGGGCATGTTGCTGGTGGAACAGTGGTACCGCAACACGCCGCCCCTGAAACGCTGGGGCATCAAGTTTGCGTGCCTGGGCGTGGGCGGGCTGTTCGCCTACGATTTCTATCTGTACAGCGACGCCTTGCTGTTTCGCACGGTCAACAACGACATCTGGGCCGCGCGCGGCATCGTCGACGCCCTGTGCGCGCCGCTGCTGGCCGTCTCGGCCGCGCGCAATCCGGGCTGGGCGCTGGGCCTGTCCGTCTCGCGCCAGATGCTGTACCGCTCGGCCGCCTTGCTGGGCTCGGCCATCTACCTGCTGGCCATGGCGGCCAGCGCCTATTATTTGCGCTACTTCGGCGGCACCTGGGGTTCCCTGATGCAGATGGCTTACCTGGGCGGCGCGGCCCTGCTGCTGGCGGGCGTGCTGTTTTCCGGCAGCCTGCGCGCCAAGCTCAAGGTGTATATCAATAAACATTTTTACAATGCCATCTTCGATTACCGCGAGGAATGGCTGAGATTTACGCGGGCGCTATCCGAAGATGGGCCGGCCCTGGGCGAACGCACGATACAGGCCATGGCGCAACTGGTGGAAAGCCGCGCCGGCGCCCTGTGGATTTTGCGCGAACAGGGGCAGTTCGCCCCCGCCGCCAGCTGGAACTGGCCGCCGAACACGTGGAGCGAGCCGGCGTCAGGTCCCTTGTGCCAGTTCATGGAAGCACGGCAGTGGGTGATCGACGTGTCCGATTGCCTGCAAAATCCGCGCCAGTACGGTGGCTTGCGCTTGCCGCCCGCGCTGCTGGCGCTGCCCGACGTGTGGCTGCTGGTGCCCCTGATGCTGCATGGCCAGCTGTTCGCCTTTGTCGCGCTGGCGCGGCCCCGCACGCACATCGGCTTGAACTGGGAAATCCTCGACGTGCTGAAAATTGCCGGCAGCCAGGCCGCCAGCTATCTGGCGCACCGCGAATCGCTCGATACCCTGACGGTGGCGCGCCAGTTCGACTCGTTCAACCGCATGTCCACCTTCATCGTGCACGACCTCAAAAACCTCGTGTTCCAGCTGTCGCTGTTATTGAGCAACGCGGAAAAGCACCGCGCCAATCCCGCCTTCCAGCAAGACATGCTGGGCACCCTCGACCATTCCGTGCAGAAAATGAAAACCTTGCTGCAGAAACTGGCGCGTGGCGAAGCGCCGGAAGCGCCCGCGCCGCTGCTGCTCGACGGCTTGCTGCGCCAGGCCGTGGCGGCCAAGGCGAGCCTGGCGCCGGCGCCCCGGCTGGAAATCGTCGATGGCGAACTGACGGTGCTGGCCAACCGCGCGCGGCTGGAGCGGGTGCTGGGTCACTTGATCCAGAACGCCATCGAGGCGACGGCCAGCGATGGCAAGGTGGCCGTGCGGCTGCGGCGCGAGCAGCATACGGCCGTCGTCGAGCTCGACGATACGGGGCAGGGCATGAGCGAACAATTCATCCGCGAACGTTTATTTAAGCCGTTCGACACGACGAAGACGGCGGGCATGGGCATCGGCGTGTTCGAAAGCCGCGAATACCTGCGCGAAGTGGGCGGCAGCCTGGAAGTGCGCAGCGCGCCGCAGGTGGGCACGACGTTTCGCATGATCCTGCCGCTGCATGCGGCCATGGGGTCTGACCCGCCGGGTCATACCCCAGATTTCCGCTGTTCTACCCGCTGACTGGAGTGCATACGTATGGCGAAACAAAAACTGCTGGTCATCGAAGACGATCCCGGCCTGCAAAAGCAGTTGCACTGGAGTTTTGACGGCTACGAAGTCTTGCTGGCAGGCGAGCGCGAGGCGGCGCTGGCGCTCGTGCGGCGCCACCAGCCTGCCGTCGTGACGATGGACCTGGGCTTGCCGCCCGACCCGGACGGCGCCACGGAAGGCCTGGCCACCCTGCGGCAAATCCTCGCGCTGGCGCCGGACACGAAAGTCATCATCCTGTCGGGGAACCAGGAGCGGGCGCATGCCTTGAAAGCCATTGCGCTGGGCGCCTACGATTTCCACCAGAAACCGTTCGAGGCCGACATGCTGGGCCTGGTCATCGCCCGCGCCTTTTATTTGCACGCGATGCAGCAGGAAAACCGCCGCATGCTGCAGACGCAGGCGGACTCGCCCTTGGCCGGCATCGTCAGCCGCGACCCGGGCATGCTGAAACTGTGCCGCAGCGTGGAAAAAGTGGCGCCCTCGTCGGCCAGCGTGATGCTGCTGGGCGACTCGGGCAGCGGCAAGGAATTGATTGCGCGGGGACTGCACGCGCTGTCGAGCCGCCACGCGCAACGTTTCGTTGCCATCAATTGCGCGGCCATCCCCGAAAACCTGCTCGAGAGCGAGCTGTTCGGCTATGAGCGGGGGGCGTTTACGGGCGCGGCCCGGCAAACCCTGGGCAAGATCGAGCTGGCCCATGGCGGCACTTTCTTTCTCGATGAAATCGGCGACATGCCGATGGGGCTGCAGGCGAAACTGCTGCGCTTCCTGCAAGAAAGAGTCATCGAGCGCGTGGGCGGGCGCGCCGAGATCGCCGTCGACGTGCGCATCGTGTGCGCCACGCACCAGGACCTGAAAGTGCTGGCGGAACAGGGGCGTTTCCGCGAAGACCTGTTTTACCGTCTCAGCGAAATCGTGCTGCGCATTCCGCCGCTGCGCGAGCGGGCCGGCGATGCGGCCTTGCTGGCCCACCATTTCAAGAACAAGTTCTGCGCCAGCGAAGGCCGCAGCAACCTGCATTTCAGCGCCGGCGCGCTGCAGCTGATCGAAAGCTACGGCTGGCCCGGCAATGTGCGCGAAGTGGAAAACTGCATCAAGCGGGCCGTCATCATGTGCGACGGGCCGCAGATCGCCGCCGATGACCTGGGTCTGCCCGCCAGCGCCCAGGCGGCGCCCCCGGACGAGCCGCTGAGCCTGCGACAGGCCCGCGAAGTGGCTGAATACAAGGTGATGGTGCGCGCGCTGGCGCGGGCCGATGGCAATATCGCCAAGGCGGCCGAGCTGCTGGGCGTGAGCCGGCCCACCCTGTACGACCTGATGGGCCATCACGGCATCAAGTCGCAGGTGAACAGCTGAGTGTATTAAAAATCAAGATTGTGTAAGGCGTCGCACATACGCTGGCGCCGCCGTGGCGCATCCTTGCCTCATCTACAACAAGGAGGCGCCATGAACGCGATCAATCTATTGATGCAAGACCATAAGGCCGTGAAGGCATTGTTTGCCCAATATGAAGGCTTGAGCGACCGCTCATTTGCCACCAAGAAAAAACTGGCCGACCAGATCTGCCAGGAACTCACCGTGCACACGCAACTGGAAGAAGAAATTTTCTATCCGGCCGTGCGTCGTCCCATCCACGATGGCGACCTGATGGATGAAGCCCTCGTCGAGCACGCGAGCGCCAAGGAGCTCATCGCGCAAATTGCCGCCATGGACCCGGCCGACGACCTGTACGACGCCAAGGTCAAGGTGCTGTCCGAGCAGATCGAGCACCACGTCCAGGAAGAAGAGGGCGACATGTTTCCCAAGGTGCGCGAGACGGCCGTCGACCTCGACGCGCTGGGCCGGGAAATGGCCGCGCGCAAGGAACAGCTGACGGACGTCGCCGCCTGAGCGGTTGAAAAAATCAATAACCAAGGGAGTATTCCATGCAAGCTACACAATTGTCCGTCTCGGACCTGAACAATCCGGGCGTCTCTTGGGGCGCCGTGCTGGCGGGCGCGGCTGCCGCGGCCGCCTTGTCCTTCATTCTCCTGATCCTCGGCGTGGGCCTGGGCCTGTCGTCCGTGTCGCCCTGGTCGTTCAATGCGACGGCCATCGGCGTATCCACCATCGCCTGGCTGGCCTTCATGCAATTGGCCGCGTCCGGCATCGGCGGCTACATGGCGGGCCGGCTGCGCGTGAAATGGAGTTCCATCCATACGGATGAAGTGCATTTCCGCGATACGGCGCACGGCTTGCTGGCCTGGGCTGTGGCCACCCTGATCACCGTGGCCGTGCTGGCCGGCGGCACGCGGGCCGTGCTCAGCGGCGCCATCGATGCGGGCAGCGGCGTGGCGGCGGCGGTGTCCCCAGCTGCGGCGGCGGGTGCGGGTGCGGCTGGTGCGAAGGCGGACGAGGGCGGCGGCGCCAATCCGCTCGACTATTTCTCGGACATGCTGCTGCGCGCACCTGCCGCGCCTGCCGCCGCTGCTGCCACCACCGGCACCCTGGCGGCTCCCTCGGCCAATGCCAGCACTGCCGACCAACGCATGGAAACCGGCAGGATCTTCGCCACCAGCCTGTCCACGGGCAGCCTGGCCGCCGATGACCGCGCCTACCTGGGCCAGGTCGTGGCCAGCCGCACGGGCTTGACGCAAGCCGAAGCGGAAGCGCGGGTCGACGCCGTCTACGGCCGCGCCGCCAAGGCCGCCGCCGATGCCAAGGCGCGTGCCCAGCAGGCGGCCGATACGGCCCGCAAGGCCGGTGCCCATACGGCACTGTGGATGTTCGTCGCCTTGCTGCTCGGTGCTTTCGTGGCCAGCCTGGCGGCGACGTTCGGCGGCCGCCAGCGCGACCATGAGCGCGTGCTGCGCCACGTCACCATCTGAAACCCCTACCATCAATCAAGGAGTCCTCCATGCGTTCCATCCTCTTGCTGCTGCTGGGCATTCCATTGCCCATCGTCATACTGATCGCCCTGTTCGTACGCTGACAAGGTCAACACAAGAACCGGTGCCCGCTGCAAGGCGGGCGCCGGTTTTTGCATGAAAGCGGGCGCATGTGTAAGATGGCGCCATCTTTCCAACGAAACCATCCATGAACGTGACCACCTTCCGTCCCTTGCTGAAAACCGCCGCCACCGCCGCTTTTGCCTGTACCGTGCTGGCCGCGTGTTCCACCCTGATCGGCCCGCGCGACGTGAACGTGTCGCTGAGCAAGATGCAGCAAGGCCTGGAGCGCCGCTTTCCCATCGACAAGCGCGTGCTGTCCGTGCTGGACGTCAAGCTGACCCATCCGCAACTTTCCTTGCAGCCCGAGCGCGAACGGGTTGCCCTCAGCGTGGACGCCAGCGTCTTGCCGCCGTTCATACGCCAGAGCTGGCGCGGCAGCCTGGCCATGTCGGGCCGCCTCGTGCTCGACGCCCAGCGCAACGCCGTTTACCTCAGCGAAGCGAGCGTGGACAAGGTGACCATCGACGGCATGGACGAGTCGCAGCAGCGCCAGTTCGCCAAGGTGGCCGGTCTGGTGGCCGACCAGCTCATGCATGAAACGCCGATCTATACCTTCAAACCCGACGAATTACGCTATGCGGGCGTGCAATTCGTACCCACGCAGCTCAGGACGACGAGCAATGGGCTGACCGTGACGTTCGAGCCGGTAAAATAGCCTAGGCTTCGACTGCCGGCGGGCTGATTCGCGTTGCCGTGTTATTGCGCGGCGTCGCTTCTTCATGGAACAGGTCGGCCAGGTATTCGCACAGCGCATCTGCTTCAATATCGTCAGGAATAATGAAATCGGCGGGCCGGCGCTTGCCTTCCGCACCGAGATAAAATGCGCGCCATGCTCCCTGATTTCCGCAGATGGCGATCAGCGTGCCGAAAACATTGAATCTGCATTCCTGCATCAAACTTCTCCAGTCAAGGCGCCGGGCATAGAGATATGGAACGCGGCGGATACGGCCATTGCCAAATAGTAACATTTTCTGCTCATCGGCGCGGGCTCGAGGCGCGCTTCAGCGCTTCTCTGCTCACCGGACTTGTTCAACGGACATTGTTTCCCCGTAAGCACGCGGACTATAATCCAGCCTCCCATGCCTGGACAAGCATGTTCCCCAACATGAAGTGAAAACAATTAAAGGAATCTTCGTGAAACGCTCACTTATCAGCGCAGCTTGCTGCGCCTTGCTCGCCTTATCCTCGCCCTCGCTGTACGCCCAGCAAGGCGCTACCGCCGCCGCGCCCGTCTCCGGCATCGACCTGAAAACCCTGGACCCGGCCGTCAGCCCGAAGGATGACTTCTACGGCTACGTCAACGGCGTGTGGACCCGCAATACGGACATCCCGGCCGACAAATCCGTCTGGGGCACCTACATCGAATTGCGCGAAATCGCCCAGGGCCAGCTGCGTGGCCTGATCGACGCCACCGTGAAAAATCCCGGCAAACCGGGCAGCGAAGCGCACAAGATCGCCGACCTGTACACGAGCTTCATGAACGACAAGGCGCGCGATGCGGCCGGCTTCAAGCCCCTGAAGGCCGAGCTGGCCCGCGTCGCCGCCATCAAGGACAAGAAGGACTTGCCGGCGCTGCTCGCCTATCTGCAAGGCAGTGGCGTGGCGACGCCGTTTTCCGCCTATGTGGCGCCCGATGCGCAAGACCCCGAGCAGTACACGGTCAACATCAGCCAGTCCGGCCTGGGCTTGCCTGACCGCGATTACTACCTGAAGGATGACGACGCCAAGCTGCAAGCCGTGCGCGCCAAATACCTCAAGCATATCGAGACCATGCTGGCCATGAGCGGCGACAAGGCCGCTGCCGAACACGCGGCGCAGATCCTCGACATCGAGACGCGCCTGGCGACCGTGCAGTGGACGCGCGTGCAGATGCGCGACCCCGTCAAATCGTACAACCGCGTCGATTTCGACAAATTCGCGGCACTGGCGCCGGCCTTTGACTGGAATGCCTACTTTACGGCCGCCGGCCTGGCGCCGAAGGCTTCCTCGGCCGTCGTGCGCCAGCCCAGCTTCATGACAGGCTTTTCCGAGACCTTGGCCGCCGTGCCGCTGGCATCGTGGAAGAGCTATCTGAACTGGCGCATCATCGAAAGCTACGCTTCCTACCTGGACAGCGCGACCGTCAAGGAGCGTTTCGCCTTCGACGGCACGGTGCTGCGCGGCGTGCCGCAAAGCGAACCGCAGTGGCAGCTGGCGCTGCGCTTCACGGATAACGCCATCAGCGACGCCGTCGGCAAGCGCTATGTGCAAATGTATCTGCCGCCGGAAACCCGGCCCCGCGTGATGGCCATGTTCGACAATTTCGTCGCCTCGTTCAAGGAGGGCATCGAACAGCTCGACTGGATGGGCCCGGAAACCAAGAAGGAAGCCCAGCTCAAGCTGGCCGCCCTGAAGCCGAAGATCGCCTACCCCGATACCTGGCGCGACTACAGCAGCATGAAGACGCAGCCGAATGACCTGATCGCCAACGTGCGCGCTTCGCGCGCGTGGAGCCGCCAGCAAAACCTGGCCAAGCTGGGCAAACCGGTCGACCGCGACGAATGGTCGATGACGCCGCAAACCGTCAACGCCAGCTATAGCCCGGCCCTGAACGCCATCACGATCCCGGCCGCGATTTTGCAGCCGCCATTCTTCAACGTGAAGGCGGAAGATGCCGTCAATTACGGCTTGCTGGGCATCACCTTCGGCCATGAAATCAGCCATGCCTTCGACGATTCGGGCAGCCAGTACGACGCCAAAGGCCGCCTGCGCAACTGGTGGACGGCGGAGGACCGCACGGCCTTCAAGGCGCTGGCCGCCGGCCTCGTCAAGCAATACGGCGCCTACAGCCCCGTGCCGGGCTACCACATCAATGGCGAACTGACCCTGGGCGAAAACATCGGCGACAATTCCGGCCTGTCGATTACCTACAAGGCCTACCAGCGTTCGCTCGGTGGCAAGCCGTCGCCCGTCATCGATGGCCTGACGGGCGAGCAGCGCCTGTACATCGGCTTTGCGCAGAAATGGCGCGCAAAACTGCGTCCCGAAGCGGCCATCGCCCAGATCAAGAGCGACCCGCATTCGCCGGGCGAATTCCGCGCCAAGGGCACGGTGAAAAACCAGCCCGGCTTCTACGAAGCGTTCGGCATCAAGCCGGGCGACCCGATGTATCTGCCGCCCGAGCAGCGCGTGATCATGTGGTAAATCACGTGGTAAACCCGTAGGGCAGTCGCGCAACCGCGCCGGGGACTATTCCTTGGCGTGGTTGAGCGTGTACCTGGGCAGTTCGACCGTCAGGTCTTCCTGCGCCAGGCGCGCCTGGCACGACAGGCGCGAATGGGGCTGCAAGCCCCAGGCCTGGTCGAGCATGTCTTCTTCATTGTCGCCCAGTTCATTGAGCGAGTCGAAACCCCGCACCACGACCACGTGGCAGGTGGAGCAGGCGCCGACCTGGCCGCAGGCGTGTTCGATGTCTATTTCGTTGCGCAGCAAGGCGTCGCAAATGCTCATGTTTTCCGGCGCGTCGATAACGGCGCCGTCGGGGGCCAGCTCGGGATGGGGCAGGACGGTGATTTTTGGCATGCGCGATTCTCCTCGTTTATCCTTCAATGCCGCCACTGTGGACCTTCCCGCCTTGGCAAGGTCAAGCCTCTGCGGCATCCTGCGCAACGATGCACTCGTCCAGATGCTCGAGCAATTGCAGGAACACGCGTTTATCCGTGTAGTGATTCATCGTGTTACTCAGCAATACATCGCTGGCGGCCGCCGCCACGGCGCTGTGGGCTTGCGCGCAGGCGGCATGCAGTTCCGCCCGATCAAGTTCCAGCAGCGCCGTATTGACGGCTTCGCGTGTGAAATCGTAGGCATCCATGCCGCAGCAGTCGGCGACACAATGGGTTTCCAGCAGGCAGATCAGCGGCCACAGCTCCCCCAGCAAGGGATCGATGTCGATGGCCTGTTCATAGCGGCCGTCAAGGCTGATCCATTCGATCCAGGCATCGTCGCCGATCTGGATATCGTCTTGGCGGTCGCGTTGCGTCATGTTTCAAACATTCTCGTCGTCATTGGTATCGCATTATAAAAAAAACCGCTCGAAGGCGGTTTTCTTGTGCGAGAGATGGCGCGTCAATCAAATAAAGTAGATCAGCGCGATGATGGCCACGACCAGCGCCACGCGGGTGACCTGGTAGGCCGTCTTGTTCCACGCCTTGAAGCGGCGGCGGTACTGGCCCATGGTCCAGGAAATCTGGAACAGCTTGCTCACGCCGCCCACCTGGTCGCCCAGTTCGTTGGGCGAGGCGGCGGCCGTCATCAGGGTGCGGCCCAGCCAGCGGTTCAAGCCTTGCGCCCAGCGATAGCGCATCGGGCGCTCGATGTCGCAGAACAGGATGATGCGGTCGCTGTCGGCATCGTTGCGCGCCCAATGGATATACGTTTCATCGAACATCACGGCCTGGCCGTCGCGCCAGCTATGGCGTTCGCCATCGACATCGATGAAGCAGCGGTCGTCGTTCGGCGTCTGCAAGCCCAGGTGATAGCGCAGGGAACCGGCGAACGGGTCGCGGTGCGGGTTGAGCTTGCCGCCTTGCGGCAGTTCCGCGAACATGGCCGCCTTGATCGACGGAATCGATTGCAGCAGCGCATAGGTCTGCGGGCACATCTGCTGCGCCGACGGGTGGTTCGCGTCATACCATTTCAGGTAGAAACGCTTCCAGCCGTATTTGAAGAAGGAATTGAAACCCACGTCATTGTTCTTTTCGGCCGCCTTGATCTTTTTCATTTCCTGCATGCGCAGCGCTTCATCGCGGATGATCTGCCAGTTCTGCTGCAGCGGCGCCAATTCCGGGAATTGCTCGACGGCCAGATACGGCGTGGCCGGCACCTTGGAAAAGGTGTGCATGAACAGGTTCAGCGGCGCCATGAACGAGGAGTGATCGAAGATCTGGCGGCGGAACGGCAGGCGCACCTTGCCCCGAAAATGAATATGTAAAACAGAAAACACAAAAATGCCCAGCAAGGCCCACTTCATACACAACCTCGTTTTTTAAGAATGGGGCAATTATAACCAGTTAATGCCATCGCCACCCCGTGCCTCGGTGAAGGAAAGATGAAGCGGCGGACGGGATCGCTGTGCCCTACAATGGCCGTTTCTACCCACTTATCCGAGGTAACAATGGAAATCTGGCACGCACCGCTCGACCTGGCCATCCTCAATGCCGCCAGCGAGGGCACGGCCATGCGCCACCTGGGCATCGTATTCACGGCTTTCGGTCCCGACTGGATCGAGGCGACCATGCCCGTCGACCACCGCACCATGCAGCCGTTCAAGCTGCTGCATGGCGGCGCTTCCGTCTTGCTGGCCGAAACCCTGGGCAGCATGGCCGCGAATGCCTGCCTCGATTCCAGCCGGCACGTGAGCGTGGGCCAGGAAATCAACGCCAACCACTTGCGCGGCGTGCGCGGCGGTTACGTGACGGGGCGCGCCACGCCCATCCACCGGGGCCGCACCAGCCAGGTCTGGGAAATCCGCATCACCGGCGACGACGGCAAGCTGTGCTGCATCTCGCGCATCACGATGGCCGTCATCGACGCGCCGGGCAAGGGGGGATACGGCAGCCCTTGACTTGCATCAAGGCACTAAAAGTGGACGCGTGAAATCATAAATAACGCTGTTCGCTTATAATTCAGTGTACCGTTGCATTGCGCGGGTTTCTCTCCGCGCGCGTACATTGCCCGACATTAGAAGCTGACTGCCCAAAAAACGCCAGTTAGAGACCCATCCCGCGCCATGCGGGAAAGGCACCACGACGGCGAGCAGATCGCTGGTTTCCAAGTAACCAGCAACAATCAACTTTTACAGGGCAATAACAACAATGATGTCATTCAATCGTTTGACGATAGGCGCGCGCCTGAGCGCAGGCTTCGGGCTGCTGGTGCTACTCATGCTGGTACTGGCTGCCTTCGCGCTGCTGCGCATCGGCGCCATCTCCGGCGCCATGGACGCGCAAGAAAAAGTCCAACAGGAAAAACTCGAGCCACTGTACGTGGCGCGCGAAGCGCTCGATCAGACGGGCCTGGCCGCCCGCAACGCGTATATCTTCCAGGACCAGGCCGCCGCCGAGAAAGAGCTGGCCATCCTCGACAGCCAGAAGGCACTCTACCTGGAAGCGCTGGCCCGGCTGGCGCCACAGTTTGCCGGCGATGCGCAATTCGAAAAAGTCAGCACGGGCTTGAAAGCCATGGCGCAGGAATTGCAGCGGCCGCGCCAGTTCCGCGCCGCAGGACAGATGGAGCAGTACGGCACCTTCCTCGTCGAAGAGTGCAGCCCCTTGCGGCGTCAGATCGTCGCCGACATCGATACCGTCCTGAAGAGCGTCCAGCGCGAATCGGAGCAGGCCAGCGTGGCCGCGCGCGCCATCTACGGCCAGTCGCTGCGCTGGATCGGCGTGCTGGCCGCGCTCAGCGTGCTCATTTGCATTGCGGTCGCCACCGTCATCACGCGCGGCCTGCTGCGCCAGCTGGGCGGCGAACCGGCGTATGCGGCCGCGATCGCCGGGCGCATCGCGCTGGGGGAGTTGGCCATCGACGTGCACACGCGCGACGGCGACGACAGCAGCCTGCTGTTTGCCATCAAGACCATGCGCGACAACCTGGCCGCCATCGTCGGCAAGGTGCGCCACGGCACGGAAAGCATCGCCACGGCGTCGACCGAGATCGCCTCGGGCAACCGCGACCTGTCGCAGCGCACGGAGCAGCAGGCCGGCTCGCTGGAAGAAGTGGCGTCATCGATGGAAGAACTGATTTCCACCGTGCGTCAGAATGCGGACAACGCCCAGCAGGCCAACCGCCTGGCGCGCGAAGCGTCGAAGGTGTCGGAGCAGGGCGGCAAGGCGGTGGCCGAAGTCGTGCACACCATGGGCCTGATCAATGCCTCGTCGAACAAGATCGTCGACATCATCGGCGTGATCGACAGCATCGCCTTCCAGACGAATATCCTCGCCTTGAACGCGGCCGTGGAAGCGGCCCGCGCGGGCGAACAGGGGCGCGGTTTCGCCGTCGTCGCCACCGAGGTGCGCAACCTGGCGCAGCGCTCGAGCGCCGCCGCGCGCGAAATCAAGGCCCTGATCGACGATTCCGTCAGCAAGGTGGGCACGGGGACCGTGCTTGTCGAGCAGGCGGGCGCCACCATGCATGACGTGGTGGCCGGCATTAGCCGGGTGACGGGCATCATGGCCGAGATCAGCCATGCGACGCAGGAGCAGGGCGCCGGCATCGAGCAAGTCAACCGCGCCATCGTCGACATGGACCGGGTGACGCAGCAAAACGCGGCCCTCGTCGAGCAGGCCGCCGCCGCCGCGCACGAACTGCAGCAGCAGGCGGCGCAGCTGGAACAGGAAGTGGGCATCTTCAAGCTGGCCACGCGGGCCAACGGTCCCCTGCGCCTGGCCGCCTGAGATGGGTGGCGCGCCAACAGCCGTGCGCCAATAGTCGTATTCCGCGCTACAATGAGAGCTGGATCACCGCCAGGACTTCTCATGCAAGTGCACAGCAGCCATGATCTATCCAGCCAGGACGACGACAAACCGGCGCCGCCCGTGCTGGAGCTGGCCCTTGCCGGTCTCGGCTGGGGCTTGCTGACCTGCATGCTGTGCTTTGCCATCCTGTTCTTCACCAAATGGCTGCTGCCGCCCGAATACTGGGGTGCGCACACGGGCCTGTCCAAGTTCAAGCGCGAAATGTCGCTGCCCCTGCTGGTGTTCTGGGTCGTCATCTATTCCCCCATCCTGGAAACCTTCCTCGGCCAGCTGCTGCCGCTGGAAATCCTCCGGCGCCTGGGCGCCAGCCGCCAGCTCAGCGTTTTTAGCGGCGCCATCCTGTGGGCCATCGTGCATTTCATCAGCGGCGGCTTGCTGCACGCCATCGTCGCGCTGGGCTCGGGTGCCATGTTCAGCTTTGTCTACCTGCGCTACCGCGCCCCCAGTGTGGCCGTTGCCTATGCGACAACGACGTTTGCGCGCGCCTGCAACAATATCGCCATCCTGGTGGCCGTGTTCTACGGCCTGGATGCCTGAGTCCCATCCTTCCTGAGCAAGTACGGCACCAGCGCCGCCAGCACCACGGCCAGCACCGCCAGGCCGAGCAATAGCTGGCGGAAGGCGGCGTCATAGCTGGTCCGCAGCAGTGCTTCCTGGCCGCCCAGCAGCTGTGTTGCTTGTTGTATATCGCCGAGCGCGGCGCGGCTGGCGGCGGCCAGTACGGGCAACTCGGCCGGCAGCTGCCGCGCCAGGCCCGCGCCGATCAGGCTGGCCAGCACGGCGCCCGCCAGGGCCAGCGCCACGCCATCGGCGCTGACGCGCACGGTATTGAAGATACCCGTGGCCATGCCGGCGCGCTCCGTTTCCACCACGCTCAAGGCCATGCCATCCATCAAGCCCCATGGCAAGCCGATGCCTACGCCGATCAGCAGCAGGGGACCGGCCAGCGCGGCGGCGCCGGCATGGCCCAGCACCTGCGCCAGCCAGGCCAGGCCCGCCGCGGCCAGCAGCAATCCCGCCGCGCACAGGGCGCCGGTCGTGATCCAGCGCGACAGCAGCGCCGCCAGCACGGGCACGAGCAGCAGCGGCGCGGCCAGGGCGATCATCAGACGGCCCGCCGCCAGCGCGGACATGTCGTCGATGCCGATGAAACGCCCCGGCAGCATGACGATGAGCACGATGAACAGGAAGGCGGGCGAGGCGGCCAGCACTTGCACGGCGACAAAGCGGCGCTGGCGGAACAGCGACAAATCCAGCATGGGCCGCGCCGTCCTGCGCTCGATCGCGCCAAAGGCGAGGAACAGCAGCACGGACGCGGCGACGGACAGCAGCACGGCGCCATTGCGCCAGCCGTGTTCGGGTATCAGCAGCATGCCCAGGGTCAGCAAGCCCAGCGCGGCGCTGAAGCTGATGGCGCCTGGCCAGTCCAGCCGGTCCTTGCCGCGCGCGGGATCGGCCGGCACGTTGCCCCATACCAGCAGCATGCCGATGGCGCCCAGCACGGCCGTGGCGTAAAAGATGGCGGGCCAGCGAGCCAGCGCCAGCATGGCGCCGGCCGCCAGCGGACCGAAGGCCAGGCCCAGGCCGAACGTGGTGCCCAGCACGCTCATCACCCGGCTGCGGGCTGCGCCGTGGAACAATGGCGCCAGCGACGACATCGCGGCGGCGAACGCGGCCGCGCCGCCCAGGCCCTGCACGAAACGCAGCGCGGCGATCCATGCCACCGATGGCGCGACAGCGATGGCCAGGGTCGCCACGCAAAACAGCGCCAGTCCCGCCAGCCAGACGCGGCGCCGTCCCAGCACGTCCGTCAGGCTGCCGGCCACCATCATGGCGCTGCCATAGCTGAGGATATACGCATTGATGACCCAGTTCAGGGCGGCGGCGCTGCCGTGCAATTCGGCGCCGAGGGCGGGCAGGGCGACGGCCGGGCCCGTGAAACACAGGGGTATCAGCAAGCCCGTCAGGCAAGCGGCCAGCACTTGTAGGGGGAGGGAAAGACGTGAGGAAGAGGACATGGGTGTCGGATATGAAAGAAAGAGAGGCGAGTATGGCGCGCCCGTGATTGAAGAAAAATGGGCTAAACTGATCAACATATCGGACAAGAATGTCTTCAATGGGGATTTGCATGGATAGCTTGGGTGGCATCGCCATGTTCGTGCAGGTGGCCGACAGCGGCAGTTTTTCGGCCACGGGCCGGCTGCTGGGCCTGTCGTCGTCGGCCGTCGGGAAAAGCGTGGCGCGCATGGAAGCGCGGCTGGGCGCGCGCCTGTTCCAGCGCAGCACGCGGCATCTGGCCTTGACGGCGGAAGGGGAAAAATTCCTGCAGCGCTGCAAGCGCATCCTGGCCGAGGTGGAAGCGGCCGAGCGCGAACTCGGTGAATCGGGTGGCGCGCCCAGCGGCCGCCTGCGCATCAGCCTGCCACGCTACAGCGGCCTGTTCGAAGCGGCCATCGGCGCGTTCATGCAAGCCTATCCGGCCATCGAACTCGACCTCGATTTTTCCGACGCCATGGTCAACATCGTCAGCGACGGCTTTGACGCGGCCGTGCGCACGGGCGAGCTGGCCGATTCAAGCCTGATGCGGCGCAAGCTATGCACGTTCCGCCGGCTGCTGGTGGCGTCGCCCGCCTACCTGGCGCGCCATGGCCGGCCCGCCGATGGCATCGAACTGATGCAACATCAGCGCCTCGACTACCGCTTTCCCGCCACGGGCCGTTTGGAACAGTGGCCGCTGATGGACGAGGCTGTGCAGCCGGTGCCCGGCATGGTGTGCAACAGCGTGGAAATGCGCGTCTACCTGGCCGTGCAGGGGCAGGGCATCGCCTATCTGCCCGCATTCGCCGTGCAGCGCGAGCTGGCGGCGGGGCAACTGGTGTCGCTGCTGGACGAGCATACGCAGGCGCGTACGGCATTCTGGCTGCTGTGGCCGGCCAGCCGCCACCTGCCGCCGCGCTTGCGCGTCTTCATCGATTTCCTCGTGGAGCAGTTGCAGGATCAAACTTTTGGAGGCTTGCCATGACGCAGGACGCTTCCCTGACGCCCTTGCAGTGGCATGTGGCCGGCGCCACCGCGCGCCACGACCACCCGTTTGCCGTGCCGTCGCTGCCGCCGCAGGAGCCGTTGACGGCGTCCTTGCGCGCCTTGCAGGCCGCCATGGCTGGCAAATAAGCGCCATCTCCCCAAACTGTGGCGTCGTGCGTATTGCTGGCGGCCTACTTCGCGCTTTCCATCGATTCCACCGTGTCGAAAATAGGCGCCAGCGCGCTTTCCATGGCGCCGGCGGTAGCGTCGCCGCTCTGGTTGGTGATGATGAAGATCCCCAGCTGATATTGGGGAACGATCCAGGCGTAGCTTTGCGCGCGCGGCACGCCGCCATGGTGTACATAATGCGTGCCCAGCTGGCGATTGCTGCCGATATTCCAGAAGTAGCCAATGCTGAAGTCGTCCTGAAAGCGCACCAGCGGCTTGTGCGATTCGACGACCGCGCGATGGGCGCTCAATTGCAGGCGCAGGTACTTCGCCATGTCCGGCACGGTCGACTTCAGGTTGCCGGCCGCCCCCCAGGGCAGTTGCGGCATCGGTGTCGTCACGACGGGATTGTCGCTGTGGTAGCCGGGCGCCAGCCGATCACTATCCCCGGCTGCGATTTTCAGCCTGGTATCGTGCATGCCGGCTTCGCGCGCGATGAATTGCGTGAGCAGCACTTCATAGGGCATGGCGTAGATTGTTTCGAGCGTGTGTGCAATGAGTTCGGTGCCTGCGCTGGAATAGGCGTAGTCCTCCCCTAGCGGACCCTTGATGCTGACTGCATGTAAATCCTGCCAGAATTGCTGTTGTCCGTAGTTGGCATAGGCCGCATTGAGCTTTGCCGGCGTGGCGTGCGCCGTGAAATCCTGCAATATGGCGTTCACCTGTAATGGCAGCATGCCCGGCATGGTGCTGGTGTGCGTGATCAAATGGCGCAGGAGAACGGGCCGACCTTGCCACTGCAGGTTCGGGTAGGCCTCCGGCAGGTACTGTTGTATGGGATCGTCGAGCGCCGCCTTCCCGTCCAGCACGGCGTTCGCCAGTAGCAGGCCGGCAAAAGTCTTGCTGACCGAGCCGATTTCATACAGCGTTGTATCGTTCGGCGGATTGCCTTTGCCGGTCTCCAGCTCGCCTTGATGCAGAACGAATTCCTTGCCGCGATAAACGACGGCAATCGAGGTCGCGTGCAGCAATGTCGACTGCAGCAGCGTGGTTGCGGTCTGGCGCATGGCCGCAGGAATGTCATGCGCAGGTGCCGTGGCTGCGGGCTTGCAGGCTGCCAGCAGCAGTGTCATTACAGTGATGCTTGCGGCGAGTTTGGTCATCTTGCGCACCATCTAGGGGGAGGGGCATTCTCGCACAATGGTTCAACGGTGACAGAAAAAACTTGGCAAAAATCTTCTCTTCTTTCTTCCAGACAGTGTGACATTTGCATGACAAATAACAGTGCCTGTCCCGATTGCGCGTCATTAAGGCGTGCATGCGAGGCGACGCTTAAGCGCGCGCCGTCCATGCGCCAAAAGTGACGGACCGTTGAAGGTGCACCTTGGACTGCAGTCAGAGGCGGCCGGGACTTTTGCCTTGCATGCCGGCTTGCGCCGGCATATTCGATCTTGGTTTTAAGTTCAACGACAGGAACTGCAACATGACTGAAAACAATGCATCTGGCTCCAGCGTCTCCGCCATCGACGCTTACCTGAACAGTTCCGCCTCTGCCCAGCGCTTCACGGGCACGGCGAACGCCGATGTGCTCACCGGCACCACGGGCGCCGACGTGCTCGAAGGCCTGGCCGGCGACGACACGTATTACGTCAACCACAGCGGCGACGTAATCGTCGAGCTGGCCAACGGCGGCAGCGATACCGTCTACACCAGCGTCAATTACACGGTGGCCGACAACGTCGAGAACGTGCGCCTGACCGCAGGCGGCCTGACGGTAACGGGCAGCGCCAATACCAATAACGTCTTTTTCGTTGACGCGGCCGGTGGCAACAGGATCGATGGCGGCGGCACGGGCAACACGGTCAACTACATGGCTGCGGGCACGGGCGTGACGGCGACCTTGTCCGGAGCGAATGGCCCGGTGACGGCGCCGCCCGGCGGCGACGTGCTGCTCAATATCGCCAACCTCATCGGCAGCAAGCTCGACGATGTCCTGAGCGATAACGAGCTCAAAAACGCCCTCGTGGGCGGTTTTGGCAACGATATCCTGCGCGGCGGCAAGGGAGACGATACCCTGGCCGGCATGCAGGGCGACGACACCTATCTTTTTGCCCGCGGCGACGGCGCCGACATCATCGTCGAGGTGGAAGAGGCGGCCAGCCATAACGTCGTCTCCTTCCTGGCCGGCGTCAGCGCCGACCAGCTGTGGTTCCGCCAAGTGGGCACGGCGCTGGAAGTGAGCACCATCGGCACGGCCGACAAGATCACCATCAATGGCTGGTATTCCGGCACGGCGCCGCGCATCCAGGAGTTCCGCACGGCCGATGGCCGCGTGTTGCTGGGCAGCGACGTGCAAAACCTCGTGCAGGCGATGGCGGGCCTGGCGCTGCCGCCAGCCGGCCAGCTGACCTTGCCGGCGGCGACGGCCGCCGCCCTGGCGCCGGCGCTGGCGCAGAACTGGCGCACGGAAGGGCCGTCCCAGCCCAGCAACGGCGTCTTCACCGGCACGGCGAATCCGGACATCATCCAGGGCACGGCGGGCGCCGACGTGATGGCGGGCCTGGCTGGCGACGACACGTATTACGTCAACCACAGCGGCGACGTGGTGGTGGAACAGGCTGGCGGCGGACGCGACACCGTCTATGCCACGGTCGATTACACCTTGGCCGCCAACGTCGAAGAGGTGCATGTGAGCGCCGCCGGCCTGACGGTGACGGGCAACGGCAATGACAACGTGTTCCACGTCGATGTCGCCGGCGGCAACGTGCTGCGCGGCACGGGCACGAACAGCACGGCCACCTATGCGGGTTCCAAGGCGGGCGCGACGGCCAGCATCGTTTCCATCAACGAATCCCACGCGGCCCGCCCGGGCAGCGATGTGCTGGTCAATATTTCCAGCGTGACGGGCAGCGGCTATGACGACGTGCTGTCTGGCAACGAGTTGGTCAATACCCTGGTCGGCGGCCTCGGCAACGACACCTTGCAAGGCGGCAAAGGCAACGACGTGCTGACGGGCGGCCTGGGCGACGATACCTATGTCTTTGCGCGCGGCGACGGCGCCGACGCCATTGTCGAATCGTCCGCCGATGCCAATTACGACACCATCGCCTTCCTGGCCGGCGTCAACATCGACCAGCTGTGGTTCCGCCAGGTGGGCAATGACCTGGAAGTGAGCACCATCGGCACGACGGACAAGATCACCATCCGCGCCTGGAACGCGGCCGTGCCGAACATCGAGGAATTCCGCACGGCCGCCGGCCACGTCATGCGCGGCGCCGACGTGCAGCTGCTGGTGCAGGCGATGGCGAATCTGACGCCGCCGCCGCTGGGCCAGCTGACCTTGCCGGCCGGCACGGCCGCCGCCCTGGCGCCCGCGCTGGCCCAGGCCTGGCACTTCAACGGTCCCACGCAACCGACGGGGCAGACCTTCGTCGGCACGGCGGGCGCCGACGTCATCAACGGCACGGCCGGCGCCGACCTGCTGCAAGGCCTCGGTGGCGACGACACGTATTACGTCAACCACGGCGGCGACTTCATCGATGAGCGGGGCAATGGCGGCAACGACACCGTGTACACCAGCGTCAACTACACGGTGGCCGACAACGTCGAGTACGTGCGCCTCACCGGTCCCGGCCTGACGGTGACGGGCAGCGCCTATACCAGCAACGTCTTCCATGTCGGCACCGCCGGCGGCAACGTGCTCGACGGTGGCGGAGCGGGCAATTCGCTGTCCTACGCCACTTCCACGACGGGCGTGACGGCCGCCTTTGCGCCCGTTGGCGGCCCGATGACGGCGCCCGCGGGCAGCGACGTGCTGGCCAATTTCAATGCCGTCATCGGCAGCAAGTTCGATGACGTGCTGACCGGCAATGAACTGAAGAACATCCTGCTGGGCGGCCTCGGCAACGATACCCTGCAAGGCGGCAAGGGCGACGATGCGCTGGCCGGCACGCTGGGCAACGATACCTATATCTTCGCCCGCGGCGACGGCGCCGACACCATTTCCGAGGCGGACGAGGCGGGCAGCCGCGACGTGGTGTCCTTCCTGGCCGGCGTCAGCGCCGAGCAGCTGTGGTTCCGCCAGGCGGGTGCCAACCTCGAAGTGAGCACCATCGGCACCGCCGACAAGGTCACCGTCACGGGCTGGTACGAGAGCGCAGGGCGACGCATCGAGGAATTCCGCATGGCCGATGGCCGGGTCTTGCTGGGCAGCGATGTACAAAAGCTCGTGCAGGCAATGGCAGGCCTGACGCCGCCACCGGCTGGCCAGCTGACCTTGCCGGCAGGCACGGCCGCCATCCTGGCCCCGGTGTTGGCGCAGAACTGGCGCGCCGCGCAGCAATTTAGTGCCGTCAGCCAGGACGGAATCGGCGGCTGGCAAGCGGATTCCGCGCAGCTGGTGCAAGCGATGGCCGGCTTTGCCGTGCCGGCGGCCGCATCGGCGCCATGGTCAGGTCACGGCAATCCGTCGACGCAGCTCCAGCTGGCGGCGGCGCATTAAACCGTTGAGTAACTAGATCCACCCTCACGCAGCCGGACCGGGGCGACCGGCGCCGGCCTGGCTGCGCCATTGAATCTCTTATATTGCCCGATGACAGTCCTCTCCCAACGCAACGATACGCCGTCCCTGGAAAAAACCTCGCCCGACACGGGCTTGCTGTCGCTGCAGCTGATGGCCAGCCTGCACGGCATCGCCGCCGATGGCGCCCAGCTCAAGCATGCCTTCGGCCAGGCCGTGTTCACGCGGCAAACCGTGCTGCTGGCCGCCCGGCAACTTGGCTTGACGGCCAAACTGGTGCGCCAGGCGCCCGCACGGCTGGCGCAAGCGCCGCTGCCGGCCATCGCCATCGATACGGCCGGCCGTTTCTTTATTCTCGGCAAGGTCGAGACGGGTAACGATGGCGTGAGCAAGGTGCTGCTCCAGCATCCGGGCCAGCCGCCGCACATCCTCGGCCGCGAAGCGTTTCTTGCCGCCTGGACGGGCGAGCTGATCTTTTTTACCAGCAAGGCCAGCTTCGCGCGCGAGACGGCCCGTTTCGACTTCAGCTGGTTCATCCCCGCCATCGTCAAATACCGCAGGCTGCTGGGCGAGGTATTGCTGATTTCCTTCGTGCTGCAACTGATCGGACTGGCCACGCCCCTGTTTTTCCAGGTGGTGATGGACAAGGTGCTGGTCAACCACGCGATGAAAACCCTGCACGTGGTGGCCATCGGCCTCGTGTGCGCCATCGTCTTCGAAGCCGTGCTGGGCCTCATCCGCACCTATGTTTTCGCGCGCACCAGCAGCAAGATCGACGTGGAACTGGGCGCGCGCCTGTTCCGCCACCTGCTGGCCTTGCCGATCGCGTATTTCCAGGCGCGCCGCGTGGGCGATTCCGTGGCGCGCATCCATGAACTGGAAAACATCCGGTCTTTTCTCACCGGCAACGCCATGACCGTGATGCTGGACCTGCTGTTTTCCTTCATCTTCATTGCCGCCATGCTGTGGTACAGCGCGGCGCTCAGCGTCGTCGTGCTGGCCTCGATTCCCGTCTACGCGGCCCTGTCGATGCTGCTCACGCCCGTGCTGCGGGGCAGATTGAACGACAAATTCAACCGCAGCGCGGAAAACCAGTCTTTCCTGGTTGAAACCATCAGCGGCGTCGATACGCTCAAGGCCATGGCCGTGGAACCGCGCTGGCAGCAGCAGTGGGAAAAGCAGCTGGCCGGCTATGTGTCGGCGGGCCTGTCGGCGAATAACATCGGCATGCTGGCCAGCGGTGGCGTGACCCTGGTCAGCAAGCTGGTGACGGCGGTCATCATGTGGTGGGGCGCCACCCTCGTGATCGACGAGAGAATGACGGTGGGCGAACTGGTCGCCTTCAACATGCTGGCCGGACAGGTGGCCTCGCCCATCCTGCGGCTGGCGCAGCTGTGGAACGATTTCCAGCAAGTGGGCATTTCCATGAGCCGGCTGGGCGATATTCTCGATGCCAGAGCGGAAGCGGGCAGCCAGAAGGCACTCCTGCCGCGCATCGCGGGCGCCATCGAGTTCCAGCAAGTGGGTTTCCGCTACCGGCCCGATGCGGCCGAGGTGCTGCGCAATGTGTCGATCAGCATCGCGCCTGGCGAAGTGATCGGCATCGTCGGGCGTTCCGGTTCGGGCAAGAGTACCCTGACGCGGCTGGCGCAGCGCCTGTACATTCCCGAGCGGGGCAAGGTGCTGATCGACGGGCAGGATATCGCCGTCATCGACACGGCGTCGCTGCGGCGCCAGATCGGCGTGGTGCTGCAGGAAAACATCCTCTTCAACCGCTCCGTGCGCGACAACATCGCCCTGAGCGATCCGGCGCTGCCCATCGATGCCGTCATCGCCGTGGCGAAACTGGCGGGTGCCCATGATTTCATTTGCGAACTGCCCGAAGGCTACGACACCATGGTGGGCGAGCACGGCACGGGCTTGTCGGGCGGCCAGCGCCAGCGCATCGCCATCGCCCGCGCCCTGATCGGCAATCCGCGCATCCTGATTTTCGACGAGGCGACGAGCGCGCTCGACTACGAATCGGAAAAGATCATCCAGGACAATATGCGCGGCATTTGCGCGGGGCGCACCGTGCTGATCATCGCCCACCGCCTGTCGGCCGTGCGCGAAGCGCACCGCATCGTGGTCATGGAGCGGGGGCAGGTGGCCGAACTGGGCACGCACGACGCGCTGCTGGCGCAGCCGGGCGGCATCTACGCCCATCTGTACAGCTTGCAGCAAGGCACGCACGGGAGCGCAACAGGGGACGCAACATGAGCGCCGGCCACCGCCTGGCCGCGTATGGCGAGCTGTTGCAACGTTACGCTCAGGTGCTGCGGCACAGCTGGCGCGACCGCGCCGCCTTGAGCGGCCCCGTGCTCAGCGAAGACGAGGCGGCCTTCTTGCCGGCCGCGCTGGCGCTGCAGGAGCGGCCCGTGTCGCCTTCGCTGCGCCTGACGGCCAGGGTGCTGATGCTGCTGGTCGGCTGCGTCGTGCTGTGGGCGGTCTTCGGCCAGGTCGACATCATCGTCAATGCGGCCGGCAAGATCATTCCGTCCGGCAACACCAAGACCATCGCCTCGGTTGACGTGGCGGCCGTGCGCGCCCTGCACGTGAAGGAAGGGCAGGCCGTCAAGGCGGGTCAGCTGCTCGTGGAACTCGACAGCCGGGGTCCGGACGCCGAACGCGACAAGGCCGCCGGCGACGCCGTGGCGGCCGCGCTGCAAATGGCCCGCTCGCGCGCGCTGATCGCCGCCGTCGATACCTTGACGCCGCCCAGGCTGGTGGCGCCCGATGGCGCCTCCGCCGCCCAGCGCGAGGAAGCGCAGGGCCACCTCGATGGCCAGTACGCGAGTTTCCGCGCCAGGCTCGCGCATCTCGATGGAGAAATCGCCCGCTACGCCCAGGCGCTGCCGCTGGCCACGCGGCGCGCCGGCGACTACCAGGCGCTGCTGGCCACGCGCGACGTGGCCGAACACGCGTGGCTGGAAAAGGAGCAGGCGCGCATCGACCTGGCCGGCCAGCTGGCGTCGGCCCGCAGCGAGCGCGCGGCCCTGGTGGCGCAGACGCGCAAGGACGCCTACGACGCGCTGACGGAAGGGGCGAGGGTGGCGGCGGCCAGCGGCCAGGATGCGCGGCGCGCGGGCGCCCGCGGCAGCCTGCTGCGCCTGACGGCCCCCGTCGACGGCACGGTGCAGCAACTGAAACTGCACACGGTGGGCGGCGTCGTGCCGGCCGCGCAGGCGCTGATGCAGATCGTGCCGCGCCAGGGCAAGCTGGAAATCGACGCCGTGCTGGAAAACCGCGACGTCGGCTTCGTGCAGCCGGGCCAGGCGGTGGCCATCAAGGTCGACGCCTTCGATTACACAAAATACGGCACCGTGCCCGCCGTCGTCAGCAGCGTCTCGCGCGACGCCGTCGAGGATGAAAAAAAGGGGCTTGTGTATGCCGTGAAAATCACGCTGCAGCAGCCGTCCATCGTCATCGACGGCAGATTGGCGCCGCTGTCGGCCGGCATGGCGGTGCGCGCGGAAATCCGCACGGGGACGCGCAGGGTGATCGAATACGTGCTCTCGCCGCTGGTGCAGCACCAGAAGGAGGCGCTGCATGAACGCTAGACGCCGCGTCATGGCCGCCATCGCCGCCAGCTTGCTGCTGGCCAGTGCTGCGGCGCAGTCGGGCGAGCATGAGGCCGCGCCATGCCCGTCCGCGTACGAGGCGAGCGTGCGATTGACCTTGCCGGCGGCCGTCGACCTGGCCCTGTGCCGCAACGCGCAGGTGCACAGCGCCTGGGCCGGCATCCGGCTGCAGGCGGCCGGGCTGGGCGAGGCCAGGGCCGCCTTTTTGCCGACCCTGAATGCGGGCCTGAGCCGGGTGCACGACCGCACGGCCTATCCCGGCGCCAGCACGCCGTCCGGCAGCTTGAACAGCAATACGGGATCGCTGAGTTTTTCCTGGCGTTTGTTCGACTTTGGCGGGCGCGCGGCGGGCCAGCGTTCGGCGCAAGCCATGCTGGACGCGGCCCTGGCCAACCGCGACGCCGTGCTGCAAAAGACGCTGGCGGCCACCGTCAGCGCGTATTTCGAGGCCCAGACGGCGCGGGCCAACGTGCGGATGCGCGAGGAATACCGGGCGCTGGCCAATGAAACGGTGCAGGCCACGCAGCGCCGCGCCCAGCGGGGCCTCGGTTCGCACAGCGACACCCTGCAGGCGGCGAGCGCGCTGGCCAAGGCGGCCCTGGGCGCCAGCCGGGCCGATGGCGAATTCCGGAAGGCGCGCGCCGTGCTCGTCTATACGCTGGGCTTGCCGGCCGAGGCGGGCGTGGTGCTGGATGACGATGCGGATGCCCCGGTGGCTGGCCTGCGTGAAGATTTGCACACCTGGCTGGCGCTGGCCCAGGCGCGGCACCCGGCCATCGTGGCCGCGCAGGCGCAGCTGGCGGCCGCGCGCGAACGGGTGGCCGTGACCGAGTCGGAGGGCCGGCCCAGCATCGACCTGACGGCCAATATCTACCAGAACGGCCGCCCCAACCAGGGCTTGTCCGCCGCGTCCACGCGCGAAACCCTGGTGGGCATCTCATTGAACATTCCCCTGTTCGACGGTTTTGCGCGCCACTACAAGGTGCGCGGCGCGCTGGCGCAGGCCGGGCAAAGGGAAGCCGAGGCGCAAGAGGTGCAGCAGCAGACCCTGATGGAACTGGTGAAAACGCATGCGGAAGCGAGCACGGCCTTGGCCAACCTGGCCGCGTCGCAAGCATGGCTGGACGCGGCGCGCGATGCCCAGGCCAGCGTGCAACGCAAGTTCGGCCTGGGCGCGGCCGACATCCTGGAAATGCTGAACACGCAGTCGGCGCTGCTCGAGGCGCAGCAGGAGCGCATCCGGTGTCAGGCGGAATGGCGTTCGGCCCGGCTGCGTCTGCTCGCCAGCGCCGGCGTGCTGGGACGGGAGGCGATTGCAGGGCGTTAATAGGCGCATTCCGCGCGCCATGCCGGCGCAATTATGACTATATTAGAGAGGCTAATCCACACACCGGCCAAGGGAGACATCATGCACAGCATACAAAAGATTACCCCGTGTTTATGGTTCAACGGCCACGCCGAGGCGGCGGCCCTGTTTTATACGGGGATATTCCCCAATTCGAAGATCGGCCAGATCCTGCGCTATGGCGAGGAGGGCAAGGAAATCCACGGCCAGGAGCCGGGCAGCGTGCTGACGGTGGCGTTCGAGCTCGATGGCCAGACGTTTACGGGCCTGAACGGCGGCCCTTTGTTCCAGTTTTCCGAAGCCATCTCGTTCCAGGTCAATTGCGAAACCCAGGACGAAGTCGACCACTACTGGAACCAGCTGTCCGAAGGCGGGCCGCCGGAAGCGCAGCAATGCGGCTGGCTCAAGGACCAGTTCGGCGTGTCCTGGCAGATCGTGCCCACCATCATGGTCAAGCTGCTGGGCGATCCCGACCCCGTCAAGGCCCAGCGCGTGATGAAAGCCATGATGGGCATGAAAAAGATCGACATCGACGAGATCAAGCGGGCGTACGCGGGTTAGTCCGGCAGCGGGGACGGTGCGCGGCCGCACGCCAGCGGCGCGCCCTGTCCAAGATGGCCGGCATTTGCTATAGTTCCTGCCATCTTTCCACCTGCCTACCTGACCTGCCATGACCACTAGCCCCACCATCGCTCCCCGCACCTTCGGTACGCCCCTGTCTTCCACCGCCATCAAGGTCATGCTGCTGGGCTCGGGCGAACTGGGCAAGGAAGTGATCATGTCGCTGCAGCGCCTGGGCGTGGAAGTGATCGCCGTCGACCGTTATCCGAATGCGCCGGGCCACCCGGTGGCGCACCGCTCGCACGTGATCGACATGAGCGACGGCGTGGCCCTGGCCGCCCTGATCGAGCTGGAAAAGCCGGACCTGATCGTGCCGGAAATCGAAGCCATTGCCACCGATACGCTGGCGGCGCTGGAAGCGGCCGGCCAAATCACGTGCATCCCGAACGCACGCGCGGCCGTGCTGACGATGAACCGCGAAGGCATCCGCACCCTGGCGGCGGAAACCCTGGGCGTGGCCACGTCGCCATACCGCTTCGCCAGCAGCCTGCAGGAGTTGCAGCTTGCCTGCCAGGAAATCGGTTTTCCGTGCGTGGTGAAACCCGTGATGTCCTCGTCGGGCAAGGGCCAGTCCAAGCTCGATGGCGCCGCTGACGTGGACGCGGCGTGGGCGTATGCGGCCAGCGGCAGCCGGGTCGATACGGGCCGCGTCATCGTCGAGGGTTTCATCGACTTCGATTACGAAATCACCTTGCTGACCGTGCGCTTTGTTGCCGCCTCGGGCCAGATCGAGACGCAGTTCTGCGAGCCGATCGGCCACTTGCAGGTGCATGGCGACTACGTGGAATCGTGGCAGCCGGCCCGCATGGCGCCGCTGGCACTCGAGCGTTCGCGCGACATCGCGCGCAAGGTGACGGACAACCTGGGCGGCCTGGGCCTGTTCGGCGTGGAGCTGTTCGTCAAGGATGACATGGTGTGGTTCTCGGAAGTGAGCCCCCGTCCGCACGACACGGGCATGGTCACCATGGCCAGCCAGGTGCAGAGCGAATTCGAGCTGCACGCGAAAGCCATCCTTGGCTTGCCCGTCAACGTGGCGCTGCGTTCGCCCGGCGCGTCTGCCGTCATCTACGGCCAGCTGGAAGCGAAAGGCATCGCCTTCGAAGGCGTGGCCGACGCCTTGAGCGTGCCGGGCGCCGACGTGCGCCTGTTCGGCAAGCCGGAATCGTTCGCCCGCCGCCGCATGGGCGTGGCGCTGGCCACGGCCGACGATATCGACACGGCCCGCGCGCGCGCCGTGCTGGCCGCGTCCAAAGTGAAACCGGTCGCCCGCTGATGGCTGAATCCATGGTCGAGGCCAGCCTGCCGCAGGCCGATGCCGGCGGCGACGACATCAAGCGCAAGCTGCGCGGTTACATCGCGCGGCGCAACCTGGCCGGCGCCGCCAACGATTGCAAGTGGAACGAACTGCTGGCCTTCATGCGCGGACGCACCGACTGGGCGCCATCGTACCGTTACGGTTCCGTCACCGGCTATGTGTCGCGCTGGGATACGGAATGGGATTACCACCCGCCGTTCCCGTTCCTGGGCGTGGAATGGCTCGATATCAGCCTGTACTCGGAAGAACACGTGGCCATGCTGCTGCCAAAGAAAATCATCGATCACGGCGTGTGGATCGTGCCGGAGCTCAAGCGCATCGGCTTCGATTTCGAGGTGCGGGACCGGGTGGCGCGCATCTGGGGCTACTTGCCGCGCTCGTACCACGATTTTCCTCCCGCCGACTAATTCAAAGAGTAACTACCTGCCTGAAAACGCTATCCCGCCAGTACCGCAACGGGACGACGCCGTCGTCCGCCTTCGACGGCGATCCGGTGCAGGCACCATCGTGGCTGTTCGATCTGGTCTACCAGGTCAGCCAGAACGTGGCCGACCATGGCTCCATCGATTTGCTGGTGCAGCGTCACGGCAGCGTGTCGATGGCGCTGGACTTGCACGATGCGCCCAAGGGCCTCGAATGCGAAAACGAACAGGTAGGCATGCTGCTGGCCCCGGGCGCTAGCACCATTGATGCTGCTGACGCTCACCGTGCTGCAGCCGGCCGAACTGGCGTATATCAGCGCGGCGCGACCTGGCCGCGGCACTGGCCGCGTCGCCGACGGGGCATCTGATCCTGACCCGGCGGCCGGCCGTTACTCCCCGCTAGGCGGTTCCACCGGCACGGCAGCTGGTGCTTCCGATTCCGCCGCTTTCGGCGCTTCCTTCGCTTCCACGACGGCGGGTGCCGGCGGCGGCTCGCGCCATTTGCCCGCCGCCTTCAGCTTGTTCTTCAGCCCCGGCAAGGGAAAACCCAGCGCATAGGCTTTTTGCGCGTGCGCGCTGGCCTTCTCGTATTCCTTCTTCTTTACATACATCAGGCCCAGGTTGTACTGGATGGTGGCCTGGTCCGGCGCCATGCGGCTGGCTGCGTCCAGCTGTTCCAGCGCCTTCGCATCCTGGCCCGTGGACAGCAGGTAGTTCCCGAATACCATGCGCGCCGTCACGTCCTGGGGTGCGAAGGCGATGGCCCGTTCGAAGTAGCAGCTGACCGTGTAGCGGGCGCCCACGGGTTGCGGGCTTTTCAGGCGCAATCCCAGCTTGGCCATCGACGCCAGCGCCCGGTGATGGTTCGGGAAGTGCTCTAGTGTGTAGCCGATGTCGGCGCCCAGGCTGCCCGTCATGCCTTGCGTGAGCGTTTCCACGGCGCGTGAAAAATGGAATTTCTCGATCACGGACAGGCCGGTGCGGTCTTCCGCGCTCGTGTAGTCGCCGCCCGGCGTGCGCTTGACGTAGGGCGGGCAATCGGCGGCACCGGCATGGGCGCAGCAGGCGGCGAGGGTGCAGGCAAACAAGCGATGCTTCATGTCGGACTCCTGTGACTGACCTGGTCCAGCAAATCGGCCAGGGCGTTGCTGCGGGCTTGCCGCGATTGCAGGGCGATGGCCGTGGGGCTGGCCAGCGGCGCGCGGCCCTGGCGTGCCAGTTCCAAAAAGCGCAGCAGGGCGCGCGCGCAGTCGCTGCTCGACGCCAGCTGGCCGATGGTGTCGATGCCGCAAAGGCGCAGCTTGGCCGCGCTGTCGCCGGCCAGGTCGGTCAGCGCGAGGATGGGGCGGCGGCAGCGCAGGTATTCATACAGCTTGGCGGGAATCTGCTCGTTGCAGTTGGCCGCCTGCAGCAGCAGCAAGCCGTCGGCGGCCAGCATTTCCCGCAGCGCCGCGCCGTGCGGCTGCAAGGGCTCCAGGCTGACCAGGTCCAGGATGCCGTATTGCGCCAGCAAGCCCGCCAGCCACGCATCGTGGCCTGTGGCGCGCAGCACCAGCTGGAAATTGCGGGCGTGCAGCACGCCGTCGCGGCGCAGCCGGGCCAGCGCTTCGAACAGCGGCCGCGGATCGCGCTCGGACGGGTAGATCACGCCGCTGTGCAGCAGCAAGAAGCGGCTGCGGTGGCCGCGCGGCCCGGCTGGCAGCGCGGCGACCTCGTCATCGTCGTGGCCATTTTCGATCAGGCAGAAGCGCTCGCGCCCCACCTGTGCAAGGCGCCGCTGATGCGCCGCGATGGCGCCCGGCGTGGTGCAGACGATGGCCGCGCTGCGCGCCGCAATGCGCTGTTCTATCCACGCATGCATGCGGTGCAGGCGCGGCTCGGGCGGATACGGCGCCAGCGGGTCGCTGTCGTCGAGCATGGGGTCGCGCTGGTCGGCGATCCACGGCAGGCCGCTGAGTTTTTGCAAGGTCATCGCGATCAGGTGCGCCGTGGCGATCGGATACGTCGACCAGATGGCGTCGGGACGGTATTGGCGGATCATGCGCAGGCCGGCCGGCACGGCGCTCAGCCACCAGGAACTCCAGCGGTCGGGCAGGGCCAGGCAGCGCGGATAGCGCCCGGCGATGGACAAATGGCGCGCCGCGTCCAGCGCCAGGGTGCGCCGCACGGTGGCCTGCGCGACTATCTGCGCCAGCTGCGATTCGCCCCGCTGCGCATACGCGAGCGGCGAGGGGCTGAGCACGAGCGGCTGCCAGCCGCAGTCGGGCAAATGGCGCGCAAAGCCCAAGGTGCGCAGGATGCCGCTGCCGCCGGCAAACGGCGGAAAATGGTAGGCGACCATCAGCACCCGTTTTGGCGAAGTACTTACCATGATCGCAGCCACCGTGCGCACAGCTGTTCGACTTCGCCGCGCCAGGCCGCGCTGGCGAACGTGTGGTTGGCGCCGTCGACCTGGGCCTGCGTCCATTGCGCGCGGGCGGCCACGGCGCGCCATGCCGCATCGCCGTCGAGCAGGGCTTGCCACTCGCGCGCGCCCAGGTCGTCGCCGCTGAGGATCAGCAAGACCTTGCCCTGGAATTGCGTGAGCGCCCGCAGCAGGGCCGGCGCGGGCGCGTCGTCTTCCGGCGTTACCGGTGCCTGCATGGCGGCCGCCATCTGCCGCAGCGAGGCCAGGCTGGCGCCCAGCCGCAGGCCGCCGCCGGCCAGCTTGCGCCAGAAATCGCCTTGCAGCAGGCGTGGCAAATAATAGTGGCGCAAGGTGGCGCGCGCCAGGCCGGCGCTGCTGCGCACCCACGGGTTGAGCAGGATCAGGGCCTTGACGCGCGCGTCGTGCGGCGCATGGCAGGCGGCCGCCGTGGCGCCGTCGCACAAGCCCCACAGCGCCACTTCGCGCAGCGACGGCACGGCATCGAAGAATTGCGCCAGCGCGCCGGCGATGTCGGGACCGGCGGCGCGGTAATCGCGCGCGCTGCCCTCGCTGTCGCCCATGCCCCGCAAGTCGAAACGCAGCACGGGCCAGCCCTGCGCGGCCAGCGCGCGGGCCAGCAGGACGAACTGGCGGTGGCTGCCGACCCGGTACTGCGGCCCGCCCGTGACGATCAGGACGCCGCGCGGGCCAGGCACGTCGGCCAGGCTGAGGATGCCCGCCATGCGCGCCTGCGACTCGCCGTCATCAGCGGCGCTGCGAAAGCGCAGGGGCAGCTCGCGCACGGCTGGCGCCGCGAGATGCTGCTGGCCGCTGTCGCGCTTCATGGCGGCGTCCTTTCCTCGTCGAGCCAGTCGCGGCACAGCGCGCGCGTGGCGTCCAGCAGTTGCGGACACGCGAGCAGCTCGCCGCTGTGCCAGAACGGCCCATCGCCGAAACTGGCCACGTGGACGGCGGCGCCCAGGTCTCGCCATTGCCGCGCCAGCGGCGGCAAAGGCGTGGCTGCCTGTTCCGCCCCCTGATGATCGAGCCAGTAGACCGGCACGGATGGCGGCAGCGTGGACGCACTGACGCGATCGATGGCGTGCGCCAGCGCGGGCGCCAGCAGGTAGCCGGCCACTTCCACAGGCTCGCCTTGCGCCAGCGCGGCACGCGCCTGGCCGGGCGCTTCCCGCGTGCCGCCAGCCAGCATACCCGTCGCCAGGCGCAGGCGCAGGAAGCGGTCGATAACGCGCCGTCCATCGAGTTCCGGTTGCCACAACAGCAAACGCGCCAGGGGCAGCGGCGGGCGGCTGGCGAAATCGAGGGCCAGCAGGGCGCCCAGGCGCAAGCCCCACACGCTCAAGGGGCCGTCGACCCGTTGCGCCAGCCACGCGCACGCCAGGTGCAGATCGTTGTGCCAGATATCCCAGCGCGCTTCGCCAAAGTCGCCACTGCTGTCGCCGCAGCCGAACAGGTCGATCTGCAGCACGCTGTAACCCGAGGCGGCAAAGGCGCGCGCCTGCGCGGCGGCCACATGGCGGCTTTTATTCAGTTCCTCGGCAAATGGGTGGACGTAGACGATGCCGCCGCGCGCGGCCTGGCCCGGCGGCGGCAGGTGCAGCAGGCAGTAGCGCTGGCCGCCGCTGGCGGGCAGGAAGAAGGGCAGCAGCGGCAGCGCGTCGGTGAGGGCGCGGTTCATGGTCGCAGCTTTGCAAACACGAAATCGTGCAGGGTGCCGACGGTGGCGAAGTGGCGCGCGTGGATGTCGTCGTCGGCGACGATGATGCCGAAATGGTCTTCCAGCGCGGCGATCACGCCGATCACGGCCATCGAGTCGAGTTCCGGCACGCTGCCAAGGAGCGGCGTGTGGCTTTCCAGCAGTCGCCCGTTCAAGCCCAGGGTCGTGTCGAGGATGTACTTTACTGCTTCAAGATGCGGCATGTCAGCTCCAGGGAAGGGTAGTGCGGCAGGCGGCTGGTATCGAAGGCCAGGCAGGGGATGTCGTCCGGGCGGCGCGACAGGTGCAGATACGGCGGCAGGCTGGCGGCCATCCATTGCCAGCGCCCGCAGCGCATGAAGGTGGCCATGCCCAGCGCGTGCGTGCCCAGGCGCGCATGGGCGCCCAGCGAGGCGCGGTTGAAACGCGAGATGCGGCTGCATGACCAGCGCACGCCCTGCGCGTGCAGCACGGCGTTGGCTTCTTCCCACAGGCGGGCGAAGACGAGGCCACCGCGCTGCTCGGGATGCACCCATACATCGAGGTCCCACGACGACTGATTTGAGGCCAGCGCATAGCGGGCACGCACCTCGTCTTCCTGGCAGCCGTGGCGCAGCAGCCATATCCAGCCAACCATGCCGGACTTGTCTCGCGCCACCAGGCATTGCGCACCTTGCCGGTAGCGCTCGCGCAGCGCGCCAGGCCGGCGCTCGGGACCGGGCGGCAAGTCCGCTTCCGCCACGCAGGGCGTGACGGCGATGGACTTGCCGCGCCCGCGGCACAGCGAGCCGGGCGCCACGGCTTGCGCCACAAACTGGTAGCGGTACAGCGCGCAGCGCCCGCCCGGCACCGCTGCCAGCAGCCGCGCCACGGCCAGCCAGGCGCTGTCGCGCCAGCCCAGCTGGCGAAGGCTGGCGGCAAGCCCTTGCAAGCGGGGGAAATGGAGAAAATGGGCGAGGCTGGCCATGGCGGTCAAGGATGGGGCGGCTGTGCAGCCAACGCTGTCATTAGAGCGCAGCGGCCCATGGCCGATGTTGCGCGGCCTCAAGCATTGCGCCGGATAGGCCAGCGCCCGCCGGGAGAGGTGCTTACTTGATAAAAATCAACACTGCCGCGGCCGTTTATCCTAATCATAGGGGAATGCATGGTAATCATGGCAACCTTGGGGCGACACGATGGCGACACTGATACACGATCTGATCTTCGAAACGGCGCAGCGCGCCCCCCACGCGCCGGCCCTGTCGTGGCAGGGCGAGCAATTGAGCTATGCCGCGCTGGCGCAGTCCGTGCGCGAGGCGGCCGCTACCCTGCTGACCCTGGGATTGCAAGGTGGCGCGCGCGTGGCCGTGTACCTGGAAAAACGCCCGGAAAACGTCAGCGCCATGTTTGGTACGGCTGCGGCCGGCGGCGTGTTCGTGCCCGTCAATCCGCTGCTCAAGCCGGACCAGGTAGCCTACATCCTGGCCGATTGCAACGTTGCCATCCTCGTCACGTCGCGCGAACGGCTGGCACAGCTGGGCCCGGCGCTGGCCGCCTGTCCAGACTTGCGGACGGTGCTGCTGACGGGCGAAGGGGAGGCCGAGTCCAACCTGGGCAAGGTGCGCGTGCTGCCGTGGAGCGCGGTCTCCGCCGCCAGCGTGCCCGCGCCCATACCCCATGCGGCGATCGACGTGGACATGGCCGCCATTCTATATACCTCGGGCAGCACGGGACGACCGAAAGGCGTGGTGCTGTCGCACCGCAACATGCTGGCGGGCGCGCTCAGCGTGTCGGGCTATTTGCGCAACACGCCGCAGGACCGCATCCTGTGCGTCCTGCCGCTCAGCTTTGATTACGGCCTGAGCCAGCTGACGACGGCGTTCGCCAGCGGCGCCTGCGCCGTGCTGATGAATTACCTGTTGCTGCGCGATATCGTCGAAGCCGTCGAGCAGGAAGCCATCACGGGCCTGGCCGCCGTGCCGCCGCTATGGGTGCAGTTGTCGCAGCTGAGCTGGCCCCTGTCCACCCCCTTGCGCTACATCACCAATTCGGGCGGCGTGATGCAAAGGACCACGCTCGACCGGCTGCGCCAGTCGCTGCCGCGCACGCAGGTCTACCTGATGTATGGCTTGACGGAAGCGTTCCGCTCGACCTATCTGGCGCCGGAACAGCTGGAACGGCGCCCCGATTCCATTGGGCAAGCGATCCCGAACGCGGAAGTGCTGGTGCTGCGTCCCGACGGCAGCGTGTGCGACGCCGACGAGCCGGGCGAACTCGTGCACCGTGGCGCGCTGGTGGCGCTCGGCTACTGGAACGACGCGGCGCGCACGGCCGAACGCTTCAAGCCGCTGCCGCCGCAGGCAAGCGGCCTGGTGCTGCCGGAGCTGGCCGTCTGGTCGGGCGACACGGTGCGCCGCGATGCGGATGGCTATCTGTATTTTGTCGGGCGCAGCGATGACATGATCAAGACGTCGGGCTACCGGGTCAGCCCGGCCGAGATCGAAGAAGTCGCGTATGCGAGCGGGCTGGTAGGCGAAGCGGCAGCGCTGGGCTTGCCCCATGCCGTGCTGGGCCAGGCCATCGCCTTGCTGGTGACGCCCGCGCCCGGCGTGGCATTGCAGCGCGACAGCGTGCTGGAGGCCTGCCGCGCCCGCTTGCCCAGTTATATGGTGCCGCAGTGGGTGGAGATCCGCGACGGCGTGCTGCCGCGCAATCCGAACGGCAAGATCGACCGCCCCTTGCTGGCCAGGGAACTGGCGCGCGCGCATGCGGTCCAAACAGGAGACGCGGCATGAAGGACTTGATCCGCTCGAACAGTATGGAATTGCCCGCGCACTCGGTCTGGGGCCAGCAGTTTGCCGTGGACGGCGACATGCTGCTGGTGGGTGGCGTGCCCCTGCGGCGACTGGCACAGCGAGTGGGCAGCACGCCGTTCTATGCCTATGAACGCGCGCACATCACGCGCCGCGTGGCGGAGCTGCGCGCCGCCTTGCCGGCCGGCGTGCATGTGCATTACGCCATGAAAGCCAACCCGATGCCTGCCGTGGTGCAGTGGCTGGCGGGCCTGGTCGATGGCATTGACGTGGCCTCGGGCGGCGAACTGGCCACGGCGCTCGATACGCCGATGGCGCCGGAGCGCATCAGTTTTGCAGGGCCGGGCAAGAGCGATGGCGAACTGGCGCGGGCCGTGGCGGCGGGCGTATTGATCAACGTGGAGTCGGGCGCCCAGCTGGAAAGGGTGGCGCTGGCCAGCGAACGGCTGGGCGTGACGGCCAGGGTGGCCGTGCGCGTGAATCCCGATTTCGCCTTGCGCCGCACGGGCATGCGCATGGGCGGTGGCGCGCAGCCCTTTGGCGTCGATGCGGCGCTCGTGCCGGCGCTGCTGGGCCGCATCGGCCAGCTGGGGCTGGATTTTTACGGTTTTCACCTGTATGCGGGCTCGCAAAGCCTGTCGGCGGGGGCTCTGGCCGAAGCCCAGTCCCTCAGCGTGCAACTGGCCCTGCAACTGGCCGACAGCGCGCCGTCGCCCTTGCGCACCCTGAATATCGGCGGCGGCTTCGGCGTGCCGTATTTTCCCGGCGATCAGGCGCTCGACCTGGCGCCTGTCGCCGCAGGCTTGCAGCGGCAGCTCGATCTGCTGGCCCAGGCGGCGCCCGGCGTGCGCCTGAACCTGGAGCTGGGCCGCTATCTGGTGGCCGAGGCCGGTATTTATGTGTGCAAGGTGATCGAGCGCAAGGTGTCGCACGGGCAGGTATTTTTCGTCACGGATGGCGGCTTGCACCACCACTTGGCGGCCTCGGGCAATTTTGGCCAGCTGATCCGCAAGAATTATCCGGTCGCCATCGGCAACCGGCTGCACGGCGGGCCGCGCGAAGTGGCGTCCGTCGTGGGGCCGTTGTGCACGCCGCTGGACTTGCTGGCCGACCAGATGGAGATGGCGCGCGCCGAAGAGGGCGACCTGGTGGTCGTGTTCCAGTCGGGCGCGTATGGTTTGACGGCCAGCCCGACGGCCTTTCTTGGCCATCCGCTGCCGGCCGAGGTGCTCGTATGAGCGGCCTGTGCGGTTGGCTGGCGGCGCCTGGCGGGGCTGCGGGTTCTGTCGCTGCCGATGCCAGTGGCGCCGCGCTGGCCAGCATGGCCGCGCCCCTGTCGCGTTTCGATAGCGCACCGCTGGCCGCCAGCGTGAGCGAAGTGGGTGGCGTGGCCGTGGCCGCCATCGATGGCAGCCGCCATGTATATCAGCGAGATGGCTTGCAGGTGGCCATCTGGGGCCGGCCCGTGCTTGACGGTTCTGCCGACGAGGTGGCAAGCCGCCTCGCTTCCCTGTGGCTGAGCCGTGGCGTGGCCGCCTGCGCCAGCCTGTCCGGGCCATTTGCTGTGGCCATCCTCGACGCCTTTGCCGGTTCGGCCTTGCTGGCAGTGGACCGTGCCGGAATCCACCCCCTCAGCTATGCGGGCAATGGGCAGGACTTGTTCTTTGCCTCCTCGCATGATGCCTTGCTGGCCCATCCGTCTGTGCGGGGCGCGCTCGATCCGCAGGCGCTGTATCACTACCTGTTCTTCCACATGGTGCCTGGCCCGGCCACCGCTTATCTTGGCCAGCAGCGCTTGCTGCCCGGCGAATACCTGCATGTGCGCAGCGGCAAGCAATGCAAGGGCAGCTACTGGCAGCTGGCCTTCCAGGAGCCGGGCGCGGCGCGCACCCGGGCCAGCTTTGCCAGCGACAAGCGGGAATTCCTGCGCCTGCTGCGCCAGGCCGTGGAAAGCAGCCTGGGTGCGGATGGTGCGGATACGGGCGCGTTTCTCAGCGGCGGCACGGACAGTTCCACCGTGGCCGCCATCATGGGCCAGGTGACGGGCCGGCCCGCGCGCACGTATTCCATCGGTTTCGACGCGCCCGGCTATGACGAAATGGCGTATGCGCGCCTGGCCGCCAGCCACGCGGGCAGCATCCACCACGAACGCTATGTGACGCCGGCCGACGTGCTGGCCGCCATTCCCGCCATGGCGGCCATCTTCGACCAGCCTTTCGGCAACGCCTCGGCCATACCCGCGTTTTACTGCGCGCAGATGGCGCGCGAGGATGGCGTAACGCGCCTCTTGGGCGGCGACGGCGGCGATGAATTGTTTGGCGGCAATGAGCGCTATGCGCACCAGGCCTTGCTGTCGCAGTACGAGCGTTTGCCCGCCATGTTGCGCCAGGGCATCATCGAGCCGCTGCTGTTCCGCGCACGCACGGGCAAGTCGTGGCGGCTGGGCGACAAGGCGCGCCGCTACATCGAACAGGCGAGCCTGCCGCTGCCGGCCCGGCTCGACAGCTACAACCTGCTGCTGCGCCATGGCCACCGCACGGTACTGGAAACGGGTTTCATCGACACCATCGACCCGGGCATGGCGCCAGGCTGCGTGAATGGCGCGTATTGGGAGCGCCAAGGCCAGGGCTTGAGCCAGATCAACGAGTTGCTGGCCCTGGACATGCGTTTTACCCTGGCCGACAACGACCTGTTCAAGGTGCGCAAGGCGTGCGAGCTGGCTGGCGTGGAAGCGGCGTTTCCCTTCCTGCACGATGCGATGGTGGCGTTTGCCGCCCGCCTGGCGCCGCGGGACAAGCTCGACGGCATGCGGCTGCGGCCCTTCTTCAAGCGGGCGCTGGCGGAAATCCTGCCGCCGGCCATCGTGCGCAAGAAGAAGCACGGCTTCGGCCTGCCTTTCGGCCTGTGGCTGCACAGCCACGTGCCGCTGCGCGAGTTTGCCTTCGACAACCTGACGCAGCTGCGCGGGCGCGGCATCGTGCGGCCCGCCTTCATCGACGATTTGAAAGGGCGCTTGCTGGCGGAACACCCTGCCTATCACGGCACCATGGTGTGGCTGCTGCTGATGCTGGAACAATGGTTCAGCCAGCATCCGGGCGCGCTCGGTGCGCTTGCCGGCGGTTTTGCCGCATGCGCCACAGAAACGCCAGCCGTCCTCGATCCCACGGCGTAAAGCGGGGCAGCTGCAGCAGGTCGAGCTCAGCGCCGGGGCGGGCCACGCCCCAGTCCGTGGCGACGGCCGCCTTGAAACCGAGGCTCCTGACCATTGCCACGTGCGGCGCGCCATAGTCGCGTCCGGCCTTGCCGTTCGGATACGCAAACAGGCTGACGGGCGCCTGTATCAAGCTTTCCAGCTGCTGCTTGCCATCGGCGATGTCTTGCCGCGCGACGTGGTCCGGCAAGGTGGACAGAATCGGATGGCTGGCCGTGTGTGCGCCTATCTCCATGCCGGCCGCGTGCAGCTGGCGCAGCTGTGCCGTACTCAGCATGGCGTGCGGTCCCGCTGTCGCGCCCGCCTGGCGGCGGATGCGCATGGCCAGCTGCTGGCGCCGCGCGGACGGCAGGTATTTCAACAGGCCCAGCACGGTGGCGATGGCCGTTTGCCGCTGCGCCAGGGTGGCGACGGGCAACGTTCCCAGGCCGTCTTCCTGCAAATCCAGCACGGGACCGGCCGCCTGACGCACGGCTTCGATCACCGTGTCGTTCCACATCTGTCCGCCGTCCAGATAGCCCGTGGCGATGAAAAACGTGGCGTGCAAGCCATGGCGCCGCAGCAGCGGCAGGGCCACTTGCGCATTGTCCGCATAGCCGTCGTCGAAGGTGATGCAGGCGGCGCGCGGCGGCAGGCTGCCGTCCTGCAAGCGCTGCACGGCATCGGCCAGCGGCATCGGCGTATAAAAACGTTTCAACAGACGCAGCTGGCGTTCGAACAGCACGGCATCCACTTCGCCGGGAAACAGCGGGTCGGACCGCGCCAGCACGCGGTGGTAGATCAGGATGGACAGGGCGGCCGTCATGGCAGCTCCACGACGGCGGCCCGGGGCCTGGCCGGGCGCGACGTCGGGGCCGGCGCTTGTTGCTCGACGAGGATGCGCGTAGCGATCAGGGCCGCCATCAGGTAATACGGCATGTCGAAATACAGCAGGCTGAGGAAGGCGCCACCCACGGCAAAGCCGATCAGGCTGGCCTGGCTCATGGTGGCCAGGCCATGCGCCCAGCGCAGTTCCGGCTTGCCCCGCGTGCGGCGGATGATGGCGGCGGCCGTGCGCCAGGTGGCGATGCCCAGCGCCAGATAAATCAGCAAGCCGACAAAGCCATGTTCGCCCAGCGCCTGGAAATAAATGCTGTGCGCCGCGTGCACGTCCATGGGGTTGGGCGCATAGCGGGCAAAGATGGCGGCGTCGGACACATCGAAGCCGCCGCCGGGAAAACGGTCGCGCGCCAGATTCCAGGCCATGCGCCAGGCATTCAGGCGGCCCATGGCGGACACATCGTCCTGATAGGTGTTGATGGTGTCCATGCGTTCGGCCCAGCGCTCGGGCATGAAAGCGAGCAACAGGGGCGCGACGGCGCCGAGCAGCGCGCCCAGCACCAGCTTGCGCTCGCTTTTCAGCCACATGAACAGGCCCATGGCGGCAATGGCCAGCAATCCGCCGCGCGAATACGAGCCCAGCGCGGCGAGGGCCGACAGCAGCATGGCCGCCGTCAGGCCGTGACGCACCCAGCGCTTGTCCGTGTTTTGCTGCAAGTAATACATGAGGGGGATGGTGATGATCAGGGCCAGGGCCAGCGCATTGTTATCCCCGATAAACGTTTCTTCCGGCCCCCAGACCCGCTCCGTGCCGCCGCTGCGGATGGTGAAGACGCCGCCTTTCACGCCGTAATAGCCGATCGAGCCCACCAGCACCCACACGAGGCGCACGATGTCGCGCCGCGTGCGTATCACCATCATGATGACAAAGCTCATCAGCATGATCTTCATCACCTTGTTCCACTGCACCCATGACGATTCCGGCAGCAGGGCGAACGGGGCCGTGACGTTCATCCACAGGACGAACAGCAGCAGCAGTACGCTGACGGGCGTGAGCGGCAGGCTTTTCGGCTCGCGCGACATGAGCAGGCTGACCATGGTGGCGATGGCGATGATGAAGGCGAACGGCAGATGGGTGGCAAAGCCCCACGCTTGCGTGTGCGGGTTCATCACGCTGACCCAGACCCACATCAGGCCGCCGAAGGCCGGCGCCTTCAGGATGAAGGGCAGGGAGCCAAGGATGATGACGGTAATCAGTATGTCGCGCATGAAAGGGGACGCTCCTGGTTTTGCCTGCCTGGTCTTGATGCTGGTCAACGGGCAGCCGGGCAGGCTCAGTACACTGGATCAACACTGCAGTCGTGTTGTTGAAACTGTGAATCAGTTTTGTCATGGTAAGACCAAGGAGGCATGTCCTTGTTGACCGTTCTCATGGCGACCTACAATGGCGCCGGCACCTTGCCCCAGGTATTGCGCGCGTACATGGGGTTGCGAGCGCCCGTGGGCGGCTGGCGCCTGATCATCGCCGACAATGGCAGCACGGATGACACGGCCCACGTGATCGCCGCCTTTCGCTGCCGCTTGCCATTGACTTCCATCTACGTGGCGCGGCGCGGCCGCAGTCCCGCCCTGAACGGCGCCGTCGAATACGCCTTGCGTTCCAGCGGCGATGGCGGCGAACTGTTCGTGTTTGGCGACGACGACGCCATGCCCGCATCGGACTGGCTGTGCCGCTTGCAGGACGGCGCGCGCGCACACCCCGGCTACGCCCTGTTCGGCGGCGCCATCGTGCCCGCCTGGCGGGAAAAGCCGCAAGACTGGCTGCTGCACCTGACCCCCGTTGGCCTGACGTGGGGCATCACCAGCCCCGATTTGCGCGACGCGCCCATCTATCCGGGCCTGGTCTGGGGTGCCAACATGGCGATACGCCGCCGCATCTTCGAGGCGGGCGCCCGCTATGACGAAAGCATCGGTCCGCAAGGCGCCAACTACGCCATGGGCAGCGAAACCCGCCTCAACCTGGAGATGCATGCGGCCGGCAATCCTTCCTGGTTCTGCCCGCAAGCGAGGGTGGCGCACATCATCCGCGCGCCGCAAGTGCAGCGCGCCTGGATATTGCGCCGCGCCATGCTGTTCGGCCGGGGCCAATGCCGTCTGGCCACGTTTGCACCGAGCGTGGAGTTGCTGGGTGTGCCACGCTGGATGCTGGGCAGATACGCGCGCGAGTCCCTCGGCGCCGTGCGGGCGTGGCTGCGGCGCGACCACGCCGACCTGTTCTTGCGCCAGTGGGAACGGGCCTGGCTGCGCGGCTTCTTCCATGAAGCGTGGCGCGGACGGCGCAAACGCTTGCCGCGCATCGTCATCAGCAGTTATTCGGGCGAACTGGGCGGCATGGAGCTGCGCATGGCGCAAGAGGCGAGCATGCTGGGCGCGAGCGGCTACGACAGCGTGCTGGCCCTGCGGCGCTTTCCCGGTTTTACTGCCTGGGCGCACGACTTGCGCGCTAGGCAGTTGCAAGTGCGCGTGTATGAACCGCCCTTGTTTCTCGAACACTGGGCCTGGCGGCGCTGGAACTGGCTGCGCGCCAGGGTCACGGGCGCGTGGCGGTTGCGGCGGCTGCGGCCCGACCTCGTCCACGTGGCGTTTTGCTGGACCAGTTATGGCGCGTCCATCCTGTGGCTGGCCCGGCAATGCCGGCTGCCGGCCGTGATCAGCGTGCACAATGCGTTTCCGCTGGAAGCGTTCAGCGACTGGCAGCGGCCCCGGCTGCAGGAAGCATTTCGTACCGTCAAGGGCGTGTATGCCGTGTCGCCCTCGGCCATGCGGCATTTCCTCGAGCTGTACCGTGGCATGCTGAGCCCGGAAACGCGGCTGGCCGTCATTCCTAATGGCGTCGATACGGACACGTTCATTGTCTCGCCCGAACGCAGGGTGTTGGCGCGCAAGCAACTCGGGCTCCCGCCGGACGCGCTCGTGCTCGGCTGCGTGGCCCGGTTGTCCGCGCAAAAGCGGCCGCAAGCGCTGCTGGCGTTGTTCGCCCGCCTGGCCGCGCAGTTTCCCAATCTATATTTAGTGCTCGTGGGCACGGGGCCGCTGGAAGCCATGCTGCGGCTGCAGGCGCAACAATCGGGCTTGCAGGACAGAATCGTGTTTGCCGGCTTCCAGCAGCGCGTCGAGCTGCTGATGCCGGCTTTCGACCTGCATGTGCTGCTGAGCAAAAACGAGGGCTTCGGCATTGCCACCATCGAGGCCATGGCTTGCGGCGTGCCGGCCGTGGGAACGGACGTGCCGGGCACGCACGATATCCTGCACGATAGCGCAGGCGGGCTGCTGTTGCCGCTTGACGACGAGCACGCCGCCTGCGCGGCCGTGGCGCTACTTTTGATGGACGCGCCCCGGCGCGCCCGCATGGGACGGCTGGCGCGCGAGGAAACCGTGCAGCGCTATTCGATGCCGCGCCTGGAACGCCAGTTGCGCGCCTTTTACGCCGGCCTCGTGTAGGCGCGGGCGGCCCGCATGAACGCCACGCGCCATTCTTTTTTCTTTTCGTTCGCCGAAAAATACACGGTACTGCTGCTGGGCATCGTCGCCACCATGGTGCTGTCGCGTTTGCTGACGCCGGCCGAGGTGGGCGTGTATTCGCTGGGCGCCGTGCTGGTGGCGCTGGCGCAAGTGGTGCGCGATTTTGGCGTGGGGCAATACCTGATCCAGGAAAAACAGCTTGATACCGTGAAATTGCGCGCCGCGCTGGCCACCAGCCTGCTCGTCGCCTGGCTGCTGGCCGCTTTGGTGCTGCTGGCCAGCGCGCCGCTCGCGCATTTCTATGACGAACCCCGGCTGACCCTTGTGCTGCGCTTGCTGTCCATCAATTTTCTGCTGATCCCGTTCAGCGCATTAACGTTACCGATGTTGCGCCGGCAACTGCGCTTTCGCGCCATCTACGCCATCAACGCGGCCAATAGTGTCGTGAACCTGCTGGTGGCCGTGCTGCTGGCGCTGCATGGCTACAGTTATATGAGCATGGTATGGGCGGCGCTGGCCGGTTCCTGCGCGTCGCTGCTGGTGAGCCTGCTGGTGCGGCCGAAGGAACTGCCGTGGCTGCCGGGACGGCGCGGCATGGGCGATATCGCGCGCTTTGGCGCGTATGCGACGGGAGGCGGTCTCGTCGACGAGGCGGGCGTGGCGGCGCCGGACCTCATCATCGGCAAGCTGATCGGCATTGAAAGCCTGGCCCTGTTCGGCAAGGCGCAAAGCGTGCTCAATATCTTCAACCAGGCAATCACCAGCGCGATTTCTCCCGTCGTGTTTCCCCTGTTCGCGGCCCGCGCGCGCGAAGGGGGAGGACAAGGAGGGCAGGGCGGGGCGGAAACCGTGTATTTGCGCACGATCAGCTACATGACGGCGCTGTCCTGGCCGTTTTTTCTCTTTCTCGCTTGCATGGCTTTGCCCCTGGTCAAGGTGTTGTACGGCGCGCAATGGATCGGATGTGTGCCCTTGATACGCATCATGTGCCTGTCCTCGGCCGTGTATAGCATGTTCAGCATGGCCCGCTACCTGTTCGTGGCGACGGGCCAGCTGCATGCGCAGGTGCGGCTCGATGCCTGCGCTGGCGCCCTCAAAGTGGCGCTGCTGCTGGCCGCGGCGCCGTTCGGCCTGGTGGCCGTAGCCTGGGCCGTGGTACTCAGCAATGTGTTGCGCAGCTGGCTGAACTACGACTGCCTGCGGCGCCTGAGTGCACTGGACTGGCGCATCCTGGCGCGGGCATTGCGTAAGAGCCTGCTACTTTGCGGCTGCAGCAGTGTCGCGCCCCTGGCTTCGCTGCTGTGGCTGCCGGCTGATACGCCGGCGCTGCTGGCGCTGACGGGCACGGCCCTGGCCACCTTGCTGTGCTGGATCTCCGGCCTGTTCCTGTTGAAGCATGAGCTCGCCGGCGAATTTCTGTTGTTGCAACGCAAGCTGACAGGCCGTTGGCTGGCAGTCAAATAAGGATCACCATGCGTGTCGGTATCTTGTCCTACCCCATGCTGTTCCAGCGCGACGGCGGCCTGCAGATCCAGGTGCGCGAAACCATCGCCGCGCTGAACCGGCTGCCTCCGCTACTGGCGCGTCCGCTGGACGTGCAACTGGTCGACGCCAACCATCAGCGGCTGGCCGATTTCGACGTCTTGCACGTGTTTTCGGCCAGCAATGGCACCTACCGCATCATGGAAATGGCCTGCGAGCAAGGCGTGCCCGTGGTGCTGTCGCCGCTGCTGGCGCCCAGCTGGAACCGGACCAGCGCCTGGCGCGCGCGGCTGGCCGACCGGCTGGCGGGGCGCCTGACGGAATGGATGGTGCAAACGAGCTATGCGCAAACGCGGCGCGCCTTGCAGCTGGCCGGCGTGGTGATCGCCCTGGGCGAGGCCGAGCGCGATGCCATCGTGCAAGGCTTTGGCATGCCGGCCGACGCCATCCGTGTCTTGCCCAATGGGATCAACCCCCACTTCTTCACCGCCAATGGCGACCTGTTCCTGCGCGAAACGGGGATCGCCGGGCCCTTCGTGCTGATGGTGGGCAGTATTTCGCCATATAAAAACCAGCTGGGACTGGCCCAGGCGCTGGCAGGCGCCGGCTTGCCCCTGGTGCTGATCGGCGCCGCGCCGCGCGAACAGCAGGCGTATCTGCAGCAATTGCTGGACTTGCCGCACGTCAGCTGGCTGGGCGCGCTCGACCATGCCGATCCGCTGCTGGCCAGCGCCTACCATGCGGCGGCTGTGGCTGCCTTGCCCAGCCAGGGCGAGGTGTTTCCCCTGAGCGTGCTGGAAGCGCTGGCGGCCGGCACGCCCGTCGTCATGACGGCGCAAAGCGCGCTGGACTTGCCCGACTCCGCGTTTGCGCTGCGCAAGGTGCGCTGGGACGATGGCACCGCGCAGCGCCAGGCCATCCTCGACTTGCTGGCGCTGCCGCCCGAACGTTCCAGCGTACAAGCCCTCGTGGAACGCTTTACGTGGGAACGGGTGGCGGCCCAGATCGCCGATTGTTACTACCAGGCGCAATCGCTGCCTGCCAGGAGGCAACATGCTGTTTAATTCCTTCGCCTTTCTGTTCGCCTATCTGCCCATCGTGCTGGCGGGATACTTTCTGCTGGACCGCCTCGCGCCCACCGCCGGCACGTCCGCCAATTGGCGTCGCCTGGCCCCGGCCGCCTGGCTGGCGGGCGCGTCGCTGTTTTTCTATGCCTGGTGGGACGTGCGCTATCTGCCGTTGTTGCTGGCGTCGATCTGCGTCAACTACGGCGCCGGGAGGCTGATCGGTGCCAGTGCGGGCACGGCCCGCAAGCGAGTGCTGGTCGCGGCGCTGGCGCTGAACCTGGGCTTGCTCGCCTACTACAAATATGCGAATTTCTTCATCGACAGCGTCAATGCCATCGCCGTGACCGCTGGTGCTGGCGCTGCCAGCCTGCCATGGCATGGCCTCGACATCATCCTGCCGATCGGTATCTCGTTTTTTACTTTCACGCAGATCGCCTTTCTCGTCGATTGCTACCGGGGCGAGGTGCGCGAATACCGCTTCATCCATTACGTGCTGTTCGTCAGCTATTTCCCGCATCTGATCGCGGGCCCCGTGCTGCACCACCGCGACATGATGCCGCAGTTCGCCGACCCCGCCAATGCCCATCCGCGCGCCGCCAATTTCGCCATCGGCCTGTCGATTTTCACGATAGGCCTGGCAAAAAAGGTGCTGATCGCCGACAACCTGTCGCCGCTGGCCATTCCCGTCTTCGCGGCCGGGGCCGAGCCGACCCTGATCGAAGCGTGGATCGGCGTGCTGGCCTACACCTTCCAGCTGTATTTCGACTTTTCCGGTTATTCCGACATGGCCATCGGCCTGTCGCACCTGTTCGGCGTGAAATTGCCGTTGAACTTCAATTCGCCGTACAAGGCAGCCAACATCGCCGACTTCTGGCGCCGCTGGCACATGACCTTGTCGCGTTTCCTGCGCGACTATTTATATATCCCGCTGGGCGGCAGCCGGCGCGGCGAAGCCATGCGCTACCGCAACCTGATGCTGACCATGCTGCTGGGCGGCCTGTGGCATGGGGCCGGCTGGACCTTCGTCATCTGGGGCGGCTTGCACGGCCTGTACCTGGTGCTGCAGCAGGCGTGGCAGCGGGTGTTTGGCGCGGCCCGGTCACGCTGGTGGCCCGCCTTGCTGACTTTTCTTGCCGTCATGCTGGCCTGGATCTTCTTCCGCGCGCCCGACGTGGCCACGGCCTGGGACATCACGGGCGCGCTGGTGGGGGCGAACGGCGTAAGCCTGCCGCGCGGCCTGGCCAGCCATGCAACCAGCCTGGCGCAGTGGGGCTTGCATCCCGCCTTCGGCGGCATCCGCTGGATCGAACTGGCCGGTCCCGGCCTGCCCGTGCTGCTGGTGGCGATGTTGCTGGCCTTCAAGGCGCCCAATACGCAAGAAATATTCTTTCTCTACGAGCCCGCCATTGAAAGAATCTTTCAGCCCGCGGGGCGCTGGGTTTTCAGCTGGCGGCCCACCTCGCGCTGGAGCGTGGGTCTGGCCGCGCTGTTCGTCGCCTGCGTTTTCGGCATGAACCGGGTCACCGAGTTTCTCTATTTCCAGTTCTGACCATGGACACGTCCGGCCGCCGTTATCTTGCCTGCTTTCTCGCCTGCGTGTTCCTCGTGCTGGGCGGCATCTCGTTCCTGAACTACCACGTCGATCCCTACCTGCTGCACCAGTGGGACAGCCCCTTGTTGCAGCGCCCGCGCCAGCTCAATGAAAAGCTCGGCGCCTGGGCCAAGACCTATGCCGTGGCGCGCTACCGGCCCGCCGTCATCTACATCGGCAATTCGCGCACGGAACTTGGCCTGCCGACGGGCGTGCGCGCCATGTTCGGCGGCAAGAGCGTCTTCAACAGCGCCGTGTCCGGCGCCTCGATCGGCGACGCCATCCGCCTGGCCGAGCATGCGGCCAGGGTCAGCCGCGTCGAGACCATGGTGTGGGGCATCGACGCGCCCACGTTTTCCCTGGACATGGGCGCGGCGAGGGTGGAAGACAGTCTGACGGGCGGCGGACACGGCTTTTTCGCCCGGCGTGCCCTCGTCAACCTGAAGCGCGGCCTGACCCTGGACATGACGGAGGACAGCGTGCGCATCCTGACCGGCAATGCCGGCGATACCTGCCGCTCCAACCTGGCCTTGTATGGCCAGCGCGACGAGACGTGCACGATCAAGGGCATACGGCACTGGCTGGGGACGGCGGACGCCATTCCCGTGCGGCTGCAGGAATTTGGCGATGGCATGGGGCCGACGCCGCCATCGACACCGGCGCTTGACGCCAGCATAGGCAAGCTGTGCCGGAGCGGCCTGCGCCTGCGCATGTACATCAATCCCACGCACGCGCTGACCTTGTACGCGCTGCACTGGCGCGGCAAGTGGGATGCCATGCAAGGCTGGCAGCGCGGCCTGGTACGGATAGCCGAGCGCCACCGTCAGCAGGGCTGCGACGTGCGCCTGTACGATTTTTCCGGCTTTAACAGCATCACGACGGAAGCGACGCCGCTCGTCAGCGGCAAGCCCGACATGCATTATTACTGGGAAGTGTCGCATTACCGGGACAACGTGGGTCGTTTGATCCTGGCGCGCCTGTTTGGCGGCGACACGCCGCCGCCGGCCGATTTCGGCGTGGAGCTGACGCAAGCCAACATCGACGCCCACCATGCGGCCACGCGGGCCGCGCGCGACCGCTATCGCGTGGAGCATGCGCGCGAAACGGCCTATACGGAGCGGGTGCTGGACGGGCCGCTGATCCGGCGTTGATGCAAAGTCCCACACATACGCCATTTTTCTACTTCCAATGCCGACCATGGATACCAACGCCCGCCGCTACCTCGCCATCTTCCTTGCCTGCGCGCTGGCCGCGCTGGCCCTCGTTTCCGTCGTCAATTACCACGTCGATCCCTACTTGCTGCACCAGTGGGACAGCCCGCTGCTGCAGCGCTTGCGGCCGACGACCGAAAAACTCAGCGTATGGAGCAAGACGTATGCGGTGGCGCGCTACCGGCCTGCCATCGTCTACATAGGCAATTCGCGCACGGAAATGGGCTTGCCGGTGAGCAGCATGCGTACTTTGTTTGATGGCAAGAGCGTGTTCAACAGCGCCGTCTCGGGCGCCTCGATCGGCGAGGCCATCCGCCTGGCCGAACACGCGGCCAGGGTCAGCCATGTCGACACCATGGTGTGGGGCATCGACGCGCCCTCGTTCTCGCTGGAACTGGGCTCGGCCGGCGTGGAGCCGGGCTTGACGGATCCCGGCCCCGCGTTTTTCGCGCGGCGCGCCTTGCTCAACATCAAGCGTGGCCTGACTGTCGACATGACACAGGACAGCTGGCGCATCCTCAACGGTACCTATAACGGCGTCTGTTTGTCCAGCCTGGCCCTGTACGGCCAGCGCGACGAGACCTGCCTCACCAGCCGCAACCGTACTTGGACCGGCACGGCGCGGGCGTTCACGCCGCGCCTGCAGGAGTTCGGTGACGGCCTGGGCCCGACGGCGTCCGCGCTGCAGGCTTTCGATACCAGTGTTGGAAAAATCTGCCGGGGCGGCACGCGCTTGCGCCTGTACATCAATCCCACGCACGCGCTCACGCTCGACGCCCTGTACTGGCGCGGCAAGTGGGACGCCATGGAATCCTGGCAACGCGACCTGGCGCGGATGACCGGGCGCTACCGCAGCCAGGGCTGCGACGTGCGCCTGCTTGATTTTTCCGGCTTTAACAGCATCACCAGCGAGCCTATCCCGCAAGTGACGGGGAAACGCGCGATGCGCTATTACTGGGAAGCATCGCACTACCGCGACAATGTGGGCCGCTTCATCCTGGCGCGCCTGTTCGGCGGCCCAGAGCAGCCGCCGGCGGACTTCGGCGCCGAGCTGACTGAAACCAGCATCGCGGCCCACCAGGCGGCCATGCGCGCCGCGCGCGAGCGCTACCACGCGCAGCACGCGGAGGAAACGGCGTATCTGCGCCACGTGCTGACCTTGCCCCGCGAACCCAAATAGGCGGCCAGGCAAGCCAGGCGTACGCCGTGGGGCAGGGCGCTTGCGCTATGATGGTGTTTTGCCATCCAGCAAGTTCCAGGACGCCCCATGAAAATCGCCTTCTTTGCCAGCCAGCCCTACGACCGCCGCTTCTTCGATGAAGCCTTGCCGTCCCAACCCGACGCCGCCGGCATTGAACTGGTCTACCACAGCGCCTTGCTGAGCCAGGAAACCGTGGTCCTGGCGCAAGGCGCGGACGCCGTCTGCGTTTTCGTCAACGACGTGCTCGACGCGCCCGTGTTGCAAGCCCTGCACGGCTACGGCGTGCGCGCCATTGTGCTGCGCTGCGCCGGCTACAACAACCTCGACCTGGAAGCGGCCAGGCGCCTGGGCCTGTTCGTGGCCCGCGTGCCCGCGTACTCGCCGGAAGCCGTGGCCGAATACACGCTGGCCCTCGTGCAAACCCTGAACCGCCACACGCACCGCGCCTACGCCCGCGTGCGCGAAGGCAATTTCTCGCTCGATGGCTTGCTGGGCGCCACTTTGCACGGCAAGACGGTGGGTATCGTCGGCACGGGCAAGATCGGCCTGGCCACGGCGCGCATTTTCAAGGGTTTCGGCTGCACGGTGCTGGGCCACGACCCGTATCCGGCGCCCGCGTTCGCGCAGCTGGGCACGATGGTGGAACTGCCGCAGCTGCTGGCCGAATCCGACATCGTTTCGCTGCATTGCCCTTTGATGGAAAGTACGCGCCACATGATCAGCGAAGAAACCTTGCCGCTGATGAAGAAGGGCGCCATGCTGGTGAACACCTCGCGCGGCGGCCTGATCGACACGGGCGCCGTCATCGAGGCATTGAAATCGCGCCAGCTGGGTTCCCTGGCCATCGACGTGTATGAACAGGAAAGCAATCTGTTCTTCCAGGACCGCTCGTCGGACATCATCGACGACGACATCTTCCAGCGCCTGATGACGTTCCCCAACGTGCTCGTGACGGGCCACCAGGGATTTTTCACCAGCGAAGCGCTGCGCGAGATCGCCGCCATCACGTATCACAACCTGCAATGCTTCCGCCAAGGCAAGCAATGCGAGAACAGCGTACTAGCTGGCTGATGCCGGTTTTTTGGGCTTGGGCGGCGGCTTGGGTTTCGGCAGCGGCAAGGCGTCCGCCGTGCGCCGCGCCAGCTGGCCCAGCCAGTCGCGCTCGTCCCACAGCCCGCCATCGATGAGGAAGTACGGCTTGGCTTGCGGATAGGGCGGCGCTTCCTGCAGCGTGCCTTGCGCGCTGATCCAGGCGCGGCCCGCGTCCGTCGGCTTGATGAAGAGCTGGTCGTCGGCGATGATGGCGAACATCTTGCCGTCGCAATACAAGCCATATTCCCCGAACATTTTTTTCGCGCTGATGCTGCCCGCGCCCGCCATCTGGTCGAGCAAAAAATCCACCGTGCCTTGCTGTGATGCCATGTCGCCCTCCGTGTGAAGGAATAGTGTAGCGCACTGGCCAGGATGGGCGGGCGCGGCTACACTACGGCCATTGATTTTTTCGCATGACTTCATTCCATGACACCCGAGCATATCATTCACCGCGGCATCACCATCACCACCCTGACGGCTGACCAATCTGTCGAAATCCACTGCGCGCCGGGCCACACGGCCATCCGCGAACAGGGCGACGGCTGGTGGTTGTATTTTGTCGACGAAGACGGCAAGGTCGACGGCTACGACACCCCGTTTGCCAGCCACGCCGAAGCGCTGTGGGCGGCCAAGGCCGCAGCCGAGTTCAGCGCGCAATGAAGGGCGGTCCCTGGGCCTTCCTGGGCTTGCCGCAAGCGCCCGTGCCGGAAGCGGAAAGCGCGGACTACGGCGCTTGCCGCGCCGAACTGCACGGCAAGCGCCTGGTCTTGCGCGTGGCGAAAACCACGCCGACGAAAACCGGCCAGTTCGTCACCATCTGGAAGCGCCCCCATCCCGACGCCGAGATCGCCCCGCTCGATGAAGCCGATCCCGTCGACGTCGTCATCATCGCCGTCAGCGATGGCGCGCGGCACGGTTTCTTCATTTTTCCGCGCAAGGTACTGCTGGAGCGAGGTGTGATGTCGCGCGCCGGAGCCGGAGGCAAGCGCGCGCTGCGCGTGTATCCGCCGTGGTGTGCGCCTGAATCTGTCCAGGCACAGCGCACGCAGCGGTGGCAGAGTGCCTGTTTTGTGGCGCCGGGGGATCAGCGAAGGTTGGAACAGATGTTCAGAGAGTAATTACTCTTTTCTCCCTGGCATTTGTCTGTGCATTAATGCGTGTCAAAATGCTGTACAAGACCCCTTACTTGCTCTGAAAGCAACAACCTCGTACACTGAGCTATTCTGACCGTCCGCGATCGGCCGCGACCGGACGATCAAGCGTACCCGTGTGCTGGATCGGCAGCTATGCAGCTGCCCGAACGGTCCTGAATATTTTGTCTGAACTTACAGTCCCACCATGACGCTTTCCGAATTTCTCGCCGCCGTTCGCCGGCCATACATCGACACCCTTGCACGGGTCGCCACTCAGGTTGTATCGCATGTGGAGCCGGCATACAGGCAAAGTGATGGCTCGCTGGCCGTCGACGGCTTGCTCGGCCTTCCTTGCAGAGCCGACGTCATCCCGATGGAGGGAATCAATGCGGGCCAAGCGATTCAAGTCGACTCCGAGACCCAGTTGACCTTTGCGGCAGTCACTTTTGCGTCGGGTGCCGGTGAAGTGGTTCTTTCACCATTCGTTTGGGACTGGACGCCACTCGAAGTGCTTGGCCTGAGCCAAGAGGCCGTTTCAAACGTCTTTCAGGCGTGGTTCCTGAAGTGGTTTGATACCGACGACGAAAATGTAGCTAACGAAGAAGGCCTTTTCGGCGTCGTACATTTCATGTCTGAGCTGGAACCGACAAAAGAGGGTTGGAGAGTGACGCTTGATCTTGGCTCGTCGCCGGTGAGCGCAGTGGAAGATTTCTTGTTCCGCATATTGGATGCCGGCGCATCGCAAGTGCGTATCGGCTGACCCGCCGTCAACCGAACGTCTTGGCGAACCACAAGCCCGTTTCTTTTGTCGAGTGTTTTTCCCGTAAATGTCGATGATCGGGGAGAGCGCCTCGAGCAGCGAATGCCAGCTTTGCGACGACAGAACGGATTAACTGTTCATTGGCTTTGGAGGGAAACCTGCCAATGATGGCAACCGGCCATTTCCGGACGCTCATGCCGCGCGGCGTACCTATCAATATGGAGAAATGCAATAGAATGGTTCATTCAAAAATTGTGAGCTGTTATGACGGTTCGCCCAACCTTGAGGGCTGTACGATTCGGGCGTTCCATTCAGAGTACAGTTTCGCAGCACTTCGGCTCGACAACAATGAGGTTATAAGTTTCGCTGTTGAAGAAGTCACGGTAGGTAAATGGTTTGAGGTATTCCCAATTTGCCTCTATACGTTAGCTCGGAACCACTCCTTCTCATGGAGCGAGTTTGAAACACCCTTTACCGTAATGTCCAGCGAATTGTTATGGCGTGAGGAGTGGCTGGAGTCTGCGTTGGACACTTCGACTTTCATGGGTTCTGGACCGCACTCTGTCCAGTTTGCGGACGTGCTCGGAGCCGCCCCGAAATCGCATGCCAATGTGGTAAAAGTGCTGGCGGGAGTTAGGTTAATTGAGCAAAATGGGCGCGTTCTAGCCGTATGCAGCTCGAACAACACACCGTTCAAAATCGACCTGGAAACGGAAAAGATAAAAATTGAACAAGTGATGCAGTCCCATACATCCGAGAAATTTTGACAGCTTTCGGCCTATTGCGTTGAAAAACTCCAGTTGAGCACGCGATCTTCACGATTTGCCGCTGTCTAAGCAAAGAAAAGACGGAGGCTGCGATGATGGGAC
>NZ_FNHA01000002.1:0-720617 GCF_900103595.1 Janthinobacterium sp. OK676
CCCGTACCATTCGCATAATACGTCCCCATCCGGTCATAGGCGGCAGGTATGCCCAGCCGCATCGCCTTTTCCACCAGTTGCACCGCTTCTTCCTCACCATATAAAGGATCGCGCCCTTCCACATACAGGCTGGCCAGATTGAGCATCGCCTTCCAGTGCAATCGCTGCGCCGCCTGACGCGTCAGATCGACGATTTTTTTGTAATCGCGGTCTTCCACGAAAATTTCGGGGTCCTCCAAGGCGCGCGCTTCGAGGAACCAGTCCTCGGCTTGCGCATCGAGGGGAGGCACCTTGCTCCCCTCGATTTCGCAAATGAAGTCGGGAACATGCGGATTGAAGAGCGGCAGGCTTTGGTTGCGTGGCAAGACTTCTTTCGTGTCGTTCGACATTTTGCAAGCACCTAAAGAGAAACTCAGGATAACTGCCGCGAAAAAAAATGGCAGGGGAAGAGGGAAATTTTTATAGTTTTTCATGCTCATCCCAAACGTATCGTGGAACTGCGTCGATCTTCCAAGGGGAGCAAGAAGCCGGTCATTTTCTTGTGGTCAGCACTTGCAGAATCAGATTTTTTCCTGCCACGGTTTTCTCCCATCAACTCGACCCACTTCCGATAAGCATCCACAATCTCCGCCTTCGTCCCCTCCCCGCCATCAACCAATCCCCCGCTATGCATGCGCCACACCCGCTTGCGCAAATCGCGGGCCACGCGGCGGTCATTGGTGGCGATATTGATCTCGCTGTCGACGGCCATGCTGCGCTGGTTCAGGTTGGCGCTGCCCAAGGTCATGAACACGTCGTCGACGAGCATCAATTTGGAATGGATATAGATTTCACGGTAGCGCCAGCGGTCGTTATCGAACGCGCTGACATTGAGCATGGCCACCGACACCTTCAGCCCGAATTCGCTTTCAAGCGTCATCGCGCCGGGTTTGTTGATGCCGTTGGAATGCCGCACCACGTCGGGCAACTGGACTTCCGCCTCGGAGGAAATGCCGAATCCGGCCCTGACACGCCGGGTTTTCGGTCGCTTGTTGTAGTCGTCGATCATGGTGTTTTGCCCGGTCATGCCAGCGTGCTGTCCCAGCGCCGCCAGCGTGTCGTGGGTGCGCGGCACCATCTGCGCCCGCTCCGGCACCGGGATGACGATGAATACGTGCATGACGGGCATATCACGCATGGTCTTGCCCGCTTTCACGCTGCCGGCCTTCCAGGCGGCAACCACCTTCTTGCGCTCGGCAAGCAAGTGCGCGGCCCAATCTTCATACTGGAAATACTGGTTTTCCACATACAGGTAGCCGGCCGCCAGGCTGGCCTGGGTCACGGCGCGAAAGTAGGTTTCCTTGATGGTCTTGTCCTGCTCCTCGGGCTGGGTCAGGACGATCTGCACGGTGGAGTCATCCTTCCTGGCCTCGCGCAACAGCCGCGCCGGTGGGCTGCCACATGGCAACTCCTGGCTAACACAGTCGGTGGAAGCCGAACGCGTGCGGTCGTCGATAGCGCGGTCCCATGCCTTTACGAAATTGTTGTACAGCGCGATCAATGCCTTGCCGCCATCGATGCGGCAGGCGTAATCCTGATAGGGCTTCAAGGTGGCGAAGCCGCCATCCGCGGTCATTCCCTGCAAACACTCGCGCCGCTCGTTGACGCCGCCCTGTTCGCGGCGCGTATCGTCGAGCAGATGGGCCATCGTGTCCCAATAATCGGTCACCGAGTTCAGGCCCATCACATAACCGACGGCCTTGGCGCCCTCTTCATGGTCGAAATCGATCAGGACCGGCTTCTGGTGGTGCGTGCCCAGGTATTGCATGCCGGGCTTTTCGATTTCCCCCATCGTCAGGCCGTGCGGCTGGTTTATTTCGGTCGCGATATTCTTGCTGATCGCGGCGCTGTCGCCGTGCCGCAAGCGAATCTCCAGGCCTTCCAACAAGCCATGGAACGCGGCCGCATACCAGCTGTAGCAATATTCTTCACGCGCAAGCATTGGGATATCCTCGGGCCGGACGATATCGCCCCTGAAAGCACTGCTTAAAACAAGTTTTTTCCTGACTGCCTCCTGCAACATCGCCAGGCTGGCTTTTGCGCTGATGTCGTCGGCGCGCTGTCCATCGGTTTTCCATGGCGAGGTACCGTGCGAATGGCCCGGCATATTGTGCACCATCGGCGAACCGATCCGGTCATGCCAGATCAGCAGGCGCACCCTGACGTGACGCCGTGCGGCGGCGATCAGCAAGTCGCCAAACGTGTCGCCACGCGGCCAGGTGGCGCCGTTGCCGCGCACCAGTTCCATGCCCGGGTCGAAGCCCCAGCAGCACAGGTCGACCGAATGTTTAGCCTTGGCGATCTCGCCGGCGATGTCGGCGAACGCTTCCTGTCCGCAAATGAACAGCGTCAGCTTGTTGTTATGCGTAATCGGGTGGCTGGCCTTGCCTTTCAGGTTGCGGTTTTCCAGCAGCCACTGGAGCGAACTGGTCGCAGTACGGCCAACCTCGTCGATGTGGGTGGTTTCGATACGGCCGCTCGATTCCGGCATGGCGCTCTCCAGTCAGTGTCGTGCATCATTGAACCCAGCGGCCATCGGCGGTGTCGTCGAACGCGCGCAAACCGCGGTTCGATAGCTTCTGTTCGCCGTCCGGCGCGGCGTTCGGGTCGAAGCGTGCACTCGCCTGCAATGAGAACTCTTCGCCATTGCCAAGGACGACACGGTAGCGCGGCGTGCCGTCCTGATGCGCGATGTGGATGCGGCCGAATTCGTCGGTCAAGCCGCGTTCGACTTCGGCGTCCCCCTTGTACAGCGTGTACGGCACGTGCGCGTATTGACCGCCGTCCGCATGGGCCTGTATCGTATGCTGTAACTGCCCTTCGGCGGGTCCGATGGCAGGCTCCAGCTCCGGTTGCGGCCGGTTTTTGGGAGCCAGCGTTTCCAGGTTTCCATGGAACAGCGTCGGCGACGCGGTAAAAAACTGTACCTTGTCGCTAATTTCAAGCATGCAATTGGCGCCATGCAGGCGCACGCCTTTGCGGCCGCGAATATTTACCCAGTCGGTCTGGCTGATCAATTCCAGAACCTTGTTGGCGACGATATCGACCGCATCGGTTTGCGCCGCGATCTGCACCGGGCCAGCTGCGGCGATCAGTTTCATGCCCGCCTTGTGGACGAACAGGCGAAACGCCGCGCCGATGCTGGCGAACAGGCCGCCGCCGGCCGCCAGCGACAAGTCGCACCCGGTCGTCAGCGCGGTATGCTCGGCGCTGGCGATGTGCGTCGATTGCGCGGTCGTCGTTTCGATACCAGCCGGACTGGCCAGCACCAGATGCGGCTTTGATAATTCGGGAAACGCGTTTTCGCCATTGCCGCCACCGCCCTGGATCCCGGCATGCTGGGCTTTCAGCACATCGGCGGCGGCGCCCTGCTGGGCGGCGCTTTCTTGCGCACCGTAATGCTGCGCCAAGGCGGCAAGCGCCTTGTGCCGTTCAGCAGCCTCGGCCAACCGGCGCAAGGTTTCATCCATACTCTTGATATGCGAGGCGACGCCGGGGCGCGCTTCGGTGGTCAGCAACATGCCGCGCCCCGCGCGCGCCACGCCCCAGGCGTCAGACGCCAGCTCCCAGCCCTCGCCACGCGCATCCTTGCGTCCGCTGGCGTCTTCGATGCGGGTGATGCAGCCGAGCGACAACTGGCTGTGCTGATGATCGCTTTTCAGTTGTGCCTGGATGCGCTGGTGCGTGTCATCAAACACCAGCTGGTTGCCGCGCACCCCGTAGCCGCCGCCAGGCATCAGTTCGGCGCTGCGCCAGCCTCCAAGCATGCGTTGCCCCGGCAAATTCCACGGCGGCGCATGCTTGCCGTTGTACACAGCACCGACTATGACGGGACGGTCGATATTGCCGTCGAGAAACTGGATCAGCACTTCCTGGCCAATGCGCGGCAACGCGATCTGGCCGAACGTCTGGCCCGCCCATGGCGTCATGACCCTGATCCATGGCGAACTGCCCGCGTCGAACTTGCCCAGCCGGTCCCAGTGAAATTGCACCTTCACCCGGCCCAGACCGTCGGTATGGATGGTTTCGCCTGCCGGCCCGGTGACAATCGCCGTCTGCACGCCGGGCAATGTGCAAGGCGTGCTGTTGAACTGCCGCCCCGGATACCAGCGGATGCTCTTGCGGACGCTGCGAAAACGGTTTTCATAATGCGACTTCGCGCCCATGCCTGCCTGGTAATTGTTGCTGGCGATATGATCAACCGACAGGATCAGGTATTCGCGCGAGCCGATGTCCGGGCGCGCCGGCTCACCCCTGGCCGGCATGGATTGCTTGCCGCTGAAGTGTCCGCCCAGCGTGAAACTGCGCCCGGCCTGGGCGCAGCGGTGATTGCCGCCAGCGTCGAAATATTGCGCCTGGCAGTTGCTCTCCTCCAGGCGGCGTTGCGCCAGCGCTTCGCCGTCGCCCATGTCGGCATAACCATAGCCGGTATCCTGATACAGTTCATGGGCAAACACGTCGCCCTGCTGGTGCAGCGCATAGCCGCTGGCGCGGCTGGCATACGGCTGCTTGTAGTTGAAACTAGCCAGCGTGAGCGAGCCTGAAGCAATCTTCCGTATTGCCTGCCAATCGCGTATGCCGTCGCGCTCCAGCGAGCCCGCGCCGCTGCGAAACACCATCTCGTCGGCTGTGCTGGCAAGGCCGTCGCCTGGATCGATGCTGTCGCTCAGCCAGGTATTGTCGCCCAAACAGAGCGTATGGCCGTCGGCGCGATGTTCATACCAATAATGGATACCTTGGTCTTCCCAGCGCCGGTGCAGATGGTTGTAATCGGTTTCATTATGCTGGTTGGCGCAGCTTAATATCGCTTTTTCCTCATGCAGCCGGTTTTGCCAGTCGCGCTGCAAATAGTGATCGAAGGTCGTTTCGCTGATGTCGATGACCGTGCGTTCGTGGAACGAAACGTTGTCCATGCGCAGCCTGGAAAACACCAGCCAGGGTTGCAGCACCATCTGGTAGAACGCGAAACCGCCATCGCTGCGCAACAAGCGAAATTCGCCGACATAACCATTGAAATAGCGCAAGCTGCCGTCATCGCGCACCATCGAAATCGTGACCATCCGGCCCATCATCGCCGTCAGGGGGACGTGGAGATTGTCGGACAGCAGTTCGGCCTCGAAGCGGAAGTCGCGCGACATTTCCTCGTGTGCCCGCAAGCTGTTGACCAGCAGCGCGGTATCGGGCGGACCGTCCTCACGTGGAAAATCCATGCGCAGCAAGCGGCTGTCCTGGACTCGCCTGCTCGCTCCGAAAAGCCGCGCCAGATCGGCTGCCAGCTCGCCATCATCCATTTTTCCTCCTTCGGATAGTTCCCCTAACCCATGCTAACCATGGTGAACGCTGGCATATTGACGGAACTCAAACTAGTTGCCCATACGCAAAAAAGCCGCATCAGCCCTGCGGCGGATGCGGCTTTTATTTCAACCAAGAAAGATTATTTCTTGGCAGCTTTCGGATACTTGATGCTCATTTCCTGCAGCAGGTTATCCGCATGGTCCACTTCCTTCATCACCCACAGCATGTAGCGGATGTCGAGGTGGATGGCGCGCGTGATGGCCGTGTCGAAGTACCAGTCCTTGGTGATCGATTCATACGTCGAATCGAAGTTCAGGCCGATCAATTCGCCGCGCTTGTTCATCACGGCCGAGCCGGAATTGCCGCCCGTGGTGTCGGCGCTGGTGAGGAAGTTGACGGGCACCGTGCCCAGCACCGGGTCGCGGAACTGGCCGTAGCGTTTTTGCTTGACGGCGTCGACCAGCGCTTGCGGCGCTTCGAACGGGGCCTTGCCCGTGACTTTCTCGACGATGCCTTCCACGGTCGTGAACGGTCCCTTGGTCAAGCCGTCGCGCGGCGAGTATGGCGACACGGTGCCGTATGTTACGCGCAGGGTCGAGTTGGCGTCAGGATAGACAGGCTTGCCTTGCGACTTCTTCCACGCGATCACGGCTTGCATGTATTGCGGAATCACGCGCTCGAGGTTGCCGTCGATTTCCTTGCGGCGCTCTTCCAGCGCCACGTCCACCGGATGCAGCTTGACGGCCAGTTGCATGAAGGCGTCGTCGGACTGGGCAACGGCGGCCTGGTCCTTTTCCAGCCAGGCCAGGCGCTTGGCCGTGTCAGCCAGTTGCGTCTGCTGGTACAGTGCGGCCACGGCGCCTGGGGCCGGCAGCAGCGCGTCCAGGCCTTGCGGATGGCTCTTCGCCGCCAGTTGCGCGTAACGCTTCAGGCCAGCTTCAAAACGTGCCTGGTCGACCTTGTTGACGTACGACTGTTCCAGACGTGCCAGACGGGCCTTGATGAAGGCCAGGTCGCGCTGCTGGAAGCCCGACTCGCGCTCGGCATCCGCTTTCTGGCGCTCCAGCGACAGACGGTAGATGGTGCGCGCGCTTTTCAGCAAGTCGCTGTTGGTGGCCACCGTCCAGGCGAACTCTTCTTCGCTCAAGGCCATGTCGCTGGCGATCGCCGCGTCCAGTTCGGCCAGCAGGGTCGGCGACACGTTCGGCTGCTTGGCGTACCAGGCGCGGAACTCGGCATCCTGCACGTCCTTGATGGCGGCGATATCCTTGCGCGCAAAACCGTCGAGCAAGCCCTGGGTTTTCTTGAGCACGTTGTTGATGCTTTTCACCACGCTCGCATAGCGCACGGCCGCGGCAGCGTCGCCATTGGTGGCATCGGCCATCACGGCCAGGTCCGCCTGCAATTCCGATACTTTCAATGGGAAGGCCGTGTCGCGCGCAAAGCGGATTTCCGCCGGCAGCTTGTAGCGGCTGGTGCGGCCGGGGTAGCCCGCCAGCAAGATGCCGTCACCGGTTTTCAAGCCTTCGGCCGAGACCACCAGGAAATCTTTCGATTTATACGGCACGTTGTCGGGCGACGGATCGGCCGGACGGCCATCCTTGCCCACGTAGGCGCGCAGGAACGAGTAGTCACCCGTGTGGCGCGGCCATTCGTAGTTGTCGATGTCGCCGCCGAAGTTGCCGATCTTGTCCGATGGCGCGTACACGAGGCGCACGTCGCGTATCATCATCTGGCGGATGCGGTAGTACTCGAGGCCGCGGTGGAAGGCGGGCACGGAGCAGCGGTACATCTTGTCCGTTTCGCATTCGGCGATCAGGTCCTTGATGCGCTTTTCCACGGCTTCGTGGCGCGCGCGGCCGCTCATGTCGGCCGTCAAGCCTTTCAGCACACGGTCGCTGACGTTCTCCACCTTGTCCGTCACATACACGAGGCTGTTCGGACCGCCCGGCAGCTCTGCGGCGCGCGTCTTGGCCAGAAAGCCGTTGGTGATGTAGTTGTGTTCCGGCGTGGAATTGCGCTGCACGGCGCCGTACGCGCAATGGTGGTTCGTCACCACCAGGCCCGCGTCGGAAACGAAGGCTGCCGAGCAGCCGCCCAGCGACACGATGGCGCTCATCGGGTGCTTGCTCAGGTCTGCCAGTTTTTCCGCAGGAATTTCAATGCCGACCCGTTTCAGTTCGGCTTTCAGCTGTGGCAATTGGTGTGGTTGCCACTGCCCTTCGTCGGCGTGTGCGCCGGCGAACGCGCCCATCAAGGCGACTGGTAATACGATTGTCTTGAACAAGATATGCCCCTCCATAAAAAGCAGGCGAAAGTATAGCCTGTCCAGGCCGTCAGGGTCGGCAAAAAATGTTCCTGCAGCAATTACCGCTCAGGTGACCGCGCGCGCCGCGTCCGGCAAGGGAATCTGCAGGGCCAGCCGGCAACCGGCGCCCGAGGCCGGCAAGCCCACCTCGAACTGCCCGCCCAGCGCCGTCACCCGCTCGGCGATGCCGATCAGGCCAAAGCACTGTTTCTTGCGCTGCTGCTGCGGCGTGATGCCGATGCCGTTGTCGCTGATGGCCACGTACACGGCGCAGGCATCCCAACTGAGTTCGATCTCGACCTGGCTGGCCTGGGCATGGCGCATGACGTTGCTCAGTGCTTCCTGCACGATGCGGAACAGCACGATCTCGACCTGGCTGTCGATGGCGGCAAACAGCGCCTCGTCGCGTATCAGCAGGCGGCAGGCGACGCCACTGCGCTTGCGGAAGTCGCCCACCTGCCATTCGATGGCGGCCTGCAAGCCCAGGTCCAGCGCCATCGGACGCAGTTCGTTGATGATGCCACGCACGCTCTTGATGGTCGTGTCGACATTGCTGAGCACGGCGCCAACGCGGTGGTGCAGGCGCGGATGGGAGCCTTCCGTGCGCGCGCTGAGCATGGAAATGTCGATGCGCAGCGCCAGCAGGTTTTGTCCCAGTTCATCGTGGATATCGCGCGAGATGCGCTTGCGCTCGTCTTCCTTGGCCGTTTCCAGATGCAGCGCCAGCTGGCGCAGCTGCGCGTGCGACTGGCGCAGCGCGCCATCCATCAGCTTGCGCTCGGTAATGTCCGTGTGCGCCACCACCACGCGCAGCGGCCCTTCACCGAGGAAACGGCTGACCCTGGCCTGCGACCAGCGGGGGCCGGAACGCGTGGCAAATTCATACTCGAGCGCAAACGTGTCCGCACTGCCGGCAATGACGGCGCGGATGCCGGCGGCCAGCTCGCGCCCGGCGCTGCGCTGCCAGCGCGGGTCCGTCTCGCAAAACGCCAGGTAATGCAGCGGTTTTTGCATCTGCCCGACAAAATCCAGGCAGGCCTGGTTGGCATGCACGACGCTGCCTTCCCGGTCCAGCACCAGCACCCGGTCCGTCAGCGAATCGATGGTGGCGTGAAAGAAGCGTTCTGCATCGCGCAACGCTTCCTGTGCCCGCTCGCGCTGGTGCACTTCCAGCTGCAGATGCTGGTTCGCCCGCAACAGTTCTGCCGTGCGGTCGATGACGCGCTGGTCCAGTTCGCGGTGCAGTTCGCGCAAGTCCGCCTCGGCCAGCTTGCGCTCGGTGATATCGGAAAACACGCCGACAAAATGGCTGATGGTGCCGTCCGACGTGCGCATGGGCGTAATCGACAGCGATTCGACGAAGCGTTCGCCATTTTTGCGCCGGTTCACCAGCTCGCCATACCAGCTGCCGTCCTCGTGCAGGCTGCGCCACATGGCCTCGTAAAAATGCGGCAAATGCGTGCCGCCGCCGAGGAACGATGGATCGCGCCCGATCGCTTCCTCGGCCTGGTAGCCGGTGATGGTGGTGAAGGCGGGGTTGACGGAAATGATGCGGTTGTCGCTGTCCGTCACCAGCACGCCTTCGCGGATACTGTCGAGGATGACGAAGGCGCGCCGCAAGGCCGATTCGCGCGCATGCTCGTCGCCCAGGTCCGTCACCAGCATGCGCGCCGTGGCGCTGTCCGCATCGTAATTGGCTTCGATGCGGACCACGCCGCCCGCCGTCCCTTCGAACAGCTGCGCCTCGAGCACCTGGCGCGCGCCGCTGGCGAAGACGGCGTCGAGGAAGCGGCGGAAGCCGCCTTGCGCCTGCGGCGCGATGAATTGCTCGAAACGCCGCCCCAGCAGCTGATTCTTGTCGCGCTGCAGCAAGGCGCAGGCCGCCTCGTTGGCGCGCGTGACGACGCCCTCGGGCGCCAGCGAGAAATAACTGACGGGCGCCTGCTCATACAGCTGCGCATAACGGTCGCGGCTGCTTTCATATTCATTCTTCAGCTGTTCAAGCTCGGCCAGGGCCGCGTTCTGCATTTCCAGCTCGATCTGGCTGACCTGCAACTCATGCAGCTGGCGCATCACATCTTCATTCGACTGCGGCACGGGCTGGCGCTGCTGCGCCGCCAATTGCTCGGCCTGCTCTCGCAACCTGGCCGGCACGTTCCCGTCGTCGAATGGTTCGTTCATGACACGTTCTCGCCGCTATGGCCGCCCGCCACGGCGCCGGACTGGATCTGGCGCAGCTGGGCTTCCAGCAGTTTCGATTCCGTGATGTTGATGAAGGTCACCACCACGCCATCGATCACATTTTCAATCGTGCGGTACGGCATGATGCGCACGTTGTACCAGCGCCCGTTCTTGGTCGGCACCTGCCGCTCGCAAAACACGAGGCTGCGGATCACTTCCAGCGCATCGTCTTCCAGGCCCGGATAGTCGAGGTCGTTGACGATGTCGCTGAGCGGACGGCGCAAGTCCGTCTGGATCAGCTTGTAGATTTGCGTGGCCGGCGCCGTGAAGCGGCGGATGCGCAGGTCGCTGTCGAGGAAAATGGTGGCGATGTCGGTGCTGTTGAGCAGGTTTTTCATGTCGCTGTTGACCAGCGACAAGTCGTCGACCTTCGATTGCAGCTCGGCATTGACCGTGTACAGCTCTTCATTGAGCGACTGCATCTCTTCCTTCGAGGTGGTCAGTTCCTCGTTCGTCGATTGCAGCTCTTCATTGGTCGACTGCAATTCCTCGTTGGCCGATTTCAGTTCCTCGCGCGAGGCCTGCATCTCGTCGCGGACGGCCTGGATTTCATTGCGCGCCTGCGCCAGCTGCTGTTCCAGTTCCAGTACCTTGGGGTTCGGCGAGCGGCCCCTGCGCGCCTCAGCTATCAGCGGCACGCTGGAAAACGTCACGAACACCATGCCGCGCAGGGATTCGGGCTGGCTCAGCGCTTCCGCGCTCAGGTCCACGCCCAGCGACTGCCCCAGGTGGTCCCTGACCACGAGGCCCTTCAGGCGCACCACGCTTTCGCTTTGCAGGGCTTGCTTGATCAGGCCGGCCAATTCATAGCGCAAGCCTTCGCGCGCCATCGCGTGGATATTCCAGTTGGCCTTGCCGGCCGCCGGTTCCAGGAAGGCGCCCGTACGGCCATTGATGTACAGGATGTCGCCATCCTGGTTCAGCAGCGCGGCGGCAGGCGAATATTTCTGGAGCAATAATTGCTCGACATGGGATTGAATCTTTCCAGTCATGCTCACTTCTCTCGTGTCGCTAGGTGTAGGGGGGGATGCCAACGATACCTTGGTAGGAAAATACGTGGGCAAACGCTGGCGCGCCAGGTTGTCGAGGCGGCGGTACAGCCGGGTCGACGTGGTCAGCGGTGAAAACAGGTCGGAAAAATGGCCCGGCGTGTCGGCGCTGCCCAGCAGCAAGATTCCGTCGCGGTTCAGGGCGTAATGAAACAAGGGTATCAAACGCTGCTGCAACTTGGCATTGAGGTAAATCAACAGGTTGCGGCAGCACAGGATGTCGAGCTTGGTAAACGGCGGATCCGAAATGATGTTTTGCTGGGCAAAGATGATCGTGTTGCGTATCTCTTTCTTCACGTGGTAGCCGTTCTTGTCATTGACAAAGAAACGCTCGATCCGCTCGGCGGACACGTCACTGATGATGCTGTGCGGAAAGCGGCCCTGGCGCGCGCGGTCGATGGCATCGGCCGACAGGTCGGTGGCAAAGATCTGCAGGCTGTATTTCGACGGCGGATTGATGCTGGCCACCACTTCATGGAAGACCATGGCCAGCGAATACGCTTCTTCGCCCGTGGAGCAGGCAGGCACCCAGGCCTTGAAGGCGCGCCCGTCCGGATGAGCCGCCAGCAATTGCGGCAAGGCCACCATCTTCAGGTATTCCCACACCTTGGGGTCGCGGAAAAAGCTCGTCACGCCGATCAGCAATTCCTTGAACAGCAAGTCGATTTCGGCGGGATTGGCGCGCAAATACGGCACGTATTCTTCCATCGACGTCATTTGATACAAGCTCATGCGCCGTTCGATGCGCCGCAGCACCGTGTTGATCTTGTAATCGGTAAAGCTGTTGCCCGTGTGCTCGGATAGCAAGGCAACAATTTCCTGCAGGGAATTACGCCCGTTCGGCTCATGCCCCGGCAAGCTGAGAAAGCTGCTGCGGAACAGATAGGTGATGATCTTGTCCGGCATCTTGTCGGGGAAATCGACCAGGTCCACCACTTCGGCGGCAATCGCGCTTTGCGGCATCATGTCGAACTTGGCCGTGTCGGGATGCTGGGCCAGGGTCAGGCCGCCTGCCTGCTTGATCGCCTGCAAGCCGCGCGTGCCGTCGCTGCCCATGCCGGAAAAAACCACGCCCACGGCCAATTCACCCATGTCGCTTGCCAGGCTCTCGAAAAAGGTATTGATGGGCAAGCGGTGGCCGCGCAGCTGCACCGGCTCGCTGAGCACGAAACGCCCCTTGGACAGGCCCAGGTCGGCATTCGACGGTATCACATAAATATGGTTGGGCCGCAACTCCGCCTGGTGCGTGATTTCCGTGACGGGAATGCTGGTGGCGCGCTGCAGCAGTTCCGGCAGCATGGCCTTTTGCGTGGGATCGAGATGCTGGATCACCACGTAGGCAATCCCGCTTTCCTGCGGCACATTGGCCAGGAAAGCGACGATGGGATCGAGCCCTCCGGCGGAAGCCCCGATGGCCACCACGGGGAAAACGATGGCGGCCACTTCGGGAACGGAAGCATTGCTGTGTTTACTGCGTGTCATCGTCGGCAAGAATGCAGCCACGGCCAAAGCGTCAGGCTGGGAATTGATAATCTTGCATTCTAGCACTCAAGATGCGCGGTAAAACGCGAATTTGGCGCAGGGGTTTTCCCTTGCGCCGTGCGCCCCTTACTGTGCCTGCGGCACGTGCCAGCCGCCGCCCAGCGACTGGATCAGGGCCACGGCCGTCGTCTGACGGTCCGCCTGCGCCTGCACCAGCGAACGGCGCGCCGACAGGGCCGTCACCTGCGCCGTCACCACGTCCGTGTAGCCGACCTGGCCTGCGTTGTAGCGGTTCAGCATCTGCTGCTCGACCTGGTCGGCGGCGGACGACGCCTGCTGGCGCAAGGCCAGCTGTTCGGCCAGCGCACGCGTGGCCGACAACTGGTCTTCCACGGTGCCAAAGGCGGCCAGCACCGTCTGGCGGTAGCGCGCCACGGCCGCCTCGTGCCCCGCCTTGGCCGCGTCCACGCTGGCCGCCGTGGCGCCCGCATTGAACAGCGTTTGCGCGGCCGACACGCCCAGCGACCACAGGCTCGACGATGCATTGAACAGGTCGCCCACACGGCTGGCGCCCGAGCCATACGATCCCGTCAGGTTCAGGCTCGGGTAATACGCCGAGCGGGCGATGCCGATCTGCTCGTTGGCCATGGCCACCCTGCGCTCGGCGGCGGCGATGTCAGGACGGCGCTGCAGCAGGGTCGACGGCACGCCCAGCGGCACCTCGGGCACGGTCAGGGTCCATGGCGCCACGGCCAGGCTGAAGTCGGACGGCGCCTTCCCCAGCAGGATGGCGATCGCGTGTTCGAGCTGGGCCCGCGCGCGCGTCTGGCTCGACAGGTCGATCTGCGCATTGGCCAGCTGCGTCTGCGCCTGCAGCAGGTCGGACTTGGCGGCGATGCCCGAGTTGAAGCGGTTGGTGGTGATGTCGAGCACGCGCTTGTAGCCGTCTATCGTGGCATTGAGCAACGCGATCTGCGCATCGCTCTGGCGCAGCGAAAAATAATTGGTGGCCAGCTCGCCCTGCGCCGACAGGCGCGCCGCGGCCAGGTCGGCCGCGCTGGCGGACGCGTTGGCGTCGGCCCCGGTCACGCCGGCGCGCAGCTTGCCCCACACGTCCGGCTCCCACGACGCGCCGATGGCGGCCTTGAAGTTGTTGTTCGTCTGCTGCTCTCCACCGCCACCGGAACGGGCGCCGCTGCCCGTCAGGTTCACGGTGGGGAACAGCGAGGCGCGCTGTTCGCGCACCAGCGCGCGCGCCTGCTCGTAGGAGGCGATGGCGGCCGCCACGTTCTGGTTCGATATGTCGATGCCTTCGGCCAGCTGGTTCAGCTGCGCGTCGCCGAACAGGGTCCACCAGGGACCCCGCTCGAGGGTGTCGGCCGGCGCGGCAGGCTGCCAGCCGGCCGCCTCCTTGAACGTTTGCGGCGCGGCGGCCGTCGGCGTTTCATACACGGGGCTGACGGCGCAGCCGGCCAGCAAGACAGCTGCGGCCAGCGCCAGTAAATGGCGTGCGGGGACGGCGGATGGAATAGGTTTTACTTGCTTCATGATTGTGTGCTCGGGTTATCTGGCCCAGGAATGCGGCTCAATTGCTGCTCGTCGGCGCCGCGCGTGCGCAGCTTGTCGAGCAGGATGTAGACCACCGGGGTGGTCAGCAATGTGAGTAACTGGCTGGCAATCAGGCCGCCGATGATGGCGACCCCCAAGGGCTGGCGTAGCTCCGACCCCTCGCCGAAACCGATCGCCAGCGGCAAGGCGCCAAGCGCCGCCGCCAGGGTGGTCATCAGAATGGGACGGAAACGCAGCAAACATGCCTCGCGCACCGCCTCCACCGCACTCAAGCCGCGCGAACGCTCGGCCTCCAGCGCGAAGTCGATGATCAATATAGCATTTTTCTTGACGATACCGATCAACAGGAACACGCCGATCAGGGCGATGATGGAAAACTCCATGCGGAACAGCAGCAAGGCCAGCACGGCGCCCACCCCTGCCGACGGCAAGGTCGACAGCACGGTGACGGGGTGGATCAGGCTTTCGTACAGGATGCCCAGCACGATGTAGATCACCACGATGGCGGCCAGGATCAACAGCGGCTGCTCCTTGTTGCTGTCCTGCGCGCTCTTTGCCGAACCCTGGAAGCTGCCGCGCACGTTGACGGGCATGCCGATTTCCGACTCCGCCTGGGCCACGGCGGCCTGCCCGTCGCTGAGCGGATAGCCGTCGGCCAGGTTGAACGACACGGTGGTGGCCAGTTCGCCGCCCTGGTGGTTGATCGAGGTCGCCGTCGAGCTTTCCGCAAAGCTGCTGAACGAGGACAGCGGCACCATGTGCGCCAGGGTGGTCGACAGGGCCGAGCCGCTGGACGGGTCGCGCGCGGCCGTCGTGTTCGACGGCGCCGCGCTGGTGGTGGCCGTCGCCACGCTGGTGGCCGTCGTACCGGTGGCGGCGGCGGCCGCCGCATTCGACGCCGGCACGTACACGGAGCGCAGCGCTTCCGGGCTTTGCGCATAGCGCGGCGCCACTTCCATGATCACGTGATACTGGTTCAGCTCATCGTAGATGGTCGCCACCTGGCGCTGGCCGAAGCTGTTGTACAGCGCATTGTCGATATCCTTGACTTGCACGCCCAGCTGCGTGGCGCGGTCCTTGTCGATGCTGACAAAGGTTTCCACGCCATTTTCCGCCTGGTCCGTGTCCACGTCGATCAGGGCCGGCTGCAGCTTCATCTGGTCGGCCAGTTTCGCCGCCCATTTCTTCAGGTCCGCCTGGTTGTCGCTGATCAGGGTGTACTGGTAGGTCGAATTGCTCGAACGCCCGCCCATGCGCAAATCCTGCACGGGGTTGAGGAACAGCGAGATGCCCGTCACCTTGGCCAGCTGCGGACGCAAGCGGGCGATCACGGCCTGCCCCTTGTCCGTGCGCTGCGACGCCGGTTTCAGGTCGATGAACATGAAGCCGCCCCCCGCCCTGCCGCCGCCCGTAAACCCGACGACGGTGGCGACGGCCGGATCGTCCTTGATGATGTTGACCAGCTGGCGCAATTTACTCTGCATGGCCTGGAACGAGATGCTCTGGTCGGCGCGCATGCCGCCATTGATCTGGCCCGTATCCTGCTGCGGGAAAAAGCCCTTGGGCGCGGCCGCGAACAGGTACACGTTCAAGCCGACGACGAACACGAGGATGGTCATGACCAGCGCCGCGCTCGACAGGGCCCAGTCCAGGCAATGCTCGTAGACTTTCAGCATGCGATCAAATCCCCGTTCGAACCAGCGCGCGACTCTGCCTGGCGGCTTGTGCTGCTGCCCGCTTTTCAGCAGCCAGGCGCACATCATCGGCGTGGTGGTCAGCGAAATGACGAGCGAAATCATCACGGCGGCCGACAGGGTCACGGCGAATTCGCGGAACAGCCGCCCCACCTGCCCGCCCATGAACAGCAGCGGGATGAAGACGGCCACCAGGGACAGGCTGATCGACAGCACGGTAAAGCCCACTTCGCGCGCGCCCAGCAGGGCTGCCTTGAAGCGGTCCATGCCCGCCTCGATGTGGCGCTGCGTGTTTTCCAGCACCACGATGGCGTCGTCGACGACAAAGCCCGTGGCCACCGTCAGCGCCATCAGGGACAGGTTGTTCAGGCTGAAACCCAGCATGTACATGACGCCGAAGGTGCCCAAGAGCGAGACGATGGTGGCGACAGCGGGGATGATGGTGGCGCGCACGCTGCGCAGGAAAGCGCTGACCACCAGCACGACGAGCACGATGGACAGGATCAGGGTGAATTCGATTTCGTGCAGGGACGAGCGGATGGAGTTGGTGCTGTCGGACGCCACCTGCAGCTTGATGTCGCCCGGCAGCTGCGCCTGCAGTTGCGGCAGCAGCGCGCGCACGCCGTCGACCGTGGCGATGACGTTGGCACCCGGCTGGCGCGTGATCAGCACGATGACGGCCGGGTCGCCATTGAACAGACCCAGAGTATTCGTGTTTTCCACGCCGTCCTGCACTTCGGCCACGTCGTCGAGGCGGATGGCGGCGCCGTCGCGCCAGGCCACGACGAGGCTGCGGTAGTCGGCGGCGCTGCGCCCGCCCGAAGCCGTCGCCGCGCCCGAATAGATCTGCAGGCTGCGCTCGTCGCCGGAGATCGCCCCTTTCGGGCGGTTGGCGTTGCTGGCCTGGATGGCCGCGCGCACGTCTTCCATCGACACGGCATAGTGATTGAGCTGGTAGGGCAGCAGCTCCACGCGCACGGCCGGCAGCGAACCGCCGCCCAGCTCTACGTCGCCCACGCCCTTGACTTGCGCCACCTTCTGCTGCACCAGGTTCGACACGGCGTCGTAGATCTGGCCCGGCGTGCGCGTCTTCGACGTCAGCGCCAGGATGATCACGGGTGCATCGGACGGATTGGCCTTGCGGTAGGTCGGGTTGCTGCGCAAGGTGGCCGGCAAGTCCACGCGTGCGGCGGCAATCGCGGCCTGCACTTCGCGCGCGGCCGAATCGATCTTGCGGTTCAAGTCGAACTGCAGGTTGATGCGCGCCGAGCCCGTGCCCGACGACGACGTCATCTCGTTCACGCCCGAGATCACGCCCAGGCGCCGTTCCAGCGGCGTGGCCACCGACGTGGCCATGGTCGCGGGGCTGGCGCCGGGCAGGCTGGCGCTGACGGAAATGGTCGGATAATCGACCTGCGGCAGCGGCGAGACGGGCAGCACGAAGAAGGCGCCGATCCCCGCCAGCGCGATGCCGATGGTCAGCAGCACGGTGGCGATGGGACGCTTGACGAACGGTTCGGACAGGTTCACGCGGCGCTCCCCGCGTTATCGGCCGGCTTGTCCAGGTTCACCCCGGGTGTCTTGCGCGCGAAGCGCTGGCCCAGGCGGTCGAAGCCCAGGTAGATGACGGGCGTGGTAAACAGGGTCAGCACCTGGCTGACGATCAGGCCACCGAAGATGGCCAGGCCCAGCGGACGGCGCAACTCGGCGCCCTCGCCCCAGCCCAGCATCAGCGGCACGGCCGCGAACAGGGCCGCCAGGGTCGTCATCAGGATGGGACGGAAGCGCAGCAGCGCCGCCTGGTGAATGGCTTCCTGCGGGCTTTTTCCTTCATCGCGTTCGGCTTCGATGGCGAAGTCGATCATCATGATGGCGTTCTTTTTCACGATGCCAATTAAAAGGATGATGCCGATGATGCCGATCACGCCCAGATCCTGCCCCGAGATCATCAGCGCCAGCAAGGCGCCCACGCCGGCCGACGGCAGGGTCGATAGTATCGTCAGCGGGTGGATATAGCTTTCGTACAGTACGCCCAGCACGATGTAGACGCAGACGACGGCGGCCAGAATGAGCCACAGCTGGTTCGACAGCGAGTTTTCATACGCGCCGGCCGCACCGAGGAAGGTCAAGGTCACCGATGGCGGCAAGGCGATGTCTTTCGCCGCCTGGCGGATGGCGTCGACGGCGCTGCCCAGCGCCACGCCCTGCGTCGTATCGAAACCGAGGGTCGTGGCCGGGTATTGCGCCACGTGCGTGATTTGCAGCGGCGCCTGTTTTTCGCTGACGCTGGCAAAGGCGGACAGCGGCGTCGACTTGCCGGACCCCGTGCGCACCTGCAGGTCCGACAAATCGGACGGCGTCGTGACGATGCCCGGCTGCGCTTCGAGGATGACGCGGTACTGGTTGGTTTCCGTGAAAATCGTCGAAATGATGCGCTGGCCGAAGGCGTTGTACAGCGCGTCGTCGACGGTGGCCGTGGTGACGGACATGCGCGCGGCGCTGTCGCGGTCGATGGCCACGGTGACGGCCGCGCCCGTGGCGCCCGCATCCGTGACGACGTTGCGCAGCTGCGATTTCTCGCGCATGCGGGCGGCCAGCTTGCCGGCCCACTCGGTGACGGTGGCCGTGTCCGCCCCTTCGAGCGACACGCGGTACTGCGTCGGGCCCGATTCCGCATCGATGGTCAGATCCTGCGTCGGCTGCAGGTACAGGGTCACGCCGGCGACCTTGGCCACGCGGTTGCGCAGGCGCTCCATGATCTCGTCCTGGCTGCCGCTGCGCGAGCGCTTCAGGTTGATCAGCATGCTGCCCGTGTGCAGCATCGTGTTGTTGGCCGCATCGACGCCGACGAGGGAACTCAAGGTATCGACGTCGGGGTCTTCCAGCAGCGCGCTGGCCGCTGCCTGCTGCAAGGTGGCCATGCGTTCGTACGAGACAGCCTGCGAGGTTTCGATGCGCGCCTGCAGCTGGCCCGTATCCTGCGTGGGGAACAGGCCCTTCGGAATCGTGATGTACAACACCACCGTCAGCAGCAAGGTGGCCAACGCGACCAGCAGGGTCAAGCCCTGGCGTTTCAGCACCCACACGAGTGCATGGTCGTACTGATGGATGACCTTGTCGAGAAAGGCCTGGATGCGCTGGCCCGTGGCGCTGATTTTTTCATCGGCGTGGCTTTTCAGCCAGCGCGCCGACATCATCGGCACCAGGGTCAGCGAGACCACGGCGGAAATCAGGATCGTGATGGCCAGGGTCATGGCAAATTCACGGAACAGGCGGCCCACCACGTCGCCCATGAACAGCAGGGGAATCAGCACGGCGATCAAGGACACCGTCAGCGAAATGATGGTAAAGCCGATCTGCGAGGCGCCCTTCAATGCGGCGGCCATCGGCGTTTCGCCCTCCTCGATGTAGCGGGCGATGTTTTCGATCATGACGATGGCGTCGTCGACGACAAAGCCCGTGGCGATCGTCAGCGCCATCAGGGACAGGTTGTTCAGGCTGTAGCCGAGCAAATACATGACGCCGCAGGCGCCGATCAGCGAGATCGGCACGGACAGGCTGGCGATCACCGTGGCGCGCAGGCTGTGCAAAAAGGCGAAGATCACCAGCACCACCAGCAGCACGGACAGCAGCAGCTCCATTTCCACGTGCTCGACCGAGGCGCGGATGCCCGTCGTGCGGTCGCTCAGCACGTCGAGCTTCATGGCCGCCGGCAGGCTGGCCTGCAGGTCCGGCAGCAGGGCCTTGATGGCGTCGACCGTCTTGATGACGTTGGCGCCGGGCTGGCGCTGCACGTTCAGGATGATGGCCGGCTGCTTGCCCGACCAGGCGCCCAGGCGCGTGTTTTCCGCGCTGTCGACGACGTTGGCAACATCCTGCAGGCGCACGGGCGCGCCGTTTTTATAGGTGATGATCAGGCGTTTGTAGTCTTCCGCCGTGACCAGTTGATCGTTGGCGTTGATGGTGAATGAACGCGTGGGGCCGTCGAAACTGCCCTTGGCGCTGTTGACGTTGGCCGCCGCGATGGCCGTGCGCAGGCTGTCGAGGCCCAGGCCGTACGACGCCAGCAATTTGGTGTCGCCCTGGATGCGCACGGCGGGACGCTGGCCACCCGACAGCGAGACGAGGCCCACGCCGTTGACCTGGCTGATCTTGAGCGCCAGACGCGTGTTGACGATGTTCTGCACCTGCGTCAGCGGCATCGTGTCCGACGTGATCGCCAGGGTCAGCACGGGCGCATCGGCCGGGTTGATCTTCGCGTACACGGGCGGCGCCGGCAAGTCGGTGGGCAGCAGGGAGCCGCCCGCGTTGATGGCGGCCTGTACTTCCTGCTCGGCCACGTCGAGGGTCTGGCCCAGGGTGAATTGCAGGGTGATGATGGAGACGCCGGCCGCGCTGGTGGAACTCATGCGCTGCAAGCCCGACATCTGTCCGAACTGGCGCTCCAGCGGCGCCGTCACGGTCTGCCCCATCACTTCCGGGCTGGCGCCCGGGTACAGGGTCTGCACCTGGATGGTGGGGAAGTCCACCTGCGGCAAGGCAGCCAGCGGCAGGAACTTGAAGCCGACCAGCCCCGCCAGCACGATGGCCAGCATCAGCAGCGCCGTGGCGACGGGGCGCTTGATGAATGGCGTCGATGGACTCATTGCGCCGCGCCCTTCGCTGGCGCCGTGGCTGGCGCGCTTGCTGGCGCCGATGCGGCCGGTGCGCTGGCCGCGCCGTCAGCGTGCTGGCGGCGGTGGCGACGTTCGCCGTTGCCTGCTCCCGCGCCACCGGCGCCGCCCATGGCCGGCTTGTCGCCCGCCAAGGTGACTTTTGCGCCTTCCTTCAGGCGGTCGGCGCCTTCCGTGATGACTTGCTCGCCCGCTTCCAGGCCGGCGCGGATTTCCACCATGTCGGTGGTCGCCTGGCCCCGCGTGACCATGCGCACGGTGACGGTTTTATCCGCTTTCAGCACATAGACGAAGTCGCCGTTGTTACTGTGGCGCAGGGCCGTGACGGGCACCAGCACGGCGCCCGTGATGTTGCCCAGTTCCAGGCGCACGTTGACGAACTGGCTGGGGAACAGCGCCATCTTGTCATTCGTGTAGCGGGCCTTGGCGCGTACGGTGCCCGTCTGCACGTCGACCTGGTTGTCGAGCGCCGTCAGGTTTCCCTTGTCCAGGGTATGCGTGCGCGTGCGGTCCAGCGCCAGCGCGGCCAGGGCCGTGCCGCCATTCAGGCGTTCCTGGATGGTCTGCACTTTATCCTGCGGCACGGAGAACTCCACGTCGATGGGCGAGAGCTGCGTCACCACCACCACGCCGCCCGTGTCGCCGGTGCTGACTAGGTTGCCGATGTCGACCACCTTCAGGCCCGCGCGCCCGCTGATCGGCGACACCACCTTGGTGTAGCCGAGGTTCAGCCTGGCCGTGCCTTCGGATGCGCGGTCCGTCATCACCGTGCCTTCCAGCTGTTTCACCAGGGCAGCCTGCGTGTCGACGTCCTGGCGCGCGATGGAATCCTGGCCCAGCAAAGTCTGATAGCGTTTCAGGGTCAGGCGGGCATTTTCCAGCTGCGCCTCGTCGCGCTGGCGCTGGCCCGTGGCCTGCATCAGCGCCATCTCGAACTGGGCCGGGTCGATCTGCGCCACCACCTGGCCAGCCTTGACCATGCCGCCCTCCTTGAATTTCAGCTCCTTCAGAATGCCCGACACTTGCGGGCGCACCGTCACCGTGGACGCGGCCGTCACCGTGCCCAGCGCATCGAGCACCACGGGCAGGTCGGATTTCACGGCCGTGGCCACGCCCACGGTGGTCGATGGCGCGCCGCGGCGCCCGCCGGGGCCGCCTGGCCCGCCAGGGCCGCCCATGCCCGGGCCGCCCTGACCGCTGGTGCCCGAGTGGGTCAGGTACCAGGCACCGCCCCCCAGCGCAGCCATCACGGCCAGCGCGATGACCGTGCCGACGATTTTCGAACGACGGCTGCGCCGCGGGGTATTGGGTGTTGTCTGCGAATCCATCGCTTATCCTTGTCTAGGCCGCTGGCACGGCGAGTCTGTGGCGCCGGCCGAGGTGGAACACACTCAGGCCGGACGACCGTTTTTCGGGTTGTTTCGGTACACAGCCGGGGGAGTCAAGAGCTGAAAGTCAGCTGAAAAAAACATCGCTCCCAAGCGTGAAACGACTCTAGCATAGTCATGTAACTGTTTCATTTCTGCTTGAAACAATTACACACAGCCAGGCGGGCAAGGGAGTATCCGGCGGGCCGGCAGGCGGGCCGCCCCTGTGGGGGAACGGTGGAAAAATCAGGCTTGCGGGGCGCCGCGCCCCGGCAGCAGGCGCGCGCGGGCGACTCGCATGCAGATACAAACTCGCTACAAATCTCCCGCCAGCCGGCTTGACCAGGCGCTGCGCAGGCCGTTTGCGCTTACAGCGTCATGCCGAGGATGACATCCTGGTAGTCGGTGCGGCCCACGCGGAAGGTGCGCCGGCCCAGCTGCGCAAAGCCGCAGCGCGCATAGAAGGCCAGCGCATCGTGGTTTTCCGCGTACACGCCCAGCAGCACGCGCCCTGCCCCGCTGGCACGCGCCTGCTCGACGGCCGTTTGCATCAGGCGCTGGCCCACGTGCTGGCCCTGGAAACGGTGCAGCAGGTAGATGCGCTTGATTTCCAGGTCGTTCGGGCGCGGGTCCGCCACCGGCAGGCTGGCCGGACTGAGCACCAGGTAGCCGACGGGCGCGCCGCCTGGCGTCGCCTCGGCCAGCCACAGGCGCATGGCCGGCAGCGCCAGCCAGTCGCGGTACAGCTGCACGTCGTGCTGGCGCTGGCAATGGGCGATGACGTCGGCGCCGTCGAGGATGCCGGCGAACGCTTCCAGGAAAGTGGCTTGTCCCACGAGGGCCAGCGCCTGTTCGTCGCCCTTGGCGCAAGGGCGGATGGTGATCGCGTTGTCAGTGTGTGTACTCATGTCGCTTGCCATGCCTTACCCCTTTTGCATGGGGTCGGACCCGGCGGGTCCGACCCCGGCCCTCTGCCTTACTTGCCGCCCAAGGGCACCTCGCACAGGCAGTGCGTGAGGGCCATGAACGGTTTATGTTCGCGCGTGATGCCCGTCAGCCAGGAGATATCCTGCGCCATGCCCAGCGCCGCATCGGCCGGCAAGCCGGTCGTGGCCAGGCCCAGCTTCACGTGCTCGCCCAGTCCCAGCGACGCCATGGCCTTGGAACCGAACATGCCGATCAGACGGTCCACGTTCGACGTTTCCTGCTCCATATACGTCACGCGGTAGTCGCTGCCCAAGTTGGCGCGCTTGGCGGCCGAGGCCAGCGCATCGCCATAGCTGCCGATGCGGTCGACCAGATTGCGCTCTTTCGCCTGCAAGCCCGTCCAGACGCGGCCCTGCGCCACTTCATTGATCTTTTCCGGCGTCGTCTTGCGCGCCTTGGCGGCCAGGCCCAGGAAGTCGCCATACACGTGGTTGATCGAACCCTGGATCACTTCGGCGAAACGGGGGTCGAGCGGACGCAATGGATTGCCCGCGTCAGCCAGCCAGGTGGTCGGCGAACCGGCCGTGTGGATGCCCAGCTTTTCCACCACCTTGTCTGCCGTCGGCAGGATGGCGAACACGCCGATGGAACCGGTGATGGTGGCCGCGTCGGCGATCACTTCATCGGACGAGGTGCTGATCCAGTAGCCGCCCGAAGCGGCCACGTTGCCCATCGAGACGACCACGGGTTTACCGGCGGCGCGCGTCAGTTCCAGTTCGCGGCGTATCAGTTCCGAGCCGAAGGCGCTGCCGCCAGGCGAATCGACGCGCAGCACGACGGCCTTGATCGATTTGTCTTCGCGCGCCTGGCGGATCAGGCGCGAGGTGGACAGGCCGCCGATGGCGCCCGGTGGCGCGATGCCGTCGCCGATTTCGCCCGAAGCGATGACCACGCCGACGGCGTCGCCGACGTGCACGGGGCGCAGGCGCGCCAGGTAATCGGTGTAGTTCACCTGGCGGAAGTTCGTGCCTTCCGTGTTCTTCGCGCCGCGCGCCATCATGAACTGGCGCAGTTCATCGCGCGTTTTCAGGCCGTCGACCAGCTTGCCGTTGAGCGACAGCTTGGCGATGTCGCCACCGGCGGCCGTCATCATGGCGGGCAGATTGTCGATCGTTTGCATGATGGCGCCGGCCGGCAGCTTGCGTGCCTTTTCCACGTCCGTCGTATAGGTGGTCCACAGGCCGTTGTTCAGGTAGCGGTCCGCTTCGGCCGCCGCGTCGGACGGGCCGTTGGCGATGAACGGCTCGGCCGCGCTTTTATACGTGCCCACTTTCAGCAGGTTGACCGTCACGCCCACCTTGTCGAGCGCGTCGCGGTAGTAATTGCGGTAGCGGCCAAAGCCTTCGAGCATGACGCCGCCCATCGGGTGCAGGAATACCTCGTCGGCCTTGGCCGCCACCAGATACTGGCGCTGGTTGTAGCTCGAACCCCAGGCCGTCACTTTCTTGCCCGTGGCGCGGAAGCGTTCCACGCCGGCCGCCACTTCGCGCAGCGAAGCGAAGCCGCCGCCCTGCAACTCGTCGAGCAGGATCACCATGGAACCGATGTTCTTGTCCTTGGCGGCCGTGTCGAGCACCGCCAGCACGTCGCGCAGCTGCACGCTTTTCTTGACTTCGCCGCTGACGTTGGCCAGCACGGCTTCGCGCACGCCGCCCGGCGTTTCCTCGACGAGCGGGCCTTGCAAGTCCAGCACCAGGGTGGTCTTTTCCGCCAGGGGCTTGGCGCCGCCGCCGAAGATGGCGATCAGGATGGCGATGACGATCAGCAGGAAAATCAGATTGATGACCGCGCGGCGGGTGGCGTCAAGCGCGCGCCAGAATGCGCCGAAACCGCGGCGCAGCGGCGGGAAGGGGTTGAGTGACATTGATGCTCCGTGAGGTTATATACCTAAAGGAAACCAATATAACTGAAAACGGCTTGAATCGTCTTATTTTGACAACTGTGCCTGGCCTTCGGCATGCACTGGCGCCGGCGTGGAAATGAGGAACAGGCCGCCCAGCACCAGGGCGCCATTGAGGATCAGCAATTCCAGGCCGATGCGGTAATGCTCGAACAGCCGCGCCTGCTCCTGCTCGACCAGCGCGCACAGCAGCGGCCCCGCCACGGCCACCAGCGGCACCCAGCGGTCGCGCACGCCGCGCCGGCTCAATAAGCCGAAGGCGAACAGGCCCAGCAGCGGACCATAGGTATAGCTGGCCAGCTTGAGGATCACGCCTATCATGCTGGGGTCGTCCAGCCACTTGAAGGCCATGATCAGGATCAAGAACAGCGCGGCAAACCCCAGGTGGACGCGGCGGCGCCAGCGCATCTGCGCGGCCGGATTCAAGTCCGCCCGCCGCTGCACGCCGAGGATATCGATGCAGAACGTGGACGTGAGCGCCGTCAGCGCCCCGTCCACGCTGGGAAACAGGGCGGAAATGAGGGCGATAAAGAAGATCAGCTGCACGACGGCAGGGAAATGCCCGAGCACGACAGCGGGAAACAGTTTGTCGCCCGTGGCCGTCAAGCCGGCCAGCGGCGCATACAGGTGCAGCAAGCCGCCGAGGAACAGGAACAGCAGCAGCACACCCGTGAGCACCACGGTCAGGCTGAGCATGTTCTTTTGCGAATCGCGCAAGGTCCGCACGGAGATATTCTTTTGCATCATTTCCTGGTCCATGCCCGTCATGGCGATCGTGATGAACATGCCGGCCACGATGTGCTTCCAGACATAGGCGGGGCTGTCCGGGTCGACGATAAAGATGCGCGTGAGGCCTTGCGCGCGCATGCGCTCGAGGCTGTCGACTAGGGACAGGTCCATCTCGCGCAATAAAAACACGCTGCAGATGACGAGACCGGCCAGCATGCACGCCGTTTGCAGGGTATCGGTCCAGACGATGGTTTTCACGCCGCCTTCATACGTGTAGAGCAGGATCAGCAGCAGCACGGCGCAGGACGTCAGCCAGAACGGCACGCCCAGGCTGTCGAGGATGGTCGCTTGCAGGATATTGACCACCAAGTACAGCCGCGCCGTGGCGCCCAGCAGCCGCGACACGATGAAAAACGCCGCACCGCTCTGGTAGGAGCGCCGTCCCAGGCGCAGTTCAAGGTAGCGGTAAATCGAGGTCAGCTGCAGCCGGTAGTACAGCGGCAGCAAGATGAAGGTGATGGCCAGGTAACCGAGCACATAGCCGATCATCAGCTGGATGTAGCCGAAACCGTTGCTGCCCACGGCGCCAGGCACGCTGATGAAGGTCACGCCCGTGAGTGTCGTGCCCACCATGCCGAAGGCCACCAGCATCCAGTTGCTGTTCTTGTTACCGATGAAAAAACTGTCGTTGGTGGCGTGGCGCGAGGTGCGCCATGCCACGCCCAACAGGATCAGGAAATACGCGAAGACGACGGCAAACAGGATGAGGGGCGACATGGACGTTGCGCTGGCGGCAAAGAGGAACAGGGGCAGCAATATACAGCAAAGCCCACCATCAGCAAGCGCCAGGCTTCACCCGCTCCACTTCCAGGCCGAACCACGGACGCAGGCGCGTGCCGACGACGTTGCCCAGAAAAGCGCAGACCAGCCACAGCCAGCCGTGCAGGCTGCCCGAGATGATGCCGCTGAAGTAGGCGCCGATGTTGCAGCCGTAGGCCAGGCGCGCGCCGTAGCCGAGGAGCAAGCCGCCGACGATGGCGGCAATGATCGAGCGGCGCGGGATGCGCCACACGGGCGCATAGCGGCCGGCCAGCGCCGCCGCCAGCATGGCGCCCAGCACGATGCCGATGTCCATCACGGACGTCTTGTCTTGCGTCAGCGGCGCGGCCAGCGCGGCCGCGTTGGCCTTGGTCGACCAGTAAGCCCAGCTGGCCGTGTCGATGCCGACCACGGACGCCGCTTTCGCGCCCCACAGCGCAAACGCGGACGTCACGCCCCACGGCTTGCCCGACAGCGCCAGTGTGGCGAAGTTCAGCACGACGAGGGCGACGGCGCCCGCCACCAGCGGCCACGGGCCGTGCAGCCAGGGCGAGGCCTGTGCCGGGCGCAATGGCGTGGCGACCAGCTTGCCATGGCGGCGTTTTTCAACGAAGACCGTGATGGCGGCGATCAGCGCGAAGACGATCCAGTTCAGCGCCAGCGCGGGCACCAGGCCCAGGCTGGTGACAATGGAAATGGGCTGGAGTTGCGGCAGCGCCGTCCAGAACGGCATGTGCGCCGTGCCGATCACCGAGCCGATAATAAAAGCGGCCAGCGTGATGAGCATGCGCGTGCTGCCCCCGCCCACCGTGTACAGGGTGCCGGACGCGCAACCGCCGCCCAGCTGCATGCCGATGCCGAAGATGAAGGCGCCAAAGATCACCGAGGTGCCGGCGGGAGACACGAGGCCCGCGACGGGCGTGCCGAACAGGGTGCCGGCCGACAGCGCAGGGAAGAACAGCGCCACGCCCACGGCCAGCATCAGCATTTGTGCGCGCAAGCCGTCGCCGCGCCCATCGGCAATGAAAACGCGCCAGGCGGACGTAAAACCGAAGGCCGCGTGATACAGGGTGATGCCGAGCAAGGCGCCCACCACGTACAGCGCGGCCTGCTTGATGCCGACGCTCTGCGCCAGATACCAGGCGCCTAGCACGATGAGCAACAGGGCGACGCCCAGCGGTTTCGGATTGATGGCGGTGCGCAGGCGTAGCGGTGAGATTGCTGTATCGGACATGGGGAATAGGGGCGAGAGAAAAGTAAACGTCATTCTCGCCCGTTTTGATGTTTTCTGCCAGAAACTTACCGGCAGACCGGGCTAGCTTAGTGCCCTACCGCATGGATCGACTTTTCACCGCCAGCCCGTACGGGAATCGGGTGCAAACGATCCAGCCGGCCGCTCAAGGCCGTCAAGCCGAAGGCACCGAGCACGACGAGCGCGCCGATCCAGCCCGTGTGCACGAGGCCCAGGTGTTCGACGATCAGGCCGCCGCCCCAGGCGCCGCCGGCGATGCCAAGGTTGAAAGCGGCGATGTTCAGGCCCGAGGCCACGTCCACGGCGCGGGGCGTGAAATGTTCGGCTTGCTGCACGACATACACTTGCAAACCGGCCACGTTACCGAAGGCCACGGCGCCCCACAGCAGCACGGTGATAACGACGAGCACCGGATGCGGCGCCGTGAAGGTCAACAGTAGCAAAACAAACGCCAGCAGCAGGAAGATCCGTTTCAGGGCACTGACGGGGCCCTTCTTGTCGGCAAGCTTGCCGCCCCAGATATTGCCGAACGCCACGGAGATACCGTACACGAGCATCACCACGCCCACGGCGCCGGCGCTGAAACCCGACACTTGCTGCAGGATCGGCGCCAGGTAGGTAAAGGCGATGAAGGAGCCGCCGTAGCCGACGGCCGTCATCGCGTACACGAGCAGCAGGCGCGGCTGGCCCAGCACCTGCACTTGCTGCAACAGCGATGCGGGCTTGCTGTGGGCGATGGTCGACGGTACGTACAGCAGGCTGCCGATGAACGCCACCAGGCCGAGGGCCGAGACGGCGAGGAAGGTTTCGCGCCAGCCGAAATGCTGGCCGATGAAGGTGCCCAGCGGCACGCCCGTCACCAGGGCCACGGTCAAGCCCGTAAACATGATGGCAATCGCGCTGGCCGCCTTGTCTTTCGGCACCAATGACGTGGCGATGGTCGAGCCGATCGAGAAGAACACGCCATGCGCCAGCCCCGTCAGGATGCGGGCGACGACGAGGGTTTCGTAGCCCGGTGATTTCCACGCCAGCAAGTTACCCAGGGTGAACAAAACCATCAGCGACAACAGCAGGGTCTTGCGGGGGATCTTGCCCGTCAGTGCCGTCAGCACGGGCGCGCCGACGGCCACGCCCAGCGCATACAGGCTGACCAGCAGGCCGGCCGACGGCAGGTTGACGCCCAGGTCGGCGGCGATGGTGGGCAACAGCCCGACGATGACAAACTCGGTGGTTCCGATGGCAAATGCGCTGAGGGTCAGCGCGAGCAAGGCAATGGGCATGGCAAACTCCGATCAATGATGTTGGCATGCAGTATCGGGGTTTTCTTTATTCCGAAAAATACCTCATTGGGCAGAAGATACTTGCGCACAGCTCAACAATGCGATGGTCTGCTACACTGGCCGCATCGATACGGGGTTACCACCATGAATTCAGAAAAACTGGCGCTGCTGCTCACGCGCGAAATGCCATATGGGAAGTATCAGGGACGGCTGCTGGCCGATTTGCCGGGCCACTACCTGGGCTGGTTCGCGCGCGAGGGCTTTCCCTCGGGCGAACTGGGCAGCTTAATCGCCCTCATGTACGAGCTCGACCACAACGACTTGCGCAGCTTGCTCGACCCGCTGCGCACGCCTCAAAACAGGCCGCGTTCATAAGGCCGCGCCAAACCGCTCCACCACGAAATCGACGAAGCTGCGCAGCTTGGACGACATGCGCCGGTCGCGCAGATAGATCAGATGCAAGGGCCGGCTGGGCGGCGTGTAGCCGTGCAGCAGGCGTACCAGACGGCCATCGGCGATATCCTGTGACAGCATAATCTCGGGCAACATGACGATCCCCATGCCGGCCAGCGCCGCCCGCCGCAAACCTTGCGCGCTGTCGACCCGCATCCGGCCCGCAATCGGCACGCTGATGTCGCCCTGCGGCCCCGTCATGCGCCAGGATGGCTGCGTCGAACGCCACTCGGAGCGTGAGGAATAGGCATAGGCCAGGCAATTGTGCTGCGCCAGATCCTCGGGCCGCCGCGGCTCGCCGTGCTGCGCCAGATACGCCGGTGCGGCGCACAGCATCAGTTGATACGGCGCCAGCGGGCGGGCCACCAGGTCGGCCCCGTGCTGGTCGCCAAGGTTGCCGAGGCGGATAGCCGCCTCGAAGCCATCCTCGGCCAGGTCCACCACGGTGTCCGTGATGACCACATCGATATCGACCTTGGGATAGCGCGCCGTATAGTCGGCAAGCGCGGGGATCAGCCGTTCCGTGCCGAATGTCGCGGAGGCGGTCACGCGCAGCCTCCCCTTGGGGCTGCTTTGCGTTTCCAGCGCCAGCGCCTCGGCATCGCCGACGAGGCCGAGGATCTCCATGCAGCGTTCGTAATACGCCTTGCCGAATTCCGTCAGGTGCTGGCGCCGCGTGGTGCGGTTGATGAGGCGCGTGCCGAGATGCTCCTCCAGCGCCTGCAAATGATTGCCGACCATCGTGGGCGACAGCTCGCATTGCGCCGCCGCGGCCGTCAAGCTGCCCGTATCGACGACACGGATAAAGATGGTCATCGCCTTGAAGATATCCATTATCAATATTTTCTAGGTAGTCAAACAATAAAAATCCAGTTTATCTAATTTTTCAAGGCAATACAATGAGAGCGGAACCAGTCGGCGTTTTTCGCGACGACTCCCATCAACCAGAGCACTCTCTTCGGGACTTCCTCCTCATGCCTACCCTGACACCGCGGCACACCTTATCGCCACGCCTGACCCTGTTCGCCACCAGCCTGGGCTTCGTGCTCGTCATCCTCGACGTCACGGTCGTCAACGTGGCGCTGGAACGCATCCAGGCATCGCTGGGCACCGACGTGACCGGCTTGCAGTGGATCATCAACGCCTACACCCTGGTCCTTGCCAGCCTGCTGCTGACGGCCGGCGCCATCGGCGACCGTTACGGCGCCAAGCGCATCTTCATCATGGGCTTTGCCCTGTTTACCGTGGCATCGCTGGCCTGCGGCATGGCAGACACCATCGGCGCCCTGATTGCCGGCCGGGTCGCCCAGGGCGTGGGGGCGGCGCTGTGCGTGCCCGCCTCGCTGGCCTTGCTGAGCGCCAGCTTTCCGGAAGCGGCCGCGCGTGCGCGCGCCGTGAGCATCTGGGCGGGCGTGGGAGGCCTGGCGCTGGCGGCCGGGCCCGTGGTGGGCGGCATCATGGTCGACCGTTTCGACTGGCCCAGCATTTTCCTGCTCAACCTGCCACTGGGGCTGGTCGGCATCTGCGTGACCCTGGCCTACGCGCCATCGGGTTCAAAGTCAGCGGGACGGGGCCTGGACCTGGGCGGGCAAGCGCTGGCGATTCTCGCGCTGGGCGGACTCACCCTCGGTTTTATCGAAAGCGGCGCACTGGGCTGGACGCACCCGCTGGTGCTGTCCGGTTTTGCCTGCTTCGTCGTGGCCGGCGCCCTGTTCATCCTGGTCGAAGCGCGGGGCACCGACCCGATGCTGCCGCTTGCCTTGTTCCGCTCGCCAGTGATGAGCGCTTCCTGCAGCGTCGGGCTGCTCACCAACTTCGCCTACTATGGCCTGATGTTCGTGCTCAGCCTGTTCTTCCAGACGACCAAGGGGTATACGCCATTGATGACCGGGCTGGCTTTCCTGCCGATGACGGCGCTGGTCACGCTCGCCAATCTGCTGTCTGGCCGGCTGACGGCGCGCTACGGCCCCCGCCTGCCCATGGTGATGGGGCAAGCACTGGCCGCCTGCGGTTATCTGGCGCTGGCCGGCATTGGCGCGGCCACGCCGTATGGCGTCATCGTCGGCCCGCTGCTGGCGGCCGGGGTCGGTGTCGCGCTGACGGTTCCCGCCATGACGACGGCCGTACTCGCCACTGCCGACAGGCAGCGCACGGGGATCGCCTCTGGCGCGTTGAACGCCGCGCGCCAGACGGGCGGCGTGATCGGCGTCGGAGTATTCGGCTCGCTGGTCGCTGGCGACGCGGCACACCTGCTGGCCGGCATGCATGTCGCGCTGCTACTGGCAGGCGCCGCACTCGGCATCGGCGCCCTCATCAGTTTTGGCCAGATCAAGGCACGCTAGCTGCCTGCCCTGCCACGCTTAAAACTCGCGCACTTTCTTTGCCAGCATGGCGCTGAACTCGCCATTTTCCACGAGCTTGTGCAGCTCGCTGGCGCCGCCGATGAGCACGCCGTTGACAAAGACCATGGGAAACGTCGGCCAGCCCGTCCACATTTTCAGGGCATTGCGGCGGTGCCACTGGCTCACATAACTGCCGTATTGCAGATACTGGTAGGGCGTGCCCAGCACGTCGAGGATCTTGCGCGCCTTGCGCGGAAACGGATTGAGCGCCATGCCGACCACCACCACCTGGTGCGCGGCGATGGCCGCCCGCACTTCGCGCACGATGTCCTGGTGCTTGCTGCCGATCAGGGGGCGGGCGGCGGGATGGATCTGGGCTTGGTCGAGGATGGCGCGGGTCATGAAAGTCCTGGGGTCAGTGGCACGTGGCGTGCGGATCCACGCATTGTGCCACGCACACAGGCCGGCGTGGGCTACACTGCGCCCCATCTCCCCTTCGCGTCAAATTCGCATCAAATATATGCAAGCAATCCACCCCATGCCTGAATGCCGCAGCAGCCGCCTGCTCGGCGCTCTTTTGCTGGCCGCCTGCTGCGCCAGCGCCGTTGCCGATCCCGCGCTGGAAACGGAATTGGCGCATGCGCTGCACCTGAAAAAAGGCACGACGGACAGAGTCGGCACTTCCGGCAAGGCCATCGCCGCCTACGTGCGCGAAGGCTACATGGGCAAGCGCCCCGACCAGCGCTTCGACTACACCGATTACTACCTGCTGAAGAAACCGGCCCGCTTCATGGGACATGAACTGGTGCTCATCGAAGAGGAATACATCACGCAATACATAGGCTGCTGCGTGAGCCCCGGCGCCGGCGTGACGGTGAAGGTACGCGGCAGCACGCAGAACCTGCAGGCATTCGCCAGCGCCCAGCGCTGCACCCTGACCGACCCCGTCGATGTGCAACATGCACTGAGCGAGGTGGCCATCAGGACCCGGCTGCCCAAGGGCCATTACGCCTCATTGAGCTGCCGTGAACGCGATGCCGAGCGCGAAGAGTAGCAAGTCCTACCCCAGCGGCACGTGCAGGCCCATCTTCAGGCAAGTCAGTGCCACCGACGTGCGGTAGCGGCGGATATTGTCGTCGCCGCCGAACAGGCGCTCCGTCAGCGCCTCGTATTCGGCCATGCTGCTGGCGGTAATGATCAGCAGGTAATCGGCCTCGCCCGTAATCCCGTAGCACTGCTGGATGGCAGGCTCGGCCATGATGCGCGCGCGCATGCCGGCCGTGCGCTGCGGGTGCTCGTCGTGCAGATGCACTTCCACCGTCAGGATCAGGGGTCGGCCCACGCGGCTTGCGTCGAGTACGGCCACTTCCTTGCGGATCACCCCGCTCTCGCGCAGGCGGCGGATGCGCCGCTGCACGGCCGGCGCCGACAGATGCACGGCCTGGGCGATTTCGCGCTGCGAAGTCGTGTTATCGCGCTGCAAGATGTCGAGGATGGCCAGGTCGAAGGTATCGAGCGTGATGGAAGGCGTGAGCGAAAGTTGCGTCATGAAGGTCAAAATGCAGTGCAAAACTCGGATCAGACACAATAAACTTTCGCTATTCCGATATCAAGCCTTTTATCACCATGCCATTACGCCGCTATTCTTCCTTGATTCCCCTGCTGGCCATCCTCGGCTCCGTCACCTGCCTGGGACTGGGCACGTCATGGGCCAAGCACAGCCTGTTTCCGCTCGTGGGCGCCCAGGGCACGACGGCCGTGCGCGTGGGCTTTTCCGCCTTGCTGCTGTTGCTGTTCTGGCGCCCGTGGCGCTGGCAGCTGAGCCGTGCCGACCTGCGCACGGTGGCCCTGTACGGCGGGGCGCTGGGCTTGACCAACCTGTGCTTCTACATGGCCTTGCGCACGATCCCGTTCGGCATCGCCGTGGCGATCGAGTTTTCCGGCCCACTGGCGGTGGCCCTGCTGGCTTCGCGCCGCCCGCTCGACTTCGTCTGGGTGGCCCTGGCCGTGGCGGGACTGGCGCTGCTGCTGCCGCTCGGCCACGACGTCAGCAAGCTCGATCCCACGGGCGTGCTGTTCGCCCTGGGCGCGGCCGTCTGCTGGGCTTCGTACATCGTCTTCGGCAAGCGCGCCAGCCATCTGCATGCGGGCCACTCCGTGTCGCTGGGCCTGGCCATGGCCGCGCTGGTGGTCGTGCCCGTCGGCGTGATGCACAGCGGCGCCGCCCTGCTCTCGCCCGTCGTGCTGGCCGTGGGTCTGGGCGTGGCCCTCATTTCCAGCGCCATCCCGATCTCGCTGGAAATGGTGGCCCTGAAGCGGCTGACGCCGCAAGCGTTCGGCATCATGAGCAGCATGGAGCCGGCCGTCGCCGCCATGCTCGCGTACATCCTGCTCGATGAACGGCTGGGCGCCGGGCAATGGCTGGCGATTGCCATGATCATGGCCGCGTCGATGGGCAGCTCGTACATGGCGCAGCGCCAGAGACGCGCCGCGCCGGCTGGTGCTCAGGCCCGAATATAAGTCGTGAAGCGGGCGCCGCCCAGCGGCGAGTCGTCGATGGCGATGGCGCCGCCGTGCAGCGCGACGGCCCTGGCGGCGATCGCCAGTCCCAGGCCGTGGCCGGCGGCCGCATGGTCCTGTTCGCGGGCCAGGCGATAGAACGGGGCGAATACCTGTTCGCGCTGGCCGGCGGGAATGCCGGGGCCATCATCCTCGATCACGATGCGCAGCGCATCGCCTTCGCGCACGGCCGACAGCGCGATGCGCGCGGTGGCATATTTGGCCGCGTTGCCAAGCAGGTTGCCGATGGCGCGCGCCAGCAGGCGGGGATCGCCGCGCAATTCGCCCAGGTCATCGGCGATGCAGGCGTCCACTTGCCGCGGCAGGATGGCCGCCATGCAGTCGCGCAGCAAGGGCGCCACGGCAAACGGCTGGCGCGGCAAGGCTTGCGCGTGATCGAGCTGCATCAGGCCCAGCAATTCGTTGACCAGCGTTTTCAATTCCCCGACATCGGCGCCCATGGCGTCGATGCGTCGACGCAGGGCCGGGTCAAGCCCCCCATGCCGTTCGTCCAGCAGCGCCAGGCCGAATTCCAGCCGCGCGATCGGCGTGCGCAATTCGTGCGACACCGACAGCAGCAAATGCCGGCGCGCTTCCAGCAGGGCGCCGATGCGCTCGGCCATCTCGTTGATGCGGCCGGCCAGCGGCGCGATGCTCGACGCCGGCTTGACCTGCGCCCGCGCCGCCAGGTCGCCTTGCCCGAAATCGTCGGCCATGCGCGACAGCGCGGCCAGGCCGCCCCCGTGTGCGCGCGTCCACCAGCCCAGCGGCAGCAGCAGGCATAGCGCGATGACGGCAAAGCGGATCGCCTCCATGCGCAGGGCCTGGCCGACGTCGATGGGCAGGTTTTGCGCGTGGAGCACATCGTCCTCGCTGCCGGCATAGCGCGCGCCCGTGGCGTCCACGCGGCGATAGAAAGCCTTGCCGCCCACGTCCATCACGACGGCGCCCCGCAGCAGCTGCGCGCGCCCCTCGGCAGGCAGCGCCGGCAGCACGGCGGACAAAGGCTGGAGCTCCAGCGCGACGTCCGACACTTCGCGCACCTTGTTCAGGCGCGGCAGCCATTCGTCGGCGGGCGCCTGGTCAATGTACTGCTCCAGCAGGAAGATCTGGCCGGCGGCCTGGTCGCGCGCGATGTGCTCGAGCGGATCGCCGAACAGGCGGCTGAAGGTGAAGTAAATGACGCAGCTGGCCAGCGCGATGGCCAGCACCACCAGCAGCGCGAAACGCCAGAAAAGACGGTTCATTCCCAGGCGGAGGGCGTGAGCAGATAGCCTTCGCCCCACACCGTCTTGATGCGTTCCGCGCCGCCGTCGTCGAACTTGCGGCGCAGGCGCGAGATGCAGTTGTCGATGCTGCGGTCGAGGCCATCGAACTCGATGCCGCGCATGCGCACGAGGATCTCGTTGCGCGACATGACCTTGCCTGCGGCGTCGGCCAGGATCGCGAACAGCTTGAATTCGGCGCTGTTCATGGCGATCTCCTGCCCGCGCCAGTGCACGGCGCGGTTTTCGCGCGACACGCGCAACTGGCCGATGACGATGTCGCTGCCGCCCGCAGCGCTGCCGCGCCGCTGCAGCGCGCGCAGGCGGGCCAGCAGCACGCGCGGCTGGACCGGCTTGTTCACGTAATCGTCGGCGCCCTGCTCCAGGCCCGAGACTTCGTCGAAAGTGTCTTCGCGCGCCGTGAGTATCAGGATGGGCACGGCGCTGAGCTGGCGCAGCTGGCGGCATACCACCAGGCCATCGACGCCGGGCAAGGTCAGGTCGAGTATGACCAGGTCGGGCTGGAGGTCGCGAAAGCGCGCCACGGCCTGGTCGCCGCGCGTCACCACATCGACCGCATAGTCGTATTCATCGAGGTATTCCTTGACCAGCGCGGCAAGCCGCGCATCATCCTCCACCAGCATTACACGTTGCATCGTCCCTCCGCGCCGCCATTTTGTCGCGTATTGTAGTGGAGCGCGGCGCGCAAGTGGCATATTCGACAATCAGGTACACATTTGTACACTTTCCATACAAATGCGGCCTACAAATTGAGGACAATTCAAGGACAAACCTGGGCGGATTCCGGCATGCGGTTTGCCTAACATGGATAGCTCTTACCTCAACCGGAATCCGAACATGAAAAAAATTGTCTGCAGCACCCTGTTTGCCGTCGCCGCCACGTCGATGGTTCATGCCGAAGGCCTGTACGTGGGCGCCAGCGTCAGCCCTTCCAGCGATGGCAAGATCGAGCGTGCCGAAGGCGGCGCGACGGCGCGGCGCGGCCCCAGCAGCAAGGCGGTGCCCTTCGGCGTCTTTGCCGGCTACGAGCTGACGCCGGCCTGGGCGCTGGAAGGCGGCTACCGCGCCAGCGGCGGCGCGACCAGCTTCGACCTCGATCCCGGCTATCAGCTCAAGGTACGCAATAGTGCCGCCTACCTGGCGGCGCGCGGCACGTGGCGGCTGAACGACGACTGGTCGCTGTTCGGCAAGGCCGGCGTGGCGCGCAGCCATGCCGAATTTTCCATCGCCGGCAAGAATGCGCCGCCGGGCGAGTCGGCCAGCAAGACCGGCTTGTACGCAAGCGTGGGAGCCGCCTACCAGATCGGCAAGGACGTGGCGCTGCAGCTCGAATGGGAGCACGCCCCGAAAGTCAGATACGAAGGACTCAATAGCACCATGAACCGCCTGGCGCTCGGCGTGCGCTTCGGCTTTTAAAAGGATGGCATGAACAAGTTCGCTCCCCGTTTCTTCCCCTGTTTTTCTCCCCTGCTGTTGCTGCTGGCCGCCTGCGCTCCGGCGATGGCCGAGGAAGCCACCACCGGCGCCAGCGCGCTGATGATGCCCGACGGGAGCAGGGATATGTACGTGGGAGCGGCGCTCACGGGCAGCTCGGCGGCGGACGATGGCGCATCGCGCGGCGCCGAGCTGCGCCCGCTGCTGCAGGTCCAGTGGAGCAACGGCCTGTTCGTTTCGGCCATCGGCGTGGCGGGCATGCACCTGTCGGCCACGCCGGGCGTGGAATACGGCCCGCTGCTGGCCGCCAGCAACGCGCGCGCGCCGGCAGACAGCCGGCGCCTGCGCGGCACGCGGCAAATCAAGGGCTCGCCCGACGTGGGCGGCTTCTATGGCTATTACCTGGGCGACCAGGCGCGCGTCACGGCGAACCTGATGTACGACACGAGCGCGCGCGGCTGGCGCGGCCAGCTCGGCCTGCAAAAGACCCTGCCCTCGCTGGCGGCCCATCACACGGTGACCTTGTCGGCCGGCGTGTCGCTGGCCAGCGGCGCCGTGATGGACGAGCTGTACGCGGTCAGCGCGGCGGCCGGCGGCGCGCGCGACTACCGTCCGGCCGGCGGCGTCGCGTCCGTCGATGTCGGCGTCAACTGGAACTGGACCCTGAGCAGCAAGTGGCTGCTCAACAGCGCCGTGACGGGCACGCGGCTGGGCAACGGGCCGGGCCGCAGTCCCTTCATCGAACGGCGCAACGTCATCACCTGGTCCAGCGGACTCGGTTACCGGTTTTAAGCGGCATGCTCAAATCCCTGCTTCTCGGCCTGGCATTGCTGCCCGCGTTCGCCTGCGCACAGGAAGCGGGCGACTGGATCGCCTACCGCGACGCCTACCGCCACATGATCTGGTTCGAAAAATACGGCAAGCCCAAGCAATTCCTGCAAAACCATCTGCGCCTGCGCCCGCGCGACGCCGGCGTGTCCACCGATGGCTTGCGCCTGACCTTGCACGGCAAGGGCGCGCAGCTGGCGCTGCCGCTCGATGCACTGGGCCGCGCCGTCTTCCCGTTTTCCAGGGCCGCGTACGACGACAACGCGGAGCTGGCCTGGAACCGCAAGCCGGGCCAGATCACCTCAAGCGCCTGGGTCTCCATCGTCACGCGGCCCGATGGCGTGTATGCGGCGGCCGACTTGCGCGCCGCCTGCGAACAGCTGCTCGCCTACCTGCGCTCCACGGGCGGGGCGAACGGCAAGCGTTGCGCCGGCGTGCAGTTTTCGTATGCGAGGACGGACGGGGCGCAAGTGCGCTACCAGGGCGGCGATGGTACGGCCGTTCCGCTGGCGGCGCAGGAAGGCCCCGCGTTTCCCGGCGACGCCGTGGCCGGTTTCCGCGTCTTCCCCTACCGTTTCAGCGCGCATCCGGACGCGGGGCAAATCCTCACCAGCGGCACGCCGCTGGCCATTGCCGCGCTGCTGGAATAAGCTCACCGCAGCCGCGTGGTACGCCAGGCCAGCAGCGCGGCCAGCACGAGCAGCGCGGCGCTGGCCGTGAAGGTGGCGCGAAAGCCGTGGCCATCGAGCAGCACGCCGCCCACGGTGGAACCGAAGCCTATGCACAGCTGGACGACGGCCACCATCAGGCCGCCACCGGCTTCGGCGTCGCCTGGCAAGGTCTGCGCCAGCCACGACCACCAGCCCGTGGGCGCCGCCGTCGCCAGCAATCCCCACAAGCCCAGCAGCACGAAGACGGGCACCAGCGCGTCGCCGAACGCCAGCAGGGCCAGCGCGATGGCGGCCATCAGCAAGGGAATGGCGACGAGCGTGCGGTACAGGCCGCGCTGCAGCACGACGCCGATCAGCGCCGTGCCGATGAAGCCGGCCACGCCGATCGCCAGCAGCAGCATCGACAAGGTGGGCACGCCGACGCGCGTGACGTTTTCCAGGAACGGTCGCACATAGGTAAACAGCACGAACTGCCCCATGAAAAACGCGCCGACGGCCAGCATGCCCAGCGCCACCTGGCGGCGTTCGAGCAGGCGCAGGAGCTGACCGGAACGGACAGAACGCGGCGCCGCCGGCATCGATGGCAGGCTGCGCCACTGCCAGGCCAGCGCCAGCAACGCTACCGGCGCCAGGCACAGGAAGGCGCCGCGCCAACCGATGCTGGCGCCCAGATAACTGCCCAGTGGCGCGGCCACCACGGTCGCCAGCGCATTGCCGCCATTGAAGATGGCCAGCGCCCTCGGCACGCTGTGGCTGGGCACGAGGCGCATGGCGACGGCCACCGACATCGACCAGAATCCCCCCACCACCACGCCGATCAGCGCGCGCCCCGCCATGTACATCGCGTAGCTGGTGGCCAGCCCCACCACCAGCGCGGACGCGCACATCAGGCCCGTCAACAGCAGCAGCAAGGTCTTGCGGTTCATCGCTGCCGCCAGGGTAGCGATGGACAGGCTGGCCAGCACGGCGAAGGCGCCCGAGATGGCGATGCCGTAGCCGGCCAGGCCTTCGCTGACGCGCAAATCCGCCGCCATCGGCGTGAGCAGGCTGACGGGCATGAATTCGGAAGCGATCAGGGTGAACACGCACAGTGTCATGGCAAAGATGCCGCCCCAGAACGCGGGCGCTGCCGCCTCGCTGCGGACCGCGCTCATGCCGCCAGGGCCCGCTGGAAGAACGACGCCAGCTTGTCCCAGGGGATCAGGGTCACGCGGTCATACAGGTCGACATGGCCGGCGCCGGCAACGTAATGGAGTTCCTTCGGCTCGGCCGCGCGCCGGTAGGCATCCTCGCTGAACTCCTTCGAGTGCGCCTGGTCGCCCGTGATGAACAGCAGCGGACGGGGCGAGATCGTCTCGATATCCATGAAGGGATAGAAATTCATGAACTTCACGTTGCTGCTCAAGGTGGGACGGGTGGCGCGCTCGGGCAGCTGGCCGGCCGGGAGGTAGGCGCCGCGCGGCGTGCGATAAAAATCGTGGAATTCGCGTTCGATAGCACTTGGGTTGGCACTCAGCTCGAGCAAGGTGCCGCTCGTGTAGGCGGTGGCGCCGCCGGCAAACTCCACCTGGCGCTGGCGCGCGGCCGCGGCGATATACGCCTGGCGCTGCGCCAGCGTTTGCGACTGGCGCAAGCCGTGGCGGTTGGCGCTGCCCATGTCGTACATGCTCACCGTGGCGACGGCCTTGATGCGCGGGTCGATCTTGGCCGCGCTGATGACAAAGCTGCCGCTGCCGCAAATGCCGATGGCGGCGATGCGTTCGCTGTCGACCAGGGCTTGCGCGCCGAGAAAATCGACGGCCGCGCTGAAATCCTCGGCGTAGATGTCGGGCGAGACGGCGTTGCGCGGCTGCCCCTCGCTCTCGCCCCAGAACGACAGGTCCAGCGACAGGGCGACGAAGCCCTGCTCGGCCATCTTGGTCGCATACAAGTTCGCGCTTTGCTCCTTGACGGCGCCCATCGGGTGGCCAACGACGATGGCGGCATGCCGGCGAGCGGGGTCCAGCTGCGCCGGCAGGAACAGATTGCCGGCAACCGTCATCTGGTACTGGTTGCGGAAGCGCACCGGCTGCACCGTCACCTTGCCGCTCTTGTAGAAATTGTCGGCGCCATCGGGCATGGCTGGCAAGGCCGGCGCGGCGGCGGCGAAAATGGGTGCGCCCAGGACGGACAGGACGCCCAGTGCCGCCATGCCCGTGCCGGCGGCCTTGACGAATTCGCGGCGGCCAGCTGTCGTTTTCATGCGTGTCGTTTTCATGCCCATGCTCCTTTAAAAGTCAGGGCACCATCATGACGCAGGCAGGTTCTTTTGATTAGCGGGTACAATCTTGATGTAGTTATGAAAAAAATTCAGCAATGAGCCAAAACAAAGTCGACGATCTGCAAGCCTTCCTCGCCGTGGCGCGGGAACGCAGCTTTACCAAGGCCGCCGCCAGGCTGGGCATCACCGCGTCCGCCCTCAGCCACACCATCCGCACCCTGGAAGAACGGCTGGGCGTGCGCCTGCTGGCGCGCACCACGCGCAACGTGGCGCCCACCGACGCGGGCGAAAAGCTCATGCTGGCCATCGCGCCCCTGTTCGAGCAGATCGCCGCCGAAGTCGAAGCGCTCGGGGCGCTGCGCGACAAGCCGCGCGGCACCATCCGCGTCACCTGCACCGACGACCATATCGAACTGCTGCTGCGCCCCATGCTGGCCAGCTTCCTGCGCGACTATCCCGACATCAGCCTGGAACTGGTGGTCGACTACGGTTTCACGAACGTCGTCGAGCAGCGTTTCGACGCGGGCATCCGCCTGGGCGAAGCGATCAGCAAGGACATGATCGCCGTGCGCATCGGCCCCGACTGGCGCCTGGCCGTGGTGGGCTCGCCCGCGTTTTTTGCGCGCCATGGAGCGCCCGCGACGCCGCATGCGCTGACAGAATTCGCCTGCGTGAATATCCGCCACCGGCCCGCCGGCGCCATCTACGCCTGGGAATTCGAAAAGGATGGCCATGCCTTTGCCGTCAAGGCCGAGGGCCAGCTGGTCTTCAACAGCATCATGCACGTGCTCAATGCGGCGCTCGACGGCATCGGCCTGGCCTACGTGCCCGAGCCGCTGCTGGCGCCCTACCTGGCCGATGGCCGCCTGGTCGAAATCCTCGCCGACTGGTGCCCTACCTTCCAGGGCTACCACCTGTACTACCCGAACCGGCGCCAGGCCACGCCCGCGTTTTCAGCCTTCGTGGAGGCGCTGCGCTACCGCGCCTGATTTCGCCACGTTCCTGCGCGCCAGCCAGGCCAGCGGCAGCAAGGCGAGCAATGCAGCCGCCACGCCGGCCCATGGCGACAAGGCCATCATGTGGCGCGACACCATCAGCGCACCGAGCATGGAGCCGAAGGAAATGCCGAGATTAAAGGCGGAAATGTTCAGCCCCGAGGCGAAGTCGACGGCTTGCGGCGCATGGCGCTCGGCCGTGGCCAGCATGCCGGCCTGCAGGGCCGGCGACAGGCCAAAGGCGAACACGCCCCAGACGAACAGCATCACCGTCATCAGCCACTGCGAGTTGATGCTGAGCGCCACGCCCGCTTGCGTGACGGCCAGCAACAGCAGCATCAAACGCAAGGCCTTTTGCCAGCCCAGGTGGCTCGTCAGGTAGCCACCCGCCAGGTTGCCGGCAAAGGTGGCGACGCCGAACACGATCAGCAAGGCGCTGGCCATGGTGGCGGAAAAACCCGTCACATCCGTCAGGATGGGCGTAATGAACGTGAAGGCGGCAAAGCTGCTGCCGAAACCGAAGGTGGTCACGGCCATCATGGTGATAATGGGAGCGCTGCCGAGCGCCGCCAGCTGCGTCGTGGCCTTGCCGCCCTTGCCTTGCGCTAAACCTGCCGGCAGCCAGCGCGCCATGGCCGCCAGGCCCAGCGCGGCCAGGACCACCACGGCAAAGAAGGGCAAGCGCCAGCCCATCAGGTTGCCGAGGAAGCTGCCGAGCGGCACGCCGATCACCATGGCCAGGGTCAAGCCCGCGAACATGACGGAAATCGCCCTGCCCGCCTGCGCCTTGGCTACCAGGCTGGCGGCCACGGTGGCGCCGATGGCAAAGAAGGTGCCGTGCGCCACGGCCGTGATGACCCGGCCCAGCAGCAACAGTTCAAACGTGTGCGAGAAGGCGGCCAGCAGGTTACCTGCCAGGAACACGCTCATCAGCCCCAGCAGGGCGGCCTTGCGCGGCAGGCGCGACATCAGCAGCACCAGCAGCGGCGTGCCGATGGCCAAGGCCAGCGCGTACAGGCTGACCAGCGAGCCGGCCGATTCGATGGAAATCCGCAAATCCTTCGCGATGGCAGGCAAGATGCCGACGACGATGAATTCGGTGACGCCGATGGCAAAGGCGCCGACGGCCAGCGCCAGCACGCCACGCGGCATGGTGCTGGCTGAAGGTGAAACAGGGCTTGCGGTGCTCATGGCATTCTCCGGCTGAGTTCAAGCCAGTCAGTGTATCGATGCAAACGCTTTTGATATAGACTCCAATAATGGAAACACCTGTGAAATGGATTCAATAATGTCCAGGCAAGACATCAACCGTGCGTTCGAGATGGCCGTGTTTGTCGCCGTGGTGGAAACGGGCGCCTTTTCCGCCGCCGCGCGCCGCCTGGCCCTGACGCCGTCGGCCGTGAGCAAGCTCGTCAACCGCCTGGAAGCGCGGCTCGGGGCCCGTTTGCTCCAGCGCAGCACGCGCCAGCTGCACACGACGCCCGAGGGCGACGCCTTCTTCGTGCAGTGCAAGCGCATCCTCGACGATATCGATGGCGCCGAGCGCGAAGCATCGCAGGGCGCGGCGCCGCGCGGGCGCTTGCGCATCAACTGCTACGTGCCGTTCGGCGTGCGCCATCTGCTGCCCATCCTGCCCGAGTTCGCGCGGCGCTATCCCGACATCGTGCTCGACGTCGTCGTCAGCGACGCCATCGTCGACTTGCTGGAAGACCGCACCGACATCGCCATCCGTACGGGCAAGCTGAAGGAATCGAACCTGGTGGCGCGCAAACTGGGCGAGGATCCGATGATCGTCGTGGCGTCGCCCGCCTACGCGGCGCGGCACGGCCTGCCCCGCACGCCGCAGGAACTATCCATGCACAATTTATTGGCGTTCAACTTCCGCTGCCAGAACGAAACCTGGCCCTTCCTCGACGGTGCGGGGGGCACGCTGCAGGTGGCGCCGCAGGGCAATACCTGCGTCAGCGATGGCGAAAGCATGCGCCAGCTGGCGTTGGCGGGCATGGGGCTGGGACGCTTTTCGCGCCAGCACGTGCTGCGCGATATACAGCAAGGCGAGCTGATCCCCGTGCTGCAGGACTACAATCCCGGCGACAGGGAACTGGTGCACGCCGTCTTCGTGGGACCGGGCTTGCAAGTGCCGGCCAGGGTGCGCGTGATGCTCGATTACCTGCTGGAAAAGGTCAAGCTGGGCGACGCTTAAACGGTCGCCGTTTCCAGACGCAACTGCCGGCCCTCGCCCAGCATCACTTCGAATTCGGCCGCCGGCACGGCCGGGCTGAACAGATAGCCTTGCAGCTGGTCGCAGCCCAGTTCGCGCAGGAAGCGCATTTGCTCGGCCGTTTCCACCCCTTCGGCGACGATTTCCTGGCGCAGCTGCTGCGCCATGGTGACGATGGCGCGGGCGATGGCGCAATCGTTTTCCTCGAACGGCAGGCCGATGACGAACGAGCGGTCGATCTTCAAGGTGCTGATGGGGAATTTTTTCAAATACGCCAGGCTGGAATAGCCGGTGCCGAAGTCGTCCAGCGCCAGCGCCAGGCCCATGGCCACGAGCTGGTTCATGATGTCGATCACCTTGTCGGCGCCCCGCATCAGCAGGCTTTCCGTGATTTCCAGCATGATCTGGTCGGGCCGCACGCCGTAGCGCTCGAGCACGGCCGCGATGCGCGCCGGCAGTTGTTCATCGAACTGGCGCGCCGACAGGTTGACGGCGATGGCCGGCATGTGCAGGCCCCGGTCTTCCCAGCTGCGGATCTGGCGGCAGGCCTCGTCCAGCACCCAGGTGCCCAGCTCCAGAATCAGGCTGGTTTCCTCGGCGACGGGGATGAAGACGCCGGGCGAGACCATGCCGCGCATCGGATGCTTCCAGCGCAGCAAGGCTTCCGCGCCCACGATGCGTCCGCTGGCAAGGCTTACTTTCGGCTGGTAATGCAATTCCAGTTCCTTGTCGCCCAGGGCCAATCGCATTTCGCTTTCCAGGCGCAAATGTTCCTTGGCCCTGCGGTTCATGTCTTCGCGGTAAAACAGGAAAGTCGATTCGATGGTCTGGCTCGCCTTGGACACGGCCACGTCGGCAAAACGGAACAGGGCCGGCGCTTCCAGGCCGTCTTCCGGATACACGGTGATGCCGATGCTGGCGCCCACGTGCAGCGCGTGCGCATCGATATTGATCGGCGCCTCGAGCAGGTTGAGCAGCTTTTGCGCCACGTTTGCCGCGTGTTCGCGCTTTTCGATATGCAACAGGGCCACGACGAACTTGCTGTTGTCGACGCGCGCCAGGATGTCCGCGTCGCGCAGGGCGCCACGGAACAGCTTGCCGATGGCGATCACCAGCTGGTCGCCCACTTCATGGCCCAAGGTGTCGCTGATGGAACCGATGCGGCTGATGTCGATGACCATCAGCGCGCCATGCGTGCCCTGCCGCTTCGCTTCGGCCAGGCCCTGGTCGACCAGCTGGTTCAGCAGGCAGCGGTTGGGCAAGCCCGTCAGGCTGTCGTAGTTGGCCATGCGCTGCATGCGCGCTTCCGCATCCTTGTGCACCGAGATATCGGAAAACAGGGAAAACACATGGCTGATTTCGCCGAATTCGTCGCGCACGACGCTGATGGTGACGTCTTGCGGAAACAGTTCGCCATTCTTGCGCTTGCCGATGATTTCGCCGCGCCAGGAACCGTGTCCCCGCATGGCGGCGCGCACCTTGGCGCGGAAGTCGGGGTCGTGCACGCCCGAGCGCAGCAAGTCCGGCGTGCGGCCGATGGCTTCGGCCGGCGAATAGCCGGTGATGCGCGAAAACGAACTGTTGATCGAGACGATGCGCTCTTCCGCATCCGTGATCAGCACGGCTTGCTCGCTGTCTTCGATGATGCGCGCGTGCAATTTGACCTTGTCCACGTCGGACAGTGGCTCGCTCATGGCCGACAGGCGCACGGCCATGCCGCAGGCCTTGCCCGCCTGGTCGTGGATCACGTGGCGGTGCATGCGCAGCCACGTGACCATGCCCGACTTCTTGCGCCGGCGCACGTCGGTGGCCACGTCGCCCTGGGTGAAATGCAGTTCCAGCACGCTCGCTTCCGCGTCGTCTTCCGGATACAGGAACAGGATGTGCTGGCCCAGCGCTTCCAGTTCGGAATAGCCGAACATCTGTTCGGCGCCATGGTTCCAGCCGATCAGAAAGCCGTCGGGATCGATTTCCAGCAAGGCGTCGGCCGGCGCCACGCGCACCACGGGCCGGCTGGCGCCGCGCAGCCGCTCCAGTTCCTCTTCCAACCGCGCCAGGGTGGCGGCCTGCTGCGGCCCCGCCTGTTCACGGGCATCCTGGGCCAGGCGCAGGCACAGCGCGACCTTCGCCTCAAGCATGGCAACCCCACTTGTGGGCCAGGTCAGGAGAAGGTATCAGGGGCGCTGCGGTGTGTGTAATCATCAATATCCCACTGTGGGGCATGGAGGTCGGGCAAGAAATACGATTGCAATACTGCGAATATGGTAACTTAAAAATGTTGGCGTATGTCAACATTTTAAGGCTTACGCCGAATGGCCCGGCAGATGTTGCGTCAGGCGCGCGAACACATCCGGTTCGCGCATGCGCGCCATCCACCAGCGCAGCGCCGCGCCATCCTCGCCCACTCTCCAGGCCAGGTAAAACGTTTCCGACGGTTTCGGCTCTTCCACGGCCTTTTCCACCAGCAAGCCGCGCGCGATGGCGGCGCGGGCGCACGGCCCCGGCAGGAAGCCAAAGCCCAGCCCCAGCACCTGGTAATCGAACTTGACTTGCATGGTCGGCACGCTCAAGGCGTCTTGCCCCAGCAGCAGCCCCACCGTGCGCGGCGCCATCTGGCGCGCCGAATCGGCCACCACGACGGCCCGGTACTGCTGCAGGTGGCCGCGCGACAACGGTTCCCGCACCTGCGCCAGCGGGTGCGTGGGCGCCACGGCAAAGACGAAGTCGAGCATGCCGATCGGCTGCGCGATATAGCCGCCGCCGGCCGGCCCGTCGCCGGGTGCCCCCACCAGCAGGTCGGCGCGCCGGTCCAGCAGCGCTTCCCACGTGCCCGACAGGGTGTCCTGCGACAGGCGCAGGCGCGTCTGCTGCGCCACGTCGTAAAAGGCGCGCACGTCGTCGGCCAGGGCCACGGCGGAAAACATGGAGTCGATGCCGATGGACAATTCCGTTTCCCAGCCGGACGCCACCCTGCGCACGCGGTGCTCGAGGTCCTGCGCCGCCTTCAATAGGTAGCGTCCCTCTTTCAGCAATTCCTGGCCGGCCGCCGTCAGCATGACTTTCGGGCCATTGCGCTGGAACACTTGCACGCCCAGGTCGTCTTCCAGCTTGGCCACCGTATAGGAAATGGTGGACGGGACTTTATGCAGCTCCTTGCCGGCCGACGAAAACGATCCGCGGCGGTCGATGGCGTCGACGATTTGCAGGGCTTCCAGGCTCAGTCTTAACATTCGATTTTTTCGATCATAGTACGGTAGATTTTCCGTTTTTCTTTCTGGCCTGGGCGGCCTATACTTTCTCCATCGTACAGCGAAGGGCAGAAAAGAAGCCACGGCGTAACGCCAGGCAACGGTCCTTCGAAATTATCGCACATTAACCTTTAGAAACGGAGTCCACCATGTTACAGATTCGTCATAGCGAAGAACGCGGCGCAGCCAACCACGGCTGGCTCAATTCCCACCACAGCTTTTCCTTCGGCAGCTACCATGATCCCCTGCACATGGGCTTTGGCCCCCTGCTGGTGATCAATGAAGACAGGGTCACGCAAGGCCAGGGTTTCGGCACGCACGGCCACCGCGACATGGAAATCATTTCGTATGTGCTCGACGGCGCGCTGGAACACAAGGACAGCATGGGCACGGGCTCCGTCCTGCACTACGGCGATGTGCAGCGCATGAGCGCCGGCAGCGGCGTACGCCACAGCGAGTTCAACCACTCGGCAACGGAGGGCTTGCACTTCCTGCAGATCTGGATCCAGCCGAACGTGACGGGCATCCCTCCCAGCTATGAAGAGAAACACTTCACGCCGGAAAGCAAACGGGGCAAGCTGCGCCTGATCGCCTCCTCCGACGGCCGCCAGGGTTCCGTGCTGATCCACCAGAATGCGGCCATCTACGCCAGCATCCTGCAGGAAGGCGAACAGGCCGAACATGCGCTCGACGAAGGCCGCCTCGCCTATGTCCACCTGATCCGCGGCAGCCTGGTGGTCAACGGCACGCCCTTGAAAGCGGGCGATGCGCTGAAACTGACGCAGGAAGCCAGCGTGATCATCACTCAGCCGGAAGATGCCGAGTTCCTGCTCTTCGACCTGCCTAAATAATTGATAAATATACGAAAAGAGGAAATCATGGAAAACAGAAGCAACGTGTTGCTGCCCCTCGGCCGTGCCGCCCTTGGCGTGCTGTTCTTTGTCTCGGGCTTGCTGAAAATCGGCGGCTTTGCGGGGGTGGCCGGCTACATGGCCAGCCAGGGCTTACCGATCGCCAATATCTTGCTCGTCGGCGTGATCGCCCTGGAAGTGGGAGGCGGCCTGCTCCTCATCACGGGCTGGCAGGCGCGCTGGGCGGCGCTGGCCCTGGCGCTGTTCCTGATCCCGACCACCTTGATCTTCCATGCCTTCTGGAGCGCGGACGCGGCCCACTTCCAGGACCAGCTGACGAATTTCCTGAAGAACCTGTCCATCTTCGGCGGCATGCTCTTGCTCGTGGAACGGGGATTCGGCAAGGCCAGCCGTCTTGTAAAAGCCTGATCCGCCCGCAATTAGAGTGACAGTACCAGATATTCCCGCCTTCAAATATCAGCCAGGGGAAATGGTTTCCCCTGCTTTTTGGTATGATGGCAAGGCGCGCCGGCACCGGAGTGGTCAGGCGCGCCTTTTATTTTTGAACATTACCTATATGAGCACAACCATGCAAAGCGGCGCAGACATCCTGGCGACAGGCGAATTGGATTACACGACTTCCTGCGCACTGCCGACGCCGTGGGCCCAGTTCACCTTGCATGCCTTTGTCGAGCACGCCACGGGCAAGGAACACCTGGCCATGGTGCTGGGCGATGTCGGCAACGGCGAACCGGTGCTCGCGCGCGTGCATTCCGAGTGCCTGACGGGCGACGTGCTGTTTTCCCAGCGCTGCGACTGCGGCGCCCAGCTCGAGGGCGCCCTGAAACGCATCGCCGAGGAAGGCCGCGGCATCTTGCTGTACCTGCGCCAGGAAGGGCGCGGCATCGGCCTGATCAACAAGATCCGCGCCTACCGCCTGCAGGAAGCGGGCGCCGACACGGTGCAGGCGAATGAACAGCTGGGCTTCAAGGCCGACGCGCGCAACTACACCTTGTGCAAGCCCATGTTTGCGCAATTCGGCATCCACAGCCTGCGCCTGATGACGAACAATCCGCGCAAGATCGCCGCCATGGAAGCGCTGGGCATCACGGTGGCCGAACGGGTGCCGCTGCTGGTCAACCGCAACGCCTTCAACCAGCATTACCTCAATACCAAGCAAAGCAAGCTGGGTCACATGATGACGCCGGAAAGGGCGCCGGCGCTGGAAGACGGCGCCCTGTAATTGCCGCCCCGGCTTGCCGCTCCGGCTTGCCGGGCCGGCGCGCTCCTGCTCACGCACAAAGGATGCATGAAATTATCTGACTACGCCTTCCTGATGGCCAGCCTGTGCGCTGCCGCTGGCGCACACGCGGCCCCGGCGCCTGCGCCAGCCGCGGCCACCACCGCGTCGACTCCCCCCGCCAAACCACCGCCGGCCACCGCCGCTCCCGCCGCCACCGAACATGCGGCCCTGCCCCCGCCCTCGTCCGCCGCGCAAAAGCTGTACACGGCCGCGCGCGCCGACATCCTGCAAGTGCGCGTGCTGCTGAAAAACGGCCGCACGCAGTCGTCCGTCGGTTCGGGCTTCTTGATCGGCACGGGCGACCTGGTGGTGAGCAACTATCACGTGGTTTCCCAGTTCGCGCTCGACCCCGACACCTATGTGGGCGAATGGGTGGACACGAGCGGCCAGCGCGGCAACGTGGAATTGCTGGCCGTCGACGTGCTGCACGACCTGGCCGTGCTGCGCGTCAACCGCCACGGCACGGGCTTTTTCAAGATGCCGGAGCCGCTGGCGCCCCTGACCCAGGGCCAGTACCTGTATTCGATGGGCAATCCGCTGGACCTGGGCTTCGCCATTTCGGAAGGATCGTACAACGGTGTCGTCACGCGCAGCTTTTACGACCAGCTGATGTTTACGGGGCCGATCAATTCCGGCATGAGCGGCGGCCCCAGCGTCACGGCGAATGGCGACGTGGCCGGCGTGAACGTGTCGAAACGCCTCGATGGCGAACTCGTCAGTTTTCTCGTGCCGGCCCGCTATGCCCAGCAATTGCTGGCCAAGGTGGCGCAGCAAGACAAGCCGCCGAAGGACTTCAAGCCGCTCGTGACGGCGCAGTTGCTGGCGCACCAGGAAGTCATGCTGGCGCGCCTGCTCGACACGCCCCTGAGCCTGAAGGCCATGGGCCCGTACCGCGTGCCCGTACGCGAGTCCGACCAGATGCGCTGCTGGGGCCGCTCCAACGTCAAGTCCGACAAGCCCTATATGCTCGACAACACCAGCTGCGCCATGGAGTCGGCCATCTTCATTTCCGGCGCCCTGCAGACGGGGCAAGTGTCGATGCGCCACGAATTCTTGCGCAGCAGCGAACTGGGCGCCCTGCGCTTTTCCGAGCTGGCCAGCGCCTCGTTCAAGAATGAGAATTTCGGCAGCTATAAAAGCGCGAATCTGACCGGCCCGCAATGCACCGAACAGTTCGTCAAGAACACCACCCTGCCCCTGCGCGCCGTCCTGTGCGTGCGCGCCTACCGCAAGTTTACGGGACTGTACGACTTCGCCCTGCTGGCCGCCAGCACCGATGAACCACTGATGAGCCTGCAAAGCCGCATCGACGCGCGCGGCGTGTCCTACGCCAACGGCATGCGCGTCACGCGCACCTTCCTCGAAGCGCTGTCGCGGGAAAGCGGACGCAAGCCATGAAAGCACCGTACTTCATCGAAATCCTCGCCGAGAATGGCGAAGTGCGGCAGCGCCAGCGGATCGAGTCGCTGCCGATCCGCATCGGCCGCGGCTACGGCAACGACTTCATCCTCGACGACCGGCACACGGCGGCCGAGCACGCCATTGTCGAAGACGATGGCGCGGGCGGCCTGCTGCTGCGCGACCTGGGCAGCCAGAATGGCGTGATCCACCGGGGACAGCGGCAACCGCAGGTGGCCATGGGCGGCAACAGCGTCGTGCGCCTCGGTCACACGCGCCTGCGCGTGCGCGCCAGCGATCATCCGGTGGCGCCCGAACTGGGCGACACGACCAGGCACGACTGGGAAGGCTTGCGCCCCGCCGTCGCCGGCCTGGCCATGATCGGCGTCTCGGCCGCCTTCAGCAACTGGCTCAGCGATGCGGACGCCTTCGAGCCGATCTCCTACCTGATGCTCATCGCCACCGCGCTGGCTGGCGGCATCGTGTGGGCGTCGATCTGGGCCGTGGCAAACCGGTTGTTCGGCCATGTGGCGCGCTTCGGCCGCCACCTGTTCATCATCGGCTGCGGCTTGCTGGCCATGGAAGTGTGGGAACTGGGCAGCAACGTGGCGGCGTATGCGTTCTCGCTCGAGGCGCTGACGCGCTACGGACGCCATATGTTCATCGTCATCGTGTGCGCCATGATCTATTACCATTTGTGCACGATCAAGCCCCAGCACCGGCGCCGCTTCGGCCTCGTCGCCGTCGTGCTGGCCATCCTTGGCTCGACCCTGATCCTGCTGAGCAACCTGCAGATCAGCGGCCGCCTGGCCGACGAGTCCTATATGTCCGTGATCTACCCGCCCGCCTTGCGCGTGAGCCCGAATCACACGACGGATGCCTTCTTCCGCGATGCGGCCAGCCTGCAGCACGCCGTCGACGCCGAGCGGGGCAAGGCAGCCAAGGGCGCCGACGAAGACGAAGACAGCGGCGATTAATCACGCACATGCAAAAAGCCCGCCGTGTCATGACAGACCGGCGGGCTTTTTTATGTGCGCCACGAGGCGCGCAGAGTATCGCTGTTTAGAACTTGGCTTCCTGCTTGCGGCGCGCCGTAAAGCCCAGCAAGCCCAGGCCGACCAGCAACATGGCGTAGGTGGTTGGCTCAGGCACGGCCGAGATCAAGCCATCCTTGGCGCCAAAGCTGACGAAATTGTTATTGCCCGCCTTGAACTGCGCTTGCTGGCCGCCATCGCAGCAACCTTCCAGGCCATAGATGCTCAGGGTATGGTTGCCGGCCGACAGGTTGCCCGAACCGCTGAGGAACTGGCTGCCATTGTTGTAGTTGCCTGCCCACCACATGTCATTGCTCTTGAAGTCCAGCGCCACGCCATCGAGGAACAGGGCACCGCCCTTGCCGAAATCGACGCCGCTGCGGAAGCTCCAGGCGCCCACATCGGCCGCGCTGACGCCAAAATTGATCACCGACTTGAAGGCGATGTTCGAGCCGCTGCCGAACAGGCCGCTGTTGTTGACGTTGTCATAGCTGGCGATCGTCGTCGAGCCATAGCCGGCGCCTGGCGTGGCCACGGCCGCATTCACGACGGACTGGTAGGCGGTGGCCGATGCCTGCGCGCCAGCCGACGAAAAGCCGGTGGACAGGGTAATGGTGCTGGCGTTCGCTTGGGCAAACACACCGGCAACGATCAGGGACAGGGCGATTTTAGGCAAGTTTTTCATGATGGTATCCAATAAGTAAGTATTCAGTGGGCGCAGCAGACAGGCGCTGGAGCTGAATACACGCTGCATTGAGGCGTGTCGGCATAGCGCTAGAAATTGCAAGGATGAGCGGTCGGGGACGTAGCTTCCGCGCAAGGGCGCGGACTTGCGGCGTGCCATGGAGGCACGGCAAGCGTCCTGGAAAGGGTTCGGGTTCCCGGGACAAAGCCAGACAGTTGACGGGTCAGGTAAGACGTTGGGGCTATTCTAGCTTAAATTCCTCGCAAGAAAAGTATTTTTCTTTTGACCATGAAAGATATTTTTCTGGCAAGCACACAAAAACAGGCTGAAGCATGCCGCCTGCAAGGGCATGGCGCCCCTGGCGCGGTAGCCGGACCTGTCGCGCAAGCACCACAAACGCGGTCGCCAGTGTCGCATCTTGCGCATTTCTTTTCGCATGCCGCTGCACCACGGGGCGAAACAGCATGGCAAAATGTAGTCACGCTGCTATCTATCCGAACAGGGGGAAAGAGGAATGGTCGACCTGGAAGAACTACGCTATCTGGCACTGTCGTTTCCCGACACGAGCGAGGAAGAACACCACGACCGTCCAGCCTTCCGCGTGGGCGGGAAGATCTTTGCCACCTTGCCCGACGACGAGCACATCAACGTGCTGCTCGATGCGGAAGCGGCGCATATCGCCACCGTCATCACGCCATCGGGCTGCGAGAAACTGTGGTGGGGCGAACGCCTGGCCGGCATCACGGTGCGCCTGGCGGACGCGGAACTGGACATGCTGGCAGCCGCCCTGACGGCCGCCTGGCGGCGCAAGGCACCGAGCGACCTGGCCAAGACCATTGCCCCGACCGGATAGCTACATCGGCCAGTTGCGCAGCAACAAGCCCACCATCTGCTGCAATTGCTCGCGCGAGACGCCCGCCGCCGCCTGGATGGCCATGCCCTGCGACAGGGTCACGACAAAGCGCGCCTGCTGCTCCGGGCAGGAATCGGGCGGCAGATCCCCTTCTTCCTTCGCGCGCCGCAAGCGGTCGCGCAGCTTGATTTCACCGCGCAGCCGGCGCGCGAACAATTCATCGCGGATCGGCAAGGCATCGTCGCTGCAGGCGAGCGCCGCATTGACGCCCATGCAGCCGTGCGGGCCGTCCGGCATGGTTTGCGCATCGACATACTGCGTCAGCAACGCTTCCACCACCTGGCGCGCCGTCGGCTGTTCCAGCGCCGCATCGAAAAACCGCATGCGCGTGTCGCTGTAGCGCTCGAGCGCCTTGTGGAACAATTGTTCCTTGTTGCCGAAGACGGCATACAGGCTGGGCCGGTTCATGCCCATGGCTTTCGTCAATTCCGGCAGAGAACTGCCTTCATAGCCCTTTTCCCAGAACACTTTCATGGCGCAATCGAGCGCCTCGTCCGCGTCAAACGTGCGTGGCCGCCCCGTTTTCGCCTTGACCGCTTCCTCTTTTTTATCTTGTTTCATACCGTTCGGTAAAAAATTATTGACAACGATGTCCACCTGCCCTGATTATATACCGACCGGTTAAAAACCTCCCGGCTTTTCAGGAACCCTTATGCAACCATCTTCCAACACTGCTGGCGACGATACCACCGTGGCGCCATGGCTGGCCGTCCTGTCGGTCGGCATCGGCGCCTTCGCCCTCGTCACCTCCGAATTCCTGCCCGTCGGCCTGCTGCCGGCCATGGCCGCCGAACTGGCCATCAGCAAGGGCCAGGCGGGGCTGATGATCACCACGCCCGGCATCGTTGCCGCGTTTGCCGCCATCTTCGTTACCGTCGGCTCTGGCCGCCTGGACCGCCGCATCGTGCTGCTGGCCCTCACCGCCCTGCTCGTCGCGTCGAACCTGCTGGTGGCGCTGGCGCCGTCATATGGCTGGATACTGCTGGGCCGCGCCATGCTGGGCGTGGGCGTGGGCGGCTTCTGGGCCATCGGCAGCGCCATCGGCCCGCGCCTCGTGTCGCCGCAGCATGCGTCGCGCGCCATGTCCATCATCTTCGCCGGCGTCTCGCTGGGCACGGTGGCGGGCGTGCCGGCCGGCGCGCTGGTGGGCGAACTGGTGGGCTGGCGGGTCGCTTTCGGCGCGGCCAGCGCCATCGCCGTGCTGGTCTTCATCGGCCAGCTGTTGCTGCTGCCAAAGCTGCCGCCGACACAAGCCATCCGCTTGCGCCAGTTGCCGATGATATTCGGCATCCGCAAGGCCAGGCTGGGCCTGATCGCCACGGCCCTGATCTTCACGGGCCAGTTTGCCGCCTACACGTATATCGCGCCCTTCCTCACGCAAGTGTCGCACCTGGCGGCCGGCACGGTCAGCGCCATGCTGCTCGTGTACGGCGCTGCCGGCTTCATCGGCAACCTCGCGGGCGGCTGGGCCGCCGGCCGCCATGAACGGGCCGCGCTGATGGTGACGGGCGCCGTGCTGGGCCTGTCCACCCTGGCCCTGGCCGCGTTCGGCAGCCATGCGTTGACAGCCATGCTGCTCGTGGCCGTGTGGGGCTTCGGTTTCGGCGCCATGCCGATCGCCGTGCAGACGTGGATGTTCAAGGCGGCGCCGCATTTGATGGAAGGCAGCAGCGCGCTGTTTGTCGCCATCGTGCAAGTGTCGCTGGCGTCGGGCGCCTTGCTGGGAGGCATGGCCGTCGACCGGCTGGGCGTATCGAGCGCGATGGTGGTCGGTGGCCTGTTCGCCCTTGGCTGCGCCGTGACGATCGCGCTCTTCGGCAAGCCGCAGGCCAGCGCCAAGGCTGTCGCGGCCTGCATCGCATCGTAGAAATCAGATACGGCCGCGACGGAATTCGCCGAGGAATTTCGTCACTTCGGCCGGCGTCATCACGACGTCCGCGTCGCCGTGATACGCATACAGGAAGGGCGTGCCGCCCAGGCGGTCCGTCAGCTTGGCAAACAGCAAAAAGCGGCTGCCCAGCGGATAGCGCTGCACATCGGCCAGGCGGCGCGAGCATTGCACGGCCAGCTCGGGAGAGAAGGCCTGGCCCGGCACGGGGCGGATTTCCACGCGGCCGTTGACGGCGCGCGATTCGACGGCAACGTGCCGGTATGCATAAATATCACGGGCCATGCCGCCACCTTGAATGAAGTAAAGGCGCCATCTTAAGCGAAGTGGGCGCCTGCCGTGTTACTGCGCCACGATGCGCAGCAAACGGCCGTTGTCCTCATCGGTCAGCGCATACAGGTAGCCGTCCGGCCCCTGGCGCACGTCGCGCACGCGCGCGCCGATGGCCAGGCGGTCCTGCCCCGTCACCTTGCCGCTGGCATCGACGGCGATGCGGCGGATATCCTTGGCCGCCAGGCCGCCGCTGAAGATGCTGCCGCGCCAGGCGGCGATCTTGTCGCCCGTATAGACGGCCAGTCCCGACGGCGCCGGCGACGGCACCCAGGCCACGCTCGGATTGAGCATGCCAGGCACTTCATGCTTGCCGACGGGCTCATGCGTCCTGTAGTCGGCGCCATAGCTTTGCAAGGGCCAGCCGTAGTTGCCGCCCGCCACCACCAGGTTCAGCTCGTCACCACCATACGGCCCGTGTTCCGTGGCCCACACGCGGCCGGAAACAGGGTCAAGTGCCAGGCCCTGCACGTTGCGGTGGCCATAGGACCAGATTTCCGGCAAGGCGCCCTTGGCCGCCAGCGGATTGCCGGGCGCCGGTTTTCCCTCTTCCGTCAGGCGCAGGATGGAGCCCTGGTGCGTGGCCAGGTTTTGCGCCTGCTCGCGCGCCAGGCGGTCGCCGATGCGCAGCGGCGGGTTGCCGCCATCGGCCACGCTCATCAGCAAAGTGCCGTCCGGCAGCCACAGCAAACGCGAACCGAAATGCTGGCCGCCGCTCTTGTCCGTGGCCACCTTGAACAGGGTCTGGATGCCCGTCACCTTCTTGCCGTCGAACACGCCGCGCACGAGGGTCGTGCGGTTGGCGTCATTGGTGCCCGTCGACACCGTCATGTAGACGCGTGGATTCGGCTTGCCCGCATCCTGCGGGTGAATGACGATATCGAGCAAGCCGCCCTGCCCACCCGTAAACACCTTGGGCATGCCTTCCAGCGCCACGTCCTCGAACTTGTTGCCGTTCAGCAGGTGCAAGGTCCCCTGCTTGCTGGTGACGAGCGCGCGTCCCTCGCCCAGCCAGGCGATGCCCCACGGCTGGCGCACGCCCTGCGCGACGGTCTCGGCCTTCCAGCCCTGTTTGGCGGCGGGCGGCTCGCCCGTGGCTGGCAGCTCGGCGTGGGCGGGCAAGGCGGACGCCGCGAAGACTCCCAGCAGCAATGCGGTGGCAAGGTGTGTGCGCTTGATGATAGGCATGCGGAATTCTCCTGTGTCGTCAATGAAAAAAGGCGGCCGGGATGGTCTTCGCCATCGCGCCGCCTTCTAAAAATAGCACAAATTACACGGCGGACGCGCCGCCTGTTCAGGCCCGCAACAGCAAGGCCACGGCTTCGGCCGCGATGCCCTCTTCCCGGCCCAGATAGCCGAGCTTTTCATTCGTCTTGGCCTTGATGTTGACCTGCCCCACGGATACCCCCAGGTCTTCGGCCACGTTGGCGCACATGGCGGCGATGTGCGGCGCCATCTTCGGGCGCTGGGCGATGATGGTGGCGTCGATGTTGCCGATCACATAGCCGGTCGCTTGCACGCGGCGCACGGCTTCGCGCAGCAGTGTGCGCGAATCGGCGCCCTTGAATTGCGCGTCCGTGTCGGGGAAATGGCGGCCGATGTCGCCCAGGGCGGCGGCGCCGAAGATGGCGTCGGTAATCGCGTGCAGCAATACGTCCGCGTCGGAATGGCCGAGCAAGCCCAGGTGATGGGGAATCTTCACGCCGCCGATGATCAGGTCGCGGTTTTCCACCAGCGCGTGGCAGTCGTAGCCCTGGCCGATGCGAAATGGGAGGTCGGGAGTCGTTGGGTTCATGCGGGTCTCTCAGGAATTCAAGGATGGGCCAAATACAGCTCGGCCGTGTGGATGTCGCGCGGCAGGGTCACCTTCAGGTTGCGCGGGTGGCCCTCGACCAATCTGGGTGCCAGGCCCAGCGCTTCGACGGCGCTGGCGTCGTCCGTGATCGCTTGCGGGTCGGGCGCTTCGGACAAAGCTTTGTGCAGCAGCGCATAGCTGAACATTTGCGGCGTCTGCGCCAGCCACAGGCCGTCGCGCGGTACCGTCTGCGCCGACAGGCTGCCCTGCCCCGCCCGCTTGACGGTGTCGACCACGGGCAAGGCCAGCAAGCCGCCGGCCGGATGTCCACCGACTTCGGTAATAAGCTTTTCGATCAACGCCGGCGTCAGGCCGGGCCGCGCCGCGTCGTGCACCAGCACCTGGTCGTGGGCAGCGATGCTGCCATGCATGGCGTGCAAGCCGTTGAGGATGCTTTCCATGCGCGTGGCGCCGCCGCAGCGCAGCACAGTGACGCCCTGCGCCGGCACGACCGTGTCGATCACGCCATCGTCGGCGCTGACGACGACATAGGTATGCGCGATCAGGGGGCTGGCAAGAAAGGCGTCGAGCGCGTGGCGCAGCATGGGTTTGCCGGCGATGGTCAAATATTGCTTGGGACTGCCCGCCTCCATGCGCGCGCCCACGCCGGAGGCGGGGATCAGCGCAAAATAGCGGATGGTATTCGGTGCTGCTGTCATGCCATTCCTTGTCTAGTTGGCGGGCGCTGCCTTGCCCGCCAGGATGTTCTGGATTTCACCTTTGCACGCCTTGCCCAGGCGCGCATATTCCTGTGGAGAATCGATAGCCGCCTGCAAGGTTTCCACCTTGCGCATTTCGGCCTTGATGTACGGCAACCAGCCCGTGTCGATCTCGCGCGCCAGCGCCGCCTTTGCCGTGCCGCTGGGCGCGTACAGGGGCCGCGCCTCGAAGCGCCTGGCCAGCGCCGCGCGCACGGTCTTTTCCACGCGCGGCAAGTGTTCCATATAGGTCTTCATGTGTCGCAGCTCGTGCGCGAGTATCTCATCATACGCGCAAGTGCCGGGGGCAAACTCGCGGCCGATATAGATCACCACAGGCGCATACGTGAGGGACACGGCAATCTGCGGCGCCACGCATTCATAGCCGCTGGCCGGGTCTTGCAGCATGGGACCGGCCAGGGCGATGGCCACGCGCGAATCCGTCTTCGTCAAACCCAGCACCCAAGTGTTGGCGCGCGCCGTACCCTTCATCACCGTCAGGGCCTTGTACGGCAGATGCGTGTCGATGGAATAACCGTTCTGCTGCGCCGTCAGCACGGACACCGTCTTGCTGATCGTGTCTTCGCAGCGCACCTGGAACGGCGTGCGCGTCGCCGCCCGCGCGTCCAGGACGGCACCGGCCAGCAGCAGGAAGATTGCCGTGCGCATGCGCTGTATCAGGCCGGCTGCCACACGCCGCTGGTGATCTTGTCGAGCCAGAAAATACCGATGACGGTCTTCACGTCCGTGATCGTGCCATCCTTGACCCAGTCGAGCAGCTGCGGCACGGTGGCCGTAAATGTCTCGAGGAATTCGCCTTCATCGAGCTGGCGTTCGCCGGCGACCAGGCCGCGCGCCAGGAACAGCTCGAGGTGTTCGTCGGAATAGGCGATGGCGTTGTGGATGGTGGACACGAATTGCCAGTCGCTGGCCGTGTAGCCCGTCTCTTCCAGCAACTCGCGCTGGGCGCACGCCAGGTGCGACTCGCCCGCGTCGATCTTGCCGGCCGGGAATTCAATGAAGACCCGGTCCAGCGGATAGCGGTACTGGCGCTCCATCAGCACCGTGCCATCGTCGAGCAGCGGCAGGATGACGACGGCGCCCGGATGCAGGACGAATTCGCGCGCCGTAATCTTGCCGTCAGGCAGGGCGACACGGTCGCGCTGTACGCGCAGGAAGCCGCCCTGGTAGACGAGCTCGCCATCCACCTTGGTTTCAATCAATTGCGTATCAGTGGCTTGGGTATCCATGGAATTCCTTTATTCAATAAAAAAACGGCGCCAGAGGCGCCGCTTTCGGTCGTTGTTGCTAACGGCGTTTGCGCAGATAGCGTCCGACAAAACCTGGGAAAGCCAGCACCAGGAACAGACAGCCGGTGATGGCATAGAACTCCCACGTCTGCGGGAAACCGTTGCCGATGCGCGCTTCGAGCGCGAAGGCCACGGCGCCGACGATGAAATACAGAATCACCATCTCCAGCAGGCGCAGCGCCAGCGGCTTGCGCCAGCCCTGCTCCGCCTGCGCCGCCTTTTTCAGGGGCACGGCGGCAAACAGCTTCTCGTTCAGGAAAGGCAGGTTGGCGCCCAGGATGCCCAGGGCGATCACCAGCCAGCTCGAGACGGTGACATCCATCGGTCAGGACGCCAGGGTCTTGGTGATGGCCGAAGCGCAGGCCGCCAGGATACTTTCAGGCATCACGCCCAGCGCCAGGACGAACACGCCGTTCAGTGCCAGCACGACGCGCATGTCGCCATGCACGACCAGTGCGTTGCTATCCGTCGGCTCGTCGAACCACATCATTTTCACGACGCGCAGATAGTAGAAGGCGCCGATCAGCGAGAACAGCACGGCGGCGATGGTCAGCCACAGCTGGCCCGTGGCCAGCACGGAGGCCAGCACCGAGTACTTGGCCATGAAGCCCATCAGCGGCGGCACGCCAGCCAGCGAGAACATGAACAGGGTCATCACCAGCGCGAAGATCGGGCTGCGTTTGCCCAGGCCCTTGAAGTCGGCCAGTTCTTCTGCTTCGAAACCATTACGTGCCAACAACATGATCACGCCAAAGGTACCCAGGGTGGTGAACACGTAGGTGATGACGTAGTACAGCGAGGCGCCGTAGGCGGTGGCTGCGCCAGCCGCGTTCAGGGTGTTGTTCGGTGCGTCAACGGTACCGGACAGCAGACCCAGCAGAACGAAACCCATTTGCGCGATGGTCGAGTACGCCAACATGCGTTTCAGATTCGTCTGTGCAATGGCGGTGAAGTTACCAATGGCCAGCGACATCACGGCCAGCACCAGCAGCATTTGCTGCCAGTCATGCGCCATCGGCAGCAAGCCTTCGGCCAGCAAGCGCAGGGTGATGGCGAAAGCCGCCAGTTTCGGCGCCGCGCCCAGCAGCAGGGTCACTGCCGTCGGCGAACCTTGATACACGTCAGGCACCCACATGTGGAATGGCACGACGCCCAGTTTGAAGGCCAGGCCGGCAACGAGGAACACCAGGCCGAAGACCATGATGGTACCGTTGGTCTTGCCGTTTTCCAGCGCCACGCGCAGTTCGCCCAGGTCCAGGGTGCCGGAGGCGCCGTACAGCATCGAGATACCGTACAACATGAAACCGGAAGCCAGCGCGCCCAGGATGAAGTATTTCATGGCCGCTTCCGTGGCCTTGGCGTTGTCACGGCGCAGGGCGATCAGTGCGTACAGCGACAGCGACATCAGTTCCAGACCCAGGTAGATGATCAGGAAGTTGTTGGCCGAGATCATGATCATCTGGCCCAGCAGTGCAAACAGGGCCAGCACGTAGAACTCGCCGCCCAGGTTGCCCGACAGCATGTTGCGGTCGGTGGCGTAGGCACGCGAGTAGATCAGGGTCAGCGCCACGGCGCCGTACGAGAACAGTTTCAGCAGCTGCGACATCGGGTCCGACACGAACATGTTGTGGAACGTGTAGACCGTGGTGCCCGCGTTGAAGTCGCCCACGGTCAGCAAGGCGCAGCCTGCCAGGGTCAGCAGGGACAGCGCATAGGTGATCGAACGCTTCGCCGCAGGCAAGAACATATCGATCAGCAAGAGCGCCGACGTGGCGATCAGCAGAAAGATTTCCGCGTACAGCGGTACCAGATTAGGTGCATTAGTCATGTTATCGGTCTTCTATTTAAGGCAACTTGCTGGTGGCGACATGCTGCAGCAGGTCAGCAACCGAAGTTTGCATCGTGTCGGTGAACGGGGCTGGGTACAGACCCATCACGAGCACGGCGATGGCCAGCACAGCAAGCATGAAGAATTCACGCTTGTTGATGTCGGTCAGTTCGGCCACATGCTTGTTCTTGATCTTGCCGAACACCACGCGCTTGGCCATCCACAGCGAGTACGCCGCGCCCCAGATCAGCGCCGTTGCAGCCAGCAGACCAATCCAGAAGTTGAATTTCACCGCGCCCAGGATCACCATGAACTCGCCGACAAAGCCGGACGTCGCTGGCAGACCGCAGTTGGCCATCGAGAACAGTACGAAGAAGGCGGCAAATTTCGGCATGCGGTTCACGACGCCGCCGTAGTCGGCGATGTTGCGGGTATGCATGCGGTCATACAGCACGCCGATGCACAGGAACATCGCGCCGGAGATGAAGCCGTGCGAGACCATCTGCACGATACCGCCCTGCACCGAGATGTCGTTGAACATGAAGAAGCCCAGGGTCACGAAACCCATGTGCGCGATCGACGAATAGGCGACCAGTTTTTTCATGTCGGTTTGCACCAGGGCAACCAGACCGATGTAGATGACGGCGATCAGCGACAAGGCGATCATGAAGCCCGACAGGTAGTGGCTGGCGTCCGGCGTGATCGGCAGCGAAAAACGCAGGAAGCCGTAGGCGCCCAGTTTCAGCATGATGGCGGCCAGCACGGCGGAACCGCCCGTAGGCGCTTCCACGTGGACGTCCGGCAACCACGTGTGGACGGGGAACATCGGCACCTTGACGGCAAACGCCATCAGGAAGGCCAGGAAGATGAAGATCTGTTCGTTCATCGTCAGCTTGAACGCGTGCCAGGCCAGGATGTCGAAGGTGCCCGACACATTGCGCAGGTAGATGATGGCAACCAGGGTCAGCAGCGAACCGAAGAAGGTGTACAGGAAGAACTTGAACGACGCGTATACACGGTTCGAACCGCCCCAGATACCGATGATGATGAACATCGGGATCAGGGTTGCTTCAAAGAAGAAGTAGAACAGCAAGCCGTCCAGCGCGCAGAACACGCCGATCATCAGGCCAGACAGGATCAGGAAGGAGCCCATGTACTGGGCGATGCGCTTCTCGATCACTTGCCAGGCCGAAATGACGACGATGACGGTGATAAAGGCCGTCAGCGGCACGAACCACAGCGACAGGCCGTCGATACCCAGCGAGTACCAGATATTGAAGGTTGCTATCCACGGCGCTTTTTCGACGAATTGCATGCCGTGTGCGGCGTTGTCGAAATGCTGGATCAGCGGCAAGGTGCACAGCATGCTGAGCACGGCGCCAGCCAGCGACAGCCAGCGGGTAAAGCCCGCTTTGCTGTCACGGCCGAGAGCCAGGACCAGGACGCCGCAAATGATCGGCACCCAGATCGACAGACTCAGGTAAGGAGGTAATGTAGAAATCGTAGACTGCATCATGGTTCTCAGTATTCTTTTATCAGGTCAGCTTACTTAGCGGGCCAGAATGGCAGGAAATAGATCAGGAAGCCCAGCACGCCCAGGATCATCACGAATGCATAGTGATAGATGTAGCCGGTCTGCAGCACTCGCGACAGCGAGGACAGCCAGGCGACGACCTTGGCGCTACCGTTGACCAGCAGGCCATCGATCAGCTTCTTGTCACCGAAGTTCCACAGGCCATTACCCAGCAAGCGGGCACCGCCGGCGAACACGACTTCATTGAACTTGTCCATGTAGTACTTGTTGTCCAGCAGGGTGTGGATCGCGTGGAACTTGGCAAAGAACCAGGCCGGTACGCGCGGGTTGACCATGTAGCAGTAGTAGGCTGCCACCACGCCGGACAATGCCAGCCAGAACGGTGCCGTCGACAGGCCGTGGATCGCCATCGCCATTGCGCCATGGAATTCATGCGACAACTCTTCCATTGCTGGATGGTTTTCGCCGACGAAGATCACGCCCTTGAAGAAATCGCCATGCAGCATCGGGCCGATCGTCAGGTAGCCGATGATCAGCGACGGGATCGCCAGCATCACCAGCGGGAACCAGACGACGAATGGGGACTCGTGCGGCTTCTGGCCAGGTTCCAGGCCATGGTGGCCGTGGTCGTCTTCCTCTTCTTCATCGTGTGCGTCCGAATCATGCTTGGCCGCAGGCGCGTGATGGTCGTCATGACCGTGCGCATGCGCCTGGCCGAAACGTTCCTTGCCATGGAAGACGAGGAAGTACATGCGGAACGAGTAGAAGGCCGTAACGAACACGCCAGCCAGCACGGCGAACTGGGCAAAGCCAGCGCCCCAGATGTGCGTCGCTTCGACGGCTTCGATGATGCTGTCTTTCGAGTAGAAACCGGAGAACAGCGGCGTGCCGATCAGGGCCAGCGAACCGATCAGGGACGTGATCCACGTGATCGGCATGTATTTGCGCAGGCCGCCCATGTTGCGGATGTCCTGGTCGTGGTGCATGCCGATGATGACGGAACCGGCGCCCAGGAACAGCAGTGCCTTGAAGAATGCGTGCGTCATCAGGTGGAACACGGCCACGGAGTAGGCGGACGAACCGAGCGCGACGGTCATGTAGCCGAGCTGCGACAGGGTCGAGTAAGCGACGACGCGCTTGATGTCGTTCTGGATGATGCCCAAAAAGCCCATGAACAGCGCCGTGATGGAGCCGATCACGAGGATGAAGGACAGTGCCGTGTCGGACAGTTCGAACAGCGGCGACATGCGCGAGACCATGAAGATACCGGCCGTCACCATCGTCGCGGCGTGAATCAGTGCCGAGATCGGGGTAGGACCTTCCATCGAGTCAGGCAACCACACGTGCAGCGGGAACTGCGCCGACTTGCCCATCGCGCCGATGAACAGGCAGATGCAGGCCACGGTCAGCAGGGCCCAGTCGGTACCCGGCATCGTCAACAGCGCCAGTTCGTCTTTCTTGGCGAACACTTCCTGGTAGTTCATGGTGCCGGCAAATGCCAGCAGCAGGCCGATACCGAGGATAAAGCCGAAGTCGCCCACGCGGTTGACCAAGAATGCCTTCATGTTGGCCACGATGGCCGTCGGACGCTGGTACCAGAAACCGATCAGCAGGTAGGAGACCAGGCCCACGGCTTCCCAACCGAAGAACAGTTGCAGGAAGTTGTTGGCCATGACCAGCATCAGCATCGAGAACGTGAACAGCGAGATGTAGGCGAAGAAGCGGTTGTAGCCTTCGTCGTCCTTCATGTAGCCGATCGTGTAGATGTGCACCATCAGGGAGACGAAGGTGACCACGCACATCATCATCGCCGACAGCGAATCGATCTGGAAGCCCACTTCCATCTTCAGGGTGCCGATCGTCATCCAGTTATAGATCGTGCCATTGAATGTCGCGCCATCCATCACTGCCAGCAGTGTCTGCACGGACAGGATGAACGCAATCAGTACGCCCAGGATCGTCGCGGTATGCGACGTCTTGCGTCCGACCAAATTACCCAGGAACTGGGTGCCAAGCAAGCCTGCAATCGCGGCACCGGCCAGCGGCGCCAGCGGTACGGCAAGAAGGAGGTTAGGGTTGAGGAGTTGCCCCGCCATGATGAACCTTAATCGTTATTATTCGAGAGATCGAGTCTGAAAAACATCAGCCTTTGAGGCTGTCCAGGTCTTCGACGTTGATGGTATCCAGATTACGGAACATCACCACCAGAATAGCCAGACCGATAGCCGACTCAGCGGCGGCAACCGTCAGGATGAAGAAAACGAAGATCTGACCGGCCGCGTCGCCCATGAAATGGGAGAACGCGATGAAATTCATATTCACCGCCAGCAGCATCAATTCGATTGCCATCAGCAATACGATGATGTTCTTGCGGTTCAGGAAAATACCGACGATCGAGATTGCGAACAGGATCGCGCCCAGGACCAGAAAATGTGTGAGCGATAATGTCATGGTGCCTCCTTAACTTCCGGCTCAGCCGCAGGACGCTCGACAACCGCGTCCATCTTGATGATCTTCAGGCGGTCGTTGCGCTTGACGCGCACGGCATCGCCTGGAGCGAAATGCTTGGTGTCCTTGCGTTTGCGCAGGGTCAGCGCGACCGCGGCAACGATGGCCACCAGCAGCACGACGGCGGCGATCTCGAAGGCAAACACGTATTTCGTGTAGATCAGCAGACCCAGTTCCTTGGTGCCGCCCAGGTTGACGTTGACCGGAGCGATGCTAGGCGCAAAGTTGCGGAAACCGTGCCACAGGACGGCGGCCATTTCCAGCACAATGATCACGCCCACCGTCACCGACAAAGGCAGATAGCCCCAGAAGCCCTCGCGCATGCGGTCGATATTGATATCGAGCATCATGACCACGAAGAGGAACAGCACCATCACGGCGCCGACGTACACCAATACCAGCACGATGGCCAGGAATTCAGCTTGCAGCAGCATCCAGATGCCCGCCGCGGAAAAGAAGGACAGTACCAGGAACAGTACTGCGTGGACCGGATTACGGGCCGTGATGACGCGCGTCGCTGCCAGAATCAAGATCAGCGCGAAGGCGTAAAACAAAATTGTTTTAAAGTCCATAAAAAACCCAATAGACGTACAGATGAACGAGGGGCGCGCCGCAGCCTCTCAGCTGCGGCGCATCCATCAGCGATAAGGTGCGTCGGCGGCGCGCGCAGCGGCGATGTCATTTTCATAACGATCACCTACGGCCAGCAACATCTCTTTCGTGTAATACAAATCCCCGCGTTTCTCGCCGTGGTATTCCAGGATTTGCGTCTCGACGATCGAATCGACCGGGCAGGACTCTTCGCAGAAACCGCAGAAGATGCACTTGGTCAAGTCAATATCGTAACGCGTGGTACGGCGCGAGCCGTCGTCACGCTGTTCCGATTCGATCGTGATGGCCATCGCCGGGCAAACCGCTTCGCACAGTTTGCAGGCGATGCAACGTTCCTCGCCGTTCGGGTAGCGGCGCAGCGCGTGCAAGCCACGGAAACGCGGCGAGATCGGTGTCTTCTCTTCCGGGAATTGCACCGTGATCTTGCGCGAAAACATGTACTTGCCTGTCAGCGCCATGCCCTTGATCAGCTCGCCTAACAAGAGGCTGCTGAAGAAATCTTTTACCTTATCCATTCGTATGCACTCTCTTACTTCCAAATATTCCAGGATGTCTGCATCCAGGCAGCGACGAAGACCAGGTAGACCAGCGTCAACGGGATAAATACTTTCCAGCCCAGGCGCATGATCTGGTCATAACGGTAGCGTGGGAAAGTACCGCGCACCCAGATGAACACCGAGACGATGAAGAAGGTTTTCGCGAACAGCCAGAAGAAGCCGCCGAAACCACCCCAGAACTCGAGGAAAGCAAATGGTGCGGACCAGCCACCGAGGAACATGAGCGAAGTCAGCGCGCCGATCAGGATCATGTTGGCGTATTCGGCCAGCATGAACATGGCGTAGGCCATGCCCGAGTACTCGACCATGTGGCCGGCAACGATTTCCGACTCGCCCTCGACGACGTCGAACGGGTGACGGTTGGCTTCAGCCAGGCCCGACACCATGTAGATGACGAACATCGGCAGCAGCGGCAGCCAGTTCCACGACAGGAAGTTCACGCCCTTGTCGGCGAAGTAGCCGATTTGCTGGCCGCCGACGATGTCGATGAAGTTCAGGCTGCCCGAGACCATCAGCACGATGACCATCACGAAGCCCATCGGGATTTCATACGAAATCATCTGTGCCGAAGCGCGCATGGCGCCCATGAACGAGTACTTCGAGTTCGAGGCCCAGCCGGCGATGATGATGCCGTAGACTTCCATCGAGGTAATCGCCAGCAGCATCAGCAAGCCCGCGTTGACGTTGGCCAGCACGGCTTGCGGACCGAAGGGCACGACCGACCAGGCGGCCAGGGCCGGCATGATGGTCATGATCGGGCCAATCACGAACAGGCCTTTGGCGGCCTTGGACGGGATGATGATCTCTTTGAACAAGAGTTTCAGCGCATCGGCGATCGGCTGCAGCAAGCCCAAAGGGCCTACGCGGTTCGGGCCGACACGGATCTGGATCCAGCCGATCAGCTTGCGTTCCCACAAGGTCAGGTAGGCAACCAGGCCCATCAGCGGCAGCAGCACGCACAGGATCTTGATCAGGGTCCAGAAGAACGGCCACGAGCCGCCCAGCAAATCCTGGCCACTGCTGTTGATGACGTTTACAAATTCAGGCAGAGCCATCAGATTTTCCCCTCTGCTGTTTCAACTGTGATGTCACCGAACATGCCGCCCAGGCCAGCCGTCGAGGCATGCGCCGCCGACACCTTGACCACATTGGCTGGCAGGCCGGCGTGAATTGCCGCCACCAGGATGGCGCTGCCGGAGCCTTGCGCCACTTTGACCTTGTCGCCCGCCTTGATGCCCAGCTTGCCAGCCAGTTCGGCGGACAGGTGTGCTTGCGGCGCGGCGCCATCGACCGTGCGTTGCAAAGGTTCGGAACGGCGTACCAGCGCGTCGGCGAAGTAGATCGGCACGTCGGCGATGCGTTGCAGCGCTGGCGAAGCCGGTGCGTACGTTGCCGCTTCCGGTGCGTTCTTGGCGATGTTGTTCAGCTGTGCCGACAGATCGGTCACGCCGGCACCAAACGCTTCGTCGCGGATCGCTTCGGAGGTGTCGTAGTCGAAACCGGCCAGGCCCAGGATGTTGCCCAGGACGCGCAGCACTTTCCAGGCCGGGCGGGTTTCCGCCAGCGGTTTCACGGTGCCGTTGAAGCTTTGCGCGCGGCCTTCGCAGTTCACGAAGGTACCCGAGGTTTCGGCGAACGGCGAGATCGGCAGCAAGACATCGGCGTACTCCATGCCGTGCTTGAAGGCGGACATGGCCACGACCATGTCGGCGCCATCCAGGGCGGCGCGGGCCGCTTGCGGATTGGCGGCATCGAGTTCCGGCTCGGCGTGCAGCAGCACGTAGGCTTTTTTCGGTACGGCAAACGCAGCTTGCACGTTGGCGCGCGGCTTGGCGACCAGGTGCGCGCCAACCGTGTTGGCCGCTTCCGTCAGGTAGCCGAGCTTGGCGCCCGTCTGTTCGGCGATCCATTGCGCGGCAGCATGCAGTTGCGACGCTTGCGGGTGTTGCGTTGCCGCGTTACCCAGCAGCACAGCGCCATGGTCGCCAGCCATCAGGCTGGCGGCGATGGCCGTTGCCACGTCCGAAGCGGCGACCGCTTCGAAACCGGCTGGCGCGGCGATTTCTTTGGCTTTGGCAACGGCGACAACCACTTCCGACAAGGCCGCCAGCCAATCGCTTGGCGCCACGATCATCTTGTTGGCGATGGTGATCAGTTGATCATCGTCGGAGGCGTGCAGGATCGACAGCTTGGCGCCGCCCTTGACGGACGCGCGCAAACGCGTGGCCAGCAATGGGTGATCCTTGCGCAGGAACGAGCCGATGACGAAGGCGCGCTTGATCTGGCCAAATTCGCTGATCGGCATGCCCAGCCATGGTTTCACATTCGCGTCGAGCGCGAAGTCGGTCTGGCGCAGGCGGAAGTCGACGTTCTCGGAACCGAGACCGTTGGCCACTTTTTGCAGCAGGACCAGCTCTTCGACGGTCGAGTGCGGCGTTGCCAGCGCGGCGATAGCGTCGGCGCCATGTTCGTGCTTGATGTTTTTCAGGCCGTGCGCCACGTATTCCAGCGCGGTTTGCCAATCGACTTCTTTCCACTCGTTGCCTTGTTTCAGCATCGGGGTCGTCAGGCGTTCGGCACTGTCCAGCGCTTCGTACGAGAAACGGTCCTTGTCCGAGATCCAGCATTCGTTGACGGCTTCGTTTTCCAGCGGCAGTACACGCTTGACCTTGCCAGCTTTCACTTGCACGATCAGGTTCGTACCGAGGCCGTCATGCGGGCTGACCGATTTGCGGCGCGACAGTTCCCACGTACGGGCGCTGTAGCGGAACGGCTTCGACGTCAGTGCGCCAACCGGGCACAGGTCGATCATGTTGCCCGACAGTTCCGAGTCGACGGACTGGCCGACGAAGGACACGATTTCCGAGTGTTCGCCGCGGCCGATCATGCCCAGCTCCATCACGCCGGCCACTTCCTGGCCAAAGCGTACGCAACGGGTGCACTGGATGCAGCGCGACATTTCCTGCATGGAAACCAGCGGACCGGCTTCCTTCGGCGTCACAACGCGCTTGTCTTCCTTGTAGCGCGATTCGCTCTTGCCGTAGCCCACTGCCAAGTCTTGCAACTGGCATTCGCCGCCCTGATCGCAGATAGGGCAATCGAGCGGGTGGTTAATCAGCAAGAATTCCATGACCGACTTTTGCGCCTGCACAGCTTTATCGCTGGCGGAGCGCACGATCATGCCGGCACTGACCGGGGTCGCACAAGCGGGCAAAGGCTTGGGCGCCTTTTCCACTTCGACCAGGCACATGCGGCAGTTCGCTGCGATCGACAATTTCTTGTGATAGCAGAAGTGCGGAATGTAGGTTCCCAATTTGTTGGCGGCGTCCATCACCATGCTACCAGCAGGGACTTCGACTTTTTTGCCGTCTATTTCGATTTCAACCATGGTGATCGTTACCTGACGCAGCTTAGATATATGCGGGCACTAAGCAATGCTTGTGCTCGATATGATATTCAAATTCTTCACGGAAATTCTTAATGAAGGCCCGTACCGGCATGGCAGCCGCATCGCCCAGCGCGCAAATCGTGCGGCCCTGGATGTTGTCGGCGATCGAGTTGAGCATGTCCAGGTCGTCTGGACGACCCTGCCCCTGCTCGATGCGGTGCACCATGCGGTACATCCAGCCTGTGCCTTCACGGCAAGGCGTACACTGGCCGCACGATTCTTCAAAATAGAAGTAGGACAGGCGTTCCAGCGCCTTTACCATGCAGCGTGTTTCGTCCATCACGATGACGGCGCCCGAACCCAACATCGAACCGGCTTTCGCGATCGAGTCGTAGTCCAGGTCGGTCTGCATCATAATGTCGCCGCGGATCACCGGAGCGGACGAACCGCCAGGGATCACGGCCTTGATCTTTTTGCCACCGCGCATGCCGCCTGCCAGTTCCAGCAGGGTCGCAAACGGGGTGCCGAGCGGCACTTCGTAGTTGCCCGGTTTTTCCACGTCGCCCGAGATCGAGAAGATCTTCGAACCGCCATTGTTCGGCTTGCCCATCGCCAGGTATTTCTCTGGGCCGATGTTCAGCACGAAGGGCACGGCCGCGAAGGTTTCCGTGTTGTTGATCGTCGTCGGCTTGCCGTACAGGCCAAACGAGGCAGGGAAAGGCGGCTTGAAGCGCGGCTGGCCTTTCTTGCCTTCCAGCGATTCGAGCAAGGCCGTTTCTTCGCCGCAGATGTAGGCGCCATAACCATGGTGCGCATGCAACTGGAACGAGAACTCGCTGCCCATGATCTTGTCGCCCAGGAAACCGGCGGCGCGCGCCTCTTCCAGCGCTTCTTCGAAACGCAGGTATTCCTGGAAGATCTCGCCGTGGATATAGTTGTAGCCCACGGTGATGCCCATCGCATAAGCGCCAATGGCCATGCCTTCGATCAGGGCATGGGGATTGTAACGAATGATGTCGCGGTCCTTGAAAGTGCCCGGCTCGCCTTCATCTGTATTGCAGACGAGGTATTTCTGGCCCGGGAACTGGCGCGGCATGAAGCTCCACTTCAAGCCGGTAGGGAAACCCGCGCCGCCACGGCCGCGCAAGGACGACGCCTTGAGGTCGGCGATGATCTGTTCCGGCGTGATTTTCTCTTCCAGGATACGCCGCAGGGCGCTGTAGCCGCCGCGGTTCACATAATCTTGCAAATGCCAGTTCTTGCCATCCAGATCCTTCAGGATCAATGGATCGATATGGCGGTTGTGGAGTGACGTCATTTCTTGAGTTCCTCCAGCATGGCGTCGATCTTCTCGTTCGACATCCAGCTGCACATGGTTTTATTACTGACCAGCAAGACAGGCGCATCGCCGCAAGCACCCATGCACTCGCCTTCAACCAGGGTGAACTGGCCGTCTGCGGTGGTTTCGCGGAAATCGATACCCAGTTTCTGCTTCAGGTACTCGGCAGCGCGCACGCCGCCCGACAGGGCGCATGGCAGGTTGGTGCACACGGTGATCTTGTGCTTGCCCACGGGTTTCACGTTGTACATATTGTAGAACGTGGCCACTTCCTGCACGGCAATCGCCGGCATGCCGATGTAGTCGGCCAGTTCCTTCATGGTTTCCGGCGCCAGCCAGCCCAGTTCATCCTGGGCATGGGCCAGCGCGGCCATGACGGCCGACTGACGCTGGTCGGCCGGATACTTGGCCAGCTCGCGGTCAATTTTCTTATAGCATTGCTCTGATAACAACATACTTTTTGCCTCTTAGCGGTCAATACTGCCGAACACGATGTCTTGCGTCCCGATGATGGTCACGGCGTCGGCAAGCATGTGCCCACGCGCCATTTCGTCGAGCGACTGCAAGTGGGCGTAGTCTGGCGCGCGCAGTTTCATGCGGTACGGCTTGTTGGCGCCATCGGACACCAGGTACACGCCGAACTCGCCCTTCGGGTGTTCCACGGCGCTGTAGGCCTCGCCTGGCGGCACGTGGAAACCTTCCGTAAACAGCTTGAAGTGGTGAATCAGGGATTCCATGTTGGTCTTCATGTCGACGCGACCCGGAGGCGCCACCTTGCGGTTGCTGGTCATGACAGGACCTTCATTGTTGCGCAGCCACTCCACGCATTGCTTGATGATGCGGTTCGACTGGCGCAACTCTTCCACGCGGACCAGGTAACGGTCGTAGCAATCGCCGTTGGTGCCGATAGGGATGTCGAAATCCATCAGGTCGTACACTTCGTACGGCTGTTTCTTGCGCAAGTCCCACTGCACGCCCGAGCCGCGCAGCATGGCGCCCGTAAAGCCCATGGCCAGCGCATCTTCCGGCGAGACCACGCCGATGCCGACCGTGCGCTGTTTCCAGATACGGTTGTCGGTCAGCAGGGTTTCGTACTCGTCCACCGAGTTCGGGAAGCGGCGCGCGAAGTCTTCGATGAAGTCCAGCAGCGAACCCTGGCGGTTTTCATTGAGCTTGCCGATCGCTTTTGCGTTGCGGATGATCGAGGCCTTGTGCTGCGGCATCGCGTCCGGCAGGTCGCGGTAGACGCCGCCCGGACGGTAGTAGGCCGCGTGCATGCGCGCGCCCGACACCGCCTCGTAGGCGTCGAACAAGTCTTCGCGGTCGCGGAAGCAATACAGGAACGGGCCCATGGCGCCAACGTCCAGCGCGTGGGTGCCGAGCCACATCAGGTGATTCAGGATGCGCGTCATCTCGTCGAACATGACGCGGATGTATTGCGCGCGCAGCGGCACTTCCAGGCCCAGCATCTTTTCGATGGCCATCACGTACGCGTGTTCATTGCACATCATCGACACATAGTCGAGACGGTCCATGTACGGCACGGATTGCAGATAGGTCTTCTGCTCGGCCAGCTTTTCGGTGGCGCGGTGCAGCAGGCCGATATGCGGGTCGGCGCGCTGGATGACTTCGCCATCCATCTCCAGCACCAGGCGCAGCACACCGTGCGCGGCCGGATGCTGTGGCCCAAAGTTCAGGGTGTAGTTCTTAATCTCAGCCATTATTTCATCCCGTAATGTTCTTCGCGGATCACGCGCGGCACGTTTTCCCGCGGCTCGATCGTCACGGGCTGGTAAATCACGCGCTTTTGTTCCGGATCGTAGCGCATCTCGACATAGCCGGAGACGGGGAAATCCTTGCGGAACGGATGGCCGATGAAACCGTAGTCGGTCAGCAGGCGGCGCAAGTCGTTGTGGCCTTCGAAGAGGATGCCCAGCAGGTCAAATGCTTCGCGCTCGTACCAGTTGACGGCACGCCAGATGCTCACCACGGAAGGCAGCAGCGGCATGTCGTCGTCCGGTGCGAACACGCGCACGCGCACGCGCCAGTTGTGCTTGACCGACAGCAAGTGCGACACGGCCGCGTAACGCAGGCCATCCCAGGTGCCATCGCCATAGGTCGAATAGTCGACGCCGCACAGATCGATCAATTGCTCGAAATGCAGGGCCGGATCGTCGCGCAGGGTCAGCATCACGGCCAGGTAGTCTTCCGCCTTGACCTGCAAGGTGACTTCGCCCAGCGTTACCGTCGTGCTAACGCGATCGCCCAGGGCAGTGCCGAGGGCGTTTTGCAATACTTCTAAATGTGTTGTCATAATCTGAAGCGGCCCCGTTAGCGTGCGATCGTGCTGGTACGCTTGATCTTGTTCTGCAACTGCATGATGCCGTACAGCAAGGCTTCAGCGGTCGGAGGACAGCCAGGCACATACACGTCGACGGGCACGATGCGGTCGCAACCGCGCACCACGGAATAGGAGTAATGGTAGTACCCGCCGCCATTGGCGCAGGAACCCATCGAAATGACCCAGCGTGGCTCCGCCATCTGGTCGTAGACCTTGCGCAGGGCCGGCGCCATCTTGTTGCACAGGGTGCCGGCAACGATCATGACGTCGGACTGACGCGGCGACGGACGAAACACGACGCCGAAACGGTCCATATCGTAGCGGGCTGCGCCCACATGCATCATTTCGACCGCACAGCAGGCCAGACCGAACGTCATCGGGAACATAGACCCGGTGCGCGCCCAGTTGATCAGCTTGTCGGCCGAGGTGGTGATGAAACCTTCGCTTAATACGCCTTCAATAGCCATGGCTTATTCCCAGTCAAGGGCACCTTTCTTCCAAATGTACCAAAATCCGACCACGAATTCAGCGATGAACACCATCATCGTGACGAAACCGGCCCAGCCCAGGTCGCGCATTGCAACGCCCCATGGGAAAAAGAATGCCGTTTCCAGATCGAACAAAATAAACAGGATTGCGACCAGATAGTAGCGCACATCGAATTTCATGCGCGCGTCTTCGAATGCTTCAAAACCACATTCGTACGGGGAGAGTTTTGCTGCGTCAGGCTTGTTAGGACCTAACAGGCGCCCCAGGAGCTGGGGAGCGATACCGACACCAAGGCCGATAATAATGAACAGCAGGACGGGGAAGTAATTTTCGAGGTTCACGATTGATGAGCTTATATTGAACGATCGGTTAAATGAGGACGCTGCGATCATTTGCAGCGTATCTAACGCACGACCCCAATCAAAGCTAAGACCAGGATCGAACGACACATCCTCGTAAAAAAAGCCAGCAACTTTGTACGAGCCATGGCTCGTGCGCCGTTGCTGGCTTCTGATTTCTGGTGCCGACGACGAGACTCGAACTCGTACAGCTTTCGCCACTACCCCCTCAAGATAGCGTGTCTACCAATTTCACCACGTCGGCGGTAAGGCCCGTATTCTACTCTGCTTTGCCGCTAAAGTTAATGCACAAATGCATCAAAACACAGATAAAAACGATAAATTTTTACATCTTCCAGCGCGCCACGATTTTTTCCTGCCGCACTGCCAAAACATTGAGCAATAATCTGCTCGTAATGAGAATTACTCTCGATGAGGTATCGAGTTATTACTGGGTAAATACCAAATTACTTCGGAATCGCGCCGGCAGGGGTGCTGGCAACCGGAGCAGCCGCTGCCGGAGCGCTGGCCGCCGGAGCTGCAGGCACCGTCGTCGGGATCGCGCCCGCGCCGGTGACCGGCACTGGCTTGACGACTTTGTCCATCACGCCGCCACCGACCGTCGTGGCGCGCTGATTGGCCATCAGCGACAGGGCCAGGGTGGCGCCGAAGAAGATCGCGGCGGCAACGCCCGTCGATTTCGACATGAAGTTCGACGAACCCGTCGCACCGAACAGGCTGCCTGAGGCGCCCGAACCGAAGGCGGCGCCCATGTCGGCGCCCTTGCCGTGCTGCAGCAACACCAGCGCGATAATCGACAATGCCGAAAGAACCTGTACTACCACTACCAGATTGAACATCATGTTCATTGCAATTCCATTCTCAGTTTAAATTAATTCAATCGGCGGCGTGAATAATCGCCAGGAAATCCGCCGCCTTCAATGCCGCTCCACCGATCAGACCGCCATCGATATCCGGCATCGCCATCAATTCCTTTGCGTTCTCCGGCTTCATGCTGCCGCCGTACAGGATCTGCACGCCGGCGGCCGCTACCGCATTCTTTGCCGCCAGCTGGCCGCGCAATACCTGATGCACGTCCTGCGCCATTTGCGGCGTGGCCGTCTTGCCCGTACCGATGGCCCAGACCGGCTCATAGGCCAGCACCAGTTTCGCCACGTCGTCGGCGGAAATCGCCGCCAGCACGGCGCCCAGCTGATGCGCCACGACGGCGTCGGTCTGTCCCGCTTCGCGCTGGGCCAGGGTTTCGCCGATGCAGACGATAGGCGTGATGCCCGCCGCCAGCGCGGCAACCGTCTTGGCCGCCACTTGCGCATCGCTCTCGCCATGGTAGGCGCGGCGCTCGGAATGCCCGATCACCACATAGCCGCAATCGAAATCCTGCAGCATGGCGGCCGAGATTTCTCCCGTGTAGGCGCCGCTGGCGTGCGCGGACATATCCTGCGCGCCCCAGCCGAGAGCCGTGCCTGCCAATTGCGCCTGGCACTGCGCCAGATACGGCGCAGGCACACAGACGGCGCTGGCGGCGCCAGAGGCGGCCAGACCAGCAACTATTTCAGACAATAACACCGCGTTCGAGGTGCGACTGCCGTTCATTTTCCAATTTCCGACGACGAGTTTGCGACGCATAGTAGCCTAAATTCTAATAACCCGTCATTCTAACTCCGGCACCGATGCCGGTCAAACAGGCAGTGCCCCGTTTCAAGCAACTTGCAACATGATCTTGCCCACGTGCGTGCTCGCTTCCATCAGGGCATGCGCTTCGTTGGCTTTCTCCAACGGGAAAGTTTGATAGATCACGGGCGTGATCTTGCCCGCCTCGATCAGCGGCCAGACGGTCGTGCGCAAATGGTTCGCGATGGCCGCCTTGAAGGCCACGGAACGGGGACGCAGGGTGGAACCCGTCACCGTCAAACGGCGGCGCAGCAAGGTGCCCAGGTCCAGCTCCGCCCTGGTGCCGCCCTGCACGGCGATCAGGCCGATGCGGCCGTCGTCGGCCAGGCAGCTGATCTCGCGCGGCAGGTAGTCGCCGCCCACCATGTCGAGGATGACGTCGACGCCCTTGCCACCGGTCAATTCCTTGACGACGGCGACGAAATCTTCCGTGCGGTAATTGATGCCCCGTTCGGCGCCCAGCGCCTCGCAGGCGCGCGCCTTCTCGTCGCTGCCCGCCGTGGCGAACACGCGGTGGCCCAGCGCTGTCGCCAGTTGAATGGCCGTCACGCCGATGCCGGACGTGCCGCCCTGCACCAATAACGTTTCGCCATCGGCCAGCGCGCAGCGGTCGAAGACATTGCTCCAGACGGTAAAGAAGTTTTCCGGCAGGGATGCGCCTTCCAGCGCCGTCAAGCCCTTCGGCAAGGGCAGGCACTGGCCGGCAGGCGCGGCGCAGTATTCGGCATAGCCGCCGCCCTGCACCAGCGCGCAGACGAGGTCGCCCTTTTTGAATGCGGTATTGCTGAAATCGCCATCGACGACTTCGCCCGCCACTTCCAGGCCCGGCAAGTCGGATGCGCCGGCTGGCGGCGCGTACTTGCCCAGGCGCTGCAGCACGTCGGGACGGTTGATGCCGGCCGCGTGCACCTTGATCAGCAGTTCACCGGCCTTGAAGGCGGGAACGGGACACTCGACGATCCGCAAGACGTCGGCGGGACCTGGCTGACTGATGGCAACTGCACGCATGGCGGGACTCTTTCAAGGGAAAACGGCGATTGTACGCCATGCCGCCAGCCCTTGCAGACCGCCGCTTCCTCCCTTAGCCGCCGCCCGTCTTCGACTGGCGCGGCAACGGCGTGCCGGGCTTCCATTTCGCCGACAGGGCCTGCCCTTCCTCGACTTGTTCGTGCGTCATCTTGCGCACGACGGCGGCGCGCTGGTCGGCCGCATTCGTGTTGCCGTTCGCCGCCGCCAGGTTCCACAGCATGTAGGCGATGACGTTATCCTGCTGCACGCCGCCCATGTGATAGCGGTACATCAGGCCCAGCACCTGCTGCGCCTCGGCGTGGTTCTGCTCGGCCGCCTTGCGGAACCAGGCCACGGCCTGCTTGTGGTCCTGCAGCACGGCGTTGCCCGTGTAATACATGGCGCCCACGACGTACTGGGCGTCGGCCTTGCCCTGGTCGGCCGCCTTGCGGTGCCAGAACATGGCCTGCTTGTAATCCTGCGGCAAGCCGCGGCCCATGTAATACATCAAGCCCAGCAAATGCTGGGCATCGGCGTTGCCGGTCTTGGCCAGTGGCAGGATTTCCTTGTAGGCCAGCGCGTAATTCTTGTTGTTGTAGGCACTGGCGCCTTCGACGAAGCCAGCCCGCGCGGGTAGCTGTATCGCCAACAGCATGAGTAATGTAATGATCAGTTTTTTCATCGGAATGGGATGTGGTCTGACTACTTATTCTTGTTTTGCCAATATGGCCTGCGGCAGGATGCGTTTACTTCCAGCTGACTTTGCCCAGACCCTCGACGCTGACGTCGCGGTTAGCCGGCTTGCCGTACACCACCACCGAACCGAGTCCACTCAGGTTCAGCTTGGCATTCGTATGGGCATTCACCAAGGCATTGCCAAGGCCGCTCAATTCCAGGTTGACGGCATCGGCCTCGAATTGCTTCGCATTCAAGCTGCCCAGGCCACCCAGGCTGGCTTTCAGGATGCGCCCGCGGCCGCCCAGCACCACCGAGCCCGCGCCCTGCAAGTCCAGCTCGGCCCGGTCGTTATTGCCGATCCACAGCTGCATGCTGCCCACGCCGCCCAGGCTGGCATTAAGCTTGCGGTAATCGCCGACCACCTTGATGCTGCCCGCCCCTTCCAGCGACAAGGTCAGTTCCTCGCCCGTGAATCCCGTGACGTCCGTGCTGCCGTAGCCTTCCGAGCTCACTTCACGCAGATTCGGCAGCACCAGTTCCGCGCGGATCGACGAAGGACCGAGCTTGAAGCCGCGCACTTCCGTTTCGATGTGCAGGGTGTCGCCGCTTTGCGCCGTAGTGACATCGGCGATGTAGCGCTTGTCGGCCGTGATGCTCAGCGACGGCACGCTGCCCTGGCGAATGCGTACTTCCATCACGCCATCGAGCTTGACGCGCACCACGCGGGCGTCGACGTTGCGCATTTCCAGCAAGCGGGTCTCGGCGGCGACGCCGCGCACCAGGCCCAACGTCGCCAGGAACAGCAGCGCCAGTTGCAGTATTCTTTTCATGTAGTGCATCCTCGGTATCTTGTTTTTATGTGTCGCGGCGCCCTCGTGGGGCTTGCGCGCATTGCCATTGACCACCACTGTAGCAGCGTCGAAAACGGCTGACAATCAGGCTGACAATCGATCAGGCAAAACGGGCTTTTTCGGCAGCGTTCAGGCGCTTGGCCTTGACGACCACCACTTGCATGGCGGCCTTGTTCGCGGGCGCGGCCAGGGTGGCCGTGGAACTGGCCACTTGCAGGGCCGGGGCGGCCGGGGCAATGGCGTAGCAGCTGGCGCCAAGCAGGATGGCGGCGGCAACGGCGATGATTTCCATGTTTTTAGCGACGTTCATGTTGTTCTCCTCGGGTGTCTGGCAGTGGGCTTGCGGTATGGTGTCACTATAGCCATACCGCACCCGGCAGACACGCCGATTGCGACGAACTGCAATTTTGGCAGGCTGGCCTGACAAAATCGCGGATGAACGTGCGGATCGCTGCGCTTCTTCTTAAAACTCTTCCCACTCGTCGGCGCCGGACTTGGCCGCCTTGACGGGTTTGACTGGCGCCAGCGCGCGGGCCGGCGCGCGCGGGGCGGAAGCCGGAGCGGCTGGCTTCGCCTTGAGGCGCGTCACGGGCGCGGGCGCCGCGGCAGGACCGGCATCGCCCAGGCGGAACATGCCGACGGCTTGCGCCAGATCCACGGCTTGCTCCTGCAAGCTTTCCGCGGCGGCGGCCGCCTGCTCGACGAGGGCCGCATTTTGCTGCGTCATGGTATCCATGTGCGTGACGGCCGTATTGATCTCGCCGATGCCGGCGCTCTGTTCGCGGCTGGCCACCGTGATCTCGCTCATGATGGTCGTCAATTGCTGTACCGACGCCACCACCTGATCCATGGTCTGGCCCGCTTCATCGACAAGACGGCCCCCGGCATCGACCTTCTCCACCGAATCGCCGATCAATTCCTTGATTTCCTTGGCCGCACCGGCGGAGCGCTGCGCCAGGTTGCGCACTTCGGACGCCACCACGGCAAAGCCCCTGCCCTGCTCGCCCGCGCGCGCCGCCTCGACGGCGGCATTCAAGGCCAGGATATTCGTCTGGAAGGCGATGCCGTCGATCACGCCGATGATGTCGACGATCTTGCGCGAGCTTTCCTGGATGCCGGCCATGGTGCCGACCACCTGCTGCACCACGCGGCCACCCTTGGCCGCCACTTCCGAGGCGGACACGGCCAGCTCGTTGGCCGCGTGCGCGTTTTCCGCGTTCTGCTTGACGGTCGACGTCAGCTCGTCCATCGAACTGGCCGTCTCTTCCAGCGCGCCCGCCTGCGCTTCCGTGCGCGAAGACAGGTCGGCATTGCCGGCGGCAATATCGGCCGACTCGCTGCGCACCAGGGTGCTGATGCTGCGGATCTGCACGAGCACGGTGGCGATCTTTTCGACGAACAAGTTGAATGCCTTGGCGATCTGCGCCAGCTCGTCCGCGCCTTCCGCGTCGAGGCGGCTGGTCAGGTCGCCGTCGCCCGTGGCGATCGCTTCCATCGCATCGCGCACCAGGCCCAGGCGGCGCAAGGCGCGCGCCACCAGCACGCTCAATACCGTGGCGGCCAGGGCCAGCACCAGCAAGGCCGTCAGGGCCGAGGCGCGCAGCATGGAGGTCAATGCCTGCGTCGCTTCCGCGCGGTCGAGCACGGTCGCCAGCAGCCAGTCGCTGCCCGGCACTTTACTCACATGCAAGATGCCGTTCCGGTCGCCCAGGCGTATGGCGGCGCCGTCGCCGCTCTTTTCGATATCGGCCAGCGCCTGCGCGCTCAGGCCCGGATCCAGCTCGGCCAGCGGTTTCAGGGTCAGCTTGCCGTCCGGGTGGGCGATGATCTTGCCGCCGCCATCGACGAGGAAGGCGTAGCTCGATGCCGTCGGTTTGATCGAGGCGACGTTTTGCACCACCGCATCCATCATCACGTCGGCCGCCATCACGCCCGTCACGCTGCCCTTGCCGCCCAGCGGCTCGGCAAACGTCACCACCAGCTTGCCCGTGCTGGCGCCGATGTACGGTGCCGTGATGATGGGGCCGCCCACCTCGGACGCCAGCTTGTACCAGGGCCGCGCCGTGGGATCGTAGTCGGCGGCGCGCTTGCGCTCCTGCGAAAACACGGCGTGCTTGTCGGCAAAGCCGATATACGCCATGTCGAAGGTGCCGGCCTGCTCGGCCGCCTTCAGGGCCGGCAGCGGATCGGCCGCCGTGGCGCCCTGCTTGAGCGAGCCCACGACGGCTTGCTTGGAACGCAGCCATTCGGCGATGGCTTGCGCGTGGCTGTGCGACAACTGCAGCATCTGCGTGTCGAGCGCGGCCAGGGTGCTGGAGCGCGTAGTAAAGAAATTGGCGATGGCGACGGCCAGCATGGCCAGCACGACGATGGAAACGGCGATGGCGATCAGCCGCGCCTTAAGGGAGGACAACATGGTGCATCCAATAAAAAAAGAGAAAATCGGGAGGGATGCACCATGGTCGGGGAATAAGATTTTGTCGTCAAGCAATACTAACAGTCGATTACCCATAAACAACAATTGATACCATATAGTTCATGTCTGGCCGCGCAACTTGCGCAAGCCCGGCGATTCGCCGCCCGCCGCCTCGATGCGAAAACGGGCAAACGCCTGCTCCAGCTCGGCATAGCGGCGCAGACTGCCTTCATTAACATAGCGCCCGACGGGGATATCGCCCGCCCCGCCCTTGCGCCGCACCAGCCCGCCCAGCTCCTGCGTCGGCGCCACCTGGCTGACAAAGACGTTGACGGTGCCCTTGGGCATGATCCGATACACATCATACAGCGGCGCCTCGCTCTTCAAGGGCAAGGCTTCGAGGTCTTGCGCCGGCATGGCCGCGGACGCGGCGGCGATGGGCAGCGGCACCGGCGTGGGCGCGTTGTCCAGCTGCGCGCAGCGCAAACAAGGCGTAAAAAAAACCGCCAGGGCTTGCGCGCTGGCGGTTTTGATCATGCGGCCGAGGCCGCAGTCAGGCAAATCTGAAGGACATTAAGCGGCTGGCGCTTCGTTGCCTTCGGCAGCTTTCATCGACAGTTTCAGACGGCCGCGGTCGTCCGTTTCCAGAACCTTGACGCGAACCAGCTGGCCTTCTTTCAGGTAGTCGGCCACGGCGTTGACGCGCTCGTTGGCGATCTGCGAGATGTGCAGCAAGCCGTCCTTGCCTGGCATGACTTGCACGATGGCGCCGAAGTCCAGCAGTTTCAGCACGGTGCCTTCGTAGGTCTTGCCCACTTCGACGGAAGCGGTCAGTTCTTCGATGCGGCGCTTGGCTTCCTGGCCGGCGGCAGCGTCGACGGAAGCGATGGTGACCACGCCTTCGTCGCTGATGTCGATCTGGGTGCCCGTCTCTTCGGTCAGCGCGCGGATCACGGCGCCGCCCTTGCCGATCACGTCACGGATTTTTTCCGGGTTGATCTTGATGGTGATCAGACGCGGTGCGAAATCGGACAGTTCGGTTTTGACATGCGGCATGGCTTTTTGCATTTCGCCCAGGATGTGCTCGCGGCCTTCCTTGGCTTGCGCCAGTGCCACTTGCATGATTTCCTTGGTGATGCCCATGATCTTGATGTCCATCTGCAGTGCCGTGATACCGTTGCGGGTACCGGCTACCTTGAAGTCCATGTCGCCCAGGTGATCTTCGTCGCCCAGGATGTCGGACAGCACGGCAAACTTGCCGCCTTCCTTGATCAGGCCCATGGCGATACCGGCCACGTGTTCTTTCATCGGCACGCCGGCGTCCATCAGTGCCAGGCAGCCGCCGCACACCGATGCCATCGACGAGGAACCGTTCGATTCCGTGATTTCCGATACCAGGCGCACCGAGTAGCTGAACTCTTCAGCTGCCGGCAGGGCGGCGATCAGCGCGCGCTTGGCCAGACGGCCGTGGCCGATTTCGCGGCGTTTCGGCGTACCGACGCGGCCCGTTTCGCCGGTGGCGAACGGAGGCATGTTGTAATGCAGCATGAACGAATCGGTAAACTCGCCCATCAGCGCATCGATCTTCTGGCTGTCGCGGGCGGTGCCCAAAGTTGCCACGACCAGCGCCTGCGTTTCGCCGCGCGTGAACAGGGCCGAACCATGGGTGCGTGGCAGCACGCTGGTGCGGATCGAGATCGGACGCACGGTGCGCGTGTCGCGGCCGTCGATGCGTGGCTCGCCGTCCAGGATTTGCGTACGGACGATTTTCGCTTCGATGTCGAACAGGATGTTGTTCACTTCTGCGCTATCAATCGACGCGCCGCCGGCGGCAGCCGCTTCAGCCGACAGGTCGGCGATCACTTCCGACGTCGCCGCTTTCAGCTTGGCCGTACGCTCTTGCTTGTCCTTGGTTTGATACGCGTCATTGATCTTGGCGTTGGCGAAATGCGCGACGCGGGCGATCAGTGCTTCGTTTTTCGGCGCAGGCGCCCATTCGACTTCCGGCTTGCCGCCGTCACGCACCAGGTCGTGAATCGCGTCGATGACGACTTTCATCTGGTCGTGGCCGAAGACCACGGCGCCCAGCATGATTTCTTCGGACAGCTGTTTCGCTTCCGATTCGACCATCAGCACGGCCGTTTCGGTACCGGCGACAACCAGGTCCATTTCCGACGTTTTCAGTTGCTGGACGGTCGGGTTCAGGATGTACTGGCCATTGGCGTAACCGACGCGCGCGGCGCCGATAGGACCGTTGAAAGGCACGCCCGATACGCACAGGGCGGCCGATGCGCCGATCATGGCGGCGATGTCCGGATCGATTTCAGGGTTGACCGACAGCACGTGAATGATGACTTGCACTTCATTCAGGTAGCCTTCCGGGAACAGCGGACGGATAGGACGGTCGATCAGACGGGAGGTCAGTGTTTCTTTTTCGGAAGGACGGCCTTCGCGCTTGAAAAAACCGCCCGGGATTTTACCGGCAGCATAGGTTTTCTCGACATAATCAACCGTCAAAGGGAAGAAATCCTGGCCTGGCTTGGCATCTTTGCGTGCCACCACCGTTGCCAGAACGACGGTATCTTCGATCGACACCAGCACTGCGCCGGATGCCTGACGTGCGATTTCGCCGGTTTCCAGGGTCACTTGATGTTGACCGTACTGGAAGGTTTTCGTAACTTTGTTAAACATGGGGTATCCCTTTTCTAATTGCCGACAGATTTTCAGGGGCTGTCGTTCACCTCACCACAGGCGGCGGAAACACTGTTGCCGCCTTTACTACTTTACTTTTAAAACATGATATCGGTAGAGAATACTGTACTTCTCGACAAAAATCCGGAATTCAAATGACAAAATGCCCGCGTCAGCGAACTGGCGCAGGCATTTCTGTATAAACCTTGTACGGCAAAAATTACTTGCGCAGACCAAGTTTAGCGATCAGGTCGCGATAACGGGTAGCGTCTTTAGCCTTCAGGTAGGACAACAGGCTCTTACGACGGTTGACCATCATGATCAGGCCGCGGCGGGAGTGGTGATCTTTCGAGTGGGCTTTGAAGTGGCCGTTCAGTTCGTTGATGCGAGCTGTCAGCAGTGCAACTTGCACTTCAGGGGAGCCGGTGTCGTTTTGACCACGTGCGTTGTCCGCGATGATAGCGGCTTTGTTGATGTTTTCTACTGTCATGATAAACCTTTCACATGCGGTGCACAGAGTCTGAACCCTATCCACCGTGAACTACGATTATTAAAATACTGGCCTATGCTTCCAACCAGACGCGCAAGTATATCGGAAAAATGCCCGCCTGTATCCTGCCGTGCGCGCTTTTCTCGGCGCATGATAGGGTTTTCCTGCATTTCAGGAGGTCAAGCATGAAAAAATTGCTCAAATCAGCAACACCGCTGCTGTTTGCCGCGCTGGCCGGCTGCGCCAGCTGGAACGCCCCGCCGCCCCAGCCGGGCGAACCGCGCGCCGCCGTGGAAGCGCGCCTGGGCCGTCCGACGAATATCTACCAGCTTCCCACGGGAGCGGAACTCGAATACGCGACGGGACCGTACGGCCAGTACACCTACATGGCCCGTTTCGGCCCCGACGACAGGTTGATTTCCTACGAGCAAGTGCTCGACACGCCAGGCTTTGCCCGCATCAAGGTGGGCGTGTCGACCCAGCAAGACGTGCTGCACACCCTGGGCCGCCCGACGGAAACATCGTATCTGCCGCTGCCGAAACTGCACGTCTGGTCCTACCGCTACAAGGAATCGGGCGTGTGGGACTCCATGATGCACGTGCACTTCGACCACGACGGCATCGTGCGCATGATGATGAACGGGCCCGATCCGGACAAGGAGGAGCGGCGCTTCTTCTGGTAACAAAGGGGCATCACTTGTGTGCTCGTGACAATGTGTGAGTTTTTGCACGGCATTAGCCTGTAAAGTCAGGCGAAAAAATGGCCAAACTGACATGCTTGGCCGCTCGCCCACCACCAGCAAGGAAGCAGATGCCCCAACACCCGCACAAAGTCCATCGGTTCAGTCGTTTCTCTTGCCCCGCCATCCCCGCAATCCTGGTATTGACCTCCATGCTGAGCGCATGCGGCGGTGGCGGCGGCAGTGGCAGCAACACCGCACCCGTCACGCCACCCGTGACACCACCACCGACAAGCAGCGCGGATACGCCGCTTTTGCTGACCGCAATCAATGCCGACTCGGCACCCACACTTGCACTGGCCTACGGCGCCACGCCATTGGCCGTGGCGCAAATGGCGGTCGACTGGACAACACGCATCAATACCAGCACTACCGCCTCCCGGACCTGCGGCAACGGCGGCAGTCAGAGTGCCACCTTCATTGATGCGGACGGCAATGGCCGCGTCAGCGCTGGCGACAAGCTGAGCGTGACGTATGCAAACTGCCGCGTCAAGGAACTCGACGGCGTGCTCGACGGCACCATGAACATCGCCTTCACGGCACCGGTGGCACAGCAGCAAATGGCCGGCGTCATCAGCTTCATGCCAGGTTTCGGCGACCGTACGGAAACGCCACGCCAGGATATCATTGGCAGCGTACGCTTCGACTACACCAGTGGAGTCCTCTCCAGGCTGCTGCATGTTTACTCCGACACGCAGCCGTTCGTCATGGCATTTTCCGATGCCACCACCAGCAAGAAAGACACCATTACAGGGCTCGATGTGCAGCATGAATTGCGGCTCGATACCGCGCGCACGGCCACCAGCATCCGCCTCCACCTGGCAAGCAACCTTCTGGGAGGCAGCCTCGATGTCACTACGCGCGCTCCACTGAGCTCGTGGTTCGACAGCTATCCCGATGCGGGCGAACTGCTGCTGAGCGGCGCAAACAACAGCAGGGCCAGCCTGCGCGTCAATGCAAACAATCGCAATCAGTTGGATTCACTGCTTGGCGACACGGTGATCCGCGCGCAGGATAGCCTGGATGTGGGACTTCTCTGGAGCAGCGGCAACTGGCTTCCAGGCAATAAAGCCAATCTGGACTATTACGAAATCAAACCTGTCCTGGCTACCGATTTCAAGCTGCTGGTGTCGCCGGACGTCAGCGCCATGACACCGAGCGGGAGCTTGTCGTGGGCTTATTCCCGGCCGCTCGACACCACCTCTGTGACCGACGCCCTTTTTCAAGGGAAAAGCGCCGATGCTGGCACCATAGAAGCGAAAATCAGCTACAACGGCGCCATCATTACCGTCACGCCATTGAGCCAACTCAAGGCAGGCGCCATCTATGAGGTGAGCCTCAACGCGAAGACGAATGCACTCGTGCGCGATACGGCCGGCAATGCCTTGTTCACCCCAAGGGTGACCGTGAACGTGGTCCAAAGCATACACGCCGCCATCGGCACCGGCGGCATGGCGCCCTTGTTGCTGGGCCCAGCGGGAACGCTGACGCTGGACGCCGGCGCTTCGTCGGCCAACGGAGCCCCCGTCAGCGGCACGCGCTGGCGGCAGGTGTCGGGGCCGGCCTTGACGATGGACAATCCCAACGCCGCCCGCGTCACGCTCTCGAGCGCGACGCCATCAAGGGGTGTCGCGGTGATGGCGCTCGATGCAACGAATGCCGCAGGCGAAACGGACAGCCGGCAGATCAGCATAGACGTGCTGAGCGACCTTTCCCAAGCCTTGGCCTACAGTTCACGCACCGGCAACGGCGAGTTTGAGATCGACAGCACGGCCCGCACCGAGTTCGCACCGAACACGCTCTACGTGGCCAATACAAACGCCTTGCAGTTGCTGTCCCCTACGCGCATCAACGTCTTCCTGCTCGCCATTCCTGGTCTCACCTGGCAGCCGGGGCTGACATTCACTTACGGCGCAGGCAACACCAGCGGCGCCCAGGGCACGGCCAAGGTGGGCTGCTTCGGCGTGAATACAGGCACGGTCCGCGTACTCGATTTCGCGCTTGATGGCGATGGCAAGCTGGCGCGCGCCGCCATTGATTATGACGACAACTGCAACGGCATCGTCACGCAGGCATCGATCCGCTACCGCAGCGACATGCCTGTGCGCAAGTAAGCCGGCGCACGGGCAGGAGGCGCCGCGGGCACGGCGCATCTACGGCTGCGGGTCGATACGCTCATCTTTCGCATGCAGTTTATTGAGCGCCGACAGATACGCCTTGGCCGACGCGACGATGATGTCGGGATCGGCGCCTACGCCGTTGACGATGCGACCGTCACGCGACAATCGCATCGTCACTTCGCCCTGCGACTGCGTGCCCGTGCTGATGGCATTGACGGAGAACAAGACCAGCTCCGCGCCGCTGGCGGCCGCGCTTTCGATGGCGTTGACGGTGGCGTCGACGGGGCCGTCGCCCTGCCCTTCGCAGCTGCGCTGCTCTCCGCCGACGAGAAACTCCACGCGCGCATGCGGCACGGCGCCCGTCGTCGACTGCTGCGTCAGCGCAACAAAACGGTAGTGCTCACTCTCCTGCGCCTGCTGCTCTTCGCTGACGAGGGCCATGATGTCTTCGTCGAAAATCTCGGATTTCCGGTCGGCCAGTTCCTTGAAGCGCAGGAAGGCCGCGTTGACTTCCACTTCCGACTCCAGAGAAATACCCAGCTCCTGCAGCCGCTGCTTGAAGGCATTGCGCCCCGACAGTTTGCCCAGGACGATCTTGTTGGCGGTCCAGCCCACGTCTTCGGCACGCATGATTTCATACGTCTCGCGCGCCTTCAAAATGCCGTCCTGGTGGATGCCGGACGCGTGCGCAAAGGCGTTCGCGCCGACGACGGCCTTGTTCGGCTGCACGGCAAAGCCCGTGATCTGCGACACCATTTTCGACGCCGCCACGATCTGCGTCGTGTCAATGCCCACCGTCAGGTTGTAATAGGCGGCGCGCGTGCGCAGCGCCATCACCACTTCTTCCAGCGCCGTGTTGCCGGCCCGCTCGCCGAGGCCATTGACCGTGCATTCGATCTGCCGCGCGCCGCCTATCATGACCCCGGCCAGCGAATTGGCCACAGCCAGGCCCAGGTCGTTATGGCAATGCACGGACCAGATGGCCTTGTCGGAATTCGGTATGCGTTCGCGCAAGCGCTTGATGGTGTTGCCGAAGATTTCGGGCACGGCATAACCGACCGTGTCGGGGAAGTTGATGGTGGTGGCGCCCTCGGCGATCACGCCCTCGAGCACGCGGCACAAAAAATCCTCGTCGGAGCGGCTGCCGTCTTCGGGGCTGAATTCGATGTCGTCCGTGAACTGGCGCGCAAAGCGCACGGCATTTTGCGCCTGCAGCAAGACTTCTTCGGGCGTCATGCGCAGCTTCATCTGCATGTGCAGGGGCGAGGTGGCGATGAAAGTGTGGATGCGCTTGCGCTCGGCCGGGGCCAGGGCTTCGGCGGCGCGGGCGATGTCGCGGTCGTTGGCGCGCGACAGCGAGCAGATGGTGGATTCTCGCACGGCCCCGGCAATCGCGCGTATCGACTCGAAGTCGCCTTGCGATGCGGCGGCGAAGCCCGCTTCGATCACGTCGACCTTCATGCGCTCGAGCTGCTTGGCGATGCGCAGCTTTTCCTCGCGCGTCATGGACGCGCCCGGCGATTGCTCGCCGTCGCGCAAGGTGGTGTCAAAAATGATGAGTCGGTTGCTGGTGTTCATGGCTGCTCCTGGCTGGCTGAAGACTGGCGACGCTACCGACTCAGCGCATCAATGCTCGGGGTCGGTCTGGATAATGCTGACGGGCTTGCCCTTCGCCATGCGCCAGAAAAACACGGCGTAGCCGGACAGGCCATAGGCGACGAAAATCGGGAACAGCACTTTCGGCGGGTCGATGGAAATGAGCGCGAAGAACAGTGCCAGCAGGAAGACCACGATGAAGGGCACGGACTTGCGGAAATTCACATCCTTGAAACTGTAGAACGGCACGTTGGTGACCATGGTCAGGCCGGAGAACAGGGCGATCGTCCACGACACCCAGGCCAGCTGGTTGCCGGCAAATTCCAGGTCGTTCATGAGCAGGATGAAGCCGGCCACCATGGCCGCCGCCGCCGGGCTGGGCAAGCCCTGGAAGAAGCGTTTGTCGACCACGGCGATGTTCGTGTTGAAGCGGGCCAGGCGCAGGGCGGCGCCGGCGCAGTAGACGAAGGCGGCCAGCCAGCCCAGCTTGCCCATGCCGCGCAGCGACCATTCATAGATCACCAGCGCCGGCGCGGCGCCGAACGAGACCATGTCGGACAAGCTGTCGTACTGGGCGCCGAATTCGCTCTGCGTATTCGTCAGGCGGGCGATGCGGCCATCGAGGCCGTCGAGGATCATGGCGATGAAGATGGCCCAGGCCGCGTGTTCAAATTTCTGGTTCATGGCCATGACGATGGCGTAGAAGCCGCAAAACAGGGCTGCCGTCGTGAAGGCGTTCGGCAACAGGTAGATGCCGCGGCGGCGCAAGGTTTTCTTGCCAGTGCCATCGGTCACCGGCTGGCGCACGAATTTGCTGAAGCGGGACGCTTTGGATGCTGCGGGAGTGCCGTTCTTGCCTCTACGACGGGGGAAGTTTGCCATGTTGTTCCATATTTGTGTACTGCGGGAATCGGTGCCAGATGGCGGGCGCATGACTGTCACCGCATGCGCCCGCCGATATTGTCATTATAGAGGAGCCACCGCCAAAGAAAAGCGTGGCGGCGTCAAGCTGGCAATATTGACGCCGATTCAAGCATTATTTGAACTTGACCTTGGCCACCAGGCCCATGTTCAGGGTCGTTTCGCCCGGTTCAAAACTCGGTTCGGCCACCTGGCTGCCGCCATACGCCATCGCATCGGCGCTCATGTTGCGCGCGCCGGCCACGTTGACGCGCTGCGCATAATTGCCCGAGCCTTCGAAATCGATGGTGTCGATCACGGCGTCACCGACATTGCGGCCCATGGCGCCGGCGATGGCTGCCACGCGCTCGTTGAGGTTCTTGTAGGCGGCCGCGATGCGCTGGTCGTCGAGCTTGCGGATGGTGGCGGGCGCCAGGCCGAAATTCAGGCGATTCAGGGTCAGCACGCCTTGCGCCGCGGACACGGTCTTCGGCAAGGCGGCCAGGTTGGTCGTCGTTACCTGCAGATACTGGCCCACTCGCCAGCCGGTCGGCACTCTGGGCTTGGCGGCCACGCCCGGTGGCAGCGGTGCCGTTTCCGGGTAGACGGCATACGTGTAATAGCCCTGGGTTTTCAGCACGGCTTGCGGATCGGCTTTCTTGACGATGGCCGCGCCCTGGTTCATCTTCTGGTTCACGCGCGATGCGGCAGCGGCCTTGTCCTTGTCCTGCTCTTCGACGGCCAGGGTGACGGTCACCTGGTCGTTCGCATGCACCACTTCGCCGTTGGCGGGCACGACCACGAGGGTGCCGGAAGTGGGCAAGGCCTGGGCGTGAGCGCCCAGGGCAACGGTAGCGGCGGCTGCGGCCAGCAGTGATTTCATGACGATCATGGAGTTCTCCTGAAAAATATGGGGGCAAAAACGACCATGGGGCCAACAGCCCCATGATTTTTAAAACAGTCTAACGCGGAAGTATTTCCACGCTAATCAGCTTACTTGAACTTCACCTTGCCGACGACACGCATGTCGAGAGTCGTTTCGCCCGGTTCGAAGCTCGGTTCGGCAACGGTGCTGTCTTCGGCCATCTTGGCGCTGCGCATCATCATCGGTGCGGCGGCGGGACGGCTTTCCGTGGCGTAGTTGCCCGAACCTTCGAAGTCCACCGTATCGAGCACGGCGTCGGAGACGTTGCGGCCCATGGCCTTGGCGATGGCGGCCACGCGCTCGTTCAGGTTTTTGTACGTGGCGGCGATGCGCTGGTCATCGAGCAAACGGACGGTTTCCGGCTTCAGGCCGAAATTCAAACCGTTCAGGGTCAGCACGCCTTGCGCCGCCGACACGGTTTTTGGCAGGGACGCCAGATTGGCCGTCGTCACTTCCAGATACTGGCCGACGCGCCACGCCGTTGGCAGACGCGGCTTGGCAACGGCGCCAGCCGGCAGCGGACGCTCTTCCGGATACACGGGATAGGTGTAGTAGCCGTACGATTTCAATGCTGCCGACGGGTCGGCCTGCTTGACGATGGCGATACCCTTGTTCATCTTCTGGTTGACACGCGACGCGGCCGCGGCTTTGTCCTTGTCCTGTTCTTCGACGGCCAGGGTAGCGACCACCTGGTCATTGACATGCTTGACTTCGCCAAACGCGGGTACGACCACCAGGGTGCCGTTGGTCGGCAAGGATTGAGCTTGCGCGCTCAGGGCAACGGTGGCTGCGGCGGCAACAAGGACGGATTTCATCACGGTCATGGGGGTACTCCTAGGTAGTTAATATGGCTGACAGCCAGCGAAGGGAGCAGTTTTGCCGCCCCTTTCACTTGAGAAACTTGTCAAACTGTGTAGATTCTAACGCCTCATTCATTCCCGTGGCGCAAATTAACAAATCGTCACAAAATGCGCCAGCCAGTCACATCTGGTCACATTTCAACACAGTGTCATCATAAATAACAATGTTATCAGTGGCTGGCCACCGCACCGCCACTGCGCCGGCCCGGCTTGAAACTGTGGCGGTGCGCGCGCCAGGCGATGGTCAAGGCCACCAGCAGCAAGGCCAGCATGGCCCAGGGGAACGATGCCGCGCCATAGCCGTCGAGCAGCAGGCCGCCCGCCAGGCCGCCGCCCGCGATGGCCACGTTCCAGATGGTTGCCACCATGGCCTGCGCCACGTCCATGCCGTCGCCGGCCGCGTCCGCCGACGCCGTCTGCAGCAAGGTGCCGGCGCCGCCAAAGGTGACGCCCCAGATGGCCATGCTCACATAGATGACGATGGCCGAGTCCATCGCCAGGCCCAGCGCGATCACCACGATGGCAAAGGCGGCGATGCAGCCCAGCACGAGCTTGCGCAGCCAGCGGTCGATCAGCTGGCTGACCAGCCAGATGCCGGCCAGCGAGCCCACGCCATACACGAGCAGCACCAGGTCGACGCGGGGACGCAAGCCGGACGGCGCGAGGAATGGCGCGATGTAGGTATACAGAATGTTATGCGCCAGCATCCAGGCGACGATCACGGCAAGAATCGGCCGCACGCCCGGCGTCATGAATACCTGGCGGATCGACAGGCGCTCGCCATTCTTTTGCCCCGGATAATCGGGCACGGCCAGCAGCACCCACGCGACCAGCACGACTGCCAGGCCCGACATGATGCCGAAGATGCTGCGCCAGCCCAGCACGCCCCCCATCAGGGTGCCCAGCGGCACGCCCAAGGACAGGGCCAGCGGCGTGCCGATCATGGCAATGGCCATCGCCCTGCCCTGCTGTTCGACACGCACCATGCGGCGCGCGTAGCCGGCCATCAAGCCCCAGGCCAGCCCGGCGGCCATGCCCGTGACGAAGCGCGAAACCAGGGCAACGATATAGTTGGGCGCCAGGGCCGTCGCCGTATTGAAGATCAAGAAGCCGGTAATGGCCAGCAACAAGACATTGCGCCGGCGCCAGCCGCTCGTCAGGGCCGTCAGGGGAATGGCCGTCAGGATGGAGCCGATGGCGTAGACGGTCACCAGCTGGCCCGTCATGACTTCGGAAATACCGAGGTCGCGGGCAATCTGCGGCAGCAAGCCGGCGGGCAAGGTTTCCGACAGGAGAGCGAGAAACGCCGTCATGGCCAGGGCCAGCAAGGCCAATACGGGAAGGCGTTCGGAAACGGGGGGTTCGGCAGTGCCCGGCATGGGTACTGCGGCGGTAGTGCGGTCGGTCATAGGGGTCCTTCAGATTGCGCAAGCGGCTGGTGAACCAGCGCCTGGCGTGCTACGAAAGCGGTGATGCGCGTTGCGGTCGGCAGATACCGAAACAGATGCAGTCAAGTATGAAACTGCAAAGGAAGGGCGGGATTATATAGGAATATAAAAAGACAGGAGGCGGGCGAAAAACGTGCGGGCGAAAGCAGCCGTGCTCAAGCTGGCGTCATGCAGGCGTCATGCAGGCGTCATTGGCCGCCTTGCGTGGCGAAAACCAGGCATTCGATTTCGGACTGTACAGGAAGGCGCAGATGACGGCGAACATGAGCGCGCCAGGCAAGACGTCCATCTTCAGCGGCAAGGTCGCCAGGCAGAATGCAATGTCGATCCCGCCCCACACCAGATACGCCGTGCGCGCGCCGCGCTGCCTTTGCAGCATGGCCACCGCTGCCACCAGGTTAATGCCCATGCTAAACATCAAAATCGCGTATTGCACTTCGGCGGGAATCACGCTGTGCCCCATTCCAGCCAGCATGGCGGGATCGTTGCGGCCGAGGTAGGACGACACCAGCGCTGACAGCGAGCCGATGACCAGAAACCAGCAGCTGATGGTCACCAGGAAGGGGCGCTTGACCACATGAAGGTTGCCGACAAAAACTTTGGAAAAAACAAGCATGAGGCTGGCGGTATTGTTGAATGACCTTGATTGTAATAAAAAAAAGCCGGCTTGCGCCGGCTTCTTGTGAAGAACGATAACTACTTAGTTCTTCGACTGGTCAACCATCTTGTTCTTGGCGATCCAAGGCATCATGGCGCGCAGTTTCGCGCCCACTTCTTCGATCTGGTGCTCGGACGTCAAACGGCGGCGCGAGATCAGGGTCGGTGCACCTGCCTTGTTTTCCAGGATGAAGCTCTTTGCGTATTCGCCCGTTTGGATGTCTTTCAGGCATTGACGCATCGCATCCTTGGTGGCCGACGTCACGACTTTAGGACCGGTCACGTATTCGCCATATTCGGCGTTGTTCGAGATCGAGTAATTCATGTTGGCGATGCCGCCTTCATAGATCAGGTCGACGATCAGCTTCAGTTCGTGCAAGCACTCGAAGTACGCCATTTCAGGCGCGTAGCCCGCTTCCGTCAGGGTTTCGAAGCCGGCCTTGATCAGTTCCACGGCGCCGCCGCACAGCACGGCTTGTTCGCCGAACAAGTCCGTTTCGGTTTCTTCACGGAAGTTCGTTTCGATGATGCCGGCACGGCCGCCGCCGTTGGCCGAAGCGTACGACAGGGCGATATCGCGGGCGATGCCCGATTTGTCCTGGTACACGGCGATCAGGTGGGGCACGCCGCCACCCTGGGTGTAGGTGGCGCGCACGGTGTGGCCCGGGGCTTTCGGCGCGACCATGATCACGTCCAGGTCGGCGCGTGGCACGACTTGGCCGTAATGCACGTTGAAGCCGTGAGCAAAGGCCAGCACGGCGCCTTGCTTGGCGAACGGCGCGATGTTTTCGTTGTAGACCTGAGCGATGTTTTCATCTGGCAGCAAGATCATGATGACGTCGGCCGCTTTCACGGCGTCGTTGACTTCCGCCACTTTCAGGCCGGCTTGCTCGACCTTGGTCCACGAAGCGCCGCCCTTGCGCAGGCCGACGGTGACGTTGACGCCCGAATCGTTCAGGTTTTGCGCGTGAGCATGGCCTTGCGAACCGTAGCCGATGATGGCAACGTTTTTGCCTTTGATCAAGGAGAGGTCAGCGTCTTTGTCGTAAAAAACTTTCATGGTATTTCCTATATATTTGATGATGCGTTGTTGTTTTAAATGCGGCGCCAGGGCCGCGTAGTGCTGCTTATATTTTTATACTTTGAGGATGCGTTCGCCGCGGCCGATGCCGGAACCGCCCGTGCGGACGGTTTCCAGGATGGCGGCACGGTCGATCGAATCGATGAACGCGTCGAGCTTGACCTTGTTGCCGGTCAGTTCGATCGTGTACGTCTTTTCGGTGACATCGATGATGCGGCCACGGAAGATATCGGCGGTGCGCTTCATTTCCTCGCGCTCCTTGCCCACGGCCCGAACCTTGATCAGCATCAACTCGCGTTCGATATGCTGGCCTTCGGTCAAGTCCACCACCTTCACCACCTCGATGAGGCGGTTCAAGTGCTTGGTGATCTGCTCGATGATGTCGTCCGAACCGCTGGTGACGATGGTCATGCGCGACAGGGTCGAGTCTTCCGTCGGCGCCACCGTCAATGTTTCGATGTTGTAGCCGCGTGCCGAGAACAGGCCCACCACGCGCGACAGGGCGCCCGCTTCGTTTTCCAGCAAGACAGAAATAATATGGCGCATGATTAGAGATCCTCCGAACCGAGCATCATTTCGGACAGGCCCTTGCCGGCTTTCACCATTGGCCACACGTTTTCGGACTGGTCGGTAATGAAGTTCATGAATACCAGCCTGTCTTTCATGCCAAACGCCTCTTTCAGGGCGCCGTCGACGTCGCCCGGTTTTTCAATTTTCATGCCCACGTGGCCATACGCTTCGGCCAGCTTCTCGAAGTCGGGCAGCGAATCCATGTACGACTCGGAATAGCGCGAACCGTAATCGATTTCCTGCCACTGGCGCACCATGCCGAGGAAACGGTTGTTGAGCATGATGATCTTCGGCGTCAGGTGATACTGCTTGCACGTCGCCAATTCCTGGATGCACATCTGGATCGACCCTTCGCCCGTGATGCAGGCAACGGTGGCGTCCGGATTGGCCATCTGCACGCCCATGGCGTACGGCAAGCCCACCCCCATGGTGCCCAGGCCGCCGGAATTGATCCAGCGGCGTGGCTTGTCGAAGCCATAGTATTGCGCGGCCCACATCTGGTGCTGGCCCACGTCGGACGTGATGAAGGCGTCGCCCTTGGTGATCTGGAAGACTTTTTCCACCACGGATTGCGGCTTGATGACCAGGTCGGAGGTCGGGTATTTCAGGCATTCGCGGCCACGCCATTCGGCGATCTGCTTCCACCAGTTGCTCAGGGCATTGACGTTCGGCTTGGCTTCGGCCGCGTCCAGTTGCGCGAGGAACTCGATCAGCACGTCCTTGACGTTGCCGACGATGGGGATATCGACCTTGACGCGTTTGGAAATCGACGATGGATCGATGTCCACGTGGATGATCTTGCGCGGATGCGAGGCGAAATGTTTCGGGTTGCCGATCACGCGGTCATCGAAACGGGCGCCGATGGCGATCAGCACGTCGCAGTTCTGCATCGCCATGTTCGCTTCATAGGTGCCGTGCATGCCGGGCATGCCGACATACTGCTCGCTCGAGGCGCGGTAGCCGCCCAGGCCCATCAAGGTGTTGGTGCACGGGAAACCCAGGCGGTCGACCAGCTTGTTCAGCTCGGGAGCCGCATGCGCGAGGATCACGCCGCCGCCCGTGTAGATCATCGGGCGTTCGGCTTGCAGCAACAGCTGCACGGCCTTGCGGATCTGGCCCGAGTGGCCCTTGTCGACGGGACGGTAGGAACGCATCTCGACTTCCTTCGGATAGTCGAAGTTGCATTTGTGCATGCTGATATCCTTGGGGATATCGACCAGCACGGGTCCCGGACGGCCGGTACGGGCGATGAAGAAGGCTTTCTTGATCGTCGCTGCCAGGTCCTTGACGTCCTTGACGAGGAAGTTGTGCTTGACGACGGGGCGCGTGATGCCGACCGTGTCGCATTCCTGGAACGCATCCTGGCCGATGGCGTGGCTCGGCACCTGGCCGGAAATCACGACCATGGGAATCGAGTCCATGTACGCGGTCGACAGGCCCGTGACGGCATTCGTGACGCCCGGACCGGACGTGACGATGGCAACACCGACTTTGTTCGAGCTGCGCGAATAGGCATCGGCGGCGTGGATCGCGGCCTGCTCGTGGCGTACCAGGATATGCTGGAATTTGTTTTGCTGGAAGATGGCGTCGTAGATGTAGAGTACGGCTCCGCCCGGATATCCAAAGACGTGCTCGACGCCCTCTTCAGCCAGACAGCGCACGACAATTTCTGCGCCCGTGATCGGTCCTGTTGTGGAACCTGTTGCAGGTCCCTTTGCTTCGGTATTCATGAAACATTCCTTTCAAGGTCCATTGGAGATTGATCGGATGTTCTTTCCTGACGAAGTTCGCTGTGCGCGACAGTGCTCCTGCTTCCCTTTTCATGCGGTCACGCAATTTCTTTGGGCACCCATAGATACCTTACAAAACCACGCTTAACGCAACTCGTTTGGCTGGAGTTTCTGTGGCGCCTGTACGAACCGCTCGCGCTTGTGGCGCGGGTTAGAACAAACTGCCTACAAATGAAAGCGCGTCTTGTCGCGGATGGCCTTGTGTGCCGGTCGCGACCTGACCATAGGGCTTTGGGGTGTTCAAAGCGTCCCATACGTTATCGCGTTGCACCATTGTGGTCAAGGAAAATGTCAGCCAAAAGGCCATTTTGCTCGCACGCCGTGCAAAAAGCCTGCGGAAACGCACATTTTTTGCTAGCATGCACGGGGTTGCAAAAAGCATACCCGCCCCATTTCGCCCACCGCACCCCGCAGCCGCTAAGATCCCCATACCGCATGGCAACAGACAAAGAATTATCCGACTTTCTAGAAAATGTCGAGCGGCGCGCTTTCAAGCAGGCCGCCTACGCGGTCCGCAAGGAAGAATCGGCACTCGACATCGTGCAGGATGCCATGATCAAGCTGGCAGAGAAATACGGCGACAAGCCGGCCGCCGAGCTGCCGATGTTGTTCCAGCGTATCTTGCAGAACACCATACTCGATTATTTCCGCCGCGAAAAAGTTCGCAACACCTGGGTCAGCCTGTTTTCCGGCATGAAGCCCTCGGGCGACGAGCATGAAGATTTTGATATACTTGATACTTATGAATCGGAACAGGGCTCCAGCGCCGCCGAATCGTCGGCCGACCAGGTCGAACGCGCGCAAATCCTTGATTTGATTGATGCAGAGGTACAAAAACTGCCCTCACGTCAACGCGAAGCCTTCCTCATGCGTTATTGGCAGGACATGGATGTGGCTGAAACAGCGGAAGCGATGGGTTGCTCCGAAGGTAGCGTGAAAACACATTGCTCCAGAGCTACCCACACGCTCGCCGAATCGCTGAAAGCCAAGGGAATAAAATTATGAACACCGACGATCTCAATTTCGCTTACAAAGTGCGCCATGCACTGAACGAAAAACTCGACGACCTGCCCGCATCGGCCACCGATCGCCTGGCAGCGGCACGCAAGCTGGCCCTGTCGCGCAAGAAGGCGGACGCGCCTGCCGCCGTCGCCGTGCGCAAGGACGTGTTCGCAGGCATCGCCAGCAACCTGTTCGTCGAGCCGCTGTCGTGGCTGGGCCGCATGAGCGTCATCATCCCCCTGCTGCTGCTCGTTGGCGGCCTGGTGGGCATCTATCAGTTTGAGCAGGAACAACATATTGCCGAACTGGCAGAAATCGACGCGGCCGTGCTGTCGGACGAGTTGCCGCTGTCTGCGTACATGGACCATGGCTTCAACGCCTACCTGACGAAACGCGAGCAATAAGCATGGCACGCTCGAGCGTACGCAAAGGCTGGCTGGCTGGCGGCATCGGCCTGGGTGCGTGCGCCCTGGCGGGCGCCGCCTGGGTAGGTGCGCAGCAACATGCCGCTCCCGCCGCTCCTCCCGTGGCAGCCGCGCCCGTGGCGGCGCCTGCCCCTGCCCCGGCAGTCAAGCCCGGCTCGCCCCGCACGGGCGGCAAGGGTGGCACGCCGAAGGCCAGCGACAACCCGTCTTGGAACAAGCTGTCGCGCGCGCAGCAAGAAGCCCTGCAGCCACTGGCAAGCGAATGGAACAAGCTGGAACCCTTGCGCAAGCAGAAATGGCTCGATATCGCCAGCCGTTTCGCCTCCATGACGCCCGACGAACAAACCCGCGTGCATGAACGCATGCGCGAATGGGTCAAGCTGACGCCGGAACAGCGCCGCCTCGTGCGCGAAAACTATACGCGCACGAAGAAGATTGATCCGGGTCAAAAAACGGCGCAATGGGAGCAATACCAGCAATTGCCGGAAGATCAAAAGAAAAAGCTGGCGACGGAACTCGTGCCGAAAAAACCGCTGGGTAAAGTGCCCGCAATTAATTCCAACACGAGCAAGCCGCCCGTGATCGTGCCTCCCGCCACGCCGGCGGCGCCTGCCGCCGCGCCTGTCATGCCGCCTGCCCCCGCAGCGGCGACCGTGCCGGCCAGCGATCCTGCTGCGGCCCCGGCCGCCGTGCCCGTCACGCCACCTGCCACGCCCGCCCCACTGCCAACCAATGCCAAATAGCACGCCTGCCGCCAGCATCACCCATCCCACCATCAAGCGCCGCCTGATTTCCATGGTGTACGAGTCGCTGCTGGCCCTGGCCGTGCTGTTTTTACCCTTTCTCGTGTTTGAACTGATCGTGCAAGGCGCGCATACGCCGTTGACGGAACACATGCGCCAATGCCTGGCCTTCCTCGTCATGGGCGCGTATTTCATCCATCAATGGAGCCGCGAAGGGCAAACCCTGGCCATGAAGACGTGGCGCTTGCAACTGGTGCTGCCAGGCCACGCCCACGTGCCGCTGCGCGTGGCCGCGTACCGCTACGTCCTGTCATGGATGTGGCTGCTGCCGGCGCTGCTGGTGTCGTATCTGCTGGACTTGCGGCACTGGACGGCCCTGGGCGCCATCGGCGTGGGCATCCTGGCCTGGTCATGCACGGCCCTGTTCACGGGCAATGGACAATTCCTGCACGACAAGCTGGTGGGCACGCAGATCGTGCAATTGCCAGCCCCTGCCAAGAAGCCGAAGAAAGTCGCCGCCTGAGTTTTTAAGCGGCTTGACCTGGGTCATTGAAGCGCCAAGGGGGCTCTGCGATCATGGCATGCCATGAAGAATACCGCCCCCCTCCCCCACACACGCTTCGCCCCCTACCGCGAGGAAGTCTGCAGCGAAGACGAAGTCAAGCATCTCGTCCACACCTTTTATGCGGCTGCGCGCGACGACGCCATGCTGGGCCCCATCTTTGCCGCCGAGGTCAAGGATTGGGATGCTCACCTGGCAACATTGATCGATTTCTGGTCAGGCTTGCTGCGCGGCACCATGCGCTACCACGGCAAGCCGCTGGCCCAGCACGCGCAAATGGAAAACCTCACGCCCTGCATGTTCCGCCGCTGGCTGACCCTGTTCTTTGCCACGACGGAAAGCATGGGCAATGCAGCCCTGCAAGAGAAGGCCGACACCATCGCCTTGAATATCGCCGAGCGGCTATGGAAAAGCTTTGCGGAAAGCCATTCCATCACGGCGCCGCAGCTTTAGAAGCGTTCGTAGCCTTGCAGATAGCGCCACTGGCCCGACGGCATGGCGCCCATCGGGATGCGGCCGATGCGCAGGCGCTTCATGCCGACCACGTCCAGCCCCACCATCTTGCACATGTGGGCGATCTGGCCCGGCTGCACGTTTTTCAGGGCAAAGCGCAAGCGCGTTTCATTCTGCCAGCTGACCTTGATCGGCGGCAAAGGCTTGCCATTGAAGGGCAAGCCGTGATTCAGCAGCGCCAGGCCGTTTTCAGCGATGGCGCCCGACACTTCCACGATGAATTCCTGCTCCACCGTTTTCGCTTCGTCGACCAGCTTGCGGGCCACGCGGAAATCCTGCGTGAACACGAGCAGGCCGGACGCCATGGTGTCGAGCGGATTGGTGATGGTCAAACCGATCAGGTGGCGCTTGAGGAAGCGCGTGACGGAGCTGGGCGCCACATTGTCCGGCGTGAAAATCTCTTCGGGACGCAAGCAGCTGAGCGCCGGCTTGCCTTCGCTGCCGATACCGCCATTGATGCCAGCCGGCTTGTGCAGCAGGATCGTCACGGGCGGCATCTCGTCCAGGGTCGCGTTCGGCAACAGCACCACTTCCTGGTTGTCCGCCACACGCGCGCCCGACTCTTCCACCAGCACGCCATCGACCGTCACCCAGCCGCCCTCGATATACAGCTCGGCCTCGCGGCGCGAACAGGGCACGTCTTCAGACAGGCGTTTGGCCAGGCGGACGGTGGGCATTTCGATTGGTGTGGTCATGGGAAGGCGCAAAAAGCAAGGGAGGAGAAAGCCGGTATTGTAACCGACCCGCTCCTCCCCTCTTGTTGCCGTTGTTGCTGATTGCCCGGTGGTTGTCGGATTACGCGCTTGCGCGCTAATCCGACCTACGTGGCGCATCAGCTAGCTTGGATTAGCGGCTTGCCGCGTAATCCAGCAATCAGGCTGTCGCCTTGGCCAATTCCTCGGCAAAGAAACGGTGCCCCATCTCTTCCAGGCCCAGGGTCTGCAACACTTCCTGCAGGCGCTCCGTCGGGCGCTGGCGCGGCAGGTTCTTGTAGCTGGCGATGATCAGTTCATTCTTCATCGAATGTTCCCAGCCCACCAGTTCCGTCACGCTGACCTGGTAGCCATGCGCTTCCAACTGCAGGCAGCGCAGCACGTTGGTGATCTGGCTGCCGAACTCGCGCGTGTGCAGCGGATGGCGCCACAGTTCCGTCAAGACGTTCTTGCCCAGGCTCTTGCCCTTGTTCTTCTTTAGCACGGACGCCACTTCCGCCTGGCAGCACGGCACAAGCACCATGAATTTCGCCTTTTTCTTCAGGGCGAAGTGGATCGCGTCATCGGTGGCCGTGTTGCACGCATGCAAGGCCGTGACGATGTCGATCTGCTGGGGCAATAAATTCGATTCCGTCGATTCGGCCACGGACAGCGGCAGGAACGACATGCCGGGGAACTTGAATTTCTTCGCCAGTTCCTGCGAGCGCTGCACCAGTTCTTCGCGCGTCTCGATGCCGTAGATGTGCGAACCGTCGTTGCCATTCTTGAAGAACAGGTCGTACAGGATGAAGCCGAGATACGACTTGCCGGCGCCGTGGTCGACCAGCGAGACGCCGGGATGGTCGAGCTGCACCTCGCGCAGCAGCGGCTCGATGAACTGCGTCAGGTGGTACACCTGCTTGAGCTTGCGGCGGCTGTCCTGGTTCATCTTGCCGTCGCGCGTCAGGATGTGCAATTCCTGCAGCAAGGCGACCGACTGGCCATCCTTGATCTCGGGCATGTTGCTGGCGGCCGTGATGACGTCTTTCGGCGCGGCGGGTACATTTGCGGCTGGCGCCGCGCCCTTAGCGCGCTTCATCGATCCACGCCATCTGTATCGCTTCGAGCACTTTTTCGCCGCCGCGCGTGTGGTCATCGTCGAAACCGTCCAGTTCCACCACCCAGTTATGCAGGTCGGTGAAACGCACGGTCAGGGGATCGATGTCCGGATGCGTATCGAACAAGGCTTCGGCGATCGCGGTGATGTCGGACCATTTCATGTTAGTGGCTGCCTTCGCTGACCTGGTTGATCGTGTATTTCGGGATTTCGACGACGAGGTCCGCCTCGGCCACGATGGACTGGCACGACAGGCGCGACACGGCTTCCAGGCCCCAGGCCTTGTCCAGCATGTCTTCTTCCAGTTCCGTCGCTTCGTTCAAGGATTCGATGCCTTCGCGCACCAGCACGTGGCAGGTGGTGCAGGCGCACGATTTTTCGCAGGCGTGCTCGATGTCGATGTCGTTTTCCAGCAGGATGTCGCAGATGGATTTGCCGGCAGGTGCTTCGATGACGGCGCCGTCCGGGCAAAGCTTGGCGTGCGGCAGGATAACGATTTGTGGCATGGTGTCTTCTTTCAGTCTGTCATTCGGAGCGCGGCCGCAGCTTCGGCGGCGCGCTGTTCAATTAGTCTTGTACGACCTGGTCCAGCGATTTGCCGGTCAAGGCAGTGCGCACGCTGCGGTCCATGCGGCGCGAGGCGAAATCCTCGGTGCCGTCGGCGAGCTGCTCGATCGCCAGCTTCAAGGCCTGGTGGTCGATGGCGCCGCTCTGCGATTGCGCGATGGCGTCGCGCACCCGCTGCATCAAGCCATCCACCGCCACGCGTTCGGCCTCGTCGAGCAAGCCGCCGTCTTCATCGAGCGCCGACTGCGTGGCCAGCAGGATGCGCTCCGCTTCCACCTGCTCTTCACGCAGCGCGCGCGCCACCATGTCGACGTCGGCCGAGGTGTACGAGTCCTGCAGCATGCGGGCGATATCGTCGTCGCCCAGGCCATACGCCGGCTTGACGCTGATCGACGCTTCCACGCCCGAGCGCAATTCGCGCGCCGAGACGGACAGCAAACCGTCCGCATCGACCTGATAGGTGATGCGGATGCGCGCGGCGCCCGCCACCATCGGCGGAATGCCGCGCAGCTCGAAGCGCGCCAAGGAACGACAGTCGCTCACCAGTTCGCGCTCGCCCTGCAGCACGTGTACGGCCAGGGCCGTCTGGCCATCTTTGAAGGTCGTGAATTCCTGCGCACGTGCGCATGGAATCGTCGAATTACGGGGGATGATTTTCTCCACCAGGCCGCCCATGGTTTCGATGCCCAGCGACAGCGGAATCACGTCGAGCAGCAGCCAGTCGTCGCCGGCGGCGCGGTTACCGGCCAGCAAGTTCGCCTGGATGGCGGCGCCCAGCGCCACCACTTTATCCGGGTCGATATTCGCGTGCGGCGTCGTGTGGAAGAATTCGCTGACGGCGCGCTGCACGTGCGGCATGCGCGTGGCGCCGCCCACCATCACCACGCCGTCGACGTCGTCCGCATCCACGTTCGCGTCGCGCAAGGCCTTCTTGATGGCGTTCATGGTCTTGGCGACCAAATGCTGCGTCATGGCGGCAAAGTCGGCAGCTGTAACGCGCAGGTGGATCTCTTCGCCCGAGTTCAGCTTGGCGTCGATCGTCGTTTCCGGCTTGGTCGACAGCAGCTCCTTGATCTCGCGCGCTTTCACCATCAGGATGGCCGTGTCTTCGTCCGACAGGGGCGCCAGCTTGGCGTGTTCGCTGATCCAGCAGAACAGGCGGCGATCGAAATCGTCGCCGCCGAGGGCCGAATCGCCGCCCGTGGACAGCACTTCGAAGACGCCCTTGCTCAGTTTCAGGATCGAGATGTCGAAGGTGCCGCCGCCGAGGTCATACACGGCGTACACGCCTTCGGACGCGTTGTCGAGGCCATACGCGATGGCGGCGGCCGTCGGCTCGCTCAAGAGGCGCAGCACGTTGATACCGGCCAGCTGCGCCGCATCTTTTGTTGCCTGGCGCTGCGCGTCGTCAAAATAGGCGGGCACGGTGATCACGGCGCCGACCAGGTCGTCACCGAGCGAATCTTCCGCGCGCTGGCGCAGGGTGGCGAGAATTTGCGCCGACACTTCGACGGGACTTTTCACGCCGGCCACGGTTTTCAGCTGCACCATGCCAGGCGTATCCTGGAAGTCGTAGGGCAGGTTTTCCGCGTAGGCGATGTCGGCCAGGCCGCGGCCCATGAAGCGTTTCACGGAGACGATGGTGTTCTTCGGGTCGGTGGTCTGCGCGGACAGGGCCTTGTAGCCGATGTTTGCATGGCCATTCGGCAAGTAGCGCACGACGGACGGCAGCAGGGAGTGCCCTTCCTCGTCGTTGAGCACCTCGGGAATGCTGTTGCGGACGGTCGCGACCAGGGAATTGGTGGTGCCCAGATCGATGCCGACGGCCAGGCGGTGCTGGTGCGGCGCGGTCGACATGCCTGGTTCGGAGATTTGCAGAAGTGCCATTGTATTCGTGCCTCGATTAATTTTTTGCGTGGTGCGGTTGATGCCTGTCGCGCATTATAAGACGCGCGCCAGACTGGCGCTTGGCACGCCGGTCAAGCTATCCGGAGATCAGACTTCAATCGCCTCATAGGCAAAACGGACTTCCTCGCCGAATTTGTCGAGGAACATCAGGGCGCGCACGCTTTGCGCGGCATTCACATAGTCGGCCGCGTCGAGCTGGGCCGCCACCTGGGCCAGCAAGGCCTTGCGTTCGCCGCGCAGCTGGCGGTCCAGGGCGTCGAGCGCGTCGGCATCCTTGCCGGCACGCGCGTCGCCCAGTTCTTCGCGCCACTCCATCTGCTGCATCAGGAAGCTGACGGGCATGGCCGTGTTCGACTCCGTCTGCAGGTCGACACCATTGAGTTCGCACAGGTATTGCGCGCGTTTTTGCGGGCTTTTCAGTGTTTGGTAGGCTTCATTGGCGCGCGTGGCCCATTGCATCGCCACGCGCTTTTCAGCACTGCTGGCGTTGATGAAGCGGTCCGGGTGGACCTTGCCCTGCACGTCGCGGTAGGCCGCGTCGAGCGCGCTCATGTCGAGCGAGAACTGCGCCGGCAACTGGAATAATTCGAAGTGGTTTTGCATAATGGTCAGTGGTCGCTGTACCTCAATCGATGGGTACAGCGCACCGACCGGGGTCTTGCCAGCTGTTTAAATCCTGAAGGACTCGCCGCAGCCGCAGGCGTCTTTTTCGTTCGGATTGTGGAACTTGAAGCCTTCGTTCAAGCCTTCGCGCGCGAAATCGAGTTCCGTGCCGTCGATGTAAGGCAAGCTTTTCGGGTCGACGAAGACTTTCACGCCGTGCGATTCGAAGACGCTGTCTTCGGCCGCCGCTTCATCGACATATTCGAGCTTGTAAGCCAGGCCCGAGCAGCCCGTGGTCCGCACGCCGAAGCGCAAACCCATGCCCTTGCCGCGCCGTTCGATATAACGGTTGATGTGTTTCGCCGCTTTTTCGGTCAGTGTGATCATGTATTTCTCCGTAACTGCCCCGGCCTTGCGGCTGGGGCGGGCTACCAACGTTTAAGCTGCTGCCGGGTGACGGGTCTGGTAATCCAGTACCGCCGCCTTGATGGCGTCTTCCGCCAGGATGGAGCAGTGGATCTTCACTGGCGGCAGAGCCAGTTCTTCGGCGATCTGCGTGTTCTTGATGGCCAGCGCCTGGTCCAGGGTCTTGCCCTTGACCCATTCCGTTACCAGCGAGCTCGACGCGATGGCCGAACCGCAGCCGTAGGTCTTGAACTTCGCATCTTCGATCAGGCCATCGGCGCCGACCTTGATCTGCAGTTTCATCACGTCGCCGCAGGCGGGCGCGCCGACCATGCCGGTGCCGATGGTTTCATCACCCTTGTCGAAAGCGCCCACGTTGCGCGGGTTTTCGTAATGATCGAGTACTTTGTCCGAGTAAGCCATTTTGATGCTCCTTTAATATTCTTGCCGGCCCCGTCAAGGGGCCACGGTGTTGGTTAGTGGGCCGCCCATTGAATCGAATTAATGTCGATTCCATCCTTGAACATGTCCCACAGCGGCGACAGTTCGCGCAGCTTGTGTACTTTCGATTTCAGCAGGTTGACGGCGAAGTCGATGTCTTCCTCGGTCGAGAAGCGGCCGATGGTGAAGCGGATCGAGCTGTGCGCCAGTTCGTCGCTGCGGCCCAGGGCGCGCAGCACGTACGATGGTTCCAGGCTGGCCGAGGTGCAGGCCGAACCGGACGACACGGCGATATCCTTGATCGCCATGATCAGCGACTCGCCTTCGACGTAGTTGAAGCTCACGTTCAGGTTGTGCGGCACGCGGTGATCCATGTCGCCGTTGATGTAGACTTCTTCGATCTCCTGCAAGCCCTTGGCCAGGCGGTCGCGCAAGGCCTTGATACGGCCGATTTCGCTGTCCATTTCTTCCTTGGCGATACGGAACGCTTCGCCCATGCCGACGATCTGGTGCGTCGGCAGGGTGCCCGAGCGCAGGCCGCGCTCATGGCCGCCACCGTGCATCTGCGCTTCCAGGCGCACGCGCGGCTTGCGGCACACGTACAGGGCGCCCACGCCTTTCGGGCCGTAGGTCTTGTGCGCCGTGAAGGTCATCAGGTCGACCTTGGTCTTTTGCAGGTCGATGACGACCTTGCCCGTCGCTTGCGCGGCGTCGCAATGGAAGATGATGCCTTTCGAGCGGCAGAATACGCCGATCTCGTCGATCGGCTGGATCACGCCGATTTCGTTATTCACCAGCATGACCGACACGAGGATGGTGTCCGGGCGCACGGCCGCGGCCAGCTGCTCGACGGTGATGAGGCCGTTGTCTTGCGGTTCCAGGTAGGTCGCTTCAAAGCCGATGCGTTCCAGTTCGCGCACCGTATCGAGTACCGATTTGTGCTCGGTCTTGACGGTAATGATGTGCTTGCCCTTGGTCTTGTAGAACTGTGCCGCGCCCTTGATGGCCAGGTTGTTGCTTTCCGTCGCGCCGGACGTCCAGATGATTTCGCGCGGATCGGCGTTCACCAGGGCCGCCACGTGGCCGCGCGCCTCTTCCACGGCTTTTTCCGCCGTCCAGCCATACATGTGGCTGCGCGATGCCGGATTGCCGAACTGCTCGCGCAGGTAGGGAATCATCTTGTCGGCGACGCGGGGATCGATCGGCGTGGTGGCCGAGTAATCCATGTAGATCGGGAAATGCGGTGCGGTTTCAAAGTGCACTTGGCCTACGTTTTTTTCTGGGGCGTTCATCAATAACTCCTGCAATCAGCAACTTAGTATTTTGTAATATTCAACCGATGGCGGCCTGGTTACGATGCATCACCATCACGCTTTGTTCGGCATTCTTTTGTCTCTGCTGGTCGACCAGGTCCTGCAAGGACACAGAATCCAGATAATCGACCATTTTTTCGTTGAGTGTGGACCACAATTCATGCGTCATGCAGCGCGCACCCGTAGCCGCGTCGGCGCCGTGGCAATGCTCCTTGCCGCCGCACTGCGTGGCGTCCAGCGGCTCGTCGACGGCGATGATGATGTCGGCCACCGTCACCTTGTCCGCACGGCGCGCCAGGCTGTAGCCGCCGCCGGGACCGCGGATCGATTCGACGATCTCATGGCGGCGCAGCTTGCCGAACAGCTGTTCCAGGTAGGACAGGGAAATCGACTGGCGCTGGCTGATGCCGGACAGAGTGACCGGACCTTTACCCTGGCGCAGGGCAAGATCGATCATCGCTGTCACGGCAAAACGGCCTTTTGTAGTCAGACGCATACATCCTCGGTTCAACTGGTTTAAAATATTGCGGTTTTTCAACTTCTCAAACCCTGAGTAGTTGAATGATTTAGTCAAGTATAACAAATTCGGCGGGGTTTGTCAGAGCGCCCCTCGATGACCACAGGGCTGGCAGGGGCTTAACAGGCCACGCGTGAGATGGCGGCCTCAAGAAAACAAGAATCAAACAACAATAGGACAATCGCCGGCTTCACGGCACCTGACAAAACCGTCGCGAGCGGAAGGGAGAGGTGGCCGAGAAGCGCAACCGTACTGAGTACGGGGGCGCCGAGCCGGTGAGCATCGCAGGCTACCTATACCGACGCGCAGCAGGTTTGGTCAGGCGCTATCACCCTCGTAAGGCGCTGCGTACTTTCATCAGTTCAAAACCGAGCAAGTTCAAGCCGTCCCAGCTGGCGGGGTCCAGGATGCGCGGATTGTCCGACGCCAGGCCCACGCCCCAGATGCGGTCGACGGGACTGGCTTCGACGATGACGCGCTCGCCCGTGCCCAGCAGAAACTTGCGCAGCGCCGCCTTTTGCGAGAACTTGGCAAAGTTGCCATCGAAGACGATGCCGGCGCGCGCCGCTTCCCACACCTTGGCGTCGAAGTTCGCCACTTCGCGTCCCAGCTTTTTCACTTCCGACGGCCGCGCGGCCGCCACGATACGCGCCTGCACGGCCGTGTCGCCAAACAGGGCCGCCTTTTGCGCCATCATGTAGTGCTCGGCCGTCGCATACGTCACGCCGGCCAGGCTGAAGGGCGACGGGAACCACTGGCTGAAGCAGCTTTTATCGGGCACCTGCGGCTGGGCCGGCGTGTGGCCCCAGAAATACAGATAGTCGGGCACGCCGCCCGCCGCGATCCACGCCTTCAATTCTTCCACGTTACTGATTTGCATATTCCCCGCACTTCCGCCAGATGGCGTCAATTCAATCTCAAGCACGCAATAGCTGCATCGGGCCAAACAAGGCCTGCATGTCACGATTGCCGATAAAGGACAGATTATACGGATGTTCCGCCGTCACCTGCGGCAACGATGCCGCCACCGGCAGGCGTTTGATGAGCTCGGCAATCTTGCCCCACAGCACCAGTTGCGGCAAGGTCGCCCCGCCCTGCCGCGCCAGCGCTTCGAGCACCACCTGCAGGAAGGGCAGCCAGCCGCGCGCATCCTGCACGGGCGGCACGTGGGCACGGAATACCAGCGCCGCGTTGAGCAGCAAAAAGCCCTGCTCCGTCATCTTGCGCTGCAGGTCGGGCAGGGTCTGGATCACGCCGCTGCCGGCTTGCAGCGCGGCGGCCGCCACGGGCGCCATGGCGGTGCCCGACGTGTCGCCGCCCTGCAGCTGGCCATCGGCCACCAGCAACATTTTCATGAAGTTGCGCAGGGAGGTGGCGCGGTTGACGGGCTTCGACAGGCCCGTGGCCGACCACAGACTGCCGACGGCGCCATCCATGAAGCACACGCCCGTGGCGCTGTCGGCGCGCGGATACGGCCCCTCGCCCACCAGCACATGGCGCACCTGCGCCAGCGGCAGGGCAAAGGCGGCGAACAGCCTGCCCTGCGTGGGCAGGTAATCGTCGGCGGCCAGCGCCGGCAGGTAGGCGGGATCGGCCGCCATCACGGCCTGCAAGCCGCGCAGCAAAATGGGACGCCAGGAAGCATGCGCCAGGGACAGGGTATCGGTGATGCTGGCAGGAACGGTTGTGACGATCATGGCGCGTGAAGTATTTGGGCAAACGCAAATTGTAGCGCACCGGTACGCCTGCATTGTTGAATGAGCACAATCCCCACCTTCCACAGCAATACCAATATAACAACAGTCGTATCAAAAATTACACGCCGCCTGCGCCAATCGAGGCTGGCAATGCTAGACTGGTTTCCTTGGAACTTGAGCCACATCAAGAAATAGTGCTTGCCGGATTCTTCCATCCACTACCACTCATTACGCCTGTGCAAGTTCTCAACACACTGCCCTGTCCATGCCCTGTCCCTACCTCATCCGTTTGCGCGCCGCGATACGCCTGCCCTGCCTGAGCTTTCTGCTGTCGCTATGCTGCAACGCACCCGTCCATGCGCAAGACCTGGCGCAGATCAGCGCACCGCGTTTTGCGCCAAGACAGGTGCTGGTACTGTATTCGCTGGGCAGCGATGCCTCATCGCAGTGGCAAACGCTGATCCACAAGGGCATGAGCGCGGAACTGGCCAACGAGAACTGGCGCCTCGCGCCCGGCATCTACGAGGAGCGGCTCGATTCCGTGCGCGTGGGCGAACAGCCTGCCGTAGCCGGGCTGGAAACCTATCTGCAAACCAAGTACAGGATGGTGCAGTTCGACGCCATCATCACGGAAAACTACCTGGCGGCCCAGTTCCTGAGCCGACACCCGACACTGTTTCCCGGCGTGCCCCGCTACTATGTGAACCAGGGACGGCAGGACTGGGCGCCTGCCGACGGCATCAATCTCGACGTGCGCCACGATTTCGGCAAGGCCGTCGCCGTCATGCTGCGGGTGACGCCGGGGCTGCGCCATATCGCCATCGTCGGCGACGCCAGCGCACGCGGCCAGGCGTGGATCGCCGCCATTCGCGCCGCCATCGCGCCCTACCACGACCGGCTCGAGGTCGAGTTCTGGGATCACCTGAGCCAGGATGAATTGTGGCGCCGCACCGGAATGCTGGGAAAGGGCAGCGCCATCTACCTGCTGCCCGTCTACCGCGACGGGCTGGGACAGCGCACCACGCCGCCCGTGATGGCGCGCGACCTGGCCTCGCGCAGCGCCGTGCCCATTTTCACCAGCGTGGAATCGCTGATACTGCCCGGCGTGGTGGGCGGCTATGTCATCAGCGGCGAGAAAGTGGGGCGCACCATCGCGCGCATCCTGCTGGGCAGGACGCCCGACCCGGACGGCATGCAGGCGTACATCTTCGACGATGCGGCGGTACAGCGTTTCGGCTTGCGCAACCTGCCCGGCGAGGCGCGCATCCTGAACCGGCCACAGGGAGTATGGGCGCAATATCACTGGCAGATCATCGCCGGGCTGTCGCTGATCGCGCTGCAAGCGGCACTGATCACGGCCCTGCTGCTGGCCCAGCGCAGCCGCCGCGCCAGCGTGGCCACCCTGCATGCGGAGCGCGACATGCTCGAGGAACGTGTCTTGCAGCGCACCCTGGAACTGCTGGTGGCCAACTCCCGGCTGGAGCAGCAAGCCACGACCGACCCGCTGACGGGCCTGGGCAACCGCCGCATGATGACCCTGCGGCTGACGGAGGAGCTTGAGCGCGCCCAGCGCTTCGGTCATACGCTGTCGCTGCTGATGATCGATATCGACCACTTCAAGCGCATCAATGACGGCCATGGCCACGACGCGGGAGACCGCGCCATCGCTGCCGTCGCGCAAGTGCTGCGCAGCGTCACGCGGGGCATGGATACGGCGGCGCGCTTTGGGGGCGAGGAATTCGTGCTGCTGATGCCGGAGACGCCGCTGACAGTGGCGCTGGACGTGGCCGAGCGCCTGCGCCTGGCGGCAGCCGGCTTGCGCGTGGAATGCGATGACGGCCAACTGGTCAGCCTGACCATCAGCATCGGCGTGACATCGAATACGCCGCAATCGACGGCGCCGGCCAAGCGGCAAGCGGACAACTTGACGGATCTGCTGATCCGCGCCGACCAGGCCCTGTACCGCGCCAAACATGGCGGACGGGACAGGGTCGAGTGGAGCTGAACCCGCCCCCCTTATTGACCGGACGCCCTATTCGGCGTCAGGCTGCTGCGACGGATGGGCGGCCGCAAACGCGGGCAAGGCGGCGCAATGCGCATGAATGCGCGCCACGCGCGGGTACGGAGCCAGGTCGATGGCGAAGCGCTGCGCATTGAATACCTGCGGCACCAGGCAGCAATCGGCTATCGTCGGACTGTCGCCATGGCAGAACAGGCCCGTGCCGGCCGGATCGCCCTGCGCCAGCAGCGCTTCGACGGCCGCCAGCCCCTCGGCCATCCAATGGCGGTACCACTCCTGCTTGGCCTCGTCCGACAGCCCCAGCGTGTTTTTCAGGTATTTCAGCACGCGCAGATTCGTCAGCGGATGCGCGTCGCAGGCGATGGCCAGCGCCAGCGCGCGCACGCGGGCCCTTCCCAGCGCGTCCGCCGGCAGCAGCGGCACGGCCGGCCGCGTCTCGTCCAGATATTCAAGCATCGCCAGCGACTGCGTCAGGATGGCGCCCTCGTCGTCGAGCGCCGGCACCAGGGCCGACGGGTTGACGGCGCGGTAGGCTGGCAGCAGCTGCTGTCCGCCATCCTGCAGCAGATGCACGGGGATGCTGTCGTAGGCAATGCCTTTGAGATTCAAGGCAATGCGCACGCGGTAGGCGGCCGAACTGCGGAAATAGGTGTACAGCTTCATGGGCGCCCTCCCCTCAGGCGCGGCCGGCGTACAGGGCCACGGTCTGCTCGATGCTGCCGAAGATGCTGGCGCCGGCCGCGTCGCGCATCTCGATGCGCACCGTGTCGCCGAACTTCAGGTAGGCCGTCTTGGGCGCGCCGTGTTCGATGGTTTCATACATGCGCACTTCGGCCAGGCAGCAGTAACCGACGCCGCCGTTCTCGATGCTCGAGCCAAACAGGTTGCCCTGCTTGTTCGACACGGTGCCGGAACCGACGATGCTGCCGGCGCCCAGTTCGCGCGTCTTGGCCGCATGGGCGACGAGTTGCGCAAAGTTGAAGGTCATGTCTTCGCCCGCATTCGGCTTGCCGAAGGGCTTGTCGTTCAGGTCCACCAGCAGCGGCAAATGCAGCTTGCTGTCCGCCCATTCATTACCCAGTTCGTCCGGCGTGACGGCGACGGGCGAAAACGCGCTGGCCGCCTTCGACTGGAAGAAGCCGAAACCCTTGGCCAGTTCGCCCGGAATGAGGTTGCGCAAGGAGACATCGTTGACCAGCATGAGCAGGCGGATGGCTTTTGCCGCGTCGTCCACGCCGGCACCCATGGCCACGTCGCCCGTAATCACCGCCACTTCCGCTTCCAGGTCGATGCCCCACTCTTCGGACAGGGCGAAGATCGGCTCGCGCGGGCCTATGAAACTGTCGGAGCCACCCTGATACATCAGCGGGTCCGTGTAGAACGAGGCCGGCACTTCCGCGTTGCGCGCCTTGCGCACCAGTTCCACGTGGTTGATGTAGGCGGAACCGTCGGCCCACTGGTAGGCGCGCGGCAGCGGCGAGTGACACAGCTTTGCATCAAACGGCTGCGCGTCCGGCGCCTTGCCCGCGTTCAGGTCGGCGTAGGCCAGTTCCAGTTTCGGCGCGACGGCGTCCCAGTTGTCGAGCGCGACCTGCAACGTGGGCGCGATGGCGGCCACGCGCTGGTACTGGCGCAGGTCGCGGCTGACGAGGACCAGGGCGCCGTCACGGCTGCCGTTTTTCAGGGTTGCGAATTTCATGGCGTTCCTTGTTCGGTGTGTGTTTCAGAGAGTGGGGGGCCGGGCGCTCAGGCGTCGGCCGGCGCATGCATCCAGGCGGCGTGTTTGGGCGCGCGGCGCGTCTGCGACCATTCTTCCAGCATTTCCCATTTGACGGCGTCCAGTTTGGCCATCATCTCGGGCGTGCCCACGTTGGCCGCCAGTTCGAGGCGGTGGCCGTTCGGATCGAAGAAATAGATCGACTGGAAGATGGCGTGGTTGACGGGACCCAGCACCTCGATGCCGCCGGCCACCAGGCGCTCCTTGGCGGCCAGCAGTTCTTCCATGCTGCCCACTTCCAGCGCCAGGTGCTGCACCCAGGCCGGGGTATTGCGGTCGCGGTCCATCGGCGGCTGCGTCGGCAGCTCGAAAAAGGCCAGCACATTGCCCTGGCCCGCGTCGAGGAAGACGTGCATGTACGGGTCCGGCGCCTTGGTCGACGGCACCAGGTCTTCGGCGATGGCGAGGACGAAATTCATGTTCAAATGCTTGACGTACCACTCGACGGTTTTCTTCGCGTCGATGCAGCGATAGGCGACGTGGTGAATTTGCTTGATCTTCATGGTCTGTCTCCAATGGATGGCGCCGTGGGCGCGATGGCTGGCCTGTTTTTCAGCTTTTCACCATTAGAATCGAGTTACAGCTATCATACAAACAATTTTTAACCATTGATTTATCGGATTATCTTATGAGTCCCAGCCTGCGGCAAATGCGCGCCTTCGTGGCGCTGGCCAAGACCGGCAGTTTCACCCTGGCCGCCGAATACCTGCATGTGACGCAATCGGCCTTGAGCGGCTTGATCAAGGAACTGGAAAGCGTGCTGGGCGTACGCGTGGTCGAGCGCAGCACGCGCAAGACGCAACTGTCGGAAATCGGCCGCGAACTGTATCCGCTGTTTGAAAAGATGATCGAGGACCTCGACGGCGCCATGGCCGGCATCGCCCAGCGCAAGGCCCTGAAAACGGGCATGGTGCGCATCGCCGCGCCGCAGATGATGGCGTGCACCCTGCTGCCGGAAGTGATCGCCGCCTACCGCCAGGCGCACCCGGACGTGCAGCTGCGCCTCGTCGACTGCCCCGTGGAGAATGTCTCGGCGCGCGTCTTCAGCGGCGAAGTCGATTTCGGCATCGGTCCCGAGCGCGACCCGACGGCGGAAATTGCCGCGCAGGCGCTGTTCGAAATGCCCTTCGTGCTGGTCTTCCCCGAGCAGCACCCGCTGCGGCAAAAGGAAAGAGTCACATGGGCCGACGTGGGCGACTACCCCTTCATTTCACTGCAGGGCCAGTTCACGGAACGCCTGCTGCGCGACATGCACGGCAGCTTCCGCGAGCTGTCGCTCAACCCCTACAATGAAGTGACGTTCATGACGACGGCGCTGGCCATGGTCAGCGCCAACCTGGGCATCACGGTCTGCCTGCCGTACGCGGAACCGATGGTCAAACTATATCAATTGCAGATGCGCGCCCTGCACGAACCGGAACTGACGCGGCGCTTTTTCGTGTACACGAAGACGGGGCGGTCGCTGTCGCCGGCTGCCGAAAGCTTCATGGCCTTCCTGTTCCAGTTCGTCGAGACGCACGAGTGGAACGTGGGAGCGGGCGGCCCAGCCGGCGCCGTTTTATAATCCACCATCGCCCCTTCACCGCTTACGCCATGACCCAGCCTGACCAGAACGACCTGTCCGCCATCGACGCCGCCACCATCGCCATCAACCAGCGCATGAACAAATTCGACGGCCATGCACAGGTTTGGCTGTTCGGCTATGGCTCGCTGATCTACAAGGCGGACTTTCCGTATATCGAACGCCGCCCCGCCAGCATCGCCGGCTGGACGCGGCGCTTCTGGCAAGGCTCGCACGACCACCGCGGCACGCCGATGGCGCCGGGCCGGGTCGCGACCATCGTGCCGCAGGCCGGCGCCGTGTGCGACGGCATGGCCTACCTGATCACGCCCGAAGTCTTCGCCCACCTCGACCATCGCGAAAAGAACGGCTATTTGCGCCTGGCCACCGACATCACCTTCGAGGACGGCGGCAAGGTCGAAGGCCTCGTGTACATCGCCAACGAGGAAAACGCCGCTTTCCTGGGCGCCGCCCCGGAACTGGACATCGCGCGCCAGATCGCCCGATCAAACGGCCCCAGCGGCCCGAACAGCGAATACCTGCTGCACCTGGCCAGCGCCCTGCGCGAACTGGGCAAGAGCGACCCGCACGTCTTCGCCATCGAGCAGCATCTGGCGCACATCCAGGCAAAGACCCACGATAACGCCGCGTAACTTCTTAAAACAGGTCCAGCTGCCCCGCATTGCCATTTTTCACTTTCGCGCCCAACGGCGGCACCACCAGCGGCCGGCGGAACTGCGTGCAATCGAGCTGCTTGAAGCGGCCGCCCTTGCCGTGCAGCCCCAGCCGGTGCACGGCTTTTTCAAAGCGCTGGCGTATGAGGTCCGCCCACACGCCTTCGCCCCGCATGCGCGCACCGAACGCGCTGTCGTAATCCTTGCCGCCCCGCATTTCGCGTACCCGGTTCATCACGCGCTGCGCCCGTTCCGGGAAGTGCGCTTCCAGCCATTGCTGGAACAAGGGACTCACTTCCCACGGCAGGCGCAGCACCACGTAATGAGCGTGGATGGCGCCCGCGTCGCGCACGGCTTCGAGCAATTGCTCGATTTCCGGTTCCGTCACAAAGGGAATGATGGGCGCGATGCTCACGCCCACGGGGATGCCCGCCTCGGTCAGGGTGCGGATGGTGCGCAGGCGCCGTGCCGGGGCGGCCGCGCGCGGTTCCAGGGTGCGGGCGATGGCCGGGTCGAGCGTGGTGACAGTGACGGCCACTGCCGCCAGATGCCTGGCCGCCATCGGCGCCAGAATGTCGATATCGCGCTCGATCAGCGACGATTTCGTGATCAGCGCCACGGGGTGGTCGCACTCCTGCAGCACTTCCAGCACGCGCCGCGTCAGCTGCCGCTCGCGTTCGCACGGCTGATACGCATCGGTATTGACGCCCAGGGCGATCGGTTCTGGCACGTACGACGGCCTGGCCAGTTCGCGCCGCAACAGCTCGGGCGCGTTCACCTTGGCGTAGATGCGGCTTTCGAAGTCCAGGCCCGGCGACAGGCCCAGATAGCTGTGCGTGGGACGGGCAAAGCAATAGATGCAGCCATGCTCGCAGCCGCGATAGGGATTGAGCGACACATTGAAGGGCAAATCGGGCGAAGCGTTGCGCGTGAGGATGGTGCGCGCCTGCTCGTCGCTGACCTGCGTCTTCCAGGCCGGCGCCGCCTCTTCCCCAGCCGCCCCATCCAGGCCGCCCACGCTCCAGCCATCATCGAAGCCGGCGCGCGCATGCACCTCGTAGCGCCCTTGCAGGTTCGATACGGCACCGCGCCCCTTTTTGGCTTTCAGCGATTGCGGCGGCAGCATGGCTTGCCCGGCAAAGCTGTCATCGTGCTCTGGAATGATTGCTTTCATGAACGGCCCCATCAACTGTATATACGTACAGTATACTATGCCGCTGTCCGGCCAATATCAAGGGCTGCCATGGTGCTATTTCAAGCTTTTTCGCCCTGCGCCATGACATAACTCAACTGCTGCGCCACAAAACCGTCAAATGCCGTGATCAGGGGAACGAAGCGGGCCGCGTCCTGCTCCAACTGCATGAGGGCGTAACACGTTGCTTCCAGGGTCGATAACTGGTCTGGCGCGTGCGCCTTGCGGATCAGGTAATGGGAAGCGGGCGTATCGCGCAAAGGCAGCCGCGGCAGCTGCTGCAACAGGGGATTCAGATACAGCATCTTGCGGCTCTTGCGCCAGGTGGCGTCCAGCACCACCAGCCGCAGGCGGGCCGAAAATGGGGCCGGATCAGACAAGATGGCGGGGTCGAGCGCTGGCGGCGGCGCGATGCCCAGCGAACGGTCGCCTGGCGTATCCGGGTATAGCAACACGTTGTGCTTGCCGGCCAGCAATTCGTCGAGCGTTTCGGGAGCAAACTGCTCGCCCGTCAGCATGTGGCTGTTGGGCAGGCTCAGGTGCAGCAAGCGGGCGCTGCCCTTGGCATTGTGGACTTCCAGCGGATGCTGCAGGATCAGTACTTCCACCGCGTGGGAAACGGGGGTGATCCAGCGGCAGATGCAGCTGCTTTCAGCGCGCAGGCAGGCCGGGCAGCGCGCGCGTTTTGCGGGTTCAGCCGGGGAGGACGATGCAGCGGGTTGGCTGAAGGTATGGCTGGAAGTATTACTGGAGGGTTGGCTGGGGATACGGCGGGTGGTCATGGCGGAGCGCGTTCGCGGCTGTCTTCAAGCCGCGATTGTAGCGCCCGCGCCATGCCAGGGGGAGTTTGCGCTTAAAACTCTTCCCACTCGTCGGCGCCCGACGCCACCGGTGCCTTCGGCGCGCGTGCACGCACGGCGTCCGCTTGCGCCGACTTGCCCGGCGCGGGTGCCGCCACGGCCGGTGCCGGCGCGCGGTACTTGGCAGGCCGCATGACGGGTCGGGTGGCAGCTTTTACTTGAGCAGACGCCGCCACGGACGGACTGGCACTGGCCGACACATAGTGCTGCGCTGCATCGAGCTTGAACAGGCCCACGACGTCGGCCAGCTTGGCAGCCTGTTCCTGCATGGATTCGGCCGCCGCGGCCGCTTCTTCCACCAGGGCCGCGTTTTGCTGCGTCACCTGGTCCATCTGGCCGATGGCCTGGTTGACTTGTTCGATGCCGGCGCGCTGTTCATCGCTGGCGTCCGTGATCTGGTTCATGATCTGCGTCACATGGCTGATGCTTTGCACGATTTCGTCCATGGTGCGGCCCGCCTTGTCCACCAGTTGTGAACCGGCCTCGACCTTTTGCACGGAATCGTCGATCAAGCCCTTGATTTCCTTGGCAGCCGCGCTCGAGCGCTGCGCCAGGTTGCGCACTTCACTGGCCACGACGGCAAAACCACGGCCCTGCTCGCCGGCCCTGGCCGCTTCCACGGCCGCGTTCAGTGCCAGGATATTCGTCTGGAAGGCGATGGCGTCGATGACGCTGATGATGTCGACGATCTTGCGCGAGGAATCGTTGATCGAGCCCATGGTGCTGACCACTTCCGATACCACCACCCCGCCCTTGCTGGCGATCTGCGAGGCGTCGATGGCCAGCTGGTTGGCGCTGCGCGCATTGTCGGCATTGAGTTTCACGGTGGAGGTCAGCTCTTCCATGGAAGACGCCGTCTCTTCCAGCGAGCTGGCCTGCTCTTCCGTGCGTGACGACAAGTCCAGGTTGCCGGCGGCAATTTCACTCGACGCCGTGCTGATCGATTCCGTGCCGGAACGCACCTGGCCGACGATGCTCACCAGCTTGTCGTTCATGTTTTTCAGCGCGTGCATCAATTGCCCCGTTTCATCGCGGCTTTCCACCACGATATGGCTGGTCAGGTCACCGGCGGACACGGCTTCCGCCACTTCGACGGCCCGCGTGATGGGGCGCGTGATCGAGCGCGTGATCCAGTACGCGCAAGCAATGCCCAGCAAGATGGCGACCACGCCAAGCGAGATCAGCAGCGTACGGCCGTTTTCGTAGCGCGAACGGATTTGCGCGGCCGTTTCATCGAGCAATTTGGCTTCCAGCACTTCCAGCTTCTTCAGCGACGCCAGGTAGATGTCGCGCTTGACGGCCATGTCGCCTTCGTACAGGCGCTTGCCCAGTTCCAGGTCGCCCGCATTCTTGGCCTTGAACACGTTCTTGCGCACTTCCGTGTAGGCCTTGCGCGTGCTCAGCACCTCCTGGTATAGCGCCTGCTCTTCGGCGCTCAACTCGCTCTTGCCGATATCGTTCTGGATTTCCGTGGCGCGTGCGGACGAGACCGCCATTTCCTTTTCAAACTGTTTCTGGTGTTCGGGATCGCTGACTTTCCAGGCGGCCGCCGTGCGCGCCGCGTTCACCTCGATGACCTTGGTCCATTCGCCGATCAGGCGCTCGTTGCGCACCTTGACGTTGACGAGCGCATCGGTCTCCTTGCTGGCGCTTTGCATCTGCACGATGCCCACCACGGTCAAGGTCGTCAACAGAAGGAGGACGGCGGCAAAACCGCCACCAAGACGTACGCCGATTTTGAGGTTCTTCATTGCGTGATTCCTATCTGAAAAAAAACGATGCACAGACGCCACGAAACCGACCTACTGCCAGGTATCAATATAGCAGGCATCTGCCGTGCGGCAATCACGAGTGGTGGCGCGAAAGACCCTTCGCCACCGGAATGGCAGCGCGCCGCAGCGCACTACTTTGTAGCAGATTGTGAGTGAATCAGAGGGGCATTGCAAGAAATAACATGCGGAAAAGCAACAGCCAGAAGGCGCTATGCCGCCACGAACGGGCGGCGGGCAGGCAAGGTCAGTTTTGCTTCACATAGATCAATTTCGACGTATCGAAACCCAGGCCGCGGGCCTTGTCGATCAGGCGCTGCTGCACGGCAGGGTCCATGGTCGGCGTGCGCGACAGCAACCACAAGTAAGACTTGTCGGGACCGCTGATCATGGAATAGCTGTAATTTTGCTGGTCGAGGTCGAAGACGATGTAGGAACCATAGAAAGGACCAAAAAACGACACTTTCAGGTAAGCCACGTCTTTCTTGTCCACAAAATACGCCTTGCCTTCCGCCTCCTTCCAGACGGCATCCGCATCCTTGTAGCCGCGGTTGAGCACTTTCAGGCCGCCATCCTGGCGCAGGCTGTAGTCGGCCGTCACATGGCTCAGGCCCCGTTCGAACGAGTGGTCTAGGCGCGCGATCTCGTACCATTTCCCCAGATAGCGGGTCGTGTCGAAATTGCTGACCGGCACAATATTGTCGGGCCGGCCCACGCAGCCGGCCAGCACGAGCACACACAGGAACAGCAGTCTTTTCATGTTTTTCTCCATCATGTTGAATCAGGGTTGCAGCGCGTGATCGACGATGCGGCGGATCGCGCCATTGTTTTGCATGCGCTCGATGGCGGCATTGAATTGTTCGATAAAATCATCGCGGTAAGGGTAGGCGGCAGGCCGGCGCGCCGTAAAACCCAGGTGGCCCTGCTGGCTGGCCAGTTGCGCCGTTTCCTGTATCGCCTGCATCGGCGTGCCCGCCGGCCCCTCGCGCCGGATGCGCTGCAGTTCCCACTGCGCCGACAGGCGGTCGCTGACGTAGCAATCGATACGCCCGCGCATCAGTTTGAGCAGATTCGTGCGCGTGCCCTTGGCCATATCGAGCACGATGTTGGCCGCTTGCACGGCTGCCGTCTGCTTCGCATCGCCCAGCAAAAAACCCGCGTTCACGCCGATGTGCAGGCCGGCGTAATCGGCGGGCCACTGCCGCAGCGTGCGCTTGTCCAGCACATCCTGCTTACACAGCACCACCAGCTGCTCCATCAGCAGCGGCACGGAATAGCGCACGTACGGCCGCTCGCTGCGCCACGAATACGGCGGATACAGGGCAAACGCCTCGCCCGTTTGCAGCATCAGCAAGCCCCGTTTCCACGGCACGGGGCGCAGCTGGACCGCATACTGCGGCATCGATTGCACGGCTACACGCACGATCTCCGTGTAAATGCCTTTCAGCTGGCCGTTGTCGACATAGGAATACGGCGGATAATCGTCGTCGCCATACATCACCACCGGCGTCGCCCCCTCGGCCCGCGCACCGGCGGCGATGAACAGGCATAGCGCGGCAGACAAAATAAGCATTCTGGACATGCGCGAAGAGTAGCATGGAAGGGACCAACGCCATCACCCGTTTGCGCTGTTCGTGCCCAGCATCTCGTCGAGCTGCGCCAGGGTGCTGGAGTCCTTCACAACGGCGCGCAGCCACAGGTGCAGCGGCAGCTCGCCCCAGCTGGCAGCCTTCTCGGCCAGGTAGGCGACGGGGCTGTGCGGCTCCGTTCGGCGGAAGAAATCGGCCACCTGGCGCAGCTGGGCCAGCGCCTGCTGGCGCTGCACGATGGCGCCCCCGCTCCCGCCGGCGCCCTGGCCGGCGGCGGGCGGCGCGCCGGCAAAGTCCGCATCCGATGACAGTGGCGCGATGAAATGAATGGCGCTTTCCAGCGCTTCGCGCGCGGCGCGAAAACTCGGGCCATCGGCCCCGAAACGCGCATCGACGCTGCGCTCGAACGCCAGCAGCGACTGCATGCAGTATTGTGCATCGGCCAGCAAGCCGTCGGAAAATGCGCGCGTATTCCTTTGCCGCGCCGCTTCCATCTGCGCCAGGGTCGCCCCTTCATCACGGCCCGCATCGCCCCAGCCCTGGTCCGTTGCCCCCTGCGCCAGGCTGGCGGCCGCGCGCTGGCGCGCCGCATCGAAATCCTGCAGCGAATACAGGCCGTCGGCGCCTTCGGTCAGCGGGATCTCGCGCAGCAGCTGCGGCGTGCGCGCCAGCAGCCAGAAGACATTGCCGATGCGCTGTTCCTGGTCGCCCTCTTCCGCCGGCGGATACAGGCCATCCCAGTAACGTTCGCACAGGCCGGCCAGCAACGCGTAGCCATCGCCCAGGCCACGGAAGTGGCGCGTTTTCGCGTGCGCCTCGGCCAGCCACACGGCCACGCGCAAATCCTTGCTGTGCGTGGCGAGCAGCTGTTCGCAGCGCGTCGCCACGAACGGCCAGTCGGCTTCCTTCAGCGCCGTCACCCACTCGCCCTGGTCCAGGCTCGGGTCGTCGTGCTGGCGCGCGCGCGATGGCGTCGAGCTCCTGGCTGAAGGTGATGTCGCCGCCGCAGGGGCTGACGGCGCTGACGGGATGCAGCAACTGCTCCAGATTGAACATGGCGCCCTCCGGGGGTGACGTTATTTGATGGTGTACTTGAACTGCCCCTGCTTGCTGGCACTGACGCGTATCGACGCGACCGGCTCGCCTTCGGCCATGCGCGCCAGTACCGCTTCGGCGATCGCCGGCAGCAGGCTGCCGTTGAGGATCTGGTCGACATTGCGCGCGCCCGAATCGACCTCGGTGCAGCGCGCCAGCACGGCGTCGACGAGGCCCGCGTCGTGACTGAACCGCGCCAGGTGGTTGCGCGCGATGCGCGCGCCTATCCTCGCCAGCTTCAGGTGGATGATCTCGGCCAGCACCGCATCGCTGAGCGGATAAAACGGCAGCACCTTCAGGCGTCCCAGCAAGGCCGGCTTGAAGTGCGCCACCAGTTGCGGGCGCACCAGTTCTTCCAGCGCGGCCGGCGTGGGCAAGTCTTGCGCCACCCGGTTCAGGCAGGCGGCCATCATGGCGCCGGACCCCAGGTTCGAGGTGGCGATGATGATGGTGTTGCGAAAATCGACTTCACGCCCTTCCGCATCATCGAGCACGCCCTTGTCGAAGACCTGGAAGAACAGCTCCAGCACGTCGGGGTGGGCTTTTTCCGCTTCGTCGAGCAGCACCACGCTGTAGGGCTGGCGCCGCACGGTTTCCGTCAGCACGCCGCCTTCGCCGTAACCGACATAACCGGGCGGCGAGCCTTTCAGGCCGGCCACGCTGTGCGCTTCCTGGTATTCGCTCATGTTGATGGTAATGAGCTTGCGCTCGCCGCCATACAGCAGATCGGCCAGCGCCAGCGCCGTTTCCGTCTTGCCCGTGCCGGACGGCCCGGTGAATAAAAAGACGGCTTGCGGCTTGTTCGGGTCGTCCAGGCTGGCGCGCGCCGTGCGCACGCGCTGCGCCACCGCCGCGATGACGTGGTCCTGTCCCAGCACCCGCTCGCGCAGCGCCCCGTCCAGGGTCAGCACCGTGCGGATGTCATCCTTGAGCATTTTCCCCAGCGGGATGCCGGTCCAGCCGGCGACGATGCCGGCCACCACCTGCGCATCGACTTCCAGCGGCGACAGCGGCGCTTCTCCCTGCAGGGCCGCCAGTTCTGCCTTCAACGCCAGCAGGCGCGCCGCGCCGACTTCGCCCGGCCGCTCGCCGCGCAGTTGCGCGCGCAAGTCGCCGATCTGCGCCACCAGCGCCTTTTCGCGCTCCCAGCGCTGCGCCAGCGCCGCAATCGACGCCTGTCCTTCTTCATGCTCGCGCCGCAGCTGCGCCAGGCGCGCGATGCCGGCTTTGTCGGGTGCTTCGCCATCGGACGCCTCGCGGGCCAGGGCGGCGATTTCCGCGGCGATGCGTTCCTGCCGCCGGTTCGCGTTTTCCAGCTGCGCCGGCGTGGCGCACTGGCCCAGCGCCACCTTGGCGCAGGCCGTATCGAGCACGCTGATGGCCTTGTCGGGCAACTGGCGCCCGCTGATGTAGCGGTGCGACAGGCGCACCGCCTCGACGATGGCGGCGTCGCGCACGCGGATGCCGAAATGGCGCTCCATCAGCGGCGCCATGGCGCGCAGCATGGCGCAGGCGATATCCTCGCTCGGCTCTTCCACCTTCACCACCTGGAAGCGCCGCGCCAGCGCCGCATCCTTTTCAAAATATTTCTTGTACTCGCTCCAGGTGGTGGCGGCGATCGTGCGCAGGGCGCCGCGCGCCAGCGCCGGTTTCAGCAAATTGGCCGCGTCGCTCTGCCCCGCCTGGCCACCGGCGCCGATCATCGTGTGCGCCTCGTCGATGAAGAGGATGATGGGATGCGGGCTTTTCGTCACCTCGTCGATGACATTCTTCAAACGGCTTTCAAACTCGCCCTTCACGCTGGCGCCCGCTTGCAGCAAGCCCATGTCGAGCGCGTGGATGTGCGCGCCCAGCAGCACCTCGGGCACGTCGCCGGCGGCGATGCGCAAGGCCAGGCCTTCCACCACGGCCGTCTTGCCCACGCCCGCCTCGCCCGTGAGAATCGGATTGTTCTGGCGCCGGCGCAGCAAAATATCGACGGCCTGGCGTATCTCCGTCTCGCGGCCGATCACGGGATCGAGCTTGCCGTCGCGCGCCAGCTGCGTCAGGTCGGTGGTGAACTGGTCCAGCGCCGGGGTCTTGCTGGCCAGGGTAGCAACGGGATCGTCCCCTATGTCGGCAAGCGGCGGCACCGCCGCGCTTTCCTCCTCGCCGGAGCCGGCCGTCAGCTTGTCCGGATGGTGCTTCAACTGCTCCACGCTGAAGCGGGCGAACAGCTTTGAGCCGCGGTAGGCGAGCTGCGACAGTTCCGGTTCCGTCAGCAGCGCCAATAACAGATGGCGGCTGCGGATCGGCCCTGGCTGCGCCGTGTCGAGCGAGGCGATCAGCCACGCGTGTTCGAACAGCAGCGGCAAATGGGGCGAAAATACGGGCGTGCGCGCGCTGCCCGTCTTGAAGCCGCCGATCTCGCGGCGCAGGTCCGCCTCCAGCGCCGTCAGGCTGATTTCGCTGCGCCGCGCGATGGTGACGAAGTCGCTGCGCTCCTGCTCCAGCAGCGCCAAAAACAGGTGTTCGATATCGACTTCATACTGGCCCAGTCCCACGCAAATGCTTGCGGCGCGCGTGGCGGCCGTGCGCGCCGTGTCGTTGAGTTTGGCGATCAGGGTCTTCAAGTTATTGCTCATGCGGCGGCTCCCTTGCGGTTGATCGAATAGCGCAGCGACGATGGCTGCAGCACGGCGTCGAAATTGACCGTCTCGCCGCCGGCCTTCATGGCCAGGGTGCCGCTGATGACGAAGCCGACCCGGTTGATGGCGCCCGCTTCGCGCTCCAGGCGGGCGCGCACATTGCGCAGGCGCGGTTCGTGGCGTTCGATGGCGGCCTTCAGCGCGGCGCAGATACGGGCCCGGTCATCGCTGCTGGACAAGCACATGCCGGCGAAATCGATCAGGCCATAGTTGACGATGGAGGCCGCGCATTCCGGATAGGCGTCGAGCGCGCCGGGCGGCAGGGCCACGCGCGTGTTGAGCAGCTCTTCCAGGTCGCGCGCTACCGCATCCTTCAATTGTTCCAGCGACAGGCGTACCGCCACGCCGCCCGCCGCCGTACCGCCGTCGCCCATCAGGCGGTCGAACAGGCCAGGTATATAAGTGTCCATGCGCTCTCCTGAAAAATCGGCGCGGCGCGCGGCGTTGGTGGCCGCCGCGCGCCGCGCACCATCGATCAAGCCACGCGGTTCGCGGCCAGGTCCCAGCCGCCCGAGGTATTGCCGCCGGCGCCACCCGTCACTTTTTGCTGCGTGTATTTCCACTTCACTTTCGAGAACTTGAAGCCGACGTGTTCACCGAGGATGTCGCCCTCTTCCACGTTCGGCGTCACGGCGCCGATCAGCACATTCTCGATTTCGATTTCAAAGTACTTGACGCGCTCGCCCTGGCCATCGGCGCGCATGAATTCGAAGCGCGCCTTGGGGATGGTCTTGCCGGCCGAGCAGGTCTGCAGCAGCACCGGCGAGGCCAGGTCGGCCAGCTTGGAGATGACGATGTCCTTGTGCTCGCAGCGTTCGGCCGTATGGCCGCCGCCCGTCGAGGCGGTGGCGGACTTCGGCTGCTCGACGCTCCAGCTGACCGATTTGCACTCGATCCAGTCCTTGTGCTTGTCATCGGTGGACTCGCCCTTGATGCCGTCTATCTGCAGATATACATCGATTGCCATGGTGTGCTCCTCTGGTTGAAAGATGGATGAATCATGAATTGGTCGACTTCGGCAACTCCGCGACCAGTCGGAGCGAAACGGATAATTCATCGAGCTGGAAGTGCGGCCGCAGGAACGACACGGCGCGGTACACGCCGGGCCGGCCCGGCACTTCATGCACCTGCACGGACGCCTCGCGCAGGGGGAACTGCGCCTTCTGTTCCTGGCTGGCGTTATCATCGAGCAGCACGTACTGCATCAGCCAGCGGTTCAGGAAGTCTTCCACGTTGGAGGCGGCGGCAAAGCTGCCGATCTTGTCGCGCATCATGGCCTTCATGTAATGGGCGATACGCGAGACGGCGAAGATGTACTGCAGCTGCGACGACAGCACCGCGTTCGCATTGGCCGCGTCGCTGTTGTACTTGCGGCTTTTCTGCGCCGACTGCGCGCCGAAAAACGCCGCATACGCCGTGTTCTTGCAGTGCACCAGCGAAATGAAGCCCAGGTCAGACAATTCCTTTTCGCGCCGGTCGGTGATCGCCACTTCGGCCGGGCATTTCAGGGCCACGTCGCCTTCGTCGGTCTTGAAGGTGTGCGTGGGCAGGTCGTCCACCAGGCCGCCGCCCTCCACGCCGCGGATGGCGGCGCACCAGCCATAGTCGGCAAAGGCGCGCGTCAGCTTGCTGCCGAACGCGTACGCGGCGTTACACCACAGGTATTTGTGATGGTCGCTGCCGTCGACTTCCTCGACAAAATTGAAACCTTCGACCGTGGTGCCGTCGACGGGATTGAACGGCAGCCGGCCCAGGAAGCGGGGCAAGGTCAGGCCGACGTAGCGCGCGTCTTCCGATTCGCGGAAGGCTTTCCATTTCGCGTACTCGATGGTGTCGAACACCTTGGCCAGGTCGCGCGGCTTGCCCAGGTCGCCGTAGCTTTCCAGGCCAAACAGTTCCGGCGCCGCCGAGGCGATGAACGGTGCATGCGCGGCGGCGGCGATGTGCGACATCTGCTCGACGAAATACATGTCTTCCGGCTGGCGCGAAATGGCGAAGTCGCCCAGCAGCGCGGCGAACGGCGCGCCGCCGAAGGTGCCGAATTCCTCTTCATACACCTTCTTGAACATGCTGCTCTGGTCGAACTCCAGCGCGGCCTGGAAATCCTTCACCAATTCGCGCTTGGTGGCGTTGAACATGCGGATCTGCAGGCGCGTACCCGTATCGGAATTGCCGACCAGGTAGCGCAGCCCCGTCCAGCTTTGCTCGAGCTGCTGGAACGGCGCCGCGTGCATGATTTCGCTGAGCTGGGCCGAGATCAGGCGGTCGATTTCCGCTACGCGCGCGTCCAGTGTCGCCGACAGGCTGCTGGACATCAGCACCGTGCCATCGAGCACCTGCGCTACCAGCTCGGAGATCAGGTCGCGCGCACGCGCATGTTCGGCGCCGGACTTGGCGACGCGGCTTTGCTCGACGATCTGGTCGAGCAAATCGGTGGCGGCCGGCGCGTCGGGCGTGGAGACAGCAAGGGCTTCTGGGGCTTCTGCCTGGGCGCTCATCTCAATCCTCCTGCGCTGGGAACTGCGGTTTCAGGGTGGCCAGGCTGTCCGTGTTGTTCAGCACTTCCGTCAGCAGGTCTTCCAGCTTGTCGTTGCCGGCCAGCTTGTTGCGCAGGTCGGCCAGCTTGGTGCGTGCCTCGAGCAGCTTGCGCAAGGGATCGACCTGCCGCACCACCGATTCCGGGCGGAAGTCGTCCATCGAGCGGAAGCGCAGATCGACGGCAAAGGTGCCGCCCGCCTCGCTGATGCGGTTCGGCACGGTGTAGCGGGCCACCGGCTCCACGCCGGCCAGCACTTCGTCGAAGTTGGCGCCATCGATGGCGACGAACTTGCGGTCCTTCAGGCGTTTTTTGTCGCTGTCCGGATTGCCGCCAAAGTCGCCCAGCACGCCGACCACGAAGGGCAGCTCCTTGTTTTCAATCGCGTCGCCTATCTCGACGTCATAGGTCATTTGCACGCGCGGCGCGCGTATCTTCTGCAGGCGCTTTTGCACGCTGTCGGACTTGGACATGTCGCTTCCTTTGCAAGGGGATGGAGGGATACTGGGTTATTTCAGGCCGCTGAACGGGTCGGCCGCGCTGCCTGGCGCCGCCGCGCCCTTCGCCGCCGGCGAGCCGGAACCCGCCGCCCGCCTGCCAGTTGCCGGCGGGCGCTTGGCCGGCGGCACCAGCACGTCTTCGCCGATGCTCGCGCGCAGCAGCTTGGCCAGTTCCTGCGCTTCCGAACGCAGCGAACCATTCAGATTGTTTTGCCGCGACAGGTCGGCCAGCGCCTTGCCGGACAAACGCAAGCCGCTGACGGCGACGATGCTGTTGGCCACCTTGTCGTCCGGGTCGCGCTCCAGCGCTTCGAGCGCATGGCCGATGGCGTCGCCGTACTGGCCGCGGTCGAACTTCATCTGCGCCATTTGCAGCCACGGCGCCTTGTCGGCCGGGTAGCTGGTGCCGCCGCGCTGAAGCAGGGTCATGGCGCGCTCGTACTGGCCGGCGCGCGCCGCCGCATCGGCATCGCTCATCACTTGCGCCAGGGTCGGCGCAGCAGGCTTTTGGGGCGCCGGCTGTTCCGGCGTGGCGCAGGCGGCCAGCAGCAAGGCGCTGGCGAGGCAGGCAATACGGGGCAAGATGGTGGCTGGCTTCATCGGGGCACTCCTTCACGTGGAGGACGCTACCGCTGGGAACATTGGGCGGCGCCTTGGTGGAGACTATTATTAACCGGCAACTTTTTTGCCAAATTGAGATTAATCAGCAAAGAAGAAGTTCCACATCACAGCCACGTACTGCGCCATGAATCCTGATCTGGCACAGTAATTGTCTGGATCACAGGCCGATCTTGCGCCAACGCAAGCAGGCCGCCGGTGCATGCGCTTAAATGACTGCAGCACTTTTATTTCCACCCTTCATTTTTTCAAAGATCAGCCATGCCATTTGACGCCCCGCTCCGCCGCCTGGCCCGCGCCACCGCGCTACTGTTGCTGGCATCGTCGCAGGCCGGCTGTGCGGGTGGCGCCATCGGCAGCCTGGCCAACGCGGCGCTGCAGATGGCCGGCGTGACCAAGCCGCCGCCGGAACTGCCGGACGCGCAAAAGCCGCCGCGCAACGTCAGCATCCGCCTGCACGCGGCGCAGCGCCTCAACACGGATGCCGACGGCCGGCCGCTGGCGCTGGTTGCGCGCATCTACAAGCTGCGCCAGAGCGCCGCCTTCGAGCAGGCACCGTACGACAGCTTCCTCGACGCGCAGCGCGAAAAGGCCGCGCTGGGCGCCGACCTGATGGAAGTGAAGGAAGTGCTGCTGGTGCCGGGCCAGCGCTATGAAGTGCAGGAAAAAGTCAGCAAGGAAGCGTATTTCATCGGTGTCGTGGCCCTGTTCCGCGCCCCTGCGGCGCAGCGCTGGCGCGCCACCTTTGCCGCCGCCGACGCGGAACAGGGCGGCATCACCGTCGGCCTGCACGCCTGCGCGCTCAGCATCAGCGGGATGGCCGCGCCGTCGGCCCCGCGCTGCCAGTAACACCAACAGACACACCACACATACAAGGAGAATCGAGATGGGCATGGCAGCGAAAGTCTTGTGGGGAGAAGGCCTGTTCCTGCGGCCGCAGCATTTCCAGCGCCAGGATCAGTATCACGAAGCGCGCCTGCATCACACGGCCAGCGCGCTGCATCCCTACCTGTGGGGCGTGGCGCACATGGCGTGGGACCTGGCGGCGCTGAAGACGGGCACCTTGCGCCTGCAGGCGCTGTCGGCCATCTTCCGCGACGGCGAAGTGTTCGAATCGCTGGGCGACGGCGCGCCGGGCAGCGATGCCCTGCCCCCGCCCGTGGACCTGGAAGCGCTGCCGCCGGCGGTGCAGGAAGTGACATATTACGCGGCGCTGCCCATCCTCAACCGCGAAGGCATGAATTACACGCTGCAGGCAGCAACGGCAGGTACGCCGGCCAGCACCCGCTTTGCCCACGCCATGCGCGCCACGCCCGACCTGTTCACGGAGTCCGCCGTGGCCGACGTGGCCTACCTGAAGAAAACCGTGCGCCTGATTCCCGACAGCGAAGCGCGCGGCTCCTACGACTGCCTGCCGCTGATCGCCCTGCGGCGCACGGTGTCGGGCGGCTTCGAACCCGTGCCCTCGTTCATGGCGCCCAGCCTGGCGATCGCCGGCGCGCCGCGCCTGCAGGGCGTGCTGGAACACCTGCTCGACGCCTTGCAGGCGAAAGTGAGCGCGCTGCACGGCCACCACCGCGAACCGAGCCGCAACGTGATCGAGTTCCGCTCGGGCGACGTGTCCTCGTTCTGGCTGCTGCACACGGTCAGCACGGCCGCCGCCGCGCTGATGCACTATGTACGCCATCCGGCCCTGCATCCGGAGCGCCTGTACGAAGCGCTGCTGGGACTGGCCGGCGGCTTGCTCAGCTATTCCAAGCACTATACCCTGGCCAGCCTGCCGGCCTACGACCACGCGCAGCCGGGCGCCTGCTTCGACGCCATCGACGCCATCATCCGCGAACTGCTCGACACCGTCATCTCGTCGAAGTATTTTTCCATCGCCCTGCTCGAAGACAAGCCGTCCTACTACCTGGGCAAGCTCGATTCGGGCAAGATCGACCAGCACACCACCTTGTACCTGGCCATTCGCGCCGCCATGCCCGCCATCGAACTGGTCGACGTGGTGCCATTGCGCGTAAAAGTGGGCGCGCCCGACGACGTGGAAAAATGCGTGCTCACGGCCATGCCCGGCCTGAAGCTGTCGCATGCGCCGCAAGTGCCAGCCACCATTCCCGTGCGGCCCGACACCTATTATTTTGCGATTGAAAACCGCGGCGCGCTGTACGAACAGATGCTCAAGGCGCAGTCGATTTCCGTCTACGTGCCGGCCGGCATACGCGACCTGCAGCTGGAACTGATCGCGGTGACGGCATGAGCCAGCTCATCGAACGGCGCGCGGCGCCCTCCCTGCTGGGACAAACCGGTTCCGCTGCTGCCGGCACGGCCAGCCGCCATGCAGGCAGCGCCCTGCTGGACCTGATGCACGAAGGCTTTTACATGCTGTTCATGCTGAAGCACGGTTCGGCGCCCGGCGACGAACAAAGCTTCATGGACCGCATCACGGCCTTCCTCGACGACTTCGAGCGCGAGGCGAAAAAGATCCGCGCCGATGGCGACGATATCGAGGCGGCCAAATATGCGTTCTGCGCGGCCGTCGATGAAATCATCCTGGCCTCGCCCTTCGCCCTGCGCAAGCAGTGGGAACGGCGCCCGCTGCAACTGCTGATCTTCGGCGACCAGCTGGCCGGCGAACACTTCTTCGACCGCCTCGACGCCTTGCGCGGCAAGGGCGCCATGCGCGTGCAGGCGCTGCAGGTCTTCCACATGTGTTTATTGCTGGGATTCCAGGGCAAGTATGCAATCGACGGCGGCGAAAAACTCAGCTACCTGACGGCACGCCTGGGCGACGAGATCGCCCACGTCAAGGGCAAGAGCCGTGGCTTCGCGCCGCGCGCGGAACGCCCCGACCAGGTGGTCAACAAGCGCGGCAGCGACGTGCCGCTATGGGCGCTGTCGAGCTTTTTCGCCCTGATCGCCATCTGTGCCTACCTGGGCCTGAAAACGCATCTGACGCGCGGCACGCAAACGACCCTGGCCGCATATGCGGACCTGGTCAAGCTGGCGCCACGCCCGGCCCACCTGACGATCACCTTGCCGTAATTACTGCGCAATCCTGAACTCGATGCGCCGGTTTCGCGCCCGGCCATCGGCCGTGGCGTTGCTGGCCACGGGACGGTCCGGCCCCAGGCCCGACACCAGCACGGAATCGGCCACGATGCCCTTGCCGGCCAGGTAGGCGCGCACGGCTTCGGCGCGCGCCTGGCTCAGGGCCACATTGCTGGCGCGCAGGCCCGTGTCGTCCGTGTGGCCGATCACCTCGACCTTGCGCCCGCGCAGCTTGAGCATGACGGCCGCCATCTCGTCGAGGATGGCCAGGCCGGCCGGCGTGATGGTGGCCTTGCCGCTGTCAAATTCGATGATGCGTTTATCGAGCGCCGCATCGAGCAAGCCCTGCTCGGCCTCGGCCGCCCTGACCCGCAAGCCGTTGTTGACGATGTAGGTGGGATTGAGGCTGGTGGCGATGTCGCTGGCGATCTGCTGGCGCTGCGCCTCGTTCGCCACTTCGCCGCGCACGCTGACGTTATTGCCGTCGACGGTGATCTGGCCCCGTGAAATGAGCTTCAGGTTCGGCGCGATCAGCTTGTGCACGTAAGCGTTCCAGTTGGCCGGCACGGCCACGTTGCCGATGGCGATCTGGTCGACCACACGCTCGGCGCCGTACAGTTCACGCAGGCGGGCCAGCACGGCCGCCTTGCCCGCCTCGTCGGCCAGAGTGCCCGTGACGAGGATCTGCCCCGGCATCGGCGTCTGGGGCGCTTGCGCCTGGGCGTGGCAGGGAATGGCGGCGGCAAGCAACAGCAGAAAAATGACGGGAGATTTCATCGCAATCCTTCAGGCAAAGGTATCGGCAAACATGGCGCAGGCCGAGCGCAGCGACAGCTGCTCCTGCTGCAAACAGGCGGAAAACCGGCGCAGCGCCGCATCGTGTCCCAGCTGCTCCTCGACCCAGTCGAGCTGGTCGAAGACGATCAGCCGTTCGCTGCCGGCCTGCGGGTCGATCAGCGCGCGCAAGCCATGCGGGTCGGCGCCGCAAAAGCCGATCACCAGCACGGGCGCCTCGTCGAGGTGGGAAAAGAACAGCGCCAGTTCGAAATCGGCCTGGCGCAGGAAAGGCGCGATCAGGTGCAGCCAGAAGCTGGCCACCAGCTCGCGCAGCTGCGCGTCTTGCGGCAGCGGCAGCACCAGGCTTTTTCCCAGGCGCGGCAAGCCGCTCTGGCGCACGGGCCGCAGCAGCAAGCCCAGGCCCAGCAGCAATTCGCGCACCGTCACGGGAAACGCGGGCGAAGCGAGCATCGTTTGCAAGCCATGCACGGTCTGCGCCTGCAAAAAGGCCGCCAGCCGCGCCGCGTGATCAGGTGCGGCCGGTTCGATTTCGACCACGTTGCCGGCCAGCGCCAGCAGGGCCGGCCCCGGTTCGGCGCTGGCCACGATGCCTTGCGACAGCTGCTCCACCCGCTGCCACAGGGGCGCGAGCGCCAGCGGGCTGCAAGCGACAAAGGCTTCGGCATCATCAACTTCGAGCGCGCCCATGGCCATGAAGGGGAAGCGCCGCAGCGACTGGTCGTTGCTCGCTTCCAGGCGCCCGGCGATGGCGCGCCGGCTGCGCGTGCCGACGAAGGCAAAGCGCAGCGGCGGCAAGGCGTCGTAATTGAGCTTCCAGCGCGGTTCCACCGTCAAGGCGGTCATGACCTGCGCCAGCCAGTCGTCGAGCAGCTGCACCAGCGCGTGATTGTCGCAAGCCTTGATGAAGTCGCCGCGCGCGGGGATCTTGCCAAAATAGCCGAGGCGCACCTGCTGTTGCGCGCGCATCATGGCGACACTCCCGCCACCGCGGCAATGGCCGGCGCGGGCGCGGCGGCAGCACCGACGATGGTCTCGGGCAGCTGCATGCCGCGAAAGCCCTGGTCCTGCACCGCCGCAGTTCCGCCCGCACCCGTCGCCGTCGTTTCGGCGCTGCTGGTGATCTTCAGGTCGACCGCCACGGCCACCTCGCCGCGCGTCCAGCGCAGTTCGAACACGCCGCCATCCTTGCGCTTCTTGGCCGCCGCATCAATCATGCGTTTCAAGCCGAACTGCCCCGGCTCGTTGAACAGTTCCACCGTGCGTCCGTCGAAGGTGACGGCCGTGATACGCGCGCCTTGCTGGCCCGCCGCGCCCTGCGGGCCCGGATGCACCATGTTCGTCCACTGCGCCGGCGTGTTGCGGTAGCGCAGTTGCTGGCCGTCGATCTCCACCGTGTATTCCAGGGTGCCGGGCGCGGGCGACGGCTGGATCTGGAAGACGGTTTGCGCCGCCGTCGACGTGGCCGCCACGCCGCCCGCGCCCAGCGGCGCGATCCAGCCGGGGAAGCGCGCCACCACCTGCGGCGCCAGGCTGATGCCCATGTCGGCCCAGGTGCGCGGCGCCAGCACGTCGCCGCGCCGCACCACAAGCGGCCCCATGGACGTGGTGACGAATTTCGCCACCAGCCCTTCCGGGCCGAAGAACTGGCCGATCTCGAGGTTGCTCGCCTCGATGCGCGCCGTGGGCGCGAACGGATATTTGTTGGCCAGCGATTTCTGGAACGGTTCGTACACCTGCGCCGCCCAGGTCTTGTTGATATCGAGTTCGGCCGGCGCGACGATGACGGCAAAGGTCTGCATCAGCGGACGCACGAGGATGGGGCGTATCGCCTGTTTTTGCGCGTCGCTCATCCCCGTGAGCACCTGCTCGTCAACCAATTTCAGGGCGTCGGCCAGTTCGGAACCGCTGCCCTCCAGGGTCTGCTGCATGAACTGGCGCGCACCCGGCCCCGCGTCGCCCTGGTTCTTCAGCAAGTTCAAACGGCTGCGCAGTTTCGATAGCGCTTCGAGGTAGGCGCGCATCAGCGAGGCATTGTTGTCCCTGGCCGCCACCAGTTTGCCCACGCCCGCAAATTCGCGCCCCACGGGGCCCATCGGTTTATCCAGGCGGGCCGGGTCGAGCTGCGCATTGACGCCGGGATTGGCCGTCAGCTGCGATGGCGCGCGGCGCAGCACGGTTTCCTTGAACCAGGCGATGATGCCCCGCTCGGCCTTGCGCAGTTGGGCGTTTTGCAGGGCCGGGTTGTCCCACGAGGTTTCCTCGTAAATCGTCGTCAGCAGCTTGGCGATCGGCGACGACTGTGGATCGCCCAGGCGGTTCATCGCCTGCACGGCGCCGTCAAAGCCTTTCAGGTCGGCGACGGCCACGCCCTGCACGAATTTCTGCCACTCGCGCGCATAGTCGGCCTTGTACATGGCCACCAGATTTTTCTCGATCTGCTCCGGACTGCCTTCCAGGGTCAGGTCGTCGGTCGAGGCGCTTTTCAGCACCCAGTCGGCGCTTTGCAGTTCGCGGTTGGCGGCGTCGCGAAACGCGCCCTCGACGAATTTTTCCCAGGCCTGGCGCGTAAAGGCGCCGGAGATGGCGTAACTGCCCGCCAGCAGCGCCTGATCCTGCTCGCCGACGATGCGCGCCACCGTCATGCCGGGAAAGCGCGTCGAAGCGCGCGCCTTGACGTCGGCATACACGCGCTCGCGCGCGGGCATGCCGCGCACCACGCGGCGCAGGTTTTCGCGGGCCTGGTCGACCAGCGCCAGCTTCTGTTCGATGCGCGGCCAGGACGGGTCGCCGATCTGCGCCAGGTAAAACGTCAGCAGCCGCTCGGCGCTGCGTATCATCTGCTCGCGCGGCATGGCGCCCCGGTTGCCCTCCAGCCAGCCGCGCCAGAAACGCGTCATCTGGTCGTTCAGGTGGCTGCTTTCCGCATGCGTTTTATCGGCCAGCATCAGATAGGTTTTCAGCGCGTTGTAGGCATCTTCCACATGCGTCGCGCTGGCCGCCTGGTACTGCACGCTGCGCGGCGCGGCGGCCGGCGTCTGCGGCGTGCGCGCCGAGGGCTGCAGCTGGTCGGCGCTGGCGTTCATTTCGAACAGCAGGGCTTCCAGCGCGCCCGCCACAGGAGCGAGCATGACCTGGCGCGCGCCCGCAAAATACTCCTCGCGCAGCTTGCGTTCAAGTAACTCCCCCTGGTACAGGCCCAGGCGCAAGGACCACGGCCGTTGCGTGCGGTACGCGTCCAGCTGTTCGATGCGGTCCTGCAATATCTCGAGCGCTTCCAGGCGCGACTGCAAGTCCAGGCGCCGCTCCTGCAGCTTCACCACTTTATTTAAATCGGCCTCGACGTTGGCCACCAGTTGCCGGTTGCCCAGGTAGGACCAGCTCCAGCCGCCCAGACAAGCGCCCAGCGACACCGTGGCGGCGAAGAACACGGCATATTTGAAGCGCAGCTTGGCGCGGTTGGCATAGGTGGCCACCAGGTGCTTGTCGGCAAAAATCACCTTGCGGAACAGCTCCAGCAGGAAATAGCCATGCTGGCGCGCACCGGACGGCGCCGCGGCCGCGGCCGGCGTGAAGGCGAGGTCGAAGCGGCGCGCCACCTGCTGCGAGGAGGCGCTGACGGGCTCGCCCTCCTGCAGTGCGCTGGTGAAATAAAAGCCGCGGAACACGGGCTGGAACTGGAACGGGTTTTCCTCGAACAGGGTGGCGATAAAAGCGCGCAAGGCCGGCTTGATGGCGGCAAACTCGAGCGGAAAGGTGAATACGCCCGGTGCCATCGTCTTGCGTTGCCGGTGCGCCATATTGGCCAGGCTCAGCTCCGTCAAGCCATCGTGCAATTCATCGAAACTCTGGTCGAAAAACGCCAGCAGCTCGGCCGTGGGCAGCTTGCGCTGGTAGGGCATGGTGGCGCCCCAGACGCGCTCGCGCTCGCTGCGTTCGGACTCCGCGAAAAATTCCGTGAAGCCGGCGATCAGGTCCGCCTTGGTAAACACGATGTACAGGGGCGCGAACACTTCCAGCCGTTCGATGACGTCCTGCACGCGCTTGCGCAGGCTGCGCGCCAGTTGCATGCCCACGTCGGGGTCGCCTTTCAATTCGGCGATGCTGACGGCGATGAGGATGCCGTTGATGGGCGCCTTGCGCCGGTATTTTTTCAGCAGGTCGAGAAAGCCGAACCACTCGCCGCGGTGCTCGTCGACGACGCAGTAGCGCCCCGCCGTGTCGAGCACGATGCCGTCCGTCGTGAAAAACCAGTCGCAGTTGCGCGTGCCGCCCACGCCTTGCACGATCTTGCCGTCGGCGAAGGGGAATTGCAGGCCCGAATGCAGGATGGCGCTGCTCTTGCCGGCGGCAGGATTGCCGATGATCATGTACCACGGCAATTCGTACAGGGCGGCGGCACCCGATTTGAGGCCCAGCTTGGATGTCTTGATGGTCTCGATGGCGGCCAGCATGCCCGAGCGCACCGCGCCGAGTTCGCCCTGCTGCGTGTTGCCGGCCGTGAAGGACGAGGCCGCCTGCGCGGCGGCGATCTCGGCCTCGTTGAGGATGGCCTGGCCCAGCGCCTGGGCATCGCGCCGCGCGCGGCGCCGGCGCCACAGCCACAGGCCCAGCCAGGTGACAAAGGCCAGCAGCAGCAATGCCAGGGCCCAGATCAGCGCCACTTCCAGCACCTCGGCGCCCAGGTACAGGAACACGGCCAGCGCCACGAAGCCGAAGATGGTCAGTTGGCGGCTGTCGGTGAGGAAATGCCAGAGTCGTCGCAGCATGATAGGCCCAGGGTGAGGTCGCAAAGCAAGGCGGATTCGACCCATGCTGACAGCAATGCGGCGCGGCTTTGTTGACATACGACAAGTACCGGGCGCCAGCGCGCGGCAGGCGGCGGTACGCCATTGACACTGCGCAAGCAAACTTGCAGCTGTGAAATTCGGGCCGATACGCGGCGCTAGAATGGCTGGCGCGGCTTACTTGCCCAGCACGCGCGGTTGCGGCAAGTCCGTGTGGCCAAAATCCATCATGGTCCAGCGTCCGCCCCAGCGCAGGCCCACCGATTCGGCCGTCACGCCATATAAACGGTAGCCGCGCATGGCCCAGGCATTTTTTTCAGAAATGATGAGCTTTCCTTCATGCATGAATGCGCAATCGGCCGCCAGGCCATACTGGTGATAGCTTTGAAACGCCCTCGCGTTCGTCACGTTCGGACCCGCCGCCGCCAATTGATCCTGGCGCGCGGGGCTGCGGTAGCCTTCCAGCAAGACCATGTCGTAACCATGCACGTCCTTCATGATCTTGAAGGCCAGCAGCAGACGCTGCGCGAAATCGTGGTCGAGCAATTGCCAGTTACGGCTGGCGCCGCCCAACAGCGGGCGCAGCTGCGTTACTTCGGCAGTGGAAAACAGCAGCGGCGGCAAGGTCAAAGGCGGTACCAGCTGCTCGCCTTTCAGCAAGTCGCTGACCTGGTCGTTGATGACGTGTTGCTGGTCGGCATAGCCGCGCAAGGCGATGCGGTCGCTGGACAGCCAGGCCAGCAGCGGCGGCACGATGACCAGCACGCTGCCTGCCAAACTCAGCCAGCGATGCCGCCACAGGAGCTGCCAGGCACGCATCATGCCCGAGCCCGTGTGCCGTTGCACGCGCTGCCACTGCGCGCCGCCGCCCCGCTGCAGCCCCTGCGCGCGCCGCTGCATGCGCCAGCCCAGGTTGACGAGCGTGTGCAGCACGACGGCGCGGCCGCCGGGAAACAGCAGCAGCCAGCAGGCAAGACAGGCGAGCAAAAAATACATCAGGACCAGGGCGACGAACATGGGGCGCTCCGTGACGGGAATCGGCGGGGCCGGGCAATCCATTGCTCGGCGGTATCGCTAGATCGTAGGCGTGCGCGGCCCGCATGAGCGCGGTTTACATCAAGGTCAGTCGAGTTTGATCCACTGCGGAGGTGATATTTTGTCTTTACTGAAAACCGGGGATGGCCAGATGCGCGGTCCTGACCTGCTGGGCAAGGCCGGTGCGGCTGGCGCGCGCATCGAAGGCCAGGGCATCCTGTCGCAGCTCGAGCATGGCGCCGCCGCGCCCGCCGCCAAGCCGGCCCTGCGCTGGCGGCACGGGGCCGCTGGCGCGCTGGGACTGGCGGTGCTGGTCACGGCCGTGCTCGCTTACGACACGGACGTCTTGCCCCTGCCGCCGGCACCCGCCAAGGCCATGGCGCCGCCCGCAATGCCGGCGCCAGCGGTGCTGCCGCACACGGAGCAGGCGGCCATCATCGTCAATACGGCGGCACCGCCCTTGCCCGAGGTGGCGGCCGTGAGCGCGTCACCCAAGAGGCCGCCGCCCGTGCGCCAAGCTACGGCACGTCCTCAGGGGACGAGGCCGACCGCCGCGCCCGGCGACAGCGACGTCGCCTTGCTGACGGCGATGGTGGCCCATGCGCACCGGCAGGAAGGCACAGCAAAGCCTGCGCGCGACGTGGTGCTGCGCCAGAGGAACGATGAAACGGCGGAACTGTTGCAGCGCTGTCAGCAGCTGGGCCTGATCGAAGGCATGCTGTGCCGCTCGCGCATCTGCTCGGGCCGCTGGGACAGCGATCCCGCCTGTCATTGAGTGCCTGGGTGAACGTCAGGCGCGCTCGGACACTTCGATCAGATTGCGGTCCGGGTCGCGCAGATACACGGAGCGGATGGGCCAGTTGGCGCCCGTGCGGGGCACAGGCCCTTCCTCGATGGCAATTCCCAGCGCCGCCAGGTGGGCGATGAAGACGTCGAGCGGCACGGCGGCAATGAAGCACAGGTCCAGCGCGCCGGGCGTGGGCAAATCCGCCTTAGGCAGGAATTCCTTGCCGGCCTCATGCAGGTTGATTTTTTGCGCGCCAAACTTGAAGGCATGGCGGCCGGCGCCAAACGTTTCGATCTGCATGCCCAGCACGCGCGTATAAAAATCGATGCAGGCCGCCTTGTCGCGGGTGGTCAGTACCAGGTGATCGAGGTGGTCTATCATGTGTTTCTCGGGTGACTGGCCACGTCCATGCGGCCTTGCAAAAAGCCTTCCATCAGCGCCAGCAATGCTTGCGGCTGCTCCTGGTGCGGCGTATGGCCGCACTGCTCGACCATGGCGGGCATGGCGTTGAGCGCCTGCGCCACGATGGTGTCGACCTGGGCCGCGCTGCCATACTGGTCCTCGCTGCCCTGCACCACCAGCGCAGGACATTCGACGGAGGGCAGCAGATACTCGATGTTCCAGAACTGGAAGCCATAGCTGAGCCATGTGTCCGACCAGGCCTTGAAGATGGTCTCCGTCTTGTCGCCATGGTATTTCGCCAGTGCGCGCAGCTTGCCCGCGCCGAACGCCGCGTCCGCCTCGCGTATGCCATCGAGCGTGATGCCCTCGACAAACACGTGCGCCGCTTCCGTGATGATGCCGCGCAAGCGCGGCGGCTGCTGCGCCGCATAGATCAGGGCGATGCTGCCGCCATCGGAATGGCCGACGAGAAAATGGTCCTGCCCTGGCAGCAATGCCGCGAGCACTTGCGGCAGTTCGCACAGCGCGTAGTCGTGCAGATAATGGAGCTGGCGGCGCGCCGCCAGCGGCGACGACTGGCCATAACCGTGGCGGTCGTACAGCAAGCCACGGCAGCCCGTCGCCTGGCATAGCTGCGCCGGGAAATCTTTCCACATCGCGCAGCAACCGAGTCCCTCGTGCAGGAATACGAGGCAGGGCTTGGCGGGGTCGCCTTCGATCAGTTCGTAATAGATATCGGTTTCGGCACTCAGGTTCAGTATCGGCATGGGCTAGGCTCGCATCGGCAGGTCGGCTGGGCCTATTGTGCCATTGTCCTGCGCGGCATGCGTGCCGCCCCCGTAAAAATAGCCTGCGAGAAAAGTTCTGCCCCCTTGCCCGCAAGGTGTTTGCGCCAGCACAAGCGAGCGCCGCTTTTCCGGACGCCTGGCGCCCCTTTCTCCCCCTGTGCACGCCTAGAATGAATTACTCCAACAGCATGGGGCAGGCGGCTACCTTATCAGCCAGGACGTGACACTGGCCGTCACGGCAACACAGATAGGGCGTCTTGCCGCACGACGACAGGCGCGGTGTCCAAACTATCGATCAGGAGTACATCATGGAAATGAAAGTAGAACATCGCACCGGCAGCAATCTGGCATCGGAAACCACCGATCTGCCAATGGAACAGGATGGCCAGGCCGCGAAAGGGGCGGCCGCGCAAGACCTGAACCTGAGCGCCGCCGCCTTCACCACCTACTACACGTGGACGGCCAATGGCGTGCATCCTTCGGTGAATTTCACCAATGCCAACGTGCACGCCAATTCGCGCGTATTGCTCAACATCAGCGAGTATGGCGCGACTCCGCAGGACCGCTTTATCGGCTCCGCCCGCATGGCCGTGTACAACATCGCGCCGTATAACGGCGGTTTCCGTGCCTGGGTCGATATCTCGTGGGGCAGCCCGCTCAAGGTGCGTTTCGACGTGTTTGTCGATCCCTGATCCGGGAAACACCGCGTGCGTCGTTGACGCACTGAAGCGATGACTGGCGTGAACGGGAAACCATGCGCGCATGACAAAAAAGGCCACGTATTGCCACGTGGCCTTTTGCTGCTGCTTGTTCTGGCTCCCCGACCTGGACTCGAACCAGGGACCTGCGGATTAACAGTCCGTCGCTCTACCAACTGAGCTATCAGGGAAAGGAGGCCGAATTATATACGTCAAAATTTCCCATGTCCAGTTGTTGCTGCATGACCAGCAAAACCGGCCGCCAGGGAGCACGCCTCGCCGGCTGGCAGGGTCCGTCTGCGCGGCGCCACGCAAGATAGTAGAATAGCCAGGCCTTGCCGGGACGGAAGGCACACAACGACATGCCGGCAGCGATGGCCTTTCCGGCCAGCGCCGGCGGCATGTGATCGCAAGGCGCGTCCTTGCTCTGGCCTACTGCTCTTATCCGACATGACAGAATCAAGCGCACCAGCGGTGGCAAAATCCCATAGCGGCGACAGCTCGTCCGACATCGCCGCGCATATGGCGGCCGCCATCGTGGCGCGCCAGTTGCCGCCCGGTACGCGGCTGCGCGAAGAGGCGCTCTGCCGGCTGTATGGCGTCAGCCGCACAAAGATACGCGCCGCCCTGCTCATCCTCTCGAAAGACAAACTCATACGCATGGTGCCCGACAAGGGCGCCTTCGTCAGCCAGCCGACCGAAGCGGAAGCACGCGACATCTTTGCCGCGCGCCGCATCATCGAAGCGGCCCTGGCGCGCGAATTCGTCGCGCGGGCCAAGGCCGCCGACTACAGGATGCTGGAGCGGCACCTGAAGGCGGAACGCCAGGCGCTGGCCCAGGCAACGCCGCTGCGCTCGCAACTGCTGGGCGACTTCCACGTGCTGATGGCCGATATCGCCGGCAACGCCGTGCTGGGCGACATCGTGCGCGAACTGGTGGGCCGCAGTTCGCTCATCACCATGCTGTACCAGTCGGGCCACGCGGCCGCCTGCTCGTGCGACGAGCACGGCCGCTTTCTCGAGGCGGCGCGCAGCGGCGATGCGGACCTGGCGGCGCGCCTGATGGTCGAGCACCTGGTGCACGTGGAAGCGGCCCTGCGCTTCGACGGCAGCGCCGGCGAGGCCAAAAAAGACCTGGTGGCGGCCCTGCTGATGTAGGCTGCGCCATCAAAAAAGGCCGCCGATGCAATGCACGGGCGGCCTTGTCGCTTCGACGAAAAACCCGCTACTCGCCCAGGTAAATAAACTTGAACAGGAAGATGGCGGCGATGATGTAGGCCACCACGGACACCTGCTTGCCCTTGCCCGTCAACAGTTTCAATACGGCATAGGTAATGAAGCCGAACGCGACGCCGCTGGCAACCGAATACGTAAACGGCATCATCAGGGCCGTGATGGCGGCAGGAATGCTTTCCGTGCTGTCATCCCAGTCGATGAAGGTCAGTTCGCGCAGCATCAGGCACGCCACGTACAGCAGCGCGGGCGCCGTCGCGTACGCCGGCACCGTGTGCGCCAGCGGGGCGAAGAACAGGCTGCCCAGGAACAGCAGCGCGACGGCCACGGCCGTCAAGCCCGTGCGGCCGCCCGCCTGCACGCCGGCCGCGCTTTCCACGAAGGCCGTCGTGCTCGACGTGCCCAGGCAGGCGCCGGCGGCGATCGCCGTGCTGTCTGCCAGCAAGGCCTTGTTCATGCGCTCCATCTTGCCGTCTTTCAGCAAGCCCGCACGGTTGGCCACGCCCATCAGGGTGCCCGTCGCGTCGAACAGTTCGACCAGGAAAAATACCAGCACCACGTTGACGATGCCGAACGACAGTGCGCCCATGATGTCGAGCTTGAACAGGGTCGGCTCGATGGCGGGCGGCGCCGATACGATGCCGTTGAACTGGTTGCCGCCAAAGAAGAAGCTGGCGATGGTGATGACAAGAATGCCGATCAGGATGGCGCCCGGCACTTTCAGGCGGTCCAGCGCGACGATGATGAAAAAGCCGACGATGGCCAGGATGGGCGCCGCCTGGTGCAAGTCGCCCAGGGCGATGATGGTGGCCGGGTTCGACACCACCACGCCCGCGCTTTTCAGGGAAATGATCGCCAGGAACAAGCCGATACCGACCGTGATGGCCGTGCGCAGCGCGGGCGGGATGCTGTTGATGATCATCTCGCGTATCTTGAACAGGCTCACCAGGATGAACAGGCAGCCGGAAATGAAGACGGCGCCCAGCGCCACTTCCCAGCTCATGCCCATGCCCTTGACCACCGTGTACGAGAAATACGCGTTCAAGCCCATGCCCGGCGCCAGCGCGATCGGGTAGTTCGCATACAGGCCCATGATCAGGGTGCCGATGGCGGCCGCCAGGCAGGTGGCGACAAAGACGGCATCTTTCGGCATGCCCGCGTCGCCGAGGATGGACGGGTTGACGAAGATGATGTAGGCCATCGTCAGGAACGTGGTCAGGCCGGCCAGCAGCTCCGTGCGCACATTGGTCCCGTTGTCCTTCAGTTTGAAATAGCGTTCCAGGAACTGCATGATTAACCCCTTGTTTTGGTGAAACCGCGCGCCAGGTCTTGGCCTAGCGCATTTTTTTCTTGCAACTATTTACTTGGTCGCCGCGCCGGCCGGCTTGAAGGCCCACCAGCGGCTGCCTGCGAAATTCCAGACCAGCCCGATTCCCGTCGCCAGTACCTGCGCCAGCCAGTAATACCAGCCCAGCTGGTGTACCAGCAGCCACATCAGGCCCGTATTGATGCACCAGCCTATGCCCAGCAAGGTGAAGTACTTGGAAGCCGCCTCGCCATGGCCCTTGTCGCTCTTGAACGTGAAAAAGTAATTGAGAATGTAGTTGACGACGGAACCCATGATGTAGCCGATGCCGGACGCGGCGGCGGCGCTGATGCCGGCCCACTCCACGCCGCCCCACAGCACGCTGTATTGCACGGCCGTGCCGGAAGCGCCGACGGCGGCGAAACGGAGAAATTGCTGATGCAGGGAATGGGACATGGTCAATTTTCAAATATGGCGAACACTCTCGCCAGGATCGGGCCAGAATAAAAAATGGCTACGATTGCTCGTAACCATTTTTCAGCCTGCATTTTACTGCAAGTTGCGCCCAACGTTCATATTCGCCGCCGTTTCAGTACTTATTCCTTGCGTTGGCGACGCCGGCGCAGCCACACGAACAGCGCGATCAGCAGCAGGATGCCCACGATGCCGCCCGGCAGCATGAACGGTTGTGCCCGCGCCAGCACGGGTTTCTCGCCACCGCTGCGCGCCTGCGCCACGTAGGCCGGCGTGACGGACACGTCCGGATTGCCGTACTGTTTCAATACGTAATTGGCGATCGACGCGATCTGCTCGTCCGTCAACGGTTGCACATAGGAGCGCTGGTCGAAACGGGGCATGAACGCTTCGTGCTCTTCCCCTTCGATCTTGCGCTCGACGCCAAACAAGATGGCCGAGACCAGGTTAGCCGGCGTGTTGCCGCCCGTCGCCGTATTGTTGAACAGGGCCGGATAGCTTTGTCCCGTGCTGCCCGCGCCGCTGGCCGAATGGCAGCTGGCGCAGTAGCCGGAAAACAGCACGGCGCCGCTATTGAGCGAATGGTGCTCGGTGGAACCGGCCATGCCGCGCAACGCAGCTTCTTCGCTGGCGGCGCTGCCATGGCTAAATGCCGCTTTCGTCTGCCCCGGTGCGCGCACGGGCGGCACCGTGCGCAGCCACGCCACGATGGCGGCCACATCGTCGTCGCGCAAAAATTGCAGGCTGTTCTGGATGGCTTCGGCCATGCCGCCCGCCGCCTGCCCCTTGCCTTCCACGTGGCCCGTCTTCAGGTAGGCCGTGAGTTCCGCATCCGTCCACGCGCCGATGCCGCTGACCTTGTCCGACGTGATGTTGGGCGCATGCCAGGAACCAAGCGACGCGCCGGCCAGGGTCTGGCTGCCGATTTCCCCCATCAGCGCATTGCGCGGCGTATGGCAGGCGCTGCAGTGCGCCAGGCCTTCGGCCAGGTAGGCGCCCCGGTTGATCTGCGCGCTCTTCGCCGGGTCCGGCACGAAGCGCTTATTGTCGAGGAACAAGGTATTCCAGCCCAGCATGGACAGGCGCACATTGAACGGGAATGGCAGCGCCGTCTGGCGCGCCGGCTCGTCGACGGGCTTGACGGCCTGCATGAAGTAGTAATACAGGTCGCCCACGTCCGCATCCGTCAGCTGCGCATAGCTGGTGTAGGGCATGGCCGGATACAGGTGGCTGCCATCGGCGCGCACGCCTGCACGCAGGGCGCGCGCAAAATCGGCTTCCGTGTAGTGGCCGATGCCGCCTGTTTTCGATGGCGTGATGTTCGTCGCGTAGATCGTGCCCAGCGGCGAGTCGATGGCGTAGCCGCCCGCATACGGCTTGCCGCCCGCCGCCGTATGGCAGGCCATGCAATCGGCGGCGATGGCCAGGTAGCGGCCCCGCTCCAGGCGCGCATCGGGATTGGCGGCGACAGGCGCGGCCGGGCGGTCCGGCGTCAGGGTGACAGGCGGAACAGGTGACACAGGTGGCGCAGCGTGCGCGGCCAGCGGCAAGCCGGCCGCCAGGGTCAGGCTCAGCAATAAACGGCGCATCATGCGGCCTCCCTTGCCAGGGTGCGGGCGATGTCGTCGGCCGCGCGCAGACCGAGCGCGGCCATGCTGAGGGTGGTGTTGACGACGCTGGCCGACGGCATGGCGCCGCCGCCCGGCAGCCACAGGTTGGCGTGGTCGTGGGCGCGGCAATTGCCGTCGACCACGGAGTCAAGACGATTCGAACCCATGATGACGCCGCCCATGATGTGGTTATTCGCATTCAGGCTGTCGGTGATATGGAATTCCACGGCGCCGAACAGCTTGCCGATGTGCTTGAGCTGCGCATGCGCGGCCTTCGCGCCATCGCGCACGTAGTCGCCCACGTCATAGTAAATGTCGGGACAGGCCAGGCCCAGCGGGTCCTTGCGCGTCTTGCTCAGGGTCAAACGGTTATGCGCTTCGGGCAACGGCTCCAGGCTGATCGACAAGTCCACGCCGAATGCGGCGCGGCGGCGGATCTCGTCGTCGAGGTCCTTGCCCACCAGGCCCAGCTTCAACGACTGCTGGGTAGCGGGTCCCACCCTCGTGATGTTATTCAGGATCATCTTGTTGGCCGAATACTGCGCGCGGAAGGCGCCATCGCGCGGGCCCACCAGGCAGCTGCTTTGCGCGGGGCCACGGCCCGTCCAGATCGGCTCATTGGCGAGGAAGGTACAGTGGAAACCCGAATGGTCCATCATGTTGCGGCCCACCTGGTCGGAGCTGTTGGCGATGCCGTTCGGATTGTTCTTGTTGGCCGCCAGCAGCAGCAAACGCGGTGTTTCGATGCCGTTGCAGGCAATCACGAAAGCCTTGCCCGTCGCCATGTGCGACTGTTTCTTGGCGTCATACCAGTGCACGGCGGTGACGCGGTTGTTCTGGTCCGTGTCGATGCGGTAGACGACGGCCTCGGCCAGCACGCCTGCGCCCTTCAGCTCGGCCCGTTCCACGTGGTGGATGCCGTTGTACATGGCGCCGATGGGGCAGATCGGCTGGCAATTGTTATTGCCGCAGCAGGTCGGGCGGCCCTGCCATGGGCGCGTCGAACGGCCTTGCGGGATCGGCACGGAGCGGTAGCCGTGCGGGTTGACCACTTCGGCGAAACGCTTGTCGCCATAGCCCCAGGGCACCATGTCCATCGGATACGGCGCGCTGCGTTCGCTCGGCGACTGCAGCGCCGGGTCATTCGGACCGGCCACGCCCATTTCCTGCTCGGCGCGGCAATAGTACGGTTCCAGTTCATCGTAGGAAATGGCCCAGTCGCGCCCTACCCCGTAGTCGCTTTTCATGCGCATGTCGGACGGCAAGTGGCGCCAGCACGACGCGGCCCAGTGCCAGGTCGTGCCGCCCACCGTGCGCAGATAGCCCTGCTGGAAACTGCTGCCGTTGGGACCGGACAATTCCACGTAGTTATTCTTCGGGAAATACAGGGGCGCGGGCGCGTTGTCCGCCTGCGGATACAGGCCCTGGAAGTCGGAACCGACGCGGTTTTCGAACGGCATGTTGCGCCAGTTTTCCACGGCCTGGCCACGCTCGATGCGCAGGCCCGCTTCCAGCATGATCACGGAATGGCCTTGCGCGGCCAGCTGGTCGGCCATCATGGCGCCGACGACGCCCGTGCCGACGATGACGACATCGGCGACGACGTCGCCATTACTCTTGAATTGGGGAGATTTCATTTTGCTTGCTTGCCTTTCGGTTCGGGGGTGCCGGTGGTGGCCGGCGCGGGCACGGGTTTCGGTTCCACGGGGGCGGAAACGCGCACGGCCGGCGGCGCCTTCAGCCACCACAGGGGGCCGTAATTACAGTAGGTCGGCACGACCTGGCCATCGGCCACCGTGCGGTACATCAAGGCCTCGGCGTAGGCGACGACGATGGATTTCGTGCCCTGCGCCGCGTTGCCGGCAACAGTGCCCGTGTACCAGGCGGCAACGATGGCCAGCGCCAGCTCGCGCAAAGCCGCATCGGCGGCGGTGGCGGCCGCCAGCAGGACTTTCGCTTCCTGGCCCGTGACGAGCAGCGCGCCCAGCTGCGGCAAGCGCTCGGCGAAGCCGGGCACGTTGGTGCGCATGGCTTGTTCGATGCGCGCCGCCGTCGCGGCGGACAGGTCGCGGTGGCCCGTGATCGTTTGCGACAAGGTGTAGAACAGCATGGTGGCGGGCGCCAGGCCGGGCGCCGGAGCGCTGGCCGGCGCCTGCATGGCGGCGGACAGGGGATTGCTCCAGAAACCGGCCTGCGCCAGCAAGGCGGCCAGGCCGATCAGGGCATGGCGGCGGCTGATGCGTGGAAGGGATGACGCAGATGTTGCAGATGGTTCGTTGCCTGGATGGTTCATGAGACTCCCGCAAGACTTGTTGTTTTATTGACTACGATGATTGCGCCACATTGCATTTGCGCATATATGGAACCGGTTCCATATTATCCTACATAAATAAATTGTTTGCCAATGGAGCATTACTGCATGCCGCCGTCCTGCCCGGTCCGAGGCAAGCGCAGACGACATTCCAGACCCGGCTGGCCGCCCAGCCGGTAGCGGAAATCGAGCACGCTGCCGCCCGCCAAAACCGGCTTGCCCGGCAGGGCCAGGGGCAGGTTCAGGCTGCACTCATGGTCACCGAGGACGATGTCGCCGTGCACGCGGATACGCGTCAGCAAGCGCGGCGCCTGCTCCAGCACGTCAGGCAGGCGGATGCTGGCGGCCGGCAGGCTGTCGCCCTGCTCGCCCTGCCAGGCGCGCAAGGCGTCCGCATCGAGGGCAAACACGGGGCCCCAGTCCGTGCACGGCTCGCCAGGGCTGCGCCGGTCCAGACCCAGGTGCACGGTGACGGCCGCCGGCAGCAGCGCCGCCGCAGGCGCTTGCGCGTGCAGGTTGCGCAGGATGGCCACTTGCGGCTCCTTGCCCAGCGCCGTATTCATGGTTTCGCTGACGATCACGTCCGGCATGGCGGCGGCAGGAATGCGGTAGGTGGCCGCGTCGGCGCAAATGTATTCGGCGACGTGGCCATCGAGGCCCAGGGCGGCGATCAGCTCGCGCGCATGGCCCAGGGTCTCGGCATGCACGTCGAGGATGGCAAACTGCACCTGGGTCGCACTCAGCAAGGCCATCACAGGCAGGGCCAACAGGGCAAACGGACCGCAGCCCGCATACAGCACGCGCACGGGCCGCCCGCCGTTCACGTCCAGCCGCTCGCGCACGGCCAGCGCCAGGCCCTGGATGAAGGCGGCGCTGCGGTAGGGCTCGCGCGCGCACAGTCCCGCCTGCACGGGGGAGATGGCCCAGCCGCTGGGCAGAAAACTCTCGCCGTCGCGCAAGCCGTCCTGCCGGTCCATGGCCAGGCCCGAATGGTGTTCGACGAGCTGGCGCAGCTGCACCGTTTCGCCGACCAGGCTGGCCAGGGTACGCCGCGGATCGCACAGCGCGGCCGCCATGGCGGCCAGTTCCGCGCGCGCCGAAGTCACGCACAACTCCACAGGCAAGGCAGGATAAAGACAGAATGCATTGCGGCTTCCTTGAAATGATTGCCAGTGCGCGGAAAAATTGGCAGCATAGCAAATAAATAAACGCCTGCGCATTTGGCACCATCGCCCCCATCGCCACCACCTACCGGAGCACCGATGCACGACCTGCCGCTTTCCGCCCCCTACCAGTTGCGCGTCCAGCGCGACGACGACGATGGCTTTGCCGCCGCGCTGTACAGCTCCACACGCGACGACTTGCGCCAGATGCCGGCCGATCCCGCCGTCATCGCACAGCTGATCGCCATGCAGCAGCGCATGCAAAGCCACGGTTACCGGCAAGCGTATCCGCACGCCGCGTATCTGATCCTGCAGCATGGCGACACGCCCATCGGGCGCCTGGTGCTGGAGCGCCAGGATCAGCTGCTGCACCTGGTCGACATCGCCATCCTGCCCGCCGCGCAGGGCCAGGGCGCCGGCAGCGCCGTGCTGCGCGGCCTGCAGGCGCAAGCGGGCGCGCAGCAATGCCGGATCCACCTTGCCGTCAACAAAAGCAACGCGGCTGCGCGCGCGCTGTACCAGCGGCTGGGCTTTCGCCCGCGCGGGGAAAACGACGTCCAGGAACAACTGGAATGGAGCGCGCCATAGTGCCAGCGCCGAAGCCGCCCAGCACCTGGCTGCGGCTGCCGCTGCGCTTTGACGTGGTGCGCATGCAGCGCGACAGCGACCAGTTCGCCGTCGGCGAGTGGATCCATCATTTCAATACGGGCGCCTACGACCAGGGCTGGAGCTGCGTGCCGCTGCGCTCGGCAGATGGCCAGGCCGGCCACATCATGCCCATCGACGGCGCCGCCTATGCCGGCACGCCGCAGCTGGCGCGCTGTCCCTGCCTGCGCGAGGTGCTCGCCAGCTTCGCCTGCGAGATCCGCGCCGCGCGCCTGATGGCGCTGGCACCGGGCGCCGTCATCCGCGCGCACCGCGACGCCGGCACGTCGCTGGCCGATGGCTTGATCCGCATCCACATCCCCATCCACACTTCGCCGCAGGTGCTGTTCAGTATTGATGGCGAGACTGTCCACTTCACGGCCGGCCACGCCTGGTACATGGATGCCAGCTGCCTGCACGCCGTGCGCAACGATGGTACGGCGCCGCGCATCCACCTCGTGCTCGACTGCGTTACCAATGCCTGGCTCGAAACGCTGTTCGCCTCGGCCGGCTTCGTGCCGAAAGCGGCCCATAAATATGGCGACCCCAGCATCAACGATGGCAATGTGCGGGCCGTCATCGCCCAGCTGCGACTATCGCCCTCGCCGGCCAGCCTGGCGCTGGCCAGCCAACTGTCTGGATTGGCAGACGGGAGCGCGCCATGAACGGCACGCCAGCGATAGTCGAGCAAGAACGCCTGCTGGCAAAGGGGGAAACGGTGGCATGGCGCGAAGGCATGGACTTGCGCGGCTGGTATCCCTTGTACGTGGAGCGTGGCGATGCTTTGACGGACGCCGCCATGTGCTGGCGCGAACTGGGGGAAACGGTGTTCAGCGACGCCTTCTTTGTCAATACTCTGGCGCGCCAGCCGCACGAGGAGCGCCGCGTCTGCCGCACGCCGCTGGCCGCGCTGGCCACGATGGCCAAGCTCGGCGATGGCCTGGCGCCCGACGCCTTCATCTTCCACGTCTCGCGCTGCGGCTCGACCCTGCTGAGCCAGCTGCTGGCATCCTTGCCGCAATGCATAGTCATGTCCGAGCCGCCCATCATCGATTCGCTGCTGCGCCTGCATCACGATGGCATGGCGGGCAGCGACAGCATCGCCCTGCTGCGCCAGGCCATCCTGGCACTGGGCCAGCGCCGCTCCGGCGCAGAGACGCAGCACATCATCAAGCTCGACTGCTGGCACATCCACAGCCTGGACTTGCTGCGGCAAGCGTTTCCCGATACGCCCTGCCTGTTCGTCTACCGCGAACCGCTGGCCGTGCTCGCCTCGCACCAGCGCCAGCGCGGACCGCAAATGGTGCCCGGCATGCTGCACCCGGCACAGCTGCCGCTGCCCGCGCACCGGCTGGCGCCGGGCGACCTCGATGGCTATGCGGGCCTCGTGCTGGCCAGCCTGTTCGACGCCGCCCTGCCCCATGCGGCCGCCGGCCAGCTGCAGTTAATTCACTACAAGCAATTGCCAGATATCGTGTTCAGCGATGTATTGACGCGTCTGGGCATCGCCCCCACGCCGGCACAGTTGCAAGCGATGCGCGCGCGCGGCGGCGTGCATGCGAAATACGGCACGGCCTACCAAGGCGACCCGCCAGTGGCCGCGACAAGCGGCCTGGCCGCCATCGCCGCGCAAGTGCAGCCCGGCTATCTGGCGCTGGAAGCGTTGCGCACGGGGCAATAGTCACAGCGCGCCGGCATTGTCCTCGCGCCACTTGCGCACCATCTCGCTGCTGATTTCCCGTTCATAGCAGATGGGGGCGTAACCGCCCTTCCGGCTCCATGCGCTGCGTCCCCCGCAAGCGCTGCCATTCTTGGCGGCATTGTAGGGACAGGGGCAACGGCCCGGATAGGCGGCAATCGATTCGGCGATGATCTGCTGCTTAACCTTCGCTTCGGTTGGCGGCTGGCGCCCCTGACCGCCGGCCAGGGGCGCGTAGGCCGTGCCGGCGGCCAGCATCAGCACCAGGGCGCAGAGATTCTTCATAAGAAAGTTGCTTTCATCCACAGGCAGCAAACGTGCGATACCAGTATGACAGATGCTTTTCGGCAAATCAGCGTGAAATGTCACGAAAATCATGGCCGCAATGCAAAAAGCCCAACCGGGAAGGCTGGGCTTTTCGATACTGCTGATGTTCTGGCTCCCCGACCTGGACTCGAACCAGGGACCTGCGGATTAACAGTCCGTCGCTCTACCAACTGAGCTATCAGGGAAAAGAGGCCGCATTCTATAGGGCAAATTTTCAGTTGTCCAGATTTACGCCAAAAAATTTACGCACGGCGACACTCAGCCCGGATTTTCCCGGGGCTGATAGTCAAATACCAGCACCCGTCCCAGCCATGGCTTGAGGAGCTCGACAAAGGCCAGATGGGCCGGATGGGCCAGGTACACGTCGCGCGCGCTGGCGCCATCGAAGGTCAAGGTAAAACAATCGGTAAAGCCGTCATCGAGACCTTCCGGACTCACGTTCGGCCCCCATTCGAATTGCAGCACGCCGGGAATGCGGTGTTTAAGCTGGGAAAACTCATAGACCAGCTCGGCATGCTTGGCCGGTGTGATGTCCTCGAGAAAATCACACAGGACGATATGGCGCAACGGGATTGAACAGGTCATGGCGGCAGCTCTCCTATGGGGTTGCATTCAGGATAGCGCAAAACGGGAAAGCCCACAGGCAGCGGCCCGCCACGCCGCACATATTTTCCATACACAACATGTTATTCGGATAAGATCCCTCATGGACATCCCCTACCCGCAGGCAACCATCTCGGACCATGACAAAGCTACTGGCAGTGCTATTCATCACCCTGATGCCGTTTTCTGCATGCAAAGCGCAAGCGCTTGCCATCGACGCGCTGCTGACACCGGACATCGGCGGGATCAGGCAGTTTGTGCAAATCAAGACAGATGACGCAAAAAAACCTGTTCTGCTCTTTTTATCGGGCGGGCCGGGAAGTTCGATGATGAAGAACGCGGATGCCTTCACCGCCATCCTGAAAAACAGATTCACGCTGGTGCAGTGGGACCAGCGCGATGCGGGAAAAACCCTGGCATTGAATCCGTCGCCTAGCCAGCCTTCCGTCGCGCAAATGGAGCAGGATACCTACCAGGTCATCACATTTTTACGAAAAGAGCTCAGGCAGGAAAAAATATACTTGCTGGGCAGCTCCTGGGGCAATGTGCTCGGTTTTCATATCGTCGAACAGCATCCTGAACTGCTGCATGCCTATTTCGCCGTCAATCCCGTCATCAGCCAGCTGGCCAGCGAAAAGGCATTGCTGGCCGATTTGAAGACGCATTTCCGGGACGATGCCGCCGCCAGCCAGGAACTGGCGCAAGTGCATATTCCCTTTCAACAGGATGAAGACCTGTTTTACCTGCGCAAATGGCTTTTCCATAAAGAGGGGAAAACATTCGCCACCAGCGATGGTTTCAAGACCGGCTTCCTGCAATGGTCCAAAGCCTGGTCGCCCGTGTGGAACGAAGTCATGCATATCGATTTGCCGACAACCTTGAAGAAAGTCGACTGCCCGATCTATTTCTTCGTTGGCAAGAACGACATCCAGACCTCCACCCGCATCACGCAAGACTATTTTGAGCAGCTGCAGGCGCCCAGGAAAGGGCTGTTTGTATTCGAACAGTCGGGACACCAGATACACCAGGATGAACCGGAAAAATTCCAGCAGGCGATCATCGGGACCCTGCCGGCACCAATCGCGACGCGCTGAAATGCAAAAAGCCCAACCGTTCAAGGCTGGGCTTTCTGCTGCTGCACCAACCAAAACTCGAACCAGGGACCTGCGGATTAACAGTCCGTCGCTCTACCAACTGAGCTATCAGGGAAAAGAGGCAGTATTATATAGGCCAAACCGGGTGCTGTCCAGATTTCCATAGGGGAAATCTTACCGTGGCCCAAGCTATGCGCCAGCGGCGCAAAAACAAAAAAGGCCACGTTGTTCAACGTGGCCTTTCGAATTCTGGCTCCCCGACCTGGACTCGAACCAGGGACCTGCGGATTAACAGTCCGTCGCTCTACCAACTGAGCTATCAGGGAAAAGAGGCAATATTATATGTCGCTTGTTCCATATTTGCAAGACTCATGCTGCATCTTGACAAACACGGCCATCGCCGACTTTCTACCGCCATCAGCGCCGCACTTGCATGCAGCGCCGAAGAAGCAAGATATTAAAGCACTTTGGCGATCGCGTCAATGACGATGTCGATATTGCGCGAATTCAATGCTGCCACGCAGATACGGCCCGTGTCGACGGCGTAGATCGATTGCTCGCGCAAGGACGCCACCTGCTCCTTGGTGAGGCCCGAGTACGAGAACATGCCGATTTGCTGGCGCACGAATTCGAAATCGTGGCCTGGCGCCTTGGCTTTCAGCTTTTCCACGAAGGCATTGCGCATTTCGCGGATGCGCACGCGCATGCCGGCCAGTTCCTCTTCCCACAGCTGGCGCAGTTCCGGCGTGGCCAGGACGGTGGCGACCACCTTGCCGCCATGCGTAGGCGGGTTCGAGTAGTTGGTGCGCACGACGCGCTTCAGCTGCGACAGCAAACGGGCCGCTTCGTCGGCGCTCGAGGCGACGACGCTCAGGGCGCCCACGCGCTCGCCGTACAGCGAGAACGATTTCGAGAACGAGTTCGACACCAGCAGCGGGCCGCCCGCGTCGGCAAAGCGGCGCACCACGGCGCCGTCTTCGGCGATGCCGTTGGCGAAGCCTTGGTAGGCCATGTCCAGGAACGGTACCAGGCCGCGCGAAGTCACCACGCTGATGATCTGATCCCACTGGGCCACGCTCAGGTCGGCGCCGGTCGGGTTGTGGCAGCAGGCGTGCAGCACGACGACGGAACCGGCTGGCATGGCGTTCAGGCTGGCCAGCATGCCATCGAAGTTCACGCCATGGGTGGCGGCATCGTAGTACGTATAGTTATTCACGACGAAACCGGCGTTTTCAAACAGCGCGCGGTGGTTTTCCCAGCTCGGGTCGCTGATGTAGACTTGCGCGCCCGGCGCGAAGCGCTGCAGGAAGTCGGCGCCGATCTTCAGTGCGCCCGTGCCGCCGATGGCTTGCACGGTGACGGCGCGGCGCTCTTGAATAACGGCGCTGTCGGCGCCAAATACGAGTTCTTGCACAGCCTTGTCGTAGGCGGCCAGGCCTTCGATCGGCAGATAGGTGCGTGGCGCCGCCTGTTCGATCAGGATGGCTTCTGCCTTGCGTACGCAAGCTAACAGAGGCACTTTGCCGTTGTCGTCATAATAGACGCCAACGCCCAGATTGATTTTGGCGGGATTCTGGTCCGCGTTAAATGCTTCGGTGATGCCCAGGATCGGGTCGCGTGGGGCCATCTCGATGGCGCTAAACAGACTGGCAGAAACAGTTGGGTTCGTCATGATAAGATTGGATTCGATTGGAAGCAGGTTCACAGCGGAGTTGTAGACAGCGCCCCAAAATACAACGCCAGGGCCGCCAGCAGAGCACTATTCTAACAAAGGTCTGATTCACATGCCCGAATTATCTACCGCCAGCGAGGCGGAAAGCGCAATTATCTCTTTCCCGGACTCCCCGTTCAAGCTGCATCAGCCCTTCCCTCCGGCCGGTGACCAGCCCACGGCGATCGACCAATTGTCCGAGGGCATCGCCGACGGACTGGCCTTCCAGACCCTGCTGGGCGTGACCGGTTCGGGCAAGACCTACACCATGGCCAACGTCATCGCGCGCATGGGCCGGCCCGCCATCGTCTTTGCGCCCAACAAGACCCTGGCCGCGCAGCTGTACAGCGAATTCCGCGATTTCTTCCCGCAAAACGCGGTCGAATACTTCGTCAGCTACTACGATTACTACCAGCCTGAAGCCTACGTGCCGCAGCGCGACCTGTTCATCGAAAAGGACTCGTCGATCAACGAGCATATCGAACAGATGCGCCTGTCGTGCACCAAGTCGCTGATGGAACGGCGCGACGTCATCATCGTCGCCACCGTCTCGGCCATCTACGGTATCGGCAATCCGAACGAATACCACCAGATGATCCTGACGTTGCGCGTAAAAGACAAAGTCGCCCAGCGCGACGTCATCGCGCGCCTGATCCAGATGCAGTACACGCGCAACGAAGTCGATTTCGGCCGCGGCACCTTCCGCGTGCGCGGCGACACGATCGACATTTTCCCCGCCGAGCATGCGGAGCTGGCCGTGCGCCTGGAAATGTTCGACGACGAGATCGAATCGATCCAGCTGTTCGACCCGCTGACGGGCCGCGTACGGCAAAAGATCCCCCGCTTCACCGTGTATCCGGGCTCGCATTACGTGACGCCCCGCTCCACCGTGCTGCGCGCCGTGGAAACCATCAAGGACGAGCTGCGCGAGCGCCTCGAATTCTTCCGCAAGGAGAACAAACTGATCGAGGAGCAGCGGCTGGAACAGCGCACGCGCTTCGACCTCGAAATGATGGCGGAAATCGGTTTTACGAAAGGCATCGAAAACTACTCGCGCCACCTGTCCGGCGCCCTGCCGGGCGAACCGCCGCCGACCCTGGTCGACTACCTGCCGCCCGACGCCATCATGTTCCTCGACGAGTCGCACGTGCTGACGGGCCAGCTGAGCGCCATGTACAACGGCGACCGCTCGCGCAAGACGAACCTCGTCGACTATGGCTTCCGCCTGCCGTCGGCGCTCGACAACCGCCCCTTGAAATTCGAGGAATTCGAGCAGAAGATGCGCCAGACCGTGTTCGTCTCGGCCACGCCGGCCGAATACGAAAAGAACCATTCCGACCAGGTGGTCGAACAGGTCGTGCGCCCCACGGGCCTGGTCGACCCGCAGATCATCGTGCGCCCCGCCAGCAGCCAGGTGGACGACCTGATGTCGGAAATCGTCGAACGCATCAAGAAGGACGAGCGCGTGCTGGTGACCACGCTCACCAAGCGCATGTCGGAGCAATTGACGGAATACCTGGGCGACCATGGCATCAAGGTGCGCTACCTGCACAGCGATATCGAGACGGTGGAGCGCGTGGAAATCCTGCGCGACCTGCGCCTGGGCACCTTCGACGTGCTGGTGGGGATCAACCTGCTGCGCGAGGGCCTGGACTTGCCGGAAGTATCGCTGGTCGCCATCCTCGACGCGGACAAGGAAGGCTTTTTGCGCTCCGAGCGCAGCCTGATCCAGACCATCGGCCGCGCCGCGCGTAACCTGAACGGCACGGCGATTTTGTACGGCGACCGCATCACGGACTCCATGCGCCGCGCCATCGACGAGACGGAGCGCCGCCGCGCCAAGCAGATCGCCTTCAATACGGCCAACAACATCATCCCGATCGGCGTGAAGAAATCGATCCGCGAAATGATCGACGGCGTCTACAGCCCGCAGGAAGCGCGCGAAACCCTGCAAGTGGCGCAGGAAGCGGCCAAGTTCGAATCGATGAGCGAGAAGCAGGTCAGCAAGGAAATCAAGCGCCTGGAAAAACTGATGGTCGACCACGCCAAAAACCTGGAGTTCGAAAAAGCGGCGCAAGTGCGCGACCAGCTGCACCTACTCAAACAGCAGCTGTTCGGCGCGCCCGGCACCGACAATGTGACATCGATACTGGGTAGGTCGGATTAGGCCCTGCGGGCCGTAATCCGACAACATCGTTGACGCTGGTGGCGGTGTCGGATTACGCGGCCTTGCCGCTCATCCGACCTACTTGAAAAGCCTTGACCGCACCAGCGAGTACAGGATTTCTGTCCATGGTTCGCCCTACTCCGGCAGCGAATAGTCGATGTCGTAGAAATGCTGGCCGTTTTCAATGCGGATGGCCAAGGTCCCGCTGATGCCCGTCAGCTGCCCCGTGCCGGAATGCGGCACGATGACGATGGACAGCAGCTGCTTGCCATCGGCCATGGTGCCCGCATGCTGCGCCACGAAGCTGCCTTCCCTGCCCTGCAGCACGCCCGTGATGGCTTCCATGGCAACATAACCGGCCGCGCCCTTGGTGTCGGTGACGGCACTGAGCATCTCGCCCTTCGCCGTGGCGACCAAGTCGCCGGCATAGACTTTATCGAGCAGCACCTTGCCCAGGGTCGTGCGCCCCGAGCGCTGGGGCGCCGCGGATGGCGTCATGGTGATGCTGAAACTTCCCGTAGCGTGTACATGCATGCGATGATCCCCTTCTGCAGATGAAGCGGCGCCGGCTGGCGCCACCGATAGACAACAGGCGGCCAGCATCAGGGCCGACAAACTCTGTGATTTCATGATTCCACTTTAATCGATGAGAGACAAGCAGCTTAAGGCCGCGCAGGAGACAAATATTGGATAAAGCCGACAGCACGCGCAATGTGCTCGCCGCGCGCGGGCTGACGCCCAAAGGCATCGTCGACCCGCAGGCGGCGGCGCGGCGCATACGGCTGGCGACCTATCCACCGGCTGGCGCGCTGGCGCCGTTCATCGAGTACTTCTGGGTGGTCGAATGGGACAGGCGGGGCTGCGCGCCGGAGACGCAGCGCGTACTGCCCTACCCGAACGCGCACCTGGTATTCGACCTTGAGCGCACCGCCATCCATGGCGTGGTGCGCGGCGCCTTCGACCGGCCCTTGAACGGCGCGGGCAAGGTGCTGGGCGTGCGTTTCGCGCCGGGCGGCCTGCGCCCGTTCATCACGCAGCCCCTGTCATCGTTCACCGACGCGACCATCGCCGCCGATGCCCTGCTGGGCATGCCGGCCGCACAAGCCGAAGCGCTGGTGTTGCTGCAAGCCGACGATACGGCCATGGTGGCGCAAGCACAGGCGCCGCTGCTGGCAAGGCTGCCGCAGGTCGATGACGCGGCCCTCCTGGCCGCCAGGCTGACTGCCGCGGCGGCGGCCCACAATGGCCCGGCGAGCGTGGCGCAGCTGTGCGAAAAAATGGGCATCGGCGAACGCCGGCTGCAGCGCCTGTTCGCCAACTACGTGGGCGTGCCGCCAAAATGGGTGATCCAGCGCTACCGCCTGCAGGAAGCGATCTGGCGCCTGGCGCAGCCCGATGCGCCCGACCTGGCCAGCCTGGCGCAGGAACTGGGCTTTTTTGACCAGGCCCATTTCAGCCGCAGTTTTGCGGAACTGGTGGGCAGCACGCCGCTCGACTATCGCCGCTCGCAGCGGGAGACAGCCTAGCACCGCGCTCATGCCCGCCGCCCCTGCTTGCCTATGCTCGCAACCATCATGTCGAACAGGGTGCGTGACGCGGGCGGCATCGCGTGCTGATGCCGGCTGATCAAGCCCAGCGTCCGTTTCACGACAGGATTGACGAGCGGCACGCCGATCACCGTGCCTTGCCGCTCCGGCAAGATGGACAACCCCGGCACCGCCGCCACGCCCAGTCCCGACTCCACCAGCGCCAAGATGCCTGACACGTGGTTGACCTCGCACGAGATCCACGGATGCTTTTCCACGCCGGCCAGTGCCGCGTCGAGCACGCTGCGGTTGCCGCTCGACTTGGCCACCGAGATATAGCGTTCGTCGACGGTATCCTTCCAGCTCAGCTTCTTGCGCCTGGCCAGTCGGTGATCGTTGCGCATCGCCAGCACGTAGGTCTCGACATAGATGGGCTGGAAATGGATCTCCGGATTTTCCGCGCCGGTAAAGCAGATGCCGAAGTCCGCCTCTCCGGTCAGCACGAGATTGAGCACGTCCTGCGCGCTTTCGTCATGCACGCGCACGCGGATTTTCGGGAACTGCGCGCTGAAACGCTTGAGCACGTCCGGCAGGAAGTGCCACACGGCCGAAGGCACGCAGGCGAACGTCACCGTCCCGGTACGGTGCGCGGCCAGGTCGGCGACCCCGAGCACGGCATCCTCGAGGCCGTTGAGCGCATCGCGCACATTCACCAGGAACACCTGCCCCACATTGGTCAGCTGCACGCGCCGGGTGGTGCGCTCGAACAGCTTGACCCCCAGCGCATCTTCCAGTTTTTCGATGCGGCGGCTGAGCGCCGGCTGCGACAGGAACAGGTCGGCCGCGGCCTGGCGAAAGCTGTTGCGCTCGGCCACGGCCACGAAGGCCTGCAAATCGTGAAGTTCGTAATTGATGCGCTGCATGCATTAATCCCCGGAAAAATTGCAATTATCAAATTATGCCATTTCAACGATGATGGGGTCTTAATGCTGAGCCTCGCCAAGAAGGCATCACCCAAAAAAAGATGGAGACACCATGCGACATTGTTCCACGTTCGCGCTGTTGTTGGCGGCCAGCGGCACCAGCCTGGCCCAGAGCAGCGCGGTTTTCTATGGCATCGCGGATGCCGGCATCCGCTATGGCAAGGGCTTGAACGCCGCCAACGCCCCCATCGCCGGCGGCACCACGCCCGCCATCAGCAGCGGCATCAACAACACGAGCCGCTGGGGCTTGCGCGGCCAGGAAGACCTCGGCGGCGGCTGGCAGGCGCTGTACCGCCTCGAGGGCGGACTCAATCTGGACACGGGCAGCGCGGCCAAATCCGACAAGTTGTTCGACCGGCAGGCCTGGGTCGGGCTCAAGACGCCGCTCGGGTCCGTGACGCTGGGCCGCCAGGCGACCTTGCTGGCCGACGCCATCGCGCCGGTGGACCCGCTGGGCATCCGCTACGCTTCGTTCAATCCCAACGTCAACATCACCGGCTTGAGCAACACGGCTTTTGGCCGGCACTCGTTCGGACAGCAATACGGCAGCAGCGGCTATGCCGACAACTTCTACCGGCTCGACAACATGGTGAAAGCCAGCGCCAGCCTCGGGCCGGTGGTGGCGCGCGCCGCCTACTCGTTCGGCGAAGTGGCGGGCGCCGCGTCGCCATTGTCGACCTGGGGCGGCGCCCTGACGTACCAGCAGGCTGGCCTGGCCGTCTCCGGGGCGGCGATGCGCTTTCGCAATCGCGACAACCTCAACCTCGACGCCGCCACCGTGGGCGCCGCCTACAAGGTGGACGCCTGGCAGTTCAAGGCCAATCTGGGCGTCAACCGCGCCGACGCGGGCGCCGGCAAATCCGTCCGCCAAAACGTGGCATCGGCCGGCGTGAGCCGGCAATTGGCGCAGGACCTGCTGCTCACGACCGCCTATTACAAGGTGCGCCGCAGCGCCACGGGCCACGTCGATGACGGCTTCCAGCGCGCTTTCGCCTACCTGGAAAAAACGCTGTCGCCGCGCTCCACCCTGTACCTCGAATCGGACTACACCCTGTGGCAAGGCGATGCGGCCGGCGTCACCGGCACGCGGGCCAACGACCGTCACGGCATGGGCTTGACGCTCGGCCTCATGCACAAATTTTAACGACAGGAGAAACAACCATGCTTCCACATACCCTGATGCGGCGATCCGCCCCCCTGCTGGCCGGCTTCATGCTGCTCGCCGCCGGCGCGGCCCACGCCGCCGAACTGCGCGTGGTCAGCTCGGGCGGTTTCGCCCAGGCCTACAAAAACCTGGCGCCCGCCTACGAACGCGCCAGCGGCGACCATCTGGTCTCCGAATGGGGACCATCGATGGGCACGACAAAAAATGCGATTCCCGCGCGCCTGGCACGCGGCGAGCAGATCGACGTCGTCATCATGGTGGGCGACGCGCTCGACAAGCTGATGCAGGAAGGCCGTTTGGTCCCCGGCAGCAAGGTGGTGCTGGCCAATTCGCCGATTGCCTGCGCCGTGCGGCGCGGCGCGGCCAAGCCCGACATCAGCACCACCGAAGGCTTGCGCAGCGCTTTCCTGCAGGCGCACAAGGTGGCCTATTCGGACAGCGCCAGCGGCGAATACATCGAGAAGCAGCTGATGAAGAAACTGCAGATTTCGGAACAGATGCAGGGCAAGGCGGCAAAGATCCCCGCCACCCCCGTCGGTGAAATCATCGCGCACGGCGACGCCGATTTCGGCTGCCAGCAGCGCAGCGAACTGCTGCCGGTCGAGGGCATCGCCATCGTCGGCCTGCTGCCGCCGGAAGTGCAGCAGATGACGCAGTTTTCGGCCGCCCTGGTCCCGGGCAGCAAGCAGCCGGAGGCCGGCCGCGCCCTGCTGCGCTTCCTCGCCTCCCCCGACAACGCCGGCGCGATCGAAGCGACCGGGCTGGAACCGGCGTCGGCGCCGGTCACGCACTAGCCGACGTCACTCATCTTTCATCAACAGGTAAATCATGGCCACTCCATCGACCGCCACACCCATCGCCGAGGCCACACCGCCCCGCGCACAGGCACGTCCTCCCTCGCGCATCGCCACCGTCATCCGGGTGACGAGCGGGAACTTCATCGAAATGTACGATTTTTTCCTGTTCGGCTTTTACGCGACGTATATTTCCAAGGCCTTCTTCCCCGCCACCAGCGAATATGCGGCCCTGATGATGACGTTCGCCACCTTCGGCGCAGGGTTTTTCATGCGGCCGCTGGGCGCCATCATCCTCGGCAGCTATATCGACCGCATCGGCCGCCGCAAGGGCCTGGTGCTGACCCTGGCCATCATGGCTTCCGGCACGGCGCTGATCGCCTTCGTACCTGGCTACGCGACCATCGGATTGCTGGCGCCGTTCCTCGTGCTGATCGGGCGTTTGCTGCAAGGTTTTTCCGCCGGCGTGGAACTGGGCGGCGTATCCGTCTACCTGTCCGAGATGGCGACACCCGGCAACAAGGGATACTACGTCAGCTGGCAATCGGCCAGCCAGCAGGTGGCCATCATCTTTTCCGCCGCGCTGGGCTACTTCTTGAACGAAACTTTGAGCAAGGAATTCATCGCGGACTGGGGCTGGCGCATCCCGTTCTTCATCGGCTGTTCCATCATCCCGGTGGTGTTCTACATCCGCCGTTCGCTGCAGGAGACCGAGGCCTACCTGACGCGCAAGTCGCATCCGACGTTCCGGCAAATGCTCAAGACCATCACCCTCAACTGGCCGCTGGTCGTCACCGGGACCATGCTGATCGTGCTGACGACGGTCGCGTTCTACCTGATCACCGTCTACACGCCGACCTTCGGCAAGAACGTGCTCAAGCTGAGCACCGAGGAAAGCCTGCTCGTCACCTTGTGCATCGGCCTGTCGAACTTCATCTGGCTGCCCGTCATGGGCGCGCTGTCCGACCGCATCGGGCGCTGGCCCATCATGGCCGTGTGCTCGGCGCTGACGGTGCTGACCGCGTATCCTGCCCTGTCCTGGCTGGTCGCCCATCCGAGTTTCGACCACATGCTGATGGTGGAGCTGTGGCTGTCCTTCCTGTACGGCAGCTACAACGGGGCCACCATCGTCGCGCTGACGGAAATCATCCCGGCCAGCGTCAGGACGACGGGCTTTTCGCTGGCCTACAGCCTGGCCACGGCGCTCTTCGGCGGCATGACGCCGCTGGTGTCGACCCTGCTGATCGAGAGCACCGGCGACAAGGCGGCGCCAGGCTACTGGATGGCCGGCGCCGGCGCCATCAGCCTGGTGGCGACGTGGCTGATCTATCGCGGCATCGTCAGGGAGCGCCATCCGCTCCCGGCATGATGTTACGGCCAGGCGGGCCGGCGCATGTGGAACAGGCTGTCCGGTCCGATCTCGAAATAATCGGCCGGACCGCCGCCGCGCAAGATCGGCGCGGCCGCCGCCGTGTCGTACACGCCATCGTTGAGCAGGTGGCGCGCGATGTGCACGCCCACCACTTCCCCCAGCACCAGCCAGCTGCCGACACCGTCGCCATTAAGGCCTTGCAGCTCGATGATCTGCGTGCGCCGGCATTCGAAGGAGACGGGGCTTTCCGCCACGCGTGGCACATTGACGATGCGCGAGGCGGCTGGCGTGAGGCCGGCCAGCGCGAATTCATCGACTTCGGGCGGCGCCGGCGCGCAGCTGATGTTCATCGCCCCGGCCAGCGGACGCGTGGCCAGGTTCCACACGAATTCGCCCGTCTGTTCGATATTGCGCAAGGTATCCTTGCGGCCGATGCTGGAAAAACCGATCAGCGGCGGATGGTAATTGAAGGCGTTGAAAAAACTGTAGGGCGCCAGATTGAGCACGCCCTCGCTGCTGCGCGAAGCGATCCAGCCGATGGGCCGCGGCCCGACGATGGCGTTGAACGGGTCATGCGGCAGGCCATGGCCCTGCGCAGGTTCATAAAAGTGAATATTGTCGGCCACGCGCGTTCCTGAAGTCAAAAGAAGTCAAAGGCGCCCGGGATGGAACGCCTGGAACGACAGCTTACTGGAATTGCCGCCACCGCGTTGCCAGCCCGCCGGCGCCAGGTGCGCTCGCGCACGCATCGCGACAATTGTGTAGCACATGGCCCTGGGCCTCGCTTATGATGGGACAACTCAACCCTTGTCATTACGCTACCGCCCATGCCTACGCTCACGCTGCACCAGAAAGTGTTCCTGCTCCTCCTGAGCATCGTCACCATCGGCTTCGGCTGGATACTGGCGCCATATGCGGGCGCCATCTTCTGGGGTGTGATCCTGGCGATCCTGTTCGCGCCCGTGTACCGCTGGCTGCTGCTGAAAACCAGGGGCCGCGCCGGCCTGGCGTCGCTGCTGACTTTGCTGCTGATTATCGTCATCGTGATCCTGCCGCTGTCGCTCGTTTCCGTGTCGCTCGTGAACCAGGCGGCCAGCGTCGTGGAAATGGTGCGTTCGGGCGAAATCACGGTCGCCATGTTCTTCAATAAAATCATGGCCGTGCTGCCGCAATGGCTGATCAACTTGCTCGACCGCTTCAACCTGACCAGCCTGGCCAGCCTGCAGGACAAGCTGGCCGAGGGCGCCACGCAGGTGAGCCAGGTGGTGGCGGTGAAAGCCATCAACGTGGGCCTGTACACCTTTGAATTCCTCACCAGCCTGTGCATCATGCTGTACCTGCTGTTTTTCCTCATGCGCGATGGTTCGGCCCTGTCGGCCCGCATCAAGGGCGCCGTGCCGCTGAGCCGCAAGTACAAGCAGCGCCTGTTCACCAATTTCACCACCGTGATCCGTGCCACCGTGAAGGGCAACATCCTCGTGGCGATCGCCCAGGGTGCCCTCGGCGGCCTGGCGTTCTGGTTCCTCGACGTGCCGGCGCCCCTGCTGTGGGCCGTGCTGATGGCCTTCCTGTCGCTGCTGCCGGCCGTCGGCGCCGCCCTCGTCTGGGCGCCCGTGGCCGTCTACTTCCTGGCCACGGGCGCGATCTGGCAAGGCGCAGGGCTGGCCGCCTTCGGCGTCTTCGTCATCGGCCTGGTCGACAACGTGCTGCGCCCCGTTTTGGTCGGCAAGGACACCAAGATGCCCGACTACGTGGTGCTGCTGTCGACCGTGGGCGGCATGGCCCTGTTTGGCCTGAACGGCTTCGTCATCGGCCCCGTGGTGGCGGCCCTGTTCATCGCCTCGTGGGACCTGTTCGTCTCGGCCAGCGAATTCCAGGCCCAGGATTGAGGCGCCGTCCCAGCCTGCAAAAATAAACCCTCCAAAACCCGGCGCTGTCGGCGGCGCCACTTGCGCTTCCCGAAACAGGCCGGAGCGGCGTGGCGGCACAGTGTCCACCAGCGCCGGCCAGCCCCGGCAACTATCCACATGAGACCGCATTTCATGGCAACTATCATGTTGCAATAGTATACATTTAGCAACAAATGCAAAAATATAGTTTTTGACGCAGCAGGAGCTGCGGCGTAGTGTCGGTCGTCCCGACAACCACGTAATGAGGAGCCTTCCATGGCAAATCCACTGTGCTTACTGATGCCGGTACTACCCGGCACCAATCCGATCTCCATCGCCGCCGCGTTGCAGGAATACCAGACGAAGATCAATGCCGCACTCACCAATATCGGTACCGTGCACTTTGCCCGCTTCACCCTGCTTGACCGCTCCCAGGCCAATCTGCTGCCCAACATCGGCAAGACAGGTACTTCCGATACCCTGATCATCGGCGTCATCACCGAGTATGACGGCAATTTCAATGCCTACATCGAAGATTTCGTGGCCCAGCTGGGCGAGGTATTCGACGCGCTGCTGCAGTTCGTCGTGGGCGGCAAGGCGCTGATGCCCGTAGCCAACCACGTGGCCGCATTCGAAGCCTTCATCACCGCCAACGACGCCGCGCAGCACGTGCCCAACACGGGCCTGTATAGCGCCTATCCGCAGACCGTCCAGCAAATCCTCGCTTCCGTCTGAGCCTGAACCGAACGCCGCGCCGGGGCTGCGCAAGCGGCCCCGCCAACCCAGCCCCCGGAGAGACAGCATGGCCGATCCCATCATCGATTACGACGACGTGCAAGGCACGATCCTGCGCGGCTACCGCGTCAACCTGGCGCGCCATTTCATCTTCAGCATCACGGATGCGGCGCAGGCGCGGCGCACCATCGCGGCCCTGCTCGACGGCAGCGACGGGCTGCCATCGATCACCACCGCGCGCCATATTCACCCCAAGCCGCCCTGCTTCGTCAATCTCAGTTTTACCGCTCCCGGCCTGTCCGCGCTGGGAGTGGCCGCGGCCGACCTGGCCACCTTTGACCAGGCATTCCAGCGGGGCGCGGCCGATCCGGCCAGCGTCGCCGCCGTGGGCGACGTGGGCGACAGCGGCCCGGAACACTGGCTCGGCAACCTGGGACCGGCCACCACAGCTGGCCACGTGCATGCGATGCTGAGCCTGTGGGTCAGCGAATCGGAGGTGGTGCTGCAGGCAACGTCGGCCACGCTGCGTGGCGCCTTTGCCGCCGGCTGGCGTGAACTGTATGCGCACGACGGCGTGGCCCTGCCAGGCAACCGCGTGCATTTCGGCTACCGCGACAATATCGCCCAGCCCGACGTCGATGGCGCCCCGCCGCGCAAGCACGAGCACGAATACGACCCGGACCCGCTCAACAGCGTCAAGACGGGGGAATTCCTGCTCGGCTATCCGAATGAAAACGGCGGCACCTACCAGGTGCAGCCGCCGCAACTGTCCACCAACGGCAGCTATGCCGCCTTCCGCATCCTGGAGCAGGACGTGCCCCTGTTCGACAGTATATTGAGCCAGGGCGCGGCCAGTTCCGGGCTCAGCACCGAAATGGTGGCCGCCAAGATGTGCGGACGCTGGCGCAACGGCAATCCGCTCGTGCTCGCACCGGACGAACCGGGTCCCGTGCTGCCGGACGCCAGCCTGAACCACTTCCACTACGTCGATGCGCAGTCGGAAAAGGACGACACGCTGGGCCTGAAATGCCCGATCGGCGCGCATATCCGGCGCAACAATCCGCGCGACGAAGGCGTCGTGGGCACCTCGGCCCGCAACCACCGCATCGTGCGGCGCGCCATGCCCTATGGCAGCGAATACGATCCTGCCTCGCCCACCACGGAACGGCGGGGACTGGTCGGCTATTTCATCAATGCGAATCTGCGCAACCAGTTCGAATTCCTGATGCAGCAATGGAACGATGACGCTACCTTCGTCAAAGCGGCCGTCGGCCCGGCCGGTCCCGAAGCGGGCAATGCCACGCTCAACATCAGCGGCCAGGACGTGTTCCTGGGTATCAACGACCCGGCCGTCAGTTCCTTCACCCTGCCCGGCGTGGGCCCCAAGGGCAGCGGCAATACGAAACTGCAGCATTTTTCGCGCAGCGTCATCACGCGCGGCGGCGTGTATTGCTTCTTCCCCAGCATCACGGGATTGCGCTACCTGGCAAACCTGAGTTAGGCGGCGGGCGGGCCGCAGCGCGATTGACCCCGTTCAGGCAAACACGGGGCGGAAGAAACTGCGCTCGTAGCTGACGATGCAGCGCGTCTCTTCGGCGTAGCGGAAAGCGGCCTGGCATTCGGCGTCCTGCATCGAATCGCTGCGGTACTGCTCGTACAGGGCCAGGCTGGGGAACGAGAACATGGCCAGCGCGACGTTGCTGGCGCCCTCGGACGGCAAAAAGTAGCCGTGGTGCTGGCCGCCGAAGCGTTCGACCAGCGGTATCCACAGCTTGCCGTAGGCTTCGAATTCCCGCAATTTGTACGGGTCGATGATGTAACGCAGGTAACAGGTGATCATGCGGTTTCCTTGTGAACGTTCAGATCCATCAGCATGCCAGATTCCCAGGAACCGATGGCGGCCAATGGCAAGCCAGGCAAAAAGTCCAGCGCGCACGGATAGGTAAAATCTTCCTGCGCCAGGACGCCTAGACCCGGCCAGGCGTAGAACAGCAGCTTGCCCTTGCCGATGCGTCCCAGCGCGCTGCCGTCGGGCAGCCAGCGCAAGGCGTCGCCCGTGCCGCCGCCCGCTTCCACTAGTACCGTGGCCAGACAGCGGCCATCGTCCATCGCCTGCACGGACAGATACTCCTCGCCGTGCGCGTAATGCAGCACGGCCAGGCGCTCACCATCGGGCGATGGGGCGCACGATGCCAGCTTGGGCAGCGACAGCAGCACGCGGCCGCCTCCCGCTTGCAATGGCCAGTCCCACACGCTGCAGTAGTCGGGCGGCTGCACCTGCCCCTCGTCCACCGATTTGACGCCGTGCAGGACCAGCAAACGCCGCCCGCCATCGATGGCGTAGATTGCGCGCAGCATCTCGCCCGGGTGCGCCTGCGTGAACAGCAGGTCGCCCGTCTGCGCGTCGCGCACGCGCAGGAGGCCATCCCAGCCGCCGTCGGCCAGATATCGGCCGCACGGCGACCACGCGGGGCCGCAGCCTTCGCCATCCTTCTTGTTCTGGAAGTTCACGAGCAGCTGGCCCGCCCGGGCATCCACCACGGCCATCTGGCCAGTCGTGCTCTTGATGGCCAGCCGGCCGCCGTCGGGCGAAAACGCCATGCTGGAACAATGGGCGATGAATTTGCCGCGCCACAGCTTCTGGCGCGCCGTCACGTCCCACAGCGCCAGATCGCGCCCCAGCACGGCCAGACGCGCGCCATCGGGCGAAAACCGCACGCCGTAGGCGCAGCCCAGCTTCAGGGGCTTGCGCGTTGCCGTCATGGGCGCGCCAGCCGGTACACGACGCTGTCGATATCGTAATGGCGCTCCATGCCCGCGTATTGCATGCCCAGGCGCGTCATGACCTTGATCGATGCCGCATTGTCCGGGTGGGCCACGGCCACCACTTCGGGCGCACCGACGACGTCGAAGGCATGCGCGACGATGGCGGCCGCCGCTTCGCTGGCATAGCCCTGGCCCCAGCCCGTGCGGGCCAGGCGCCAGCCGATTTCATGCGGCTTGCTCTTGTCGCCATCGAGATGCTGCAGGCAGGCCATGCCCACCATCTCGCCATCATCGAGGCGTATCAGCGCCCACCACGAATAACCCCACTCGGCCCAGCGGCCGGTGACGCGCGTGACGCCCGCGCGCGTGTCCTCTTCCGTCTCGGGCTGGCCCGCGTTCAGATAGGTCATCACCTCGGGGTCGGTGTTGAGCGTGCGCATGCGCTCATAGTGGTTTTCCGTGATCGGTTCCAGGCGCAGGCGCGCCGTCGTGAGTATGGTCATCGCATTTCCTTGGACGAAAAAAAAGACGATACACGATCGTCTTTTTTTTGCAAGTGCGCACGCAATTACTTGCCTGCTTCGCCCTTCTTGATCCACGCCGCCAGCTGGTGGGGACGCAGGCCATCGTAGTCTTCGAATGGCTGATGGATCCACGGATTGTGCGGCAGTTCGTCGAGGAAGTAGTCGGGACGCACGACGGAGCAGCCCTTCAGCCAGATCACGGCCGACTTGACTTCGGTCACGTCAGGGAAGTTTTCCTTCAGGTGACGCGTGACCTTGTCCAGGGTGACACCCGAATCGGCCAGGTCGTCGACCAGCAGGATGCGGCCGGCCAGCGGGCCCTTGGTCATGGTCATGTACTTGGCGATATCGAGGTCGCCGCGCACCGTGCCCGCGTCTTCGCGGTAGGAGCTGGTCGACAGGATGGCCAACGGCAAGTCAAAAATGCGCGAGAAGACGTCGCCGGGACGCACGCCGCCGCGCGCCAGGCACAATACCTGGTCGAATTTCCAGCCCGATTCGTAGACCTTGAGCGCCAGGCGCTCGATCAGGCGGTGGTATTCTTCCCAGTTGACCCAGAGGTGTTGATCGTTCGATTGTGGGGTAGTCATGATAGTGGAATCTTATTATTAGCGTGATTAAAAAAATCCGCCTTGCGGCGGATTGTGTCCAGCAGCTTATTCGAATGGGTGGCGCAGCACGATCGTTTCTTCACGATCCGGACCGGTCGAAACCATGTCCACCGGTACGCCGACCAGTTCTTCGATGCGCTTGATGTAAGCGCGGGCCGTTGCCGGCAGGGCCGCCAGCGATTTCGCGCCGACCGTGCTTTCCGTCCAGCCTGGCATCTCTTCGTACACCGGCACGCAACGGGCGGCTTCTTCGGCGCCAGATGGGAAGATGTCCGTGGCCACGCCGTCGATGGTGTAGCCGGTGCACAGCTTCAGCGTTTCGATACCGTCCAGCACATCCAGCTTGGTCAGGCACATGCCCGTCACGCCGTTGATCTGCACAGAGCGGCGCAGCAAGGCGGCGTCGAACCAGCCGCAGCGGCGGGCACGGCCCGTCACGGTGCCGAATTCGTGGCCGACTTGCGCCAGGTGGTGGCCGACGCCCGCATCCGTTGGCAGTTCCGAAGGGAACGGGCCGGAACCGACGCGCGTCGTGTAAGCCTTGGTGATGCCCATGATGTAGTGCAGCATGCCAGGACCGACACCCGAACCGGCGGCGGCATTGCCGGCCACGCAGTTCGACGAGGTGACGAACGGGTAGGTGCCGTGGTCGACGTCGAGCAGGGAACCCTGCGCGCCTTCGAACAGCAGGTTCGCGCCGGCCTTGTGCGCCTTGTACAGCGCGCTCGACACGTCGGTCACCATCGGACGCAGGCGCGGCACATAGGCCAGCGCGTCGTCGAGGGTCTTCTGATAGTCGACCTTCGGCGCCTTCAGGTAGTTTTCCAGCACGAAGTTGTGGTAATCGAGGTTTTCGGCCAGCTTTTCGGCAAAGCGCTTCTCGTTCAGCAGGTCGGCGATACGGATCGCGCGGCGCGCCACTTTGTCTTCGTAGGCCGGGCCGATGCCCTTGCCTGTGGTGCCGATCTTTGCATCGCCACGCTTGGCTTCACGCGCCAGGTCGATCGCGGTGTGGTAAGGCAGGATCACGGGCGCCGCGTCCGACACTTTCAGGCGCGAGGCGACTTCGACGCCGACGGCTTCGAGCTTGTCGATTTCGCGCAACACGTCCGGCACGGAAACGACCACGCCGTTACCGATGTAGCAGGCGACGCCTGGACGCATGATGCCCGACGGGATCAGCTGCAGCGCGGTTTTGACGCCGCCGATGACCAGCGTGTGGCCTGCATTGTGGCCGCCCTGGAAGCGCACCACACCCTGGGCGTGATCGGTCAACCAGTCGACGATCTTGCCTTTACCTTCATCGCCCCATTGGGTGCCGATGACAACGACGTTCTTTGCCATAATTTTCTTTGACATCACTTAACCTAAGTTTTTAAGAATCCAGCTACTACCATTATCGGCAAGTACCAGCACGCGATCGCACTCGAACTCGTCTTGTTCATTACTGTGACCCGGCATACTCTGGATCACGACCTCGCCCGCCTTGCGCAACTCGGCGATTTTTTCCTTCAATTCTGGCGCGCTGCCCCATGGGGCGCGGATCGAATGCTTCCGTTCCGCCGTTGGCAACAAGCGCGCCAGTTCGCGCAAATCGAGCGAGAAGCCGGTCGCGGGACGTGCCCGGCCGAACGCTTCGCCGACGTGGTCATAACGGCCGCCGCGCGCAACCGCGTTCGGCAAGCCAGGTACATACAGCGCAAACATCGCGCCACTTTCATATTGGTAGCCGCGCAGGTCGGCCAGGTCGATCGCCACTTCGGCGCGGCCCATAGCGGATCCTGCCAGCGCGGCCAGTTCGGCCAGCGCCTTCAGCACGCCCGGCAGCGGCGGCAGCACTTCGCGCGCACGCGCCAGCACGTCGATGTCGCCATACAGGTTCGGCAAGGCCAAGAGCGCATCGCGCGTGACGGCATCGTAGGATGCGGTCAGGGCGCGCAGGCCCGGCGCATCTTTCGCGCGCAGCAGGGTGTACAGCGCAGCTTCGTCGCGCACGGCGGCGGCGTCTTGCGCAATGATAGCGCGCAACAGGCCGACGTGCGACAAATCCAGGCGGACGCTGTCAAAACCGGCCAGCGCCAGCGAGGCGAGCGCCAGTTCCTGGATCTCGGCATCGGCTTCCAGGCCGGCGTGGCCATAGATTTCGGCGCCGATCTGCAGCGGCTCGCGGGTGGCGTGCAAACCCGACGGACGGGTATGCAGCACGCTGCCAGCGTAGCACAGGCGGGTCACGGTGGCACGGTTCAGCAGGTGGGCGTCGATGCGCGCCACTTGCGTCGTCATGTCGGCGCGCAGGCCGAGCATGCGGCCAGACAGCTGGTCGACCAGTTTGAACGTGCGCAGGTCGGTATCCTTGCCAGCGCCGGTCATCAGCGATTCCAGATACTCGAGCAGCGGCGGCATCACCAGTTCATATCCGTACAGACGGAAATTATCCAGCATGAGGCGGCGCAGCTCTTCGATCTTGCGCGCTTCCGACGGCAGAACATCGGCAATATTTTCGGGCAAAAGCCAATTCGGCATGAGGGAGCGAGATACGGAAGAAAGTTGAAAAAATGCATCATGCGAGGCAGCGGCGGGCGCGCCAGGCAAGAGGCCGAACCTGATATTTTACGCGAAAACACGGGCCTTTAGGGATAAGTTGTCCGAAACGCTGCCGCACAGCCCTAAAAACACCGCATTTTCCACCTTCCCGCAACAGCCCGGCGGGCACAAAAAAACGGGGCCGGCAATGACACCGGCCCCGCTCATGCTGTTCCCCGTCCTCGCGGCCGGGGGCAGTTTCGATGCTGCCTTACTTCTTGGCCGAACCGGCTGCGCCGCCGCCCTTGAAGTACTTGAAGAACTCCGAACTCGGATCGACCACCATCACGTCGCCCTTGTCCTTGAACGTAGCGCGGTAGGCTTCCAGGCTGCGATAGAACTTGTAGAACTCCGGATTCCGGCCAAACGCTTCCGCGTAGATCTGCGATGCCTTGGCGTCGCCCTCGCCGCGGATCTTCTCGGCTTCGCGGTACGCTTCGGCCAGGATCACCGTGCGCTGCTTGTCGGCGTCGGCGCGGATTTTCTCGGAGTCGGCCGAACCGGTCGAACGCAGCTCGTTGGCCACGCGCACGCGCTCGGACTTCATGCGCTCGTACACGGAGTTGTTGATCTGCTCGACATAGTCGACGCGTTTCAATCGCACGTCGACGATTTCCACGCCGATGGCCTTCGCTTCCGCCGACACCTTCGCCAGGATCGCTTCCATCACCTTGCCGCGCTGGCCCGAGATCACTTCGCGCACGGTGCGCTTGGTGATTTCATCGTTCAGCGCCGCCTTGACGATTTGCGACATGCGGTTGCGGGCCGGCTTCTCATCGCCGCCGAAGCTGCGGAAATACAGGCGCGGGTCGGCGATGCGCCATTTCACGTAGGCGTCGACGAGGATGTTCTTCTTCTCGGCCGTGATGAAGCGTTCCGGTTCCGGCGTGTCCAAAGTCAGGATGCGCTTGTCCAGGTACAGCACGTTCTGGAACGGCGGCGGCAGCTTGAAGTACAGACCCGGCGTGCTGATGACTTCCTTGACTTCGCCGAGGGCGAAGACGACCGCATACTTACGCTGGTCGACCACGAACACGGTCGAGGACAAGAGCATGATCGCGATAAAGCCCGCGATCAGGGCGGCTACGATACGGTTCATTAGCGGCTCTCCCGTTCACGCGAAGAGCGGCTGTCGCGGCGCTGATTGACTTCTACTGTCGGCATGGCTTCCTGTGGCAAAACGGTGTTGGCTGCGGGTGTCGCGGCAGCACGGGCGGCGGCAGCGGCAGCATCGGTAGCGGCCGTCTGGGCGATCAGCTTGTCGAGCGGCAGGTACAGCAGATTGCTGCCCGTCTTCGCGTCGACCATGACCTTGCTGGCACTGCTGAACACCTGCTGCATCGTTTCGAGGTACATGCGGTCGCGCGTGACGACCGGCGCCTTCTGGTACTCGACCAGCACCTGCTTGAAGCGCGAAGCATTACCGGCCGCGTTCTCGGTCACCAGCGCGCTGTACGCTGCGGCTTCCTCCATCAGGCGGAATGCGGCGCCGCGGGCTTTCGGAATGACGTCGTTGGCGTAGGCCTGGCCTTCATTCTTCTGGCGTTCGCGATCCTGGCCTGCCTTGACGGCATCGTCGAAGGCGGCTTGCACCTGCTCCGGCGGCTGCACGGCCTGCATCGTCACGTTGGTGATGACGGCGCCGACCTTGTAGCGGTCGAGAATCTGCTGCATCAGCTGCTGCGTATCGTAGGCCACCTTTTCGCGGCCTTCGTACAGCACGAAGTCCATCTTGCTGCGGCCGACGACTTCGCGGATCGCCGTTTCGGCGACCTGGCGCAAGGTGTCTTCCTGGTCGCGCGTGTTGAACAGCCAGGCCACGGGATCTTTCAGGGTGTACTGCACCGCGAACTGGATGTCGATGATGTTTTCATCGTCCGTCAGCATCAGCGATTCGCTGGCCTGCTTGTTACGCAGCGACTGGCGGTAGCCCACTTCCACCGTGCGCACCTGCGACACGTTGACGGTTTCGTCGGTCTGGAACGGGTACGGCCAGCGCCAGTTGAAACCGGCCGGCGTGGTGTGGCTGTACTTGCCGAACGTCAGCACGACGCCGTTCTGGCCCTCCTGCACGATGAAGGCGCCGCTGGCGAGCCAGATGAAGACGGCGATCACGCCGACCACGCCGGCGGTGATGCCTGCGCCCTTCATGTCGGGACGCGGACCACCTCCGCCACCGTTGTTATTGCCACCGTTGTCGGGACGGTTCTTCTGTCCGAAAAAGGCGTTCAGGCGCTGATTGAAATCGCGCCACAACTGATCGAGGTCCGGCGGACCTTCGCCGGGCTTTTTGCCTTCTTGGGCTTTCTTGCCGTCGTCCTTGCGATTGCCCCAGCGGGGATCGTTCAGGGACAACTTCAAGCCTGTTTTTTTGAGTAGGGAGACAAGCATAACTATCGTGTTCCGACTTGGGAGTGGGTGGAAATCCTATCGTCCTCGCCAGGCTCTTCGTCCTGGTCCGGGGCGGCGCCATCGTGCTGGTCGTACTGACCGTCAAACTGATCTTCCTGCGATGCTTCGTCGTTCTGATACAGGTGGGCCGAACCGGGCGCCTTCCTGGCCATCTCGACGATCGCATCGCGCAGCAGGTCGAGCCCGCTGCCCTTCTGCGCACTGACGAACACGCGACTGATCGTAGCATATTCGTCGCGCTCCACCGAAGGCTCCAGCCCGACCGCATCGATCTTGTTCCACACGAGGATTTGCGGAATATGATCGGCGCCGATCTCTTTCAAGACCAGGTTGACCTGCTCGATCTGCTCCATGCGCACCGGCGACGCGGCGTCGACGACGTGCAGCAGCAAATCGGCATGGATGGTTTCTTCGAGCGTGGCGCGGAAGGCGGCCACCAGCTGATGCGGCAACTCGCGCACGAAGCCGACCGTGTCGGAGATCACCACGTTGCCCACTTCCTGGCCCAGGTAAACCCGGCGCGAGGTGGTGTCGAGCGTGGCGAACAACTGGTCGGCGACATACACGCCGGCCTTGGTCACGGCATTGAACAGGGTCGACTTGCCGGCATTGGTATAGCCGACCAGGGACACCGAAAATGTGTGATTGCGGCCGCGCGCGCGGCGCTGCGTTTCGCGCTGCTTGTGCAGCTTTTCCAGACGCGCGCGCAAGGCCTTGACGCGCTCGCCGATCAGCCGGCGGTCGGTCTCGAGCTGCGTCTCGCCGGGGCCGCGCAAGCCGATACCGCCCTTTTGCCGCTCAAGGTGGGTCCAGCCGCGGATCAGGCGCGTGGCCAGATGCTGCAGCTGGGCCAGCTCGACTTGCAGCTTGCCCTCGTGGCTCTTGGCGCGCTGCGCGAAGATGTCGAGAATCAGGCTGGTACGGTCGAGCACCCGCACATTCAGGCGCTTTTCCAGATTGCGCTGCTGGGCAGGCGAGAGGGCGTGGTTGAAGATGACGATTTCCAGGCCATCATTGACGACGACGTCGCCAATTTCATCGGCCTTGCCGCTGCCGACGAAATACGCGGAATCGGGACTGGAACGCTTGGCCGTGATGGTGGAAATCGGGTCCGCGCCAGCCGAACGCGACAACAGCATGAGTTCCTCCATGCTGGCGGCGAAGTCGCTGTGACCAAAGTCAACCCCGACTAGTGCCGCGCGCATGATGGCATCTGATGAGTTGCGGCGAACGCCGACGCCGATGCAAACGCATCAGCGCCGCTGCTGCGGACGGGGGCGATGGACGGTGAAAGGCGCTGGGCCGTCAAGCTCAACGCTTTACTCCGCTTCAGATTCAATATTGAGATTGACGGCACGGGCCGGCACCACTGTCGAGATGGCATGCTTGTACACCATCTGGGTCACCGTATTGCGCAGCAATACGACATATTGATCGAACGATTCGATATGGCCCTGCAATTTAATGCCATTGACCAGGTAGATCGAGACAGGAACATGCTCTTTGCGTAATGCATTGAGGAATGGGTCTTGTAACAGTTGCCCTTTGTTGCTCATAACAGCTCCGTTGTTTATGTTGTTGTGTAAGAATTGGAGGCGACTCGCTTGATTTCAAGTGCTCTCACACCTTTCAAATAAAGAAAGATGCGTCATAGCTACTGTAACCTGTTTTCGCGATCGCTGTCGCGCATGGCGCATTAACACTTTATTATTTTCGTGCAAACAGCCATTAAATCGCTGTCGGCGCCGCATTATCTCCGCGGCGCCTTAATATGCACTTAATTCAGCATTTAAAACATTACTTGCTTGGCGTGCGTGCAAACGGGTTTTTACCCGTGCGCAGCTCGATGCGCAATGGCGTGCCGACCAGCGCAAACGTATCGCGGAAATGTTTTTCCAGATAGCGCTTGTACGGGTCGCCGACGGCGTCGAGCGCATTGCCGTGAATAACGATCACAGGCGGGTTCATGCCGCCCTGGTGGGCATAGCGCAGCTTCGGACGGATCGACCCCTTGCGGCGCGGCTCCTGCTTCTCCACGGCCTCGATCAGGGCGCGCGTCAGCTTCGGCGTCGACAGGTCGCACATGGCGGCCGCATACGCGGCGTTGAGCGACTTCATCAGCGGACCGATGTTGGTGCCCTTCAGCGCCGAAATGAAATGCATCTGCGCGAACGACAGGAAATCGAGCTTGCGGTCGATATCGATCTTGATTTCGTCGCGCTGGTGCGATTGCAAGCCATCCCATTTATTCACGGCCACGACCAGCGCGCGGCCCGATTCCAGGATGAAGCCGGCGATGTGCGCGTCCTGCTCCGAGATATCCTGCTGCGCGTCGAGCATCAGCACGACCACGTTGGCTTCGGAAATCGACTGCAGCGTCTTCACCACCGAGAATTTCTCGATCGCTTCGAACACCTTGCCCCGGCGGCGGATACCGGCCGTGTCGATCAGGGTGTATTGCTGGCCATCGCGCTCGAACGGGATTTCGATCGAATCGCGCGTCGTGCCCGGCATGTCGAAGGCGATCACGCGCTCTTCGCCCAGCAGGGTGTTGATCAAGGTCGACTTGCCCACGTTCGGACGGCCGACGAGGGCGATCTTGATGCCGCGATCGGTCTTTTCCAGCTCTTCAGGCTCATCCGGACGCTGCGCGAACGCCAGGTCCAGCATCACTTCGACGAGGTCGTTGACGCCGTCGCCGTGCGCCGACGAGATCGCATACGGATCGCCCATGCCCAATTCATAGAATTCGGACACGACGGCCGTATAGCGCATGCCTTCGCTTTTATTGACCACCAGCAAGACCGGACGGCCGCTCTTGCGCAGGAAGTCGACGATGGTCTTGTCATGCGGGGTCAGGCCTTGACGGCCGTCCACGATGAACACCACCACGTCGGCCTCGGCCACGGCCTGCTTGGTCTGCAGTGCCATCTGGTGCATGATGCCTTCCTTGGCGACGGGTTCGAAACCACCCGTATCAATGACGAGGAAGGGACGTTCGCCGACACGGCCTTCGCCATAGTGACGATCGCGCGTCAACCCAGGCAAATCCGCCACCAGCGCATCGCGCGAGCGGGTCAGACGATTGAATAAAGTCGATTTCCCAACATTGGGTCGACCTACTAGTGCAATTACCGGCTTCATTGTATTACTCGACCGCGAGAGCGGTCACTGTCCCTGATTGGGTTTGAAAAATCAAATTCGAACCGGCAACAACGGGAGCCGAAACAATCGGGCTGCCGTCGGTGCTGACACGACCTATTAATGCGCCATCTTCCCGTGACAGGAAGTGGATGTAACCTTGATAATCGCCGACGGCGACGCTGCGGCCGTAGGAGGCCGGCGTCGACAGGCGGCGGCGCGCCAGCGCCTCGTTCTTCCAGGCGCTCTGGCCGCCTTCGCGGCTGAATGCCACCACGCCGCCCTGGTCATCGGCGACAAACACGAAACGCTGGTCGACGGCCACGCCCACATCGGACGAGATCGGCTTGGCCCAGCGCGGCACGCCCGTGGCGGCGTCGAAGCAGCCCGCCTTGCCCTGGTAGGTGACGGCGCATACTTCGCCTTCGTACACCACCGGCGCGCCGGCGATATCGGAGACGCGCTCGAGTTCGGTGGCGCCGCGCGGTTCGCTGACGACGATCTCCCAGCGTACCACACCGGTGGCCGCCGTCAGCGCCAGCAGCTTGCCGCCAGGCTGGGCCACGTAGATGTTCGCGCCGCCCAGCACCATGCCCGGCGCATTGCGCAGGGTCAATGCCGGCGTGGCGCGCTGCACCGTCCACTTGCGCTCGCCCGTCTTGGCGTCGAAGCCGACGATGCGGTTGTCGACGCTGCGCACGACGACCACGCCCTGCCCCACGACGGGCGCCGTCAATACTTCGCTGGACGCTTGCGCCTTCCACAGTTGCTTGCCATCGGCATCGAATGCCAGCACGGCGCCCTTGGCCGCACCAACGGCCACGACCGTGCCATCGCTGCCGGCGCCGGACGTGATGTCGCTGCCAACCTTGACGCGCCACGTTTCACGGCCGCTGGCCGCATCGAGGCGCGCCAGCGCGCCATCGGCGCTGACCACGTACAGGCTGCTGCCGGCCAGCGCAGGCGTGAACGCGTACACGCCCGCCTTGCCGATCGAATACTTCCAGGCGTCGCGCACGGCGATGCTCGATTTTAACTCGACCAGCTTGGCCGGCTCGACTTTCGGATCCTTCGAAGCGAACGGGTTCCAGGACGAGCAACCTGCCATCAGGGCCAACAGACTTGCAGCTACCAGCTTTTCAGTGACACGCATAAGTGTTATCCAACCTTTTTCTTGTACTTGTAAGGGCAAGGCAGGCGGCGTACAACGCCGCGCCGCACAACCATCAGTGTTCCTGTCAGGCGGCAGCCTTGTCGGCCTTGGCCTTGTCTTCCGGCACCGTACCGCCGATCGCTTCCAGTTTGACCTGGATCAGTTGACGGCCTGGATTGTTCTTGTCCGTCGCGGCTATCGCGGCCAGGTAAGCCGTGCGGGCATCGGCCAGCTTGTTTTGCGCCACCAGGATGTCGCCCTTGCGGTCGGCCACGGCGCCGGCAAATTGCGCCACGGAAGCCGTTGCCAGCACTTTCAGCGCTTCATCGTAGGCTTTTTCATCCAGCAGGACGCCGGCCAGACGCAGCTTGGCGATGGCTTTGTACTCTTCCGTGCCATGCTCGGCAACCCATTGCAATTGAGTCTTGGCCGTTTTCAGGTCGTTCGCGTCGAACGCCACCTTGGCCGCGGCCAGGGCGCTCATCTGCGCATACGCCGTGCCGCTGAAACGCGACTGCATGTCGCCGGCCGCGCGCATCACCTTGGCCGTGTCCTTGGCGGCGATGGCGTTTTGCAGTTCGTCGTACAGCTGGCCCGCTTGCGCAGCCTGCGTGCGCTGGTAGTACTGCCAGCCGGCCCAGCCGCTGTAGCCTGCCAGCGCCACGATCAGGACCCAGGAGGTCAGATTGCCATTGCGCTGCCACCAGGCCTTGAGGGTTGCCAGTTGTTCTTGTTCTTCGTGATCGTATGCCATGGGTCGTCAGTTTTAATGAGTAGTTGATCGAGGGTAGAACGGTCTTGCTGCAAATCAGTGGTGGTGATGCACGTGGCCGCCAGGACCGTGGTCATGGCCGCAATCGTGGTCGCCGATGATCTGGTCCACCACGTAATCGACGACATCGTCGAACGGCACCGTGTTCTGCTGCGCGCCGGCATCGGCTTCGCGCATGGCTTTCACCGTCGCGACGCAGTTGGCGATTTCATCGTCGCCCAGGATCACGGCAAACGCCGCGCCGCTGGCATCGGCCTTTTTCATTTGCGTCTTGAAGCTGCCGCCACCGTTGCTCGCTACGCAATGTAGCACAACGTCCAGGCCCGCATCGCGAATCCGCTCGGCCAGCACGAACGCTTGCAAGCCTGCCTGCTCGCCCTGGTGCACCAGGTAGACGTCGCATTGGGCTGGCTGTTCCGGCTCGGCCGCGTCCTTCATCAGCAGCACCAGGCGCTCGACGCCCATGCCGAAACCGACGGCCGGTGTCGATTTGCCGCCAAACATTTCCACCATGCCGTCATAGCGGCCGCCGGCGCAGACCGTGCCTTGTGCGCCCAGCTTGTCGCTGACCCACTCGAACACCGTGCGGTTGTAGTAATCGAGGCCGCGCACCAGGCGTGGATTGATGGTGAACGGAATGTTGTTGTGGTTCAGGATCTTCTGCACGCCGTGGAAATGGGCCAGCGATTCCTCGCCCAGGTAATCGAGCAGCTTCGGCGCGCCATTGACCAGGTCCTGCATGGCAGGGTTCTTGGTGTCGAGGATGCGCAGCGGATTGCTGTGCAGGCGGCGCTTGGCTTCTTCGTCGAGCAGCTCGCTGTGGCTTTCCAGGTAAGCGATCAGGTCGGCGCGGTGGCGCAGGCGCTCGGCCGCGTCGCCGATCGAGTTCAGTTCCAGGCGGATGCCTTCCAGGCCCAGGTCATCCCACAGGCGGCGGGTCATCATGATCAGCTCGGCGTCGATATCCGGGCCCGTAAAGCCGATGGCTTCCGCGCCGAACTGGTGGAACTGGCGGTAGCGACCTTTCTGCGGACGCTCGTGGCGGAACATCTGGCCCTTGTACCACAGGCGTTTCGGGCCTTCGTAGACGAGGTTGTGCTCGACCACGGCGCGCACCACGCCAGCCGTGCCTTCCGGGCGCAGGGTCAGGTTGTCGCCGTTCATCGAATCGATGAACGAATACATTTCCTTTTCCACGATATCGGTCACGGCGCCGATGGCGCGCGCGAACAATTTCGTTTCTTCCACGATCGGCGTGCGGATCTGCTGGAAGCCGTAGCTTTGCAGCACGGATTGCGCCGTGTTTTCAAACAATTCCCACAGCGGGGCGTCGGCGGGCAGGATATCGTTCATGCCTTTGACGGCGGTAATCTTATCTGCTTTTTTATTTTCGGACATAGTGTTCTTCTTTGCTTTAACTGTGGCGTCGGATTACGCGCACGGCGCTAATCCGACCTACGCGGCAACCGGCGCGGTCTTGCCATAATGGCTTTTAACATAATTGAGGACGATGTCCTGGAATTCCTCGACGATGCGTTCGCCGCGCAGGGTGACGACTTTTTCGCCGTCGACAAACACGGGCGCGGCCGGCGACTCGCCCGTGCCGGGCAGGCTGATGCCGATGTTCGCATGCTTCGATTCGCCGGGACCGTTGACGATGCAGCCCATGACGGCCACGTTCATCGCTTCCACGCCCGGATACGATTTTTTCCATTCCGGCATCTGCTCGCGCAGATACGTCTGGATGTTGTCGGCCAGTTCCTGGAAGGTGGTCGACGTCGTGCGGCCGCAACCGGGGCAGGCGATGACCATGGGCGCGAACTTGCGCAAGCCCATGGTTTGCAGGATTTCCTGGCCGACGATGACTTCGCGCGTGCGGTCGCCGCCCGGTTCGGGCGTGAGCGAAATGCGGATGGTGTCGCCGATGCCTTCCTGCAGCAGCACGGCCAGGGCCGCCGTCGAAGCGACGATGCCCTTGCTGCCCATGCCCGCTTCCGTCAGGCCCAGGTGCAGCGGATAGTCGCAGCGCCGGGCCAGTTCACGGTACACGGCGATCAGATCCTGCACGCCCGAGACCTTGCACGACAGGATGATCTTGTCGCGGCCCAGGCCCAGTTCTTCGGCGCGCACGGCGTTTTCAATGGCCGACGTCACCAGCGCTTCATACATGACGGCTTGCGCCGGCCACGGTTCGGCGCGGCCCGCGTTTTCGTCCATGATGCGGGCCAGCAAGGCTTGATCGAGGCTGCCCCAGTTCACGCCGATGCGCACCGGCTTGTCGTAGCGACACGCCGCATCGATCATTTGCGCAAATTGCGTGTCGCGCTTGGCGCCCTTGCCCACGTTGCCCGGATTGATGCGGTACTTCGACAGCGCGCGCGCGCAATCGGGGTAGTCGTTGAGCAGGGTATGGCCGTTGTAATGGAAATCGCCTACCAGCGGCACGTCGATGTCCATCTTGTCGAGCTGCTCGCGGATGTACGGGACGGCCGCGGCCGCTTCCGGACGGTCCACCGTCAGGCGCACCAGTTCCGAACCGGCACGCGCCAGTTCCTTGATCTGGATCGCCGTGCCGATGGCGTCGGCCGTATCCGTGTTCGTCATCGACTGCACCACCACGGGGGCGTCGCCGCCCACCCAGATCTGGCGCTGGCCGTGCGCGATCAGCACCTTGCGGCTGTCGCGGCGGCCGGATGGACCGGAGCCGATCGCTGTTTTCGAGGTAGCCATAATATTATCTTCTGAGTTTGCTTGAACGGTTACTGCAATTATTTGATGCTGACGCGCGAGATCGTGCCGCCGGCAACGGTCGGCAGCTCCAGCTTGGCGCCGCGCAGGGTTGCCTGCACCACACCAGGTTTACCCACCACCAGGGTGGCCGGACCCGTGATATCAAACGTTTCCGTGCTGCCCGCCTTGACCATGCGCGAAATCAGCGGCGTACTGCCGGGGCGGCGGATTTCCACCCAGGAATCCTGCTCCACTTTCAACACGAGCGCATTCGCGCCCACGGCCGGGGCAGCGTCGGCAACGGGCGGCGTGGCGGCGGCGGCCGCTGGCGCGGGGGCTGGCGGCACGGCGGCGGCAGGCACCGAAGCGGCGGCGGATGCCGGCGCGCCCGTCTGCGTATCGTTGCCTGGCGGCGGCGGTACGGAAATCAGGGGCACGGACGGCGTCTGCACGGGCGTCAAGTCCTGGCCCGGCTTGATCAGGGTCGTTTCCACGGGGCCCACTTCCGCGTGCGATGTTTCTTTCCCCGCCTGCGAGGACAGCAGGCTGGCCGGCACATAACCGAGTTTATACGCGCCAAAGGCGGCCGCCACGACGACGGCCACGGCACCGGCGATCCAGAGGGGAGTCTGGTTCGACGAGCGCTGCGTCATCGACGGGAAGCGCGATTCGGAAAACGTGGCGGAAATCTCGCGCCGCACGGGCGCGGCCGGGTCTTGCGCCGGCGCCGGGTGGACTTCGATCATGGCCACCAGCGGCGCCGCGTCGAGACGCACGACCTTGGCGTAGGCGCGCACGAAGCCACGCACCACGGCCAGGTTCGGCAAGGCCGCCATGTCGCCCTCTTCCAGCGCGATCACCTGGCGCGGCGCCAGCTTGAGCTGGTCCGCCACCTGCTCCACAGGCCAGCCCAGCGCTTCGCGCTGCGCCTTCAACTGTGCGCCTGCCAACGCAAGATTGCCCTGGGGCTGCTGCTGAGGCGTTTCTGCCCACTCTGAATTCATTGGTATCCCTGTCTCACTCATCAAACGCCCCATTTTGATAAGCAGCATATTCGGGCGAGCCGGAATGGTGGTTGCGCAAATGCGCCCCCAGGCCAGCTTCCGCACCCGCATCCCCGAGCTTATGCTGCACCTTGATCCCGAGCCACAGCACATCGGCCGTCTGGCTCTCCATTGTTGCTATCTTACCGAGCCGCTGCAAATAATAAGCCGCTTGCCGGTAATCTTGCTGTTGGTAATGCACGCGCACCAGGCCGGCGTTCGTCACTGCCACGTCCGGTGCGATGCGTATGGCGCGCATCAAATATGCGCCCGCACGCGGGTAATCGTTCAAGGCCAGGCTGCAAGCGCCCCCATTGTTGAGCGCTTTTTCCGGCGATACATACGCAGCGTCCGCCAAGGCCGCATCGAAATATGCCAGCGATTGCGCGGCGCGTCCCGTCTGGCACAAAAACAGGCCGTAATTATTGCTCAAGTCGGGATTGTGGGGCGCCAGGCGCAAAGCGTAAAGGAAATCTTTCTCGGCAGACGCAGTTTGCCGCTGTGCCGCCAGGATCAGGGCGCGCACGCCATAGGCTTGCGCATCGCTTGGCGCCAGCTGCACGGCTTGCTGCGCTTCCGCCAGGGCCACGTCGAGCTGGCCTTGCGCATAATAGGCACTGGCCAGCTGCAGCCGCAGCGCGGCGCGTTCCCCTGTATTCGCCTGCCCATCCTGGGGCAAGGCGGCGCCCGCCTCAACGGGAGTGGAAGCACAGCCGACCAGCAGCACGGCCAGGCAGACAGCGGCCACAGCGAGCGAGCGTTGGTAAGCCATGCCTTCCCTCATCAGGAGCGGATCTCCACGATCTTGCCGAAATTGGCGCCAAATTTCTGTTGATACTCGGTCATCTTTTCCATGCGTTCCTGTACCCGCGTGCGGTCCTTGACTTCGCCGGCCAGCTGGCCGCAGGCCGCATCGATATCGTCGCCGCGCGTCTTGCGCACGGTGGTGATGATGCCGCCATCCATCAGCACCTGGGCAAAGGCCTTGATGCGCGGGTTTTTCGAGCGGAACAGGCCCGATTCGGGGAAAGGATTGAATGGAATCAGGTTGAACTTGCAGTTCACGCCGAACTCGCGGTCTTGCACCAGCGCCAGCAGTTCGCGCGCGTGCTCGTCGCTGTCGTTGACGCCGTCGAGCATGCAGTATTCGAACGTGATGAAATCGCGCGGCGCGAATTCCAGGTAGCGCTTGCAGGCCGCCATCAATTCCTTCAGCGGGTATTTCTTGTTCAGTGGAATCAGCCCGTCGCGCAAGGCGTCGTTCGAGGCGTGCAGCGAGACGGCCAGGGCCACCGGCACTTCCTGCGACAGCTTGTCCATCATCGGCACGACGCCCGACGTCGACAGGGTCACGCGGCGGCGCGACAGGCCGTAGGCGTTGTCGTCGAGCATCAATTTCAGGGCCGTGACGGTCGGCTCGAAGTTCAGCAGGGGCTCGCCCATGCCCATCATCACCACGTTGGTAATCTGGCGCTCGCCTTTCGGGCCCGGTTCGATGCCCTTGGTGCGGCGCAATTCGAATTCCGCCATCCACAGCTGGCCGATGATCTCGCCAACACTGAGGTTGCGGTTGAAGCCTTGCTTGCCCGTCGAGCAGAAACGGCAGTTCACGGCGCAGCCGGCCTGGGTCGAGATGCACAGGGTGCCGCGGTTGTCTTCCGGAATGAACACGGTTTCCACGGCATTGCCATTGCCCACGTCGACCAGCCACTTGCGCGTGCCGTCCGTCGACGTATGGTCGCTGATGATGGCCGGGGCGCGCACTTCGGCGCGCGTGGCCAGCTTGTCGCGCAGCGACTTGGCCAGGTCCGTCATGGCGTCGAAGTCGGAGGCGCCGAACTGGTGTATCCAGCGTTGCAATTGTTTCGCACGAAACGGTTTCTCTCCCAACTCGGCGCAGTAAGCGATGAGTTGCGCGGGATCGAGGTCCAGCAAGTTGGTGAGGGTCGTCGTATTCATGATCTTGTCTATTCTAAAAATCCGTCCCCGCGCGCATCCGGAGCGAAAACTCCACAGCGCAGCGGGAACAGGGGGGGGTGATAAGTTATTTCACAGATAACGCCAGGAAATAACGTTATCTAAGGCAATTAAGCCTTCAGTTCTGGGAAGAAGTAAGCGATTTCCACTTTAGCAGCTTCGACGGCGTCGGAACCGTGTACGGCGTTAGCGTCGATCGAATCGGCGAAATCGGCGCGGATCGTGCCTTTTTCTGCTTTCTTCGGATCGGTCGCGCCCATCAGGTCACGGTGGGCCAGAACGGCGTTTTCGCCTTCCAGGGCTTGGATCATGACTGGACCGGAAACCATGAAGTCGACCAGGTCTTTGAAGAAGCCGCGCTCTTTGTGCGCTGCGTAGAAGCCTTCAGCTTGTTCGCGCGACAGTTGGGTCATACGCGCTGCAACGATTTTCAGGCCAGCGTTTTCAAAACGGGTGTAGATTTGACCGATTACGTTTTTTGCAACTGCGTCTGGTTTGATGATCGACAGGGTGCGTTCGATTGCCATGTGTGAAAACTCCAATAAAAAGAAAGGTTTAAAACGGTAAATTGAGAACTCAATCAACCTTTGATTTTACCATACTCCACCCCATATCACCCAGACAGGCAGGGAGCATCTTGCCGCCCCGCACCTGTTTAATGAAATCTTAAGCTGCTTTTTTGGCAAATTCCGGCCCTCATGCTATCCTTGGACAAAGCAGTAATTTGAATTGACAACACGGAGGCACTATGAATCAGAACATGCAACGCACCTTTGATCTGTCGGGGGGCATGCAGCAAGTCCGCCACCAGGTCTTGCGCAACACTTACTGGCTGCTGGCGCTGTCCATGATCCCGACCGTGCTGGGCGCCTTCATCGGCGTGCAAATGCATTTGCCGATGCTGACCGGCGGCATGGGCTTCATCATCTTCATGGCCGTCGCATTCGGCTTCATGTACGCGATTGAAAAGACCAAGAACTCGGGCCTCGGCGTCGCCGTCCTGCTGGGCTTTACCTTCTTCATGGGGCTGATGCTCACGCCTATCCTGACGCGCACGCTCGGCTACTCGAACGGCGGCATGCTGATCATGACGGCATTTGGCGGCACGGCCACCATCCTGGCCGTGATGGCGACGATCGCCACGGTCTCGAAGCGCGACTTCTCGGCCATGGGCAAATGGCTGTTCGCCGGCGTGATCGTGCTGATCCTCGCATCGGTGGCAAACATTTTCCTGGGCCTGTCGGCACTGTCGATCGTGATCTCCATGGTCGCCATCGCCATCTTCTCGGCCTACATCCTGTATGACGTGCAGCAAATCATCAACGGCGGCGAGACCAACTACATCTCGGCCACCCTGCGCATCTACCTGGACGTGTACAACATCTTCACCAGTCTGTTGTCCTTGCTGGGTTTCGCCGGCGGCAGCCGCGACTAAGCGCCAGCGCAAAAACGCCCAGGGCGGCGTTGCAGTGCCTCGCCGTACTAGTCGTACTGTCTTCGGCACCGCGCCTTGCCCTGAACGTTTTATGCGCTGCGCTTATGCGCATGAGCAGGACAAGAAAAGCCGACCCTCGGGTCGGCTTTTTTACGTCCGTCGAACCTACTTGATTCTCTCCGCCACCTCGAGCAGGCAGGCGCGGGCCCGGTCGAGGGTAGGGTTATCGCGCTGGGCAGCATACACGGCGCAGGCGGAATGCGAGAATTCCGGCGCGTCGCGCACGCGGTGCAGCAAGCCCGCATCAAGGTAGGGTTGTGCGCTGCCGATGCGGAAGTAGCTGGCGCCGCCCACTTCCAGCAGGTAGACGAGGGCCAGCGGCCCCAGCGAGATCGACACGGGCGGACTGCTCAGCTCCGGATACGCCGCCTGGTGATTGGCCGCGAAGCTGGGCCCCCAGTCCACGTACACATAGGTATCGGCATGCATCTGCCCATCGGCGCGCGTGGTCACCATCACGAGCTTTTCCTCGGCCAGCAATTCGCTGGCCAGGCCCGGGCGCTGGGGCGGGTTGTACAGCACGGCCAGGTCCAGCGAGCCGTCATGCACGGCGTCGAGCAGGCGCGCGGGACTGTCGACCTCGGCGCGCAAGGCGATCTCGGGACAGTCGCGGCTCATGCGTATCAGCCAGTCGCCCAGCAGCGGCGGCCACAAGCTCAGTTCGCAGCCGATGCTGACGGCGTCGTCGCGCCCCGGCGGCAAGGCCACCTGGTGGCGCGCCCGCTCCCACACCTGCACCATCGTGGCCGCGTGGCGCATGAAGCGCTCGCCGGCCGACGTCAGGCGCGCGCCCGCCTTGTTGCGCACGAAGAGCTGGCGCCCCAGCTGCTGCTCCAGGGTGCGGATGCGGGCGCTGACGGCCGTCTGCGTCACGTGCATGCGTTCGGCGGCCATGATGAAGCTGCCGCAGGACGCCACTTCGAGGAAGGTCCGCGCTTGATTGATATCCATCAGTCCATGATATCAGCTGACACGCTCATACCCTCCCAGCACACCCTGCTTCGACAGCACCCACTGCCACAACTGCAGGTCGCGCGCGCGGAAAGCGCCCGCGCAGGACAGCAGATAATATGACCACATGCGGTGGAAGCGCTCGCCCAACTGGGCGGCAAAGCGTGGCCACGCCCGCTCAACATTGTCATGCCAGGCCATCAGCGTCTTGTCGTAGTCGGCGCCGAAGTTGTGCAAGTCCTCGACAACGAACAGATCGTCCATGGCGTCGCCGATCTGGCCGATCGACGGCAAGTCGCCATTCGGGAAGATGTATTTGTCGATCCACGGATCGCACGTGGAATGGCGCTTGTTTTTGCCTATCGTGTGCAGCAGGAACAGGCCGTCGTCTTCCAGGCAGCGGTGCGCCACTTCCATGAAGGTGCGGTGGTTTTTATGGCCCACGTGCTCGAACATGCCGATGCTGACGATGCGGTCGAATTTTTCATCGGTGTCGCGGTAGTCCTGCAGGCGGAAGTCCAGGTGCCCGCCGCCCGGCATGGCGCGCGCATACGCGGCCTGCTCTTGCGAGATCGTCACGCCCACGCATTGCACCTGGTATTTTTCCGCCGCATAGCGCATGAAGCTGCCCCAGCCGCAGCCGATGTCGAGCACGCGCATGCCCGGTTCCAGCCCGAGCTTGCGGCAGACCAGATCGAGCTTGGCTTCCTGCGCCTCGGCCAGGTTGCCCGCATCCTTCCAGTAGCCGCAGGTATAGGTCATGCGCGGGTCGAGCATGGCCGCATAGAAGGCGTTGCCCAGGTCGTAATGCTCCTTGCCCACCATCCAGGCGCGGCGTTCCGTCTGCAGGTTGAACAGGCGTGCATACAAGGCGTGGAAGGCCAGGCGCATGGGACGCACGTCGTCGGCCACCCGGGCGCGCAGCAGATGGCAAAAGAATTCGTCGAGCTGCTGCGCATCCCAGTCGCCGTCCATGTAGGCCTCGCCCAGGCCCAGGTTGCCGCTGGCGAAGGCGCGCTCCGGCACGCCCGGTTTGCGCAGCTGCATGTCCCAGGCGGCGCGGCCATTCAGATGGATATCGGCCCTGGCCAGCAGTTCGGCCGCTTCGCGTGTCAGCCGCGTGTCGAGCTTGAGTTCGGTACTACCTGCTGGTGCTTGCTGTAACTGCGTCATTTGCTGCGTGTTCATGCCCTGCCGCCTCCAGATGGTTGTCGGTGCTGGCGCCGCGCCAGCCATCAAATTATCCGCCCGCCACCGCCATCTGGATAATGAAACATCATGGCCATTCATATCAAAATAATTGCTGCAAAATGATTTGAATCAATTATTTTATGGAAATATCTTATACAAGAAGCGCGCCGTAGCATGAAAAAAGCCGCCCGTAAGGCGGCTGTTCGCGACACATTTGCAGCGTAATCAAAAGTCGTGATTCGGCGGATACTTGCTATAAAAATCGTTATCCCATTTGAAGTTGGTAAACGCCACCGTCATCGATACGTCGAGCGCTTCGACGAAATGCCAGCAGCCGACAGGCAAAAACAGGATCTCGCCCCGCGCCAGCACACATTCGCGCACCTGCACGTCGGCCATCAGCGGATAGCGCCGCACGTCGATGTCGCGCCCGTCGACGGGCGTAAAACAGTGGCGCTGGTTGTACACGCGCGCCACCTCGCAGGCGGCCATGATGCGCAGGCGCTTGCGCCCTTTCACCTGCGCCATGAAATTGTTCGTCAGGTCGTGGTGGAACGGCGTCACCGTGCCGGCCGGGCCGAACCACAGAAAGCCCGTGGGGCCGCCATCCTGCTTCAGGTATTCGGGCAGCTGGCCGATATCGTCCCACAGCTCGCGCAAGGCTTGCCGGTTTTGCGAATCGTTATTCGCCGTCATGTAGAAATCGTTGGTCGCGCCGCTGCCCTCGACCAGGCTCACGTACTCGCCGAAGGCCATCTTGCGCTTGTGGGCCACGCTGTTCATTTCGTACTGATCGTCCGCCTCGCGGCCGAACTGCACTTCCACTTCGCGCTGCGCGTAATGCGCGCGAAAATAGGCGGGGCTCCACTTGGCCATGGCGGGCCAGTCGTCCATCATGCCCGTGATGATCACGGGCTGGTTGGTGGAGTAATACTCGTCGAGGAATTCCTGCGCCGTCAATTTGTCGCGGCGCGGTATCTCGGGGTCGCGCAGCTGGTTCAGCTTGCGCTGGATATCAATCACCCAGTCGCGCTTGGCCAGGCGGTTCGACAGGCGCACGGCACCGGCCAGATAGGGGCTGTGCAGCGCCAGCTCGATTTCGCGGCGCGCCAGACTTTCCGCGATGCCGGCCTGTTGCAGCACCGGCATCAGCGCCGACGGGTGGCTGCCCAGCATGAGGTTTTCCGCGATCCAGCTGCGCCACTCGCGGCTCAGTTCCTGTTCCGGCTGCTGTTCTTTCTGTTTGACTCCGAATGTCGATACCGCCGCCATCGCCCATCTCCTGTTTTTTTATGTGCACAAGCGGCCGGGCAGCAATGCCGCCCGGCCGCGTCTTGCTCTACTCCAGTGTTACCGCACTTTCCACACCTCGGTCGCCAGCACGCCATTCGCGTCGCCATCGAGTTCCCACGAGAACGCGCCGCGCAAGCCCTGGTCCTTCACATATTTCACCTTGGTGCCGATGACGGTCGGGTCATCGTAGCTCCACCACTGGCCGCCCGCCCCCGTGTACAGGTACAGCTGCTTGGTCACGGGATGGTAGTAGCGCGTGCCGGCCTTGGCGACGAGGATTTTATAGTCCTCGATGCCCGACTCGTAGGTGCCTGGCGCCATGCCCGTGGCGGCCTGGTACAGGCCATCGCCATTCGGCCCCGGCGCCACGCCCGTCCAGCCGCGGCCATAGAACGGTATGCCCAGCAGCAGCTTGTCGCGCGGCACGCCGGCGGCAATCATGTACTGGACCGCCTTGTCGCCCACGTATTCGCGCGCCATGCCCGTCGACGGATCGGCGGGGTCGGCAAACAGCTGGGCGTTGAAGTTGGTGCTCGTTTCCCAGCCGCCGTGGAAGTCGTAGGTCATCAGGTTGATCCAGTCCATGTACTGCGAGTACAGGGCCGGTTCCGTGTTGTCGATCTTGTCCTTGCCCGCGCCGACAGCGGCCGTCAACAGGTAGCGCTTGCCGTTGGCCGCACCCAGCGCATCGAGCTGGCTGCGGAATTCCGCCATCAGCAAGGTGAAGTTGCGCTTGTCGTTCGGGCTGACCGTGTTGTACGGCTGGCCGCCGCCGACCGGATATTCCCAGTCGATGTCGATGCCGTCAAAGATGTTGGCCGCCGCGCCCACGCCACCACGGCCGCCCTGCACCGGCAGGTTGCCCTTGATGTAGATATCGATGCACGAGCGGACCATCTGCTTGCGCAGCGCATCCGTGGCCGAACCGACGGAGAAGTTCTTCGACCAGCTCCAGCCGCCCAACGAGATGAACAGTTTCAGGTTCGGGTGCGCCGCCTTCAGTTTTTTCAGCTGCAGGAAGTTGCCCGACAAGGGAGCATCCCAGGGAATGGCCTGGCCATCGACGGTGCGCTTCGGCGTGCGGATGTAGTCGGCCTCGGCATCGCCGCCCGTGCCCGCATCCGGCGCATTCGGATTCGTCGCGCCCGGCTCCGCCTTCGTGATCATGCCGCATTCATAGCCGCCGTTTTTCGGGTAGATATTGCCGAAGGCGTAGTTGATGAAGGTCAGCTTGTCGGCCACGCCGCTGGAATGCACGTTCGCCACTTCATAGTCGCGGCCATACACGCCCCACTGCGCGAAATAGGAACCGACTTCGCGGCCCGTTGGGGTTGGGGTTGGCGTTGGTGTCGGCGTTGGGGTTGGCGTTGGTGTCGGTGTCGGTGTTGGCGTTGGCGTTGGCGTTGGTGTCGGCGTTGGTGTTGGTGTTGGCGTCGGCGTTGGCGTCGGCGTTGGCGTAGGAGTCGGCGTGGTGCTGCAGATTTCCAGGCTGGTCCATGGCTTGCCCGTGCCGGCGGCGCCACTGCTGGTCGACGGGTTGTCGCCCTGCGTCCAGTAATTGGCGCGGTAATTCGTCCCCGCATAGCTGACGGTGGCGCCCGCGCTGTAAGCCGTGCCGGCCACCCAGGCCAATGCGCACGTGCCGCCGGTTGGCGTCGGTGTCGGGGTAGGCGTTGGGGTCGGAGTTGGATTCGGCGTCGGTGTCGGCGTTGGTGTGGGAGTAGGTGTCGGAGTCGGCGTGGTGCCGCCGTCGCAGGTGCCGCCGGCGCTCCACAGGCTCGGCGTGGAGACAGGGTTCCATCCGGAACCCACGTGATCGGTCTGCGTCACGAGGGCCGTGTAGTTGGCGCCCAGGTAAGTGACGACCGTGCCGGCGTTATACGTGCCGCCCTCCTGCCATGGCACGCACGCGACGACCGTGCTGGCCGCCAGCAATTGCGAGCCGCCCGGGGCGCTGGCGTCGCCGCCACCGCCGCATGCCGCCAGCACGCCGCCGCTGGCCAGACATACCATCATGTTCCTGATTGTTTTTTTAAGTATTAAATTTTCCACGCTGTCTCCTGTTCAGGTTTGCGGAGTGCCACTGTGCTTCGTAAATAACTACCCTGTGATCTTGTTTTTTTGCAGTTGCAAGAACAGCATGCTGCTGAAAAAATAGGCGGTCAAGTGGTTTTAAAGTGGCATCAAAGCGAGCAATACCACTTCGAACAGAAAGCGCTGCGGAAGATGCAGACGGCGTGTTGTCCTACTGGACAATGAAAAAATGGCAGAGGGAGAATGGAAAAAGACGCTGGAACGGGAAAAGACAGACCAGTTTTATAACACGGTGTAAGTGGTATTGGGGGAGTTCGCCGCGCCGCTGAATGCGGCAACGGCGGGTGCCTGCCTGGCCACCCGCCGTGTTTTGAATGCTTATTGCGCCAGATCAAACACGGCCATCGACTCCACGTGCGACGTATGCGGGAACATGTTGACCACGCCCGCCTTGCTCAGCACATAACCGGCTTCCAGCGCCAGGATGCCGGCGTCGCGCGCCAGGGTCGACGGGCTGCACGAGACGTAGACGATGCGTTTCGGCATCAGGGCAGGACGCACTTGCGACAGGCCGACCAGCGCCTGGCACAGGGCCATGGCGCCATCGCGCGGCGGGTCGACGAGGATGCGGTCGAACTTGCCCAGCGCGATCAGGTCGTCCGTCGTCACTTCGAACAGATTGCGCGTCGAGAACGAGGTTTTTTCCGCCAGGCCATTGGCCAAGGCGTTTTCCAGCGCCCGCTCCGTCAGGGTGGTGCTGCCTTCGATGCCGACCACTTCGCTGCCTTGCGTGGCCAGCGGCAAGGTGAAATTGCCCAGGCCACAGAACAGGTCGGCCACGCGGTCCGTCGGCTGCACTTCCAGCAGACGCAGGGCTTTCGACACCAGCACGCGGTTGATGTGATGGTTCACCTGGGTGAAATCGACGGGCTTGAACGGCATCTTGACGCCGAATTCCGGCAGCAGGTAGTGCAATTGCTTGTCGAGCGGATAGAACGGCACGGCCGTTTCCGGGCCTTTCACCTGCAGCCACCATTGCACGCCGTATTCGTCGGCAAAGGCCTTCAGTTTCGTTTCATCGTCCGCCGTCAACGGCGCCATGATGCGCAAGACCATGGCGGTGACGTCTTCGCCGACGGCCAGCTCGATCTGCGGCATCTGGTCGAAAATCGACAGCGAACCGATCAGCGCGCGCAAGGGCAGCAGCATGGCGGAGATGTGCGGCGGCAAGATTTCGCAGCTATCCATGTCGGCAACGAAAGCCGATTTCTTTTCATGGAAGCCCACCAGCACGGCGTCTTTCTTCTTGACGTGGCGCACGGACAGGCGCGCGCGGTAGCGGTAGCCCCACGTCGGGCCGTACATGGGACGCATGATGCTTTGCGGACGCACCTTGCCGATATGCCACAGGTTGTCTTCCAGCACGCGCTGTTTGATCGCCACCTGCGCCGACGGTTCCAGGTGCTGCATCGAGCAGCCGCCGCAATTGTCGAAATGCTTGCACTTGGGCGTCACGCGCATGGACGATTCGCGGTGCAGCGCCGTCATGCGGGCCATTTCCCAGTTCTTCTTTTTCTTGAACGTCACAAAGCTGACGCGCTCGCCCGGCAACGCGCCTTCGACAAACACGACCTTGCCCGGCGAGCCGTCTTCGTTCTCAATATGGCCAACGCCACGGGCGTCCATGTCGAGCGATTTGATTTCGATGATATTTTCTTGCATAGCGATCAATAGGTAAGAGTGGGCCAGGACGCAGGGCCGCGCTGGAACTTGAAAGAATGGGGGACAGGTCAGGCGCCGCGAGCGGGGCGTATGATAGCAGATGCGGCCCCGGAACTACCGGGACCGGGCGTCCTACAATAATGAGTCGCGCACGACGCCGCGCGCCGCCATGGCGCGTTTCAGTTTAATCAGCGCTTCCTGCTGGATCTGGCGCACGCGCTCGCGCGTCACGCCCATTTCCTCGGCCAGGGTTTCCAGGGTGGCCGGGTCGTCGTTGTCGAGGCCGAAACGGCGCATGATGACGACACGCTGCTTGTCGGGCAGCTTGGTCAGCCAGTCGCGCACGAGCACCGTCATTTCATGGTGTTCCGCGCGCGCGTCGGGGCTGTCTTCGCTGGCGCCGGGCAGCATGTCCATCAGCGACGATTGGGGGTCGTTGTCGAGCGGCGCGTCGAGCGAGGTGGCGTGCTCGGACAGGGCCAGGATATCCTGCACCTCTTCCACGGGACGGCCCACGAGATGGGCGATGTCTTCCGCGGTGGCATCCTTGCCATCGTGGTGCTGGGCTTCCAGGTGGTATTTGCCGCGCAAGATCTGGTTCAGTTCGCGCACCATGTGCACGGGCAGGCGCACCGTGCGCGCCTGGTTCATGATGGCGCGCTCGATGCTCTGGCGTATCCACCAGGTGGCGTAGGTCGAGAAACGGAAACCGCGTTCGGGCTCGAACTTGTCGATGGCGCGCATCAGGCCGATGTTGCCCTCCTCGATCATGTCGAGCAAGACCACGCCCCGGTTGATGTAATGCTTGGCGATCGACACGACGAGGCGCAGGTTGTGCTCGATCATGGTTTGCCGGGCTTCGAAATTGCCCTGCTTGGCGAGGGTGGCGTAATGCACCTCTTGCGCCACCGTCAGCAGGGGCCGCGTGCCGATCTGATTCAGATAGTGCTGCGTGGTATCGGTCGACAGCTCCGCCGCCAGCACTTTTTTCAGTTCATCGACACTTTCGACCAGCACGCTGACGCTGGCCACCTCGCCGCCCTCGCCCGCCTCGACGGCGTCAATGCCGTCGAGCTCGCCGACATCGTCCGTCACGACTTCGTCTGCCCCGTCTTCCGGCAGTTCCGGGTCATCGTCCAGCTGGTCGTGCGGCGCGTGTGTCATTGCTTTACCTAACGGTTAGGCAGGAATTTCGAAGGGTCGACGGGCTTGCCCTGCTGGCGGATTTCAAAGTGCAGCTTCACGCGGTCGGCATCGGAATCGCCCATTTCGGCGATGGCCTGGCCTTTGTTGACGTTCTGCCCTTCCTTCACCAGGATGCTGCGGTTATGCGCATACGCCGACAATAAACTATTACTGTGCTTCACGATGACAAGATTACCATAACCACGGATTCCGCTCCCGGCATACATGACTTTTCCCGCTCCGGCGGCCACCACTTGCTGGCCCGCCTTGCCTGCGATATCGACGCCCTTGTTCTTGCCTTCGTCGAAAGTGCCGATGACCTTGCCTTCGGAAGGCCACATCCAGCTGATCTTGTCTTCGCCAGGCGCCGATGCGGTCGGGGCTGCCGCGGCGGCGGCCGGGGCGGCGGCGGCGACTGCTGCCGGTGCCGGCGCAGGCTTGGCGTCGCTGGTGCCGCCATCGGCGCGCAGTTCGGCCAGGGCGGCGTCGGAATAGGCGCGCTTCTCGCCGCGCGGGCCCGTTTTCTTCGGCACGACAGGCGCGGCCGGCTTGATTTCCGTCGATGGCGGCATGACGATGGCCGACGTTTGCGCGCCGCCCGTGTCGCCGGTCGGCGGCAGCACGCGCAATACCTGGTCGACCTTGATGTCGTTCGGGTTGCTCAAGTCGTTCCAGGCCACCAGGTCGCGGTAGTTCTGGCCGTGCTCGAGGGCGATGCGCAACAGGGTGTCGCCGCGCTTGACGGTGTAATAGGCCGGGTCGCGGTCGCGCGGATCGCTGGCGGCGGCACTGCTGCTCGTTGGGTGGCGCTCCACGACGGGCGCCTGGACGCCTGTAGTGCCGCAACCGCTCAACAGCGCGGCCAAGGTGATGCTACATAGAAGTATGTTACTTTTCTTAATCATTCGCATGTAATTGTATGTCCTGCTTGCTAGCTGATCCGGGGATCATATGGTGCCCGGGCGCAAAGGCACGAAATGGCAATCTTCCAGGGTCTGGCTGGTCCATTCCATTTTCCCCACCCGGGTAATGAGTTGTAAGTGTTGCAATTTAGCCCCCACCGGCGCAACCAGACGCCCGCCGGGCGCCAGCTGTTCCAGCAAGGCTTGCGGGACTTCCAGGCCGGCTGCGGCAAGGATGATCCCGTCGAAGGGCGCCGCCTGCGGCAGGCCAAGCATACCATCTCCGTACTGCAAGCGCAGATTCGACACGCGCAGCGGGCGCAAATTCGCCTTCGCCAGCTCGTGCAGAGGCCGGATGCGCTCGATCGAATACACCTCTTTCGCCACCAGCGACAGCACCGCGGCCTGGTAGCCGCAACCGGTGCCGATTTCCAGCACGCGCTGCAGATTGCCGCCCTGACGCATCACTTCGATCATGCGCGCCACGATGTACGGCTGCGAAATGGTCTGGTGGTGGCCGATGGGCAAGGAGGCGTCGATATACGCCTGCGACGCCAGCGCCTCGTCCATGAACATGTGGCGCGGCACGGCTTGCAGGGCGTCGAGCACGACCTGGTCCTTGACGCCCTGCTTCGCCACGCGGGCCACCATGGCCCGGCGCACGGCTTCCGAGACGAGCGGGTTTTGCCGCGGCGGCGCCACCACGGCCGGCTGCGCCCGCTCATTGGCGATGGCTTGCGCGCGCGACGGCGCGATGGCCGCGTGCGCGCCATACGGCTGCGCCACGCCGCGCGCCGCGTTCTGCGCCGCATTCTGCGTGGCCGTCTGCGGCGTGGCGATCCGGGACTGGGCCAGCGACTGCCCCCCGCCCTGCCTGGCGGGCTTGCCGGCCAGCGAATCGAGGGAAAGAGGGAAGGTACGCGGCTTGTCAGTCATAGTGAGCGCTCATGCCAGGCCTTTTGCCAGCGCATCGAGTTGGGTGGTATGGGTCAGGTCGATCTGCAGCGGCGTGATCGATACTTTTCCATGTTCAACGGCATGGAAATCCGTGCCCGGACCGCCTTCCTTGGCCGCGCCGGCGGGACCGATCCAGAAGATTTCACGGCCACGCGGGTCGAGCGCGCGGATGACGGGCTCGGCCGAATGGCGCTTGCCCAGGCGCGTGGCCGCCATGCCTTGCAATTGCTCGTAAGGGATGGCCGGGATGTTCACGTTCAGCAAATACGGTTTTTGCAGGGCGTCGAACTGGCGCTCGACGATTTCCCTGGCCACGCGGGCGGCCGCGTCCAGGTTGGCCCAGCCGAACTGCGACTGGGAAAAGGCGATGGCGGGAATGCCGAACAGATAGCCTTCCGTGGCGGCAGCCACCGTGCCCGAATACAGGGTGTCGTCGCCCATGTTGGGGCCGTTGTTGATGCCGGACACCACCAGGTCGGGGCGCTCGATGAGCATGCCCGTCAGCGCCACGTGCACGCAGTCGGTGGGCGTGCCGTTGACAAAATAAAAGCCGTTGGCCGCCTTGTGCACGGACAAGGGCCGGTCCAGGGACAGCGAATTGGATGCGCCCGAACGGTTGCTGTCGGGCGCCACCACGACGATGTCGGCGATGGGCGCGAGTGCGTCGGCCAGGGCTGCCAGGCCTGGCGCCAGGTAACCGTCGTCGTTACTGATAAGAATTCTCATAACGAGATTTTACCTGAAGCAATGCCCACACTGCGCATGCCGCACACCGATAAGCAGCATTTTTTGTGCTGCCGTGCGGACATGGCGCGCAGCCTCAGCGCTGCTCGATGCGCGCTTCCGACAACGCTCCTTCCAGCGCCTGCACTTCATCTTCCTGCAAGGCCAGCAAGGCATTCAGGTCGCCTTGCAACTTGTACATTCTTTTCAGCTGCGCCATGCCGCGCCGGCGCAGCTTGCCCGGCACACCGGGGCGCAGCAGGCAGGACTTCAAATGTTCGGCCAGTTCGCCCGCCTGCGCATACTGTTCCCGTTCGATCATGCCTTGCAACATCGAGACCATGCTGCCCAGGGTGTCCGGTTCGGCCACGTCGTGTCCGCTGGCGCGGCCGGCCAGGATGGTTTCCTGCAAATGCCGCGCGCCGTCCAGCACGCTGTCCGCATGCCCCGTGACGGGCGCATTCAACAGCCGGTCGCTGCCGCTGAGCACGGCGTCTTCCAGCATGCGCGCCGCCTCGCTGTCGCCCTGCTGCTGCAAGGTACCGGCCAGCTGCTTCTTGCTGTGCAAGGTGTCGAGGTGGTCTTCGCCCAGCAGGCGCGCATGCACTTCCAGCACCTGCTCCTGCACGCTGCGCGCCGCATCGAGCTCGCCGCGCCGCAGCAGCGCCTCGGCCAGCTTGCGCTGGCTCATCAGGGTTTCCGGATGGTCGAGCCCGTGCGTGCGTTCGCGCGCCGCCACCTGGTCTTCGTGCAGCTGGCGCGCGCCGGCCCAGTCGCCCTGCCCTGCCACGATGTCGGCCAGCAAGTCGCGCGTGGCCAGGGTGGCCGCATGGTCGCCGCCCAGGCGCCGCTCCTGCGCCTGCAGCACGGCAACGAGCAGGCGCCGCGCGCCTTCCAGGTCGCCTTCGCGCCCCAGCGCCTGCGCCAGGGCCAGCTTGCTGCGCAAGGTATCGCCATGCTCGGCGCCAAACAGGCGCTCGCGCGCCGCCACCACCGTGCCCAGCACTTGCTGCGCCTGCGCCAGCCGGCCCATGCGCAGCAAGGTGGCCGCGCGGCCATCCATCGCTTCCAGGGTCAGCGGATGCTCGCCGCCCAGCTGGCGCGTATAGGTGGCCAGCACCGCATCCTGCAGCAGCAGCGCCGCCGCCAGTTCGCCCTGCAGCAACAGGGTTTGCGCCAGGCAGGCGCGGGCGGCCAGGGTGTCGGGATGCTCGCTGCCCAGCACGCGCTCGCGCACGTCGAGCACGTCTTCTTCCAGGAAGCGGGCTTCATCGAACTTGCCCAGCTGGCGCAACAGGCGCGCCATGCCGCTCTTGCACGCCAGGCTGTCGGGATGCTCCTCACCCAGCAGGCGCACGCGGATCTCGACGCTCTGGCGAAAGGCATCGAGCGCCTGGGCGCTGCGCCCATCCTTGCGGTACAGCTCGCCCAAACGGGCCAGGTCGCGCGCCAGCGGCAAGGCCACGGCGCGGCCCGGCTCGGCCAGCAAGGCCTGGCGCGCTTCGCTGATGGCGCCCAGCAAGGCGATTTCACGGCTCGACTGCCATGGGAAGTAGCCGCCCGTCAACCAGTGCAAAAACGCTTCGAAGGTGCGCGTGAGGGAAAAGCGGTCGCCGCCCTGGTCGATGCGCACGGCCAATTGCTCGCCATAGGCAAAGGTTTTCGTCTGCTGCAGCTGAACTTCGTCGAAATAGCTGTCGAGGGCGATCTGCGGCAAGCCGTAGGAAGTGCGCAGCAGGCGCTCGAACATGGGCTGGAAGCCGGCGATGCCCTTGTGTACATCGCCGCGGCGCCACTCGGCGCGCTGCGCCCCATCGCCCATCTCTATGCGCGAGGGCAAGGGGTAGACGAGCAGCGGGCGCTGTTCGTCTTCATGGCTGCGGCGATACTCGATCGCCCGCGTGACGAGCGCGTCAACGCCCTCCAGGCTTTGCCGGTTCGGCGTGAAGACCACCACCAGCTTTTTCGGCAGCAAGGTGGTGCAGATGCCGGCGCTGTCCGTGCGGCCCGTGCGCGAATCGACGAGCACGTAGCGGAAATGCTGGGCCAGGGTATCGGCGAAGCAGCGGAACAGGGCCGGGCACGTGTCGAACAGCTGATCCCAGCGCATCTGCGCCAGGCGCTCGCTGTAGCTGGCGTCGAAGCGTCCCGCGCGCATCAGGTACAGCGGACTGCCCTGGTCGACGCGCACCACGTACTGCTGCCAGTCGATGGCGTCGAGCACGCGCTGCGCCAGCGCCGCATCTTCGCGCCCGCCGCCCTGCCCGCCGGCGCGCGTGCCCGCCGTTTCCAGGCTGATGCGTTCGAGCTGCTGGCGACACGCCTCGAAGAACTCGAGCACGCCCGGTCGCTCCTCGTGCTGCTCGAAATAATGGTGCAGGCCCGGCGCTTCCATGTCCCAGTCCAGCATCAGCACGGGCACGCTGGCGTTTTCACGGCGCGCCAGCAGGACGGCGATGTTCGACAGAGCCATGGTGCGGCCGGTGCCGCCCTTGTAGGAATAGAAGGTGACGACTTCGCCAGGGGCGCTCAAAGGCGGCAGGGAGAGGCGTTGGCATTCCATGACAGGACCTTTTACGTGATTAACGCGGAAAGTGGGGAGGCGGAATGGCGCGCCATTCCGGTGGAATATCGGGCAACACGAAACGGCTGCAATCGTGGCCGGGCGGTGTCGACCGCTTGAGCAAGTGGTAATGCGTGGCGATGCGCTGCACGATGCGTTCGATGTCGGGCAGATATTGGGGGTTCGATTTCAGGTCGCCGCTGGCCAGGGTATAGCCGGAAAAATCGACGTACAGTCCCGATTCCGTGATTTGCGGCGGCAAGCCGTCCGGATGGCGCGTCATGATGATGGGGATGATCAGGTGGCTGGGCAGTTCATACCAGGCGCGCCGCTCCTGCTCGATCAGCTGCATGGCGGCAAATTCACGCCGCGTGTAGCCGTGCGCTTCATATTTGGGCGTGTACAGCACGATCATGCAGACGCTCTGGCACATGGCGCGCGCCACGCGCAGGTCGATATCGTCGCCGCCGCCCAGTTGCTCGCTGTCGATGAACAGGACTTCCTCGCGGTCCAGGTGCGGTTCCAGATAGCACGCCAGCGCCTCGATGAGGTCATTCTTGAACTTGTTCATGAACGCATATTGGCCGTGTGCATAACTCAAGAAACAGCCGTAGCGGATCTCCATGGCATCCCCCTGTTCCCCGTGCGGCCCTGCCATCGCCGCGCCTTGGTCCTGCAAGGCATGGGCTCACTGTAGACTGCCCGGCAACAGCCCTATTTGCGCTGGCGCAAAGATGTGTCTGGCGTCCTGGACATGCGTCACAATGCCAGAAACTGGCGCGATCGCGCCGCTTGCTGGCATACCGGGCGCGCAAGCGGGCGCCGCGCGAAAAACGCTACTCGCTTGATAACAAAGGGAAATATGCCGGCGCGCGGATGGCGCCGGCAAGCTGAATTTAAGCGCCCTTGGCGGGCAGGTTGCGGAAGAACTCCACCACTTCGGCGGTATCGCGCGTGCGCTTGAACGGCGGCAGGCTTTGCCAGATGCGCTTGCCATACGGCTTGGAAATGAGGCGCGGATCGCAAATCATCAGGACACCCCGGTCGCCCTCGTCGCGGATCAGGCGGCCCGCGCCCTGCTTCAGGTTGATGATCGCTTCCGGCAGCGAATGGTGCATGAAACCATTCTTGCCCTGCTTTTCCATCACTTCGATGCGGGCCGCCAGCACGGGATCGTCGGGCGGCGCGAACGGCAGCTTGTCGATGATGACGAGCGACAAGGCATCGCCGCGCACGTCGACGCCTTCCCAGAAGCTCTGGCTACCGATCAGCACGCCATTGCCGGCCGCGCGGAACTGGTCGAGCAATTCCGTACGGCCCCGGTCGCCCTGCACGAACAGGGGGAAGTTCAAACCGCGCTGCTTGAATTCGTCGGCCAGGCGTTCGGCCGCGCGCTTGACGGCACGCAAGGTCGTGCACAGGAAGAAGGTGCGCCCGCCCGCCGCCTCGATGATGGGCAGGGCGCAGTCGATGACGGCGTCCGTGTAGCCGAGCGAGTTCGGCTGCGGCAGGTTTTGCGGCACGAACAGCAAGCCTTGCTGGCCATAGTCGAAGGGACTTGGCCACGTATGCGACGGCTCGCCCGTCAGGCCCATCTGTTCGGAAAAATGCTTGAAGTCGTTTTTCACGGCCAGGGTGGCGGACGTGAAAATCCAGCTGCGCGGCGTGCCTTCGCGCTGGTTGTTGAAGATCGGCGCGATCGACAGCGGCGTCTTGTGCAATTGCAGGGAGCTGGAAAACGCTTCCACCCAGAACACGGCTTCTTCGCCGGCCGCCACTTTCGCCTTCGGATCGAACTTCCAGCCGCTCAGCTGCTGCGCCAGCTCGACGCCGCGCACGCGGCACTGCTCCAGCGTTTCCGCCCGTTCCGCCTGGGTTTCCAGCACGGCCACCATGCCGTCGAGCTCATCCTTGAGCGTATCGAGCGCGGGGAAAAAGTCGCTCGACGGGGCGATCTGCGGCAGGGACATGCGCACGATATCTTGCGGGAAGGTCAAACGCAGGTCGCGCGCCGCCTTTTCCACCACCGTGACGGTCTTGGCCCAGTCGATGCCGCGCGCGTGCGCGAGGCCCTCGGCCAGCACGTCGCGGCACAGTTCCAGGATTTGCGAGGTCGACACCGTGTTACCGAAGAACAAGGTCGCCGTATCGGGCAGCTGGTGCGCCTCATCGAAGATGATGGTATTGGCCGACGGCAGCAATTCCGCCACGCCCGTGTCTTTCAGGGCCACGTCGGCAAAGAACAGGTGATGGTTGACCACCACGACGTCTGCCTGCTGGGCTTCCTTGCGGGCCTTCATGACGAAGCAATCCTGGTAATACTGGCACTCGGCGCCCATGCAGGTGTCGCGCGTGGACGTCACCAGGTTCCAGATCATGGCGTTTTCAGGCACCTTGGCCAGCTCGGCCTTGTCGCCGGAACTGGTCATCTTGATGAAGCGCGAAATTTCCCGCAAATGGCCCACGTCGTCGCGCGACGTCATGCGGCCATTCTGCAGCGTGCGTTCCAGGTGGTAATGGCAGACGTAGTTCGAGCGGCCCTTGAGCAAGGCGACGGAAACGGGCGCCTGCAGCGCGGCGCGCACGGTGGGGATATCGCGCAGGAACAATTGATCCTGCAAGTTCTTCGTGCCGGTGGAGACAATGGTCTTGCCGCCCCACATCAGGGCCGGCACCAGGTAGGCGAAGGTTTTACCGGTGCCCGTGCCCGCCTCGGCGATCAGGGTCGTCTGGCTGTCGATGGCGCTGGCGATGGCTTTCGCCATTTCCGTTTGCGAACGGCGCGGCTTGTAGCTGCCCACGGCCGGACCGAGCGGGCCGCCGGCGCCGAACAGGCGCTCGATGTCGGCATCGTGCTTGCCGGGCGCCGCCTGCGGTTCGGCTGGCACATCGGCTGGCAAGGCAGCAGGCTGGCCATCTTGGCTTGCGGGCAATAAATTGTGATCGGTCAAAATATACTTAGGTGAAGGCTGGACTGGACGCTACTGGCGCCCCTCAGGCGGGAACGTCGGGCACCAACTGCATTTTCAGCAAGGTGATGTGATCCTTCAATTGCAATTTGCGCTTTTTCAGGCGGCGCAGCTGCAGCTCGTCATGGTGGCCATCGAGTATCAGCAACTCGATGACGGCATCGAGGTCGCGGTGTTCCACGTTGAGTTCAATCAGGCGCCGCTCTATTTGCTGTGCATCGCTCATGTGTTGCGTTCCAGGCAGTGTTGGTAACAGTGTTGGGAAACCGGCGCACGCAGCGTACGCAGGCAGCCATGGTGCGTAGTTTAACCTGCCGCGCGCCTTAGGGCACGCCATTTCCGGCCTGCCCCTGCGCGGCAGTGTTATTTGGCCGGCGGCACAGGCACAGCGGCGGCCGGCGTGCCGGCGGCGGCAGCGGCCGCCTTGGCAGCCTTGGCCTGCGCCTCGGCCTGGCGTTCGGCCAGGCGTTGCGCCACCCGCTTCTGGCGCGCCTCGGCATCCGCCTGTTTTTTCGCATATTGCGCTTCACGGGCCGCGCGGCGCGGCGCGTCGGCGGCGTCGGCGGCAGCCTGTTTCGCCACCTTCGCCGCTTGCTCGGCCTCGCGTTCGGCTACGCTCTTGCCTTGCGGCTTGGGCGGCGCCGGCTCGGGCGTGACCACTTTCACGGGCTTGGGCACGGCTGCGGCGCGCTGCTCGGCATCGAGGCGCGCACTTTCCTGCGTACGGGCCAGCTCGATATCGCGCAGGCGCACGGACTCGGCCCGCTTGAAGTAATTGGCTTCCGCGTCGATGGCGCGCAGGCGCACGAGGATCAGGCGGCGCTTTTCCTTGGCCTTGTCGAGGCAGTTATTCACGAAAAACTTGTCGTAGCACTCCAGTTCGCGCGCGGCAAACTCGTTCTCCGCCGCCTCGCGCTCGCTGGCCGATTGCTTCAGCTTGGCGTCCGCTTCTTCCACGGACAGGGTCGCGGGCACCTGCGGTACGCCGACCTCGTCCAATGCCGCCGCACCCTGGTGCGCGCAGGCGGACAACGCCAGGACCAGGCCCAGCGCCGCACCCAGCTTGTATAGTGTATTTGCCATCATGTTCATTATCCCTGCCTCAAACGATCGCGTCGGCCGCGCCGCGCTGTTCTTTTTCCATGTATTCGCGCGATTGCATCTCGATGATACGCGAAACGGTGCGGTGAAACTCGTTGGCCAGCATGCCGTTCGTGTACAGCTGCTCCGGCGGCACTTCGGCCGACATGATCAGCTTGACCTTCTGGTCGTAAAACACGTCGATCAGCCAGGTAAAGCGGCGCGCCTCGGACGACTGCGCCGCCGACATGGCCGGTATGCCGGACAATATCACCGTATGGAAGCGGCTGGCGATTTCCAGGTAATCATTTTGCGAGCGGGGACCGCCGCACAGGGTGGCGAAATCGAACCAGATGATGCCGCCGGCACGGCGCAGGCAATGGATTTCGCGGCTCTCGATACGGATGCGCGCGTCTTCGTCGGCCGTCTCGGCGATGCGCGCGTAGGCGTCGCGCAAGGCCTTGTCGGTCTCCGCACCGAGCGGGGTGTAGTAGCTTTCCACCTGTTCCAGCGCGCGGCCGCGGTAATCGACGCCGGCGTCGACGTTCATCACGTCGAGTTTTTCCTTCAGCAGCGCGATGGTCGGCAGCATGCGGTCGCGGTGCAGGCCGTCCGGATACAGCAGGTCCGGATCGTAATTCGACGTCATGATGAAGGACACGCCATTGGCGAACAGGGCCGACAGCAGGTTGTACAGGATCATCGCGTCGGCGATGTCGGAGACGTGGAATTCATCGAAACAGATGAGGCGGTATTTCTTGGCGATGCGCTTGGCCACCTCGTCGAGCGGGTCGGCCACGCCTTTCAATTCGTCGAGCTGCTGGTGCACGCCGCGCATGAATTCATGGAAGTGCAATCGCGTCTTGCGCACCAGGGGCACGACCGAGTAAAAACTGTCCATCAGGAACGATTTGCCACGCCCCACCCCACCCCACATGTACACGCCTTTCGGCACGGCGGGACGGTTCAGCAGGCGCTTGAAGGTGCTCGAGCGCTGGCCCTTGTAGGCCACCCACTCGTCATAGCACAGCTGCAGGCGGTCGACCGCGCGCCGCTGGGCGGCATCGGCCTTGAAATCACGCTTCTGCAGCGCGTGCTGGTAAAACTCTTCTACGTTCATGGGATTCGCTTTAACGCACAAGGGCGCCGGCGGAAAAAATCCGCGAGCGCCCCTGCAGGACTAACTACAATTAAAAGTTCAACGTGCGCTTGTCAATCGCCAGTGCCGCTTCCTTGGTCGCTTCCGACAGGGACGGATGGGCGTGGCAGATACGCGCGATGTCTTCGGCCGAAGCCTTGAATTCCATCGCCACGACGGCTTCGGAAATCAGTTCGGAAGCCATCGGGCCGACGATGTGCACGCCGAGGATTTCATCGGTGGTCGCATCGGCCAGGAATTTCACCATGCCCGAGGTGTCGCCCAGCGCGCGCGCACGGCCGTTGGCCATGAACGGGAAGGTGCCTGCCTTGTAGGCGACGCCTTCGGCCTTCAGGGTTTGCTCGGTCTTGCCGACCCACGCGATTTCCGGCGAGGTGTAGATGACCCAAGGAATTGTGTTGAAGTTGGTGTGGCCATGCTGGCCGGCGATACGCTCGGCCACGGCAACGCCCTCTTCTTCCGCCTTGTGCGCCAGCATCGGGCCGCGCACGACGTCGCCCACCGCCCACACGTTCGGCAGGTTGGTCTTGCAGTCGCCGTCGACGGCGATGAAGCCGCGCTCGTCCAGCTGCAGGCCGACCTTGTCGGCACCGAGGCCGTTGGTGTTCGGCGTACGGCCGATCGAGATGATCAGCTTGTCGAACACGGCTTTTTGCGCTTCGCCCTTGGCGTCCACGAATTCCACGGTGACGTCTTTCTTGCCTGGCGTGATCGCACCGATCTTGCAACCGAGATTGATCTTCAAGCCTTGCTTGGTGAACAGCTTCGACGCTTCCTTGGCGATCTGCTCGTCCACGGCGCCCAGGAAGACCGGCAAGCCTTCGAGCACGGTGACGTCGGAACCCAGGCGGCGCCATACGCTACCCATTTCCAAGCCGATCACGCCGGCACCGATGACGCCCAGCTTGGCTGGTACGGCGTCGATGGCCAGTGCGCCCGTGTTCGACAGGATCAATTTCTCGTCGAATGGTGCGCCCGGCAGTTCGCGCGCGTTCGAACCCGTGGCGATGACCACGTGCTTGGCGCTCAGGGTTTCGTTGGCTTCGCCCGTCACGCTGATCTCGTACGCGCCAGCGGCGGCGGCAGCGAATGCGGCGCGGCCGTGGAAGAAGGCGATCTTGTTCTTCTTGAACAGGTACAGGATGCCGTCGTTGTTTTGCTTGACGACGGTGTCCTTGCGCTTGAGCATCTGGCCCAGGTTCAGCTTCAGGCCGGCGACGTCGATGCCGTGCTCGGCGAAGCTGTGGCCCGCGTGTTCGAAATGCTCGGACGATTGCAGCAGCGCTTTCGACGGGATGCAGCCGACGTTGGTGCAGGTACCGCCAGGAGCGGCGCCGCCCTTGGCGTTCGACCACTCGTCGACGCAAGCGACGGAAAAGCCCAGCTGCGCTGCGCGGATGGCGGCGATGTAGCCGCCAGGGCCCGCACCGATGACAACTACGTCAAATTGTTTAGTACTCATGTTTTGTTATTCCAATCTCTTCGTCTGGTACGAAAATCCACAATAGAAGGTAAATCACCACGCCGAAGCCGAAGGTCAATGTAAACAGGACGAAGACGAGGCGCCAGATCCACGCATCCATGCCGGAAGCGCGGCCAAGGCCGCCGCAGACGCCGCCGAGCCAGCGGTCGTTGCGCGAACGGCGCAGGCGGTTGAATTCCTGCACCAGGTCGTTCGACGGAGCGGCAGCCGCACCGGCATTGGCGCCGGAAGTGCCGTCCGGCTTGTCCAGGTTGATACTGCTCAGGAGCTTGGCTTTCGCTTGCGCGAATTCCGCATCGCTCAGGGCGCCCGCCAGGTGCAACTCGTGCAGACGCTTGATTTCTTCAGAGATGTTCATAGGAATCCTCTTTCATTGAGATCAGCCAGCTGCGTCTTCTGGCAAGGGTATCAGCTACATTGCCCCGGCGGCTACGCCGGGGGACTACGGTGCTTACAGGTCCAGCAGCAGGCGTGCAGGATCTTCCAGCGCTTCTTTCATCGCCACCAGGCCCAGGACGGCTTCGCGGCCGTCGATGATGCGGTGGTCGTAGGACATGGCCAGGTAGTTCATCGGACGTACCACGATCTGGCCGTTTTCGACAACGGCGCGGTCCTTGGTCGCATGCACGCCCAGGATGGCCGATTGTGGCGGGTTGATGATCGGGGTCGACAGCATGGAGCCGAAGGTGCCGCCGTTCGAGATCGAGAACGTGCCGCCCGTCAGGTCGTCCAGGGTCAGCTTGCCTTCCTTGGCTTTCGCGCCGAATTCACCGATTTTTTTCTCGATGTCGGCGATCGACAGCTGGTCCGCGTTGCGGATGATAGGCACGACCAGACCGCGTGGCGAACCGACGGCGATGCCGATGTCGAAGTAGCCGTGGTAGACGATGTCGTTGCCGTCAACGGAGGCATTGATGATCGGGTACTTTTTCAGGGCGGCGACGGCGGCCTTGACGAAGAAGGACATGAAGCCCAGCTTGACGCCGTGCTCTTTCTCGAACTTGTCCTTGTACTTGTTGCGCAGGTCGATGACCGGCTGCATGTTCACTTCATTGAACGTGGTCAGGATGGCGTTCGTCGATTGCGATTGCAGCAGGCGCTCGGCGATACGTGCGCGCAGGCGGCTCATCGGCACGCGCTCTTCCGGGCGGTCGCCCAGGTTGGCGGCCGACGGCGTGGCAACTTGTTGCAGCGCCGGCTTGGCAGCGGCTGGCGCCAGCGGCGCGACAGCTGGCTTGGAGGAAGCGGCCAGGGCGTCGCCCTTGGTCACGCGGCCGTCTTTGCCCGAACCGGCGACGTCGCCAGCGGACAGGCCTTTTTCGGACAGGATCTTGGCGGCGGCAGGCATGGCGACATCGCCCTTGGTCGCGGCGGCTGGCGCCGAAGCGCTAGCGGTATCTTGGGCGGCGGCAGCCAGGGCTGGTGCAGGCACGGCCGACACTTCCATCGGGCTGACCTTGGCCGAGCCGTCGGTGTCGATGATGGCGATGACTTCGCCGGCAACGACGGTGGCGCCGTCAGCCTTGATGATCTGCACGATCACGCCAGCGGCAGGCGCCGGCAGTTCCAGCACGACCTTGTCGGTTTCGATATCGATCATGTTTTCGTCGCGCGCAACTGCTTCGCCGACTTTCTTGTGCCATGCCAGCAGGGTCGCTTCTGCAACCGATTCCGACAACTGGGGAACTTTGACTTCGATTTGTGCCATGTAAAACTCCGTTTATTTTGTTATTGCGGCGCCGCCCCTGCGTAGCAAGGGCGGCGCTCCGTCATGATGTAACGAGCAAGCGCCATGCAATCGCATGGCGCCCCTCATCCTGCCGCTTACTTGGTCAGGATAAAACCCTTCAGCTTCGAGAATGCCGTTTCCAGCAGATCTTTTTGCTGGGCGTAGTGCTTGTCATAGTAACCGACAGCTGGCGACGCCGAAGCGGGACGGCCGGCGTAAGCCAGACGCTGACCCGATTCCAGGCCTTCGAAGATGTTGTGCTGGATCTGGAACCAGGCGCCCTGGTTTTGCGGCTCGTCCTGCGCCCATACGACTTCGACCAGGTTCGGGAACTTCTTCAGTTCGGCAGCGAACGACTTGTGCGGGAACGGATACAGCTGTTCCAGGCGCACGATGGCCGTGTCGGTCTGGCCACGGGTCTTGCGTGCGTTGACCAGGTCGTAATAGACCTTGCCCGAGCAGGCGACCACGCGCTTGACTTTCTTGGCGTCGATTTTGTCGTCGACTTCGCCGATGACGGTCTGGAAACCGCCCTTGGCCAGGTCGGTCAGCGGCGAACCGGCATCCTTGTTGCGCAACAGCGACTTCGGCGTCAGGATGACCAGCGGCTTGCGGAACTGGCGCACCATCTGGCGGCGCAGCAAATGGAAGATCTGCGAAGCCGTCGTCGGCTGCACCACCTGCATGTTGTTGTCTGCGCACAGCTGCAGGAAACGCTCAGGACGCGCGGACGAGTGCTCAGGACCCTGGCCTTCGTAACCGTGCGGCAGCATCATGACCAAGCCCGAAGCGCGGCCCCACTTCACTTCGCCGGAGCTGATGAATTGGTCGATCACCACTTGCGCGCCGTTGGCGAAGTCGCCGAACTGGGCTTCCCAGATCGTCAGCGTGTTCGGTTCAGCGGTCGAGTAGCCGTATTCGAAGGCCAGTACGGCTTCTTCGGACAGCACCGAGTCGATGACGGTGAACGGCGCCTGGTTGTCCGACACGTTTTGCAGCGGAATATAGGTACCCGCATCCCAACGCTCGCGGTTCTGGTCATGCAGCACGGCGTGGCGGTGCACGAAGGTGCCGCGGCCCGCATCCTGGCCGGTCAGGCGGATGGCGTAGCCGGACGATACCAGCGAAGCGTAGGCCAGGTGTTCGCCCATGCCCCAGTCCAGGTTCATTTCGCCGCGGCCCATGGTGGCGCGGTCGCCCAGGACTTTTTCAACCAGCGAGTGGACCTTGAATTCTTCCGGCACGGTGGTGATGCGCGCGGCCAGGCGTTTGAGTTCCGTCATCGGCACGGCGGTGTCGGCCGAGTCGGTCCATTTCTTGTTCAGGAACGGCAGCCAGTCGACGGCGTACTTGTTCTTGAAGTTCGAAATGACCGGGTCGACGGTGTGCTTGCCGGCGTCCATGGCGTCGCGGAAGGCGGCCACCATCTTGTCGCCGCCATCGGCAGGGATCACGCCCTGGGCAACCAGCTTGTCCGCGTACAGCTTGCGGGTGCCTGGATGCTGGCCGATGCGCTTGTACATCAGCGGCTGCGTCAGGGCCGGCGTATCTTGCTCGTTGTGGCCAAGTTTACGGTAGCAGATGATGTCGAGGACGATGTCCTTCTTGAATTCCATGCGGTAGTCGAGCGCGATTTGCGTCGCCAGCACCACGGCTTCAGGATCGTCGGCGTTGATGTGCAGGACCGGCGCTTCGATCATCTTGACGACGTCCGAGCAGTACAGGGTCGAGCGCGAGTCGCGTGGGTCCGAGGTGGTGAAACCGATCTGGTTGTTGATCACGATGTGCACCGTGCCGCCCGTGCCGTAGCCGCGGGTTTGCGCCAGATTCAAGGTTTCCATGACCACGCCCTGGCCGGCGAAAGCGGCATCGCCGTGCACCAGGATAGGCAGCACTTGCGCGCCGTGCACGTCGCCGCGACGGTCCATGCGGGCCTTGACGGAACCTTCGACCACAGGGTTGACGATTTCCAGGTGCGACGGGTTGAACGCCAGCGACAGGTGGACCGGGCCGCCCGCGGTGGAGATGTCCGACGAGAAGCCTTGATGGTACTTCACGTCGCCGGCAGGCAGGTCGTCGCCATGCTTGCCTTCGAATTCTTCGAACAGTTCCTGCGGCGCCTTGCCCAGGGTGTTCACCAGCACGTTCAGACGGCCGCGGTGGGCCATGCCGATGACGATTTCCTGCACGCCTTTTTCGCCGGCGCGCTGGATGGTTTCATCCATCGAGGCGATGAAGGTTTCGCCGCCTTCCAGGGAGAAGCGCTTCTGGCCCACGTAGCGGGTGTGCAGATAGCGTTCCAGGCCTTCAGCCGCGGTCAGGCGGTCGAGGATGTGGATTTTTTTCTCTGGGGTGAAATTCGGGGTGGAGCGGATCGATTCCAGTTTCTCTTGCAGCCAGCGCTTTTCGGCCGGGTCGGAGATGTACATGAATTCGGCGCCGATCGAACGCGTGTAGGTGTCGCGCAGATAGTTGAGCAGATCGCGCAGGGTGGCGGTCTCGGGGCCAAAATACGTATTGCTGATGTTGAACACGGTGTCCATGTCCGCATCGGTGAAGCCGTAGAAGCTCGGATCGAGTTCCGGGATCATCGGACGTTCCTGGCGCTGCAGCGGATCCAAGTTGGCCCAGTGCGTGCCCAGGTAGCGGTAAGCGGCGATCAACTGCGTGGCGGCGACGCGCTTGCGGCCCATTTCGGCGTCGAAGGAAGCGGTCACTGTGCGGATCGGGCCTGCTTTTGCGCGCTCGGCGAACGAGGCGACGACGGAGGCGTGAGCCACGTCAGGCTTGTTGGTGCCATCGACGGCAGGCACGTGCTGCATGGCGTCGAAGTAGGAACGCCAGTTGTCGGGTACCGAGCCTGGGTTGTTCAGATACGCCTCGTACAGGTCTTCCACGTACGGAGCATTCCCACCGAACAGGTAGGAGTTGGTCGTTAATTGCTGCATATATTGCTCACCTTTCTTCGCGCTTCGCGAGGAATTAGCGGGTTAATCTAACCTTCCGCGACACGGCCTGACCGGTTAGCGGATTGCACATCAAGTTGTGGGGAAGGGCTTTTTTATTGCACCAGCATTCTGCATACCGTCATTTAGAATAGCACGCGGTATTGTAACGCAACAACTGCCAGTTGGATTTTATTTGGCAAGCAAATGTAAGCTGTGTTGTTGATTTTACCGGGCTTGCAAGCCTGCCACTGTTGCGCTTACGGCACGTCGGCGCCCCTGCCGGCCTGCCGTTTTCGCCCCACTGGTCTGCCCGGCAAAGGTGCCGCCGCGATGGCGGCCAGCCAGTCGGCATCGCCGGCAAACCACTCGACCAGGAAGTCGAGCATGGTGCGCAGCAGGGGCGACATGTGCTGGCGCGACGTGTAGACGCCGTAGATGCCCATGTTCTGCGGCTGGTAGGCGGGCAACAGTTCCACCAGCTGCCCGCTGGCGATCAGCGGCGCCGCAGAAAAGCGCGGCTGCATGGCGATGCCCGCCCCCGCCACCGTGGCCACCAGCAGGACCAGCGACTCATTCGCCGACAGGCGGCCGCTGACGGGGACAGTGAGCGCTTCCCCGTCATGCGTGAATTGCCACAGGCTCTTGCCGAAATAGGTGTACGTCAGGCAGTTGTGCAGGGCCAGGTCTTGCGCCCGTCGCGGCGTGCCGTGCGCCGCCAGGTACGATGGTGCGGCGCACACCACCGACGCGCAGCTGGCCAGCTGGCGCGCGATCAGGTTCGGCTCGAGCGCATTCGTGATGCGGATCGCCAGGTCGATGCGCTGCTCCACCAGATTGACGGCGCGGTTCTCCATCTGCAGGTCGACGGCGGCGCGCGGGTAGCGCCGCAGGTAAGCGGTTACTGCGCCAGCGAGCGCCGTCTGCGCCAGCGATTGCGAGCAGGTAATGCGCAGCAGACCGTGCGGCGTATCGAGTCCCTCGGGCGAAGTGACGGCCATGGCGCCGGCCACTTCCAGCATCTGGCGGCAGCGCGCCAGGGTGGTCTCGCCCGCATCCGTCAGGCTCAGACGGCGCGTGGTGCGATGCAACAGGCGTGCCTCCGCCCACTCCTCCATCTCGGCCAGATAACGCGTCACCATGGCGCGCGACATGTCGAGCGCGTCGCTGGCGGCCACCATGCTGCCCCGCTCGGCGATGGTGACGAATACTTGTGCGGCGGTGATACGGTCCATCTGCGGCTCCCTCTTGATTCGTCCGATCCATGCAACTAAGTATTGCAATCTACTCTATTTGTCCCGTTTGGTCGAAAGGATCTATGCAAGGAGCGTATCGAATAGCGAAAGAATCATATGCTTGCACGCGCCGCCCGCCCCTTCCGCCCCTTGGAAACCTTTCCGATGCGGCGCAGTTAGCGCACACCATCGCCGCCACTGGCAAGCGGCATTGAACTGAGGCTGGCCCCGCTGCCTACAGCGCCGCCAGGAAACCCACGTACTCGTGCGCGCTGCGCGCCAGTCGCTCGGCATAACCGGCTTCCTTCGGCCCGTCTTCCGCGCCATAGAAGGCAAAGAAGCGGCGGTTGTCGGCGCCCACATACGCCAGGGTGACGTCGAATGGCGCCAGCAGCTGCGCCAGGGTGACTTTCCACTTGCCTTCCGGCCTGAATTCTTCCTCGCGGATGCCGGCCGTGACGGCCAGTGCCACCTTGCGCCCCCGGAAAGCATCGCCGCCCGTGCCGTAGGCCCAGCCATACGCCAGCACCTCGTCAAGCCACTGTTTCAGCAAGGGCGGGCAGTTGAACCAGTACACGGGAAATTGCAGGACCACATTGGCGTGCGCCTCCACCAGCGCCTGCTCTTGCGCCACGTCGATGATGCCATCGGGGTAGGCCCGATGCACATCGTGGATGGTGTACTGCTCCGGGTATTGCGCCACTTCCTGCAGCCAGCGCTTGTTGGCCACCGAAGTTTCAATGGCGGGATGGAAGACGATAACGAGGGTTTTCAACATGCTGTTTTCCTGAAAATGGATGGACGCACCGGCCCCGCGCCCACAGAAAATCAGGCAAGCCGGTACCCTGCCCCATGGCGCGTGGTAGCGCCCGCAGAGGCAAAAACAGCATAACCATCACGAGTACTTTTCACAAGTACGCACATTGACTGGTCATACAGTAAGAAAAGTAAGTTACTTGACGAGGAAAAACCCCTTGGCCATGCGCATCGGGCTCAGGTTGGCTGGTGCCGCTCGCCCCACTCGCACAGGGTATGCAGCACGGGGATCAGCGAGACGCCCTTGCTTGACAGCGAATATTCCACCTTGGGCGGCACTTGCGGATATTCCTTGCGCACGATCATCGCGTCCGCTTCCAGTTCCTTCAGCACGACGCTGAGGGTCTTGAAGGCGATGCCGCCAAGATGGCGCTTGAGTTCGTTATGCCGCAGCACCGTGTTTGCCGCCAGCGCGTACAGGATCAGCATCTTGTATTTGCCGCCAATCAGCGACAAGGTGTAGCCAAACGCCGTATCGGCCAGGGCCACGCCGCTGGGGGCGCAGGTTTCTTCATTCATCGCGTGTGCTTCCTGTTGAACCAGGGCCCGAGCATAACAGCCTGGCATAAAAAAACGGGCCGAAGCCCGTTTTTTTGCTTGCTCGATACCGCTCTGGATTAACGCTTGTCCAGTGGCAGTACTTCACGCGTGGTCGAACCGACGAACAGCTGGCGCGGACGGCCGATTTTCTGTTCCGGGTCGGCGATCATTTCGTTCCACTGGGCGATCCAGCCGATGGTGCGGGCCATGGCAAAGATACCGGTGAACAGCGACACAGGGATGCCCAGCGCCGATTGCACGATGCCCGAGTAGAAGTCGACGTTCGGGTACAGTTTGCGCGACACGAAGTACTCGTCGTTCAGTGCAATCTTTTCCAGTTCCATCGCCAGCTTGAACAGCGGGTCGTCTTGCAGACCCAGTTCTTGCAGCACTTCGTAGCAGGTTTCACGCATCAGCTTGGCGCGTGGATCGAAGTTCTTGTACACGCGGTGGCCAAAGCCCATCAGCTTGACGCCGGAGTTCTTGTCCTTGACTTGCGCGATGAAGGCAGGGATGTTCTCGACGGTGCCGATTTCTTTCAGCATATTCAGTGCCGCTTCGTTGGCGCCGCCGTGGGCAGGGCCCCACAGGCAGGCGATACCGGCAGCGATACAGGCGAACGGGTTGGCGCCCGACGAACCGGCCAGACGGACGGTCGATGTCGATGCGTTTTGCTCGTGGTCCGCGTGCAGGATCAGGATGCGGTCCAGGGCGCGCACCAGCACGTCGTTGACCTTGTACTCTTCGCACGGGTTGGCGAACATCATGTGCATGAAGTTGGCGCTGTACGACAGGTCGTTGCGTGGGTACACGAACGGCTGGCCGACCGAGTACTTGTAGGTCATGGCGACCAGGGTAGGCATCTTGGCGATCAGGCGGATGGCCGACACTTCGCGGTGACGCGGGTCGTTGATGTCCAGCGAGTCATGGTAGAACGATGCCAGCGCGCCGACGGTGCCCACCAGGACCGACATCGGATGCGCGTCGCGGCGGAAGCCACGGAAGAAGAATTGCATCTGTTCGTGCACCATCGTGTGCTTGGTGACGGTGTCGACGAACTTGGCTTTCTGCGCCGCGTTCGGCAGTTCGCCGTTCAGCAGCAGGTAGCACGATTCCATGAAGTCGGCGTTGACGGCCAACTGTTCGATCGGGTAACCACGGTACAGCAGCTCGCCCTTGTCGCCGTCGATGTAGGTGATCGACGAGTTGCAGGCGGCCGTCGACATAAAGCCTGGGTCGTAGGTGAACTTGCCGCTACCGGCGTACAGTTTGCGGATGTCGATGACGTCCGGGCCAACCGTGCCTTTGTAGATTGGAAATTCAAGCGATGGGCTGCCATCGGAGAACGACAGGGTAGCTTTTGTGTCAGAGATATTCATGGGCTCTTCCTTCTCGGGAGTGAGTCGAAATTAAAATCAAAAATTCTGGCTGCAATTCGCACCGCACTCGGCAGTGCTACAGCGCGCCACTCGCACCGTTTGCAATATATCGCCCAGGCGTCTAGGCAATGCGCAGTCGTTGCAGCAGTGCGCGCACATGCGGCAGATCGACTTCGCCTTCCGGCTCTTTACGGGCCAGTACCAGATCCATTAACGCATTGTCCGATAAATCCAGCAAACGCGTCAGCGCGTCAACTTCTTCATCGGTCAATTCGGTTTCATACGCATCGAGAAAACGGGTCAGGATAATGTCGTTTTCCAGCAGGCCACGGCGTGAACGCCAGCGCAGGCGGGCGCGGTTGGCCGGGTCGGCCTGATGCGAGGACAAAATTGATTCTGTCATTTGGTTTACCACTTTACGTGTGCCTTGCGGCACGGTGCTGCTTTGCAGGCGCCGCCTGCAGGCAAGAGAGGATACCCTCTTCCCGCAAACGGCGCCCGGCGGATGCGATCAGGAGGATCAGATCGCGCGGCGGACCATCAATTCCTTGATTTTGCCGATCGCCTTGTTCGGGTTCAAACCTTTAGGGCAGACGTCGACGCAGTTCATGATCGAATGGCAGCGGAACAGGCGGTACGGGTCTTCCAGGTTGTCCAGACGCGCGCCCGTGGCTTCGTCGCGCGAATCGGCGATGAAGCGGTAGGCTTGCAGCAGGCCGGCCGGGCCGACGAATTTGTCCGGATTCCACCAGAACGACGGGCACGACGTGGAGCAGCATGCGCACAGGATGCACTCGTACAGGCCATCGAGTTCTTCGCGCTGTTCCGGCGACTGCAGGCGCTCTTTTTCAGGCGGGATCGAATCGTTGATCAGGAAAGGCTTGATCGAATCGTACTGCTTGAAAAATTGCGTCATGTCGACGATCAGGTCGCGGATGACCGGCAAGCCTGGCAACGGACGCAGCACGATAGGCTCGGTCAGTTCGTTCAGGTTGGTCGTGCATGCCAGGCCGTTCTTGCCGTTGATGTTCATCGCGTCCGAACCGCACACGCCTTCGCGGCACGAGCGGCGCAGGGCCAGCGAGTCATCGACGTCCGACTTGATGCGCTGCAGTGCGTCGAGCAGCATCTTGTCGGTGTCTTTCAGCTCGACCGTCAGGTCTTGCATGTAAGGCTTGGCATCCTGGTCAGGATCGTAGCGGTAGATTTTGAATTTGAGAGTGCGTGCCATGGTATAGCCTTAGAAAGTACGTGGTTTCGGTTTGAAGGTATCAACCGTCAAAGGCTTGGTCACGACTGGCTTGTATTCCAGTCGGTTGCCTTCCGAATACCACAGCGTGTGCTTCATCCAGTTGTCGTCGTCGCGGGTCGGGTGGTCGTCCTGGGCGTGGGCGCCACGCGATTCCTTGCGGGCCGCTGCCGAGACGATGGTCGCCTTTGCCGTTTCGATCAGATTGTCCAGCTCCAGCGCTTCCACGCGAGCCGTGTTGAAGACCATCGATTTATCCTTGAACGAGACGTGCTTGCGGCGCTCGTCGAGCTTCATGATTTCTTCGACGCCCTTGTTCAGCATCTCGTCGGTACGGAACACGCCGCAATACTTCTGCATGGTGGCGCGGATGTCGTTCGCCACGCCCTGCACGGTTTCCGTGCCGGTCGAGTTTTCCAGGCGCTGCAAGCGGCCCATGGCAAAGTCGGCGGCATCGGCTGGCAAAGGCTTGTTTTCCTTGGCTTTCAGGCCGCTGCCCACGATGTGGTTGCCGGCCGCGCGGCCGAACACCACCAGGTCGAGCAGCGAGTTCGTGCCCAGGCGGTTGGCGCCGTGCACGGAAACGCAGGCGCATTCGCCGATCGCGTACAGGCCGTTGACGACTTTCGCCGAACCTTCAGGACCGGTCGGGGTGACGACCTGGCCGTGGATGTTCGTCGGGATACCGCCCATCTGGTAGTGAATCGTCGGCACGACAGGAATCGGTTCCTTGGTGGCGTCGACGTTGGCGAACTTGTGGCCGATTTCCAGGATCGACGGCAGGCGCTTGGCGATGGTGTCGGCGCCGATATGGCGCAGGTCCAGCATCACGTGGTCCTTGTTCGGACCGCAGCCGCGGCCTTCCTTGATTTCCTGGTCCATCGACCGCGAGACGAAGTCGCGCGGCGCCAGATCCTTCAGGGTAGGCGCATAGCGCTCCATGAAGCGTTCGCCTTCGCTATTGATCAGGATGCCGCCTTCGCCGCGCACGCCTTCGGTGATCAATACGCCCGCGCCGGCCACGCCGGTCGGGTGAAACTGCCAGAATTCCATGTCCTGCAGCGGCAGGCCGGCGCGTGCCGCCATGCCCATGCCGTCACCGGTGTTGATGAACGCATTCGTCGACGCGGCGAAGATGCGGCCTGCGCCGCCCGTTGCCATGACCGTCGTCTTTGCTTCCAGGATCATGCATTCGCCGGTTTCCATTTCCAGCGCGACAACACCGATCACGTCGCCTTCGGCGTCACGGATCAGGTCGAGCGCCATCCATTCGACGAAGAAGTGCGTACGGGCGCGCACGTTGCGCTGGTACAGCGTGTGCAACAGGGCGTGACCGGTACGGTCGGCTGCCGCGCAAGCGCGCTGCACCGGCTTTTCGCCGAAGTGGGCCGTGTGGCCGCCGAAAGGGCGCTGATAGATGGTGCCGTCAGGGTTGCGGTCGAATGGCATGCCGAAGTGTTCCAGTTCGTACACGACCTTCGGTGCTTCGCGGCACATGAATTCGATGGCATCCTGGTCGCCCAGATAGTCGCCACCCTTGACGGTGTCGAACATGTGCCAGAACCAGTTGTCTTCGGCCATGTTGCCGAGCGACGCGCCGATACCGCCCTGCGCCGCCACGGTGTGCGAGCGGGTCGGGAAAACTTTCGAGAGGACAGCGACGTTCAGGCCGGCTTCAGCCAGCTGCAACGACGCGCGCATGCCGGAACCGCCGGCGCCAACGATGACCGCATCAAAGCGGCGGGTAGGAATTGCAGATTTATATGCTGCCACGATTACACACTCCAGAGTATCTGTACCGTCCAGCCGGCACAAGCGATCAACCACAGCATGGTGGCAATTTGCAGGGTCAGGCGGAGGCCAACGCTTTTCACGTAGTCCATCCAGATATTGCGTACGCCGACCCATGCGTGGTAGAACAAGGCAACAAACGTCACCAGGCTGATTAATTTGAACCATTGCTGTGCGAACAGACCAGCCCAGCCTTCATAGCTGAAGTTGCTGCCGGTCAGGAAGGCGATCAGCAGGATGGCGACGTAGGCCACCATGACGAGGGCGGTGACGCGTTGCGCCAGCCAGTCGCGCAGGCCGTAATGGGCGCCGACAACGAGGCGTTTCGGTCCGATGTTATTGTTTGCCATTAAAATACTCCAAACAGTTTCAAAGCGACCAGAGCGGTCAGTACCAGACTGATCACCAGAACGAACTTGGCCGTATTGCGCGCAGGCTCTTTCTCGGCGGCGACGTGCACGTCCATGAACAGGTGGCGGATACCGGCGCAGAAGTGGTGCAGGAAGGCCCAGACCAGACCCAGGGTGATCAGCTTGACGAACCAGTGCGAGGCGATGCCCTGGAAGTAGGCGTAGGACATTTCGGAACGCAGGCTCAGTTCCAGCATGTACAGGATGCCCGGCAGCAGGGCGAAAATGATGATGCCGCTGATGCGATGCAGGATCGAGACGATGGCGCCGATCGCCATGCGGTAGTTCGACAATTCGGTAACATGAATGTTACGGAATTGCGGCCGTTCTTTTTTTGGTACTTCTCTTACGGCTTCAGACATAACAAAAACCTCCCCTTTGAATTTCAACTAAATATTGAAGCCGCGATTTTCGCCGATTTTCGCAACCGATACCAATATCTATTGTTACATATAACCAAAATGGTTTTTTACTACAAAATACCGCGCTACTTTCCGTAGTTCACGTAATTTAATTACAGAATCGCCGGCAAAACACGGCCCGCCGGGGCCGGCCATGCTTTACCTGCGCGTTCTGTTGTCTCCATGCCCGCCTCGCGATGGGCACTTCAAGCGATGCACTTCCGCCTTGCCGCTTGTTCGGGCACCCATGGGCACCCCGCCGCTTCAGCTGAGTTCATTCTGATAATGGTGACGAATGGTCAGGTACAGGCCCCGGCGCAGTTCGACCGGCTTGTCGCCGTAGGTAAACGACACGCGCTCGGAACTGAGCAAGGGCGTGCCGAGGTCGATATTCAACAGTTGCGCGGCGCCCGCGTCGGCGCACACGGCGCGGATCTGCTCGGACGCGCGTATCATGCGCGTGCCAAATTCCGTTTCAAACAGGCCGTACATGGGGCCCTTGTATTCCACCAGGCGCTCGGCCGTCAGTCCCTTGAAGATCAGGCCGGGCAGCCACAGCTCTTCCACGATGGTGGGAATGCCGTCGAAATACTGCACGCGCTTGATGAAGATGACGGCGTCGCCGGACTTCAGGTCCATCAGGCGCGCCACGTCGGCCGGCGCACGCACGCGCTTGACTTCGATAAATTTGCTTTCGGGATAATGCGGCACGCCTTCGTCCGGCACCAGGCGCAGGAAGCGGAAATGCGCGCGCGCCTCATGGTGGGTGGAAACGAAGGTGCCCTTGCCCTGGCGGCGCATGACGAGATTCTCGGCGGCCAGCTCATCGATGGCCTTGCGCACGGTGCCCTGGCTGACCTTGAAACGGCCTGCCAGCTCGACTTCGCTGGGGATCAGCTCGCCCGGCTTCCATTCGCCCGATTGCAGGCTTTGCGTGATGAGCGCCTTGATCTGCTGGTACAGGGGACTGAAGGTGGGCGAAGCGGTCGCGGCAGGCGCGGGCGCGGATACGGCCGTGGCAGGGGTGGCATTAGCGCTGGCGGCAGGGGTGGCCGGGGCGCCCGCGGTCGGACTGACCGCCCCGCTTGCAGCAGTGGCATTGTTGGTCAGATTGGACGAGGCGGAATTCATAGTCCGACATTTCAACACAAATCACTGCCCGCGTCCAGTAAAACGCATGTAGTTATCTGTCTTATATAAGACATAAGATATGATTGACAGATAGGGATCAGAGGCCTAAACTGCCCTCGATAAAACTTGTGAGCCAGCGTTTTATGTTGTCGGCCAGCCACTCTGGCCTCGTGCAGCACATGCGTCGCGGCAGCGTACACCAGCAATTCGGTGGCGCGGGCCGGTTTTGGTATCATTACAGTTTTTCCGGATAAGCGTAAGCCCAGCTTCAAGCCCGTTTTCTTTCCCATTTTTGGAGATTCATCATGGCTAAAACCCCAATGCGTGTTGCAGTGACCGGCGCCGCCGGCCAGATCGGCTACGCCCTGTTGTTCCGCATCGCCAATGGCGACATGCTCGGCAAAGACCAGCCTGTCATCTTGCAACTGCTTGAAATCCCGGACGAAAAAGCCCAGAAGGCGCTCAAGGGCGTGATGATGGAAATCGACGACTGCGCGTTCCCGCTGCTGACGGAAATGACCGCCCACTCCGATCCGCTGACCGCATTCAAGGATGTCGACGTGGCCGTACTGGTTGGCGCGCGTCCGCGCGGCCCAGGCATGGAACGCAAGGACCTGCTGGAAGCGAACGCCCAGATCTTCACGGTGCAAGGCAAGGCGCTCGACGCCGTCGCTTCGCGCAACGTCAAAGTGCTGGTGGTCGGCAACCCTGCCAACACCAACGCCTACATCGCCATGAAATCGGCGCCATCGCTGCCAGCGAAGAACTTCACCGCCATGCTGCGCCTGGACCACAACCGCGCGCTGTCGCAAGTCGCTGCCAAGACCGGCACCGCCGTGAAAGACATCGAGAAGCTGACCGTCTGGGGCAACCACTCGCCAACGATGTACGCCGACTACCGCTTCGCCACCGTGAACGGCAAGGCCGTCAAGGACCTGATCAACGACCAGGAATGGAACGCCAACGTGTTCCTGCCTACCGTCGGCAAGCGCGGCGCGGCCATCATCGAAGCGCGCGGCCTGTCGTCGGCAGCGTCGGCAGCGAACGCCGCCATCGACCACATCCATGACTGGATGCTGGGCACGGCCGGCAAGTGGACCACCATGGGCGTTCCTTCGGATGGCTCGTACGGCATCCCTGAAGGCACCGTGTTCGGCTTCCCGGTCACCACCGACAACGGTGAGTACACCATCGTTCAAGGTCTGGAAATCGATGCATTCTCGCAAGAGCGCATCAACCTGACCCTGAAGGAACTGACCGAAGAGCGCGAAGGCGTGAAACACCTGCTGGCCTAAGTCCAGTTTTGGCGGCGCGGCAATGCGCCGCCCGCCAAGAAGGCCGCTCCGCGAGATTCGCGGCGCGGCTGTTTTCTCAAGTAGTCTTTACCTGCAGAAATGCCTTAAGCATGCACCCTTCCGAGGTTTTATTCCAAGGCAAACGCCAGCCGCTGTTGCTCGCCGCTTGCGACCACTACGCCGGCTCCGAAAAGCTGATGCGTAAATCGATTGCTTTGCAACAAGAGCTTGGCCCCCTGTTCGACATCACCTTCGACTGCGAAGACGGCGCCAGCGCCGGCAATGAAGAAGCCCACGCGCTGATGATCGCCGGCCTGCTGGCCAGCGACGAGAACCAGTTCAACCGCATCGGCGTGCGCGTGCACGACGTCGACAGCCCGTTTTTCGCGCGCGACGTGGAAATCATCTGCGGCGCCGCATCGCGCCTGGCCTACATCGCCGTGCCCAAGGTCGCCGGCGTGCAGGACGCCATGCTGGCCATCGACCTGATCAACCTGCACGCGCGCCGCGCCGGCCGCGACAACCTGCCCGTGCACATCCTGATCGAAACGCATGGCGCGCTGCGCGACGCCTACGCCATCGCCGCCCTGCCGCAGGTCGAATGCCTGTCCTTCGGCATCATGGATTTCGTTTCGGCCCATTACGGCGCCATTCCCGCCGCCGCCATGCGCACGCCGGGCCAGTTCACGCACCCGCTGGTGGTGCGCGCCAAGCTCGAAGTGGCGGCCGCCTGCCACGCGCACGGCAAGGTGGCGTCGCACAACGTGACGACGGACGTGCGCGATTCGGCCGTGGTGGCGAACGACGCCCAGCGCGCGACGGCCGAATTCGGCTACACGCGCATGTGGAGCATCCACCCGGACCAGATCAAGCCCATCATCAAGGCCTTCACGCCGCGCCTGTCCGAAGTCAACGAAGCGAGCAACATCCTCAATGAGGCGCTGCGCGCCAACTGGGGACCGATTGCGCAAAATGGCCGCTTGCACGACCGCGCCAGCTACCGATATTATTGGACCGTTTTGCAACGCGCCAAACTGGCGGGCCTTGGCCTGCCCGAGGCGGCCGCCGCATTACTCAACACCCCCTCTTCCAGCACCACTGAAAACTGACAGGAATTACACGATGTCCCTCTCCAAATTAGCCATTGCCTGCAGCGTCGCGCTGGGCGCCATGTCCCTCACGCTGGCGCCAGCCAGCTTCGCCGCCACGGCAGAGGCAAATCCCAAGGCCGTCAAGGCTGTCAAGGCCAAGCCAAAGGCCAAGACCGCCAAGGCCAAGGCAGCCGCCAAGGAAGCCCATCCGCTCGCCATGTCGGTCGCCGACAAGGAAGAATCCGATGAGCCGGACACCGCGGGCTCGGCTTCCACCGATTTCAATTGTGAACTTGGTAACAAAATTACCATCTACACCAATGCGACTGACGACAAACACATCGCCCTGCGCTGGAAGAAGCGCCTGCACCGCCTGAGCCGCGTCGGCACCACGACCGGCGCCAACCGCTTCGAGAACCGTCTGTACGGCCTCGTGTGGATCGGCATCCCGGCCAAAGGCATGCTGCTCGATTCCAAGCAGGGCCGCCAGCTGGCCAATGAATGCAAGGATGCGGAGCAAGCCAAGCCGGCGGCAGTGGTGGAAGCCGCGCCATCGCTGGGCGTGCTGCCGGCCGCCGGCGGCTGATGTGCGTAGCAAGGGCCTCTTCGGGGGCTCAGTCATGTTTTGTAATTTGAATAATCAATAAATAGACGATACCCAACAAGGAGAGGTCATGTCCCGCAACACTCTGAACACGCTCAAGGACTTTAATATTTCGGATAGCAAGAAGGGCAAGCTGTACTCCCTGCCTGCGCTGGAAAAAAGCCTGGGCATCAATGTCTCCCGCCTGCCAGTGTCGATTCGTATCGTGCTCGAATCGGTATTGCGCAACTGCGACGGCAAAAAAGTCACCGAAGAACACGTCAAGCAATTGGCGAGCTGGGGCCCGACCGCCGAGCGCACCGACGAGATCCCGTTCGTAGTGGCGCGCGTCGTGCTGCAGGACTTCACCGGCGTTCCATTGCTGGCCGACCTGGCAGCGATGCGCAACGTGGCCGCCAAGATGGGCATCAACGCCAAGAAGATCGAGCCTTTGGTGCCGGTCGACCTGGTGGTCGACCACTCGGTGACCATCGATCACTACCGCGAAAAGAAAGCGCTGGACCTGAACATGAAACTGGAATTCTCGCGTAACAACGAGCGTTACCAGTTCATGAAATGGGGCATGCAGGCATTCGACACCTTCGGCGTCGTGCCACCAGGCTTCGGCATCGTCCACCAGGTCAACCTGGAATACCTGGCACGCGGCGTGCACCACGCAGGCAAGAAAGCCGGCGACGTGTACTACCCTGACACCCTGGTCGGCACCGACTCGCACACCACCATGATCAACGGCATCGGCGTGGTCGGCTGGGGCGTGGGCGGCATCGAGGCGGAAGCGGGCATGCTGGGCCAACCGGTCTACTTCCTGACGCCGGACGTCATCGGCGTGAACCTGTCGGGCGCATTGCGCGAAGGCTGCACCGCCACCGATCTGGTACTGACCATCACCGAATTGCTGCGCAAGGAAAAAGTCGTCGGCAAGTTCGTCGAATTCTTCGGCGAAGGCACCGAGTCCCTGACCCTGACGGACCGCGCGACGATCGCCAACATGGCACCGGAATACGGCGCGACCATGGGCTTCTTCCCGGTCGACGAAGCGACCATCGACTACTTCAAGGGCACCGGCCGCAGCAAGGCAGAAATCGCCGCGTTCGAAGGCTACTTCAAGGCGCAAAACCTGTTCGGCGTGCCAAAAGCCGGCGACATCGACTACACCCGCGTGGTGGAACTGGACCTGGCATCGGTCGCTCCGTCGCTGGCCGGCCCGAAACGCCCGCAAGACCGTATCGAGATCGGCAACGTCAAGGCGAACTTCGCCGAGCTGTTCGCCAAGCCAACCACGGAAAACGGCTTCAACAAGAATCCGGCCGACCTGGCTGCCGTGTACGAAACGACGAACGGCGTGAAAGTGTCGAACGGCGACGTGCTGATCGCCGCGATCACCTCGTGCACCAACACCTCGAACCCGAGCGTGATGCTGGCTGCCGGCCTGCTGGCCAAGAAAGCCGTCGAAGCCGGCCTGAAAGTCGCTCCGCACATCAAGACCTCGCTGGCCCCTGGCTCGCGCGTCGTGACCGAGTACCTGACCGCTGCCGGCCTGCTGCCATACCTGGAAAAACTGGGCTTCGGCGTGACCGCCTACGGCTGCACCACCTGTATCGGCAACGCGGGCGACCTGACGCCCGAGCTGAACGCAGCCATTGCCACGCACGACATCGTCGCGTCGGCCGTGCTGTCGGGCAACCGCAACTTCGAAGCGCGTATTCACCCGAACATCCGCTCGAACTTCCTCGCTTCGCCACCGCTGGTCGTCGCTTACGCCATCGCCGGCAACATGACGCGCGACCTGATGACGGAACCGGTCGGCAAGGGCAAGGGCGGCAAGGACATCTACCTGGGCGACATCTGGCCGACCTCGGCTGAAGTGTCGGCCATGATGAAGTTCGCCATGAACGCCAAGGTGTTCAAGGACAACTACGCTGACGTCAAGGGCGCGCCAGGCAAGCTGTGGGAAAAAGTCACGACCGTGTCCGGTCAAGTCTACAACTGGCCGAAATCGACCTACATCGCGGAACCACCGTTCTTCGACAACTTCTCGATGACGCCAGCGGCAGTGGCCACCGGCATCGAAGGCGCACGCGCACTGGGCGTGTTCGGCGATTCCATCACCACCGACCACATCTCGCCGGCCGGCTCGATCCAGGAAAACGGTCCTGCAGGCAAATGGCTGAAGGAAAACGGCGTCCTGAAAGCGGACTTCAACTCCTACGGCTCGCGTCGCGGCAACCATGAAATCATGATGCGCGGCACGTTCGCCAACGTGCGCATCAAGAACCGCATGATCCCTGCCAAGGCAGACGGTTCGGCGGTCGAAGGCGGCATCACGATCCACCAGCCTTCCGGCGAACAGATGTCGATCTACGACGCGGCGATGAAATATGTTGCCGAAGGCACGCCAACCATGGTCTTCGGCGGCGAAGAGTACGGTACGGGCTCGTCGCGCGACTGGGCGGCAAAAGGTACGCAACTGCTGGGCGTGAAAGCCGTGATCACCCGTTCGTTCGAGCGCATCCACCGCTCGAACCTGGTGGGCATGGGCGTATTGCCGCTGCAATTCATCGGCGACGACAGCGTGCAAACCCTGGGCATCACCGGCAAGGAAACCTTCGACCTGAAAGGCCTCGAAGGCGAAATCAAGCCACAGCAACTGGCTACCCTGGTGATCCACCGCGCCGACGGCTCCAGCCAGGAAGTCAAAGTCCTGCTGCGCATCGATACGCCGATCGAAGTCGATTACTACAAGCATGGCGGCATCCTGCCATTCGTGCTGCGTCAACTGCTGGCCGAGTAATCGATCAGTTGTGATGCAAGATAAAGGCGCCGGTTTCGACCGGCGCTTTTTTTCGTCCCTGCATCCTGTTCCGACTTGAAATTTCGACTATTGGCATGATCTAAGGACAGCTTACGTATTGCGTGCGGCTGAATCCTCTACAATACGGTTATAAGGGTTTATCATTGTTTGACTGATCCATTTTTTTCACTTTCCGAGACTCTTATCCCGCTATGCGTCGTCCTTCCAAAGATTCATCCCATAAACTGACTGCCGACAGCCAGCGCCTGGTCACCTTTGCCCAGGCGATCGTACAGGCAGCCAGCCGTCTCGAAGAGCGGTCCTGGGAACACAGCCTGGATACGCAGCTCCAGAAATTACTCAAAACCGGCCACCAGGACACCATCGACAACACCCTGGGCAGCCTGTTCAAGGATGACTTGAACGCCTATGACGTGCTGATGGACTGCGTTGAAGCCGTCAGCGAATCGACCGTCATCACGCATGAAGACGTGCGCTACGACGCCCTGCTCGTCGCCGTGCCCATTCTCGCGTGGACGCGCTTTTCCATCGCCTCCGGCCCCATGGCCGGCGACGCGCACGGTGTGCTGTCGGCGCATTTCGCTGCCCACCTGCTGGCCGACGGCACGAAGATGGCCATGGCGCCAACGCTCTACTCGATCGACCAGTTGCCGCGCAGCCATGTCGAGACCTATGCCAAGACGCAGAAGCTGGCCCTGGCCGCGCTGAAAGGCACGGCCGTCAAGCCGTCAAGCAAAGAAGCGGAAACGGCGCCCTTCCTGGCCGACACGCGTTACCTGCTGGTGGCCGTGGTGGCCCCTGCCGGCGCGCCGCTGTTCCGCTGGCAGACGCCGGCCAGCCAGCTTGACTTCATCGCCGAACGCAGCGCCGCGCTGGAGCAATGGCGCACGCAGGCGACGCCGACGATTGCCCGCCTGCTGCCCGGCTGCGGCCTGGAATTGCTGCTGCCGGAAGCGTATTACGTGGCCTGCCGCGAAGCGGACAAGCTGATACGCCCCGTCTCCGTGCGCGCCGCCGTGCACTACCTGACGCATACCTTGGCCATCGAGCCGTCGGAACTGCGCGCCGTCATCGCCGGCTTCGGCGAGGAAGCGGCCGATGGCCAGGTGGACGAGTACCGCATCGCCTTTACCCTGCGCCAGGCGCCGGACGTCATCTACGGCATCGTCTGGCCTTTGTACGGCCAGGAAGACGAGGATGGCACGCCGATCGAAGGCCTGATCCAGGTCGGCATCGCCGCGCTGGACAAGCAAAAGACACCGGTCGATGAAATCATCGAGCACCTGAACGCCGCCGGCGTGACGCAGATCAAGCGCCATGCGGAACGTTTTGTCGGTGAATACTGCGACGATTGCGGCGCGCCCCTGTTTGCCGACCCGGTCGGCGAGCTGGCGCATGCGGAGATGCCGGAAGATACGCCGCAGGGCACGGAACACTTCCATTAATGCGGGCTTGTCGGATTACGCGCTGCGCGCTAATCCGACCTACGATGCTGTCATAGGCCGTAGGTCGGATTAGCCGGCACAGCGTAATCCGACAGCAGCGTTGGCGCACAAAAAAAAAGGCGGAACCGAGGTTCCGCCTTTTTCATTGCAACGTCATTTACAACGCCATCACCACTGCGAAAACGGATGGCGGATCAGATTCGCGTTGTAATAGCGCGCGTCGCCCGACACTTCCGCGCCTATCCAGTCCGGCTTGTCGAAGGGCTGGTCTTCCGAAGCCAGCTCGATCTCGGCCACCAGCAGGCCGGCATTGGCGCCGAGGAATTCGTCGACTTCCCATACCATGCCCGCGTGTTCGATGCGGTGGCGAACCTTTTCGATCAGCGGCTGTTCGCACAGGCCGTCGAGCAGTTCGGCCGCGTCGGCCAGCGGAATCGGATACTCCCACTCGCCGCGCGTGGCGCCCACGTTCGCGCCCTTGATGGTCAGCATCGCCTGTTCGCCCTCGATGCGCACGCGCACCACGCGCTCGCGCGCCGAGGACAAATAGCCCTGGCGCAGCAGCACCGCCTGCCCCAGGCCGCGCCAGGCATCGCCGGCCAGCAGAAATTTACGCTCGATCTCGACGCCCATGATCAACGCCGTTCAATCGAGCGACAGCAGGATAGGCTGCAGCATGGCCGCGCCCAGTGCCGCGCTGCGCGCGCCGTTCCAGCCCACGGCCGGATCCGGCAAGTCGGCGTTTTCCTTGAACGGCATTTCCAGGGTCAGCGCCAGGCAGCCGAAGTGGTGGCCAATGTATTTCGACGCCAGGGTCAGCATGTCGGACTTGTACTTGCTGGCCGCGTAGCCGAACTTGTCCTGGAAGTCGGGGCTGGCCTGCTTGTAGCGCTCGATGAAGGCCTTCTGGTGCGCCGCTTGCGCCGGCGTGAAGTTTTCCAGCATTTCATTGCCGGCCACAAAGTTGTACGGCAGCGCTTCATCGCCGTGGATGTCGAAGAACATGTCGACGCCCGTTTCGTGGATCTTGTTTTTCACGCACAGCACTTCCGGGCTCGATTCCAGCGATGGCGTCATCCATTCGCGGTTCAGGTTGGCGCCGGCCGCATTCGTGCGCAGGTTGCCGCGGATGGAGCCGTCCGGGTTCATGTTCGGCACGATGTGGAACACGGCGCGCTGCAGCAGTTTGCGCGCGATCGGGTTGGCGTCGTCGAGCAGCGAGTCGATCAGGCCTTCGACGAACCATTCGGCCATCGATTCGCCCGGATGCTGGCGCGCGATGACCCAGATTTTCTTTTCCGCCTGCGGATTGCCGATGGTGACCATGTTCATGTCGCGGCCGTCAACCGTGCTGCCCAGGTCGGACACGCGCGCCAGCGGATGCTCGGCCACTTCGCCCAGCAGGCGCAGATGACGTTCCCACGAGTACGGCTCGAAGTAGGCGTAATACACGCTGTCGAGTTCAGGCGTGTGCGAGATCGTCATGACCTGGCCATCGAACGCCGTCGGCACGCGGAACCAGTTTTCGCTGTCGTAGCTGGCCACGGCCTGGTAGTCTTCATAGCCGGCCGGATAGGTGGCCTGGCCCGCGTTCAGGAAGCGCATCGTGCATGCCTGGCCGCGCGCGCCCTGCAGGCGGAAGTGGAACCACTGGTGGATGTCGGCGTGGCTATCCTTGCGCAAGTTCAGGTCGATGGCGCCGGCGCTGGTGGCGCTCACCACGTCGATGGCGCCCGAGTCGAAGTTCTGGCTGATTTTAATGGTCATGTAATGATCCCGTCCTAGGTAAGTGTTCCGGCGCGGCCTCGTGGGCCACCGCCGTCGCGCTAAAAAACGCAGTGTAAGCTATCCCGCTATTTTCCGCCCTTTGACTCCGATCGCAAAGCCTGACCCGGCGATTTATGCACCATTCCGGGGCATCGATGGAAAAGTGCCGGGCAAAAGCGCGAAAAATCGGTCCGCTGTCGCATCTACCGGACAAAAAACTGAATTGTAACAATGTCAGAAACATTGGCGGCCCATCATCCCCCTATAATTCCTGCTTTCATAGAGTCGCCAGGAAAGAGTCGTGGACAAGAAGCTGACCAATATTCAAGAAAGAAAGTTACGCGAGGCACAAGCGCGGCGCGAGCACATCATCGACGTCGTCAAAGATCTCATCAAGAAGGGCGGCGCGCGCGCCGTCTCCATCCGCAAAGTGGCCGAGGCGGCCGGCTTTTCCACCACCGTCGTGTACGCCCTGTTCCGCGACAAGGCCACCCTGATCGCCCAGGCCATGGACAAGGATTTGCTGGAACTGGTGCGCGCCATGCGCACGGCCTGCGACACCAGCACTGACCCATGGGAACGCATCAGCCTGGTCGGCCGCGCCTACATCGAGTACGGCTTCCAGCATCCCGACGAATACTCGCTGATCTTCATGGAGCTGCGTCCGCACGCGGAAGTCGACGCCGTCGAAGTGGAACACGGCAATATCGAGCAAGACCCGTATGCCTACGCGCTGCACCTGTTCGGCGAGCTGGCGCAGGCGGGCCAGGTACGCCAGGATGAACCGGCGCTGCACACGATGACGCAAATCTTCTGGCAATCGCTGCACGGCCTCGTGTCGCTGCGCATCGTCATGGATGCGGGCGACCCATGGACGCCGCATCCGGAAATGAACGCGCACATCGACGACTTGCTCGCCGTCGTCACGGCAGGCATCCGCCTGCGCTTTGCACCGGCGGTCTGACCCTTAATCTGGCGCAACATGCGCCAGGCGAAAAAAAGGCAGGCGCGGTGCCGCAGCGCCCTGCCCTGTCCTTGCGCTGACGAGGATTTACTGCGCGGCCAGCATGCTCTGCGTTTCCTGATAGCGCACATGCCAGGCCAGCGCCTCTTGCAGGATGTGCGGCGTGTGGCCGCCGCGCTGGCATGCCGCGTCGTAATAGGCACGCAGCTGCGCGCGGTAATCGGGGTGCGTGCAGCGCTCGATGATCAACGGCGCCCGTTCGCGCGGCGCCAGGCCGCGCAAGTCCGCAAAACCCCACTCCGTCACCAGCACGTCGACGTCATGCTCCGTGTGGTCCACGTGCGAGACCATCGGCACGACGCTGGAAATGCGTCCGCCCTTGGCCGCCGATTTCGACACGAACATCGACACTTGCCCATTGCGCGCAAAGTCGCCCGAGCCGCCGATGCCGTTCATCATGTGCGTGCCGCACACGTGCGTGGAATTGACGTTGCCGTAGATATCGAACTCGAGCGCCGTGTTCAGGGCGATGATGCCCAGGCGGCGCACGATCTCGGGGTGGTTGCTGATCTCTTGCGGGCGCAGCACGATCTTCGAGCGGTAATGGTCGATATTGTCCATCAGCTTTTGATGCACGGCGGCCGACAAGGTGATCGACGAGGCCGAGGCAAACGCCAGCTGGCCCGAATCGAGCAGCTCGATGGCGCTGTCCTGCAGCACTTCCGAATACATGGTCATGTTCTGGAAAGGCGAACCGATCAGGCCATGCAGCACGGCATTGGCGATGGTGCCGATGCCCGCTTGCAGCGGCAGCAATTCCGGCCCCATGCGCCCGGCCGCCACTTCGCCTTCCAGGAAGGCGATCACGTGGCCGGCGATCGCCTGCGTTTCCGCGTCGGGCGGCAAGGCGTTCGACGGGCTGTCGGGGCTGTCCGTGATGACGATGGCGGCGATGCGGGCCGGGTCGATGGCGATGGCCGTGCTGCCCAGGCGCTGGTCGACGCGCGTGAGGGGAATCGGTTCGCGCCCCGGCAAGGTGTGTGGTATATAAATGTCGTGCAAGCCTTCCAGCGCCAGCGGCGTGGACAGGTTGATTTCGATGATCACTTGCGTGGCTTGCTGGGCAAAGGCGGCGGAATTGCCCACCGACATGGTCGGAATGATGGCGCCGGCCGCCGTGATGGCTGTTGCTTCGATGACGGCGATATCGACGGCGGCCAGGTTGCCCGAACGCAGCTGCTCGGCCGTCTCCGACAGATGCTGGTCGATGAACATGACCTCGCCGTTGTTGATCTTGCCGCGCAGCACAGGGTCGACCTGGAACGGCATGCGGCGCGCCAGCACGCCCGCCTCGGCCATCAAGCCATCGCTGCCATTGCCCAGCGAAGCGCCCGTGATCAGGGTCAGGCTTAATGGATCTTGCAGGGCGCGCTCGGCCAGCGCGCGCGGCAGGGCCTTGGCGTCGCCGGCACGGGTAAAACCGCTCATGCCGACACGCATGCCGTTATGGAACAATTTGGCTGCCTCATCGGCGCTCATGATTTTGCCGAGCAAGCCTGGGTGGCGGATACGGTCTTCGTACATCGGATGCTCCTGATCTTCTTCATATTCTCAAACTGGATGGCTGTCATACACCAGCCCCATAAGTGGAATCAGTATAAAATCGCGGTCACATGCATGGCATGAATTAATTTCGCCACATCCAGTCGATATTTTCATGGCTTGCCAACGCCGAGCACCTACCTTGGATATCCGTTCCCTGCGCTATTTCGTCGAAACCGTGCGCCTGTCGAGCTTTACGCAGGCGGCCGAATCGCTGCACCTGACCCAGTCGACCATCAGCAAGATGGTGCGCCAGCTGGAAGATGAAGTGGGCGCGCAGCTGCTGGTACGCGACGGGCGCAAGCTGACGCTGACGGACACGGGCCGCATCGTCTACCAGCACGGCCAGGAAATGCTGGCGAACATGCGCCAGCTGACACTGGAAGTGCGCGACACGCAGGCCTTGCAGCGCGGCAGCCTGACGGTCGGCATCCCGCCCATGATCAATGTGCTGTTCACACCTGTATTAAAGGCCTTCCGCGCGCGCCACCCGAACATCAGCCTGACCCTGCAGGAAGATACGGGCCAGCAGATCGAACGCCAGGTGGCGGCCGGCGAGCTGGAAATCGGCATGACGGTGCTGCCGGCCGATCCGGAACTCGATCTGGTGGCCGTGGAAGTGGCCAACTACCCGATCTGGGCCCTGGCCGAGCCGGGCACGTTCCAGAAAAACCGCACGACCCTGCCCTTCAAGGCGCTGGCCGAACTGCCGCTGGTGTTATTGAAGGATGACTTCGCCCTGACGCGCGGCCTGCGCCAGCATTTCGCGCAAGCGGGCTTCGCGCCGACGATCGCGGCGCAGAGCGGGCAGTGGGACTGGCTGGTGGCGATGGCGTCGGCGGGCCTGGGCGTGGCCCTGCTGCCCGAGCCCTTCATCCACCGCCTGGCCGGCGAACCGCTGGAAGCGGTGCGCATCGTCGAGCCTGAGGTGGCGTGGCAGGTGGCGCATGTCTGGAGCGGGCGCTATCTGTCGCATGCGGCGCGCGCCTGGCTCGAGGTATGCCAGGACGTGCTGGGCACGCCGTTCGCCCCCTGACGAAAAAAGGGTGGCCGAAGCCACCCTTTTGCCTGATCACGCCACCTTGCTTACTTGGCGCTGTCGTTGTACATGCTGGCGTACTTCCAGCCGAAGTACAAAATGAAGGTGTAGCACAGGGCCGGCACGAGGAAGGACAGTTGCAGGTTGATGTGATCGGCCAGGAAGCCCTGGATGAACGGCACGATGGCGCCGCCGACGATGGCCATGCACAGGATGCCCGAACCTTGTCCCGTTTGCGCGCCCAGCTTGTTCAGGGCCATGCTGAAGATGGTCGGGAACATGATGGAGTTGAACAGGCCGACGGCGATCAAGGCCCACATCGCCGTGTGACCGCTGGAGAACACGGCGACGAGGATCAGCGCGATGACGACGGCGGCGTTGAAGGCCAGGGTCTTGCCCGGGCTGACATAGCGCATCACGGCAAAGCCGACGAAGCGGCCCAGCATGGCGCCACCCCAGTAATAGCTGACGAAATAGGCTGCATCGGCATGGCTGAGGCCAGCGATATGGCTCTCGCCCAGGAAGTTGATCAGGAAGCTGCCGATGCTGACTTCACCGCCCACGTACAAAAAGATGGCCAGCGCGCCCAGCACCAGGTGGCGGTGCGACCAGATCGAGACTTTATTGCCATCGTGCGCCAGGGCGGCGGCATCGTCGGCATGCGAAATCTTCGGCAGTTTTGCCAGCGCAAACAGCACGGCCAGGATCACCAGGGTGGCGGCCAGCACCAGGTACGGGCCTTGCACGGAGGCCGCTTCCTTGGCGCGGTAAGCCAGTTGCTCGGCCGCCGGCAGCAAGTCGAACTGCTGCACCGTCAGCACGGTGCCCGACAAGATCAGCATGCCGCCCAGCGCAGGCGCCACCGTGGTGCCCAGCGCGTTGAACGCTTGCGTCAGGGTCAAACGGCTCGATGCCGTCTGCGGGTCACCCAGTTCCGTCACGTACGGGTTGGCCGCCACCTGCAGCACGGTGATGCCGGCCGCCAGGATGAAGAAGGACAACAGGAACAGCGCATAGCTGCCGGTCGACGCCGGGTAGAACATGGCGCAGCCGGCGGCCGCGATCAGCAGGCCGGCGACGACGCCGCGCTGGTAGCCGATCTTCTTGATCAGCATGCCGGCCGGCAGCGACACGATGGCGTAGGCGCCAAAGAAACAGAACTGCACCAGCATCGCCTGCACATACGTCAGGGTGTAGATCGAGCGCAGATGGGGAATCAGCACATCATTGAGCGATGTCAGCAGTCCCCACATGAAAAACAGCACCGTGACAATGATCAGGGCGCCCGTATTGTTTTGCGTGCCGGCCTGTGCGGACGGTACGCCCTGGCCTTGCTTTACGTATTCCATACCTTCTCCATTTTTCAATTCCAAGTTGATCTTGCCAGGCATGGAAGCGTTTCCACCCGGCAGCACCAGGACGCGCAAGCGCCACGCAGATATCAGCGTGGGCCATGACTGCCATCAGCAAAACAGGGGCAGGCATGGCGCTACTTGCACGCGGCAGGCGCACGGCCGACCGTTTCTCGCCAAAATGATGTCTTGTGGGCGCGGCACGCCTGCGGGCTGCGTCTGAAAACAACATTCAGGACAAAACAGTCTTGTAGTAAAACTACGATACTGCGCCCGCATTATGCCTTAAAGCCCCGTATTGCGCAGCTTTCGCAGCTGTTATTCTAAAAATGAATAGCCGACATTTGAAATCAAAAGTAGCCTTATAACTTGGAATCGCTATACTTATATTGCAGTGCAGCACAACGCGGCACGCCACATAAGGAGTCTGCCATGTCTACCGCATTTACTTACCACACCACGCAAAACAGCAATATCGTCGCCACCCTGGTCCACGCCGCCAAACGTGTTGGCGCCTGGCTGAACCAAAGCAGCGACCGCCGCGAACGCGCTTACGAAGAAGCGTACCTGGCCGAATCGACCGACCGTTACGACCTGGAATACCGCATGCGCGAACTGGCCCGTGCCAACCCGCAGCCAAGCTGGATGAGCGGTCTGAGCCGTTAATATTGCCGCAGTCCCCAGTCGCTCACCGGCTGTTGCAACATCGATAGCGCCATCCTGCTCGCCTTGCGCTTGAGCACAGGATGGGCTATACAGGCGGGATGCATACGCCCATGACCATTCTCGCCATCGCCGGCAGCCTGCGTGCTGCCTCGCTGAACACCGCCCTGCTGCGCGCCATCGCCGGGCTTGCGCCACCGCCATTCGACATCCGCATCTATTCGGGACTCGGTGAGTTACCGCTGTTCAATCCCGACCTCGACGCCGACAGCCTGCCGGCCGTGACGGGCCTGCGCGACGCCATCCTGGCGGCCGACGTGCTGATGCTGGCCAGCCCCGAATACGCGCATGGCGTGAGCGGCCCCATGAAAAACGCGCTGGACTGGATGGTGGGAAATGAATCGTTCATCGACAAGCCGCTGGTGCTGCTGAACGCCTCGCCGCGCGCCACGCATGCGCAGGCGGCCTTGCGCGAAACGGTGCGCACCATGTCGGCGCGCCTGATCGACGACGCTTGCATCAGCCTGCCCCTGCTGGGGTCGGGTCTCGATGCGGAAGGCATCGCCGCGGACCCGGCATTGCGCCGGGCCATCCTCGCCATGTTGCAGTGCATCAGGTCATTTTCATGACCTTCTGCACGTTTTACTATCAATTCATCTAGTTTTACTACGTACTTCTACGGACCGCTCAATGCGGGATCATGCCGGTGAACACGTAGGCCTGCAGCATGGTGATGATGCCGATGATGACGGCAAACAACAGGCTGTGCTTCAAGGTGAAACGGAACAGGTCCGATTCCTTGCCCACGAGGCCGGTCGCCGCGCAGGCGACGGCGATCGACTGGGGCGAAATCATCTTCGCCGTCACGCCGCCCGTCGTATTGGCCGCCACCATCAGGGTGTCGGACACGCCGATCTGGTGCGCCGTCGTGTTTTGCAGGGAGCAGAACAAGGCGTTCGACGAGGTGTCGGAACCCGTCAGGAAAACGCCCAGCCAGCCCAGGAACGGCGAGAAGAACGGGAAGGCGGCGCCGCTGCCGGCCAGCAGCAGGGCCAGAGTGGACGACATGCCCGAGTAATTGGCGACAAAGGCAAACGCCAGCACCAGACCGATCGACAGCACGGGACGGCGCAATTCCACGATCGTTTCCACAAACGCCTTCCAACCATCGCGCGGCTTCATGCGCAGCATCAGCATCGACAGCACGGCCGTCAGCAAAATCGCCGTGCCCACGGCCGACAGCAGATCGAGCTTGAACACGGCGTCGTACGCCTTCGGCTCCGCCACGATGGGCATGGTCTTCATCACCAGCTTGTCGAGATAGGGCACGTGGATCTTGATGACCAGGCCGGACAAGGCGCCGCCGGCGGCGAACAGGGCCTTGAAGCCGGGCAGGCTCCACACGGTGACGATGGCCGTCAGCAGACCGAACGGCGCCCAGGCGCGCATGGTCTGCGCCATCGTGTAGGGCGAGGCGGCGCGGTTGCCGGCACCGCGCACGGCCCCAGCACCGCCCGCACCGCCGAAGCCGGACAGCGCAGCCGTACCGCCGCCGACGGCGTGCGCCACTTTCGCATTCTTCGGCTGCCACACTTTCAGGAACAGGGTCAGCGACACGAGGCTGACGAGGGCCGAGGTGATGTCCGGCAGTTCAGGGCCGATATGGTTGGACGTGAAATACTGCGTGACGGCAAAGCTCAAGCCCGTCACCAGCGCGGCCGGCCACACCTCGCGCACGCCGCGGAATCCATCCATCATGAACACCAGCCAGAACGGCACCAGCAGCGACAGCAGCGGCAACTGGCGGCCCGCCATGGCGCCGATCAGGAAGGGGTCGATGCCCGTCACCTGGCCCGCCACGATGATGGGGATGCCCATGGCGCCGAAGGCCACGGGCGCCGTGTTGGCGATCAGGCACAGGCCCGCCGCGTACAGCGGATTGAAGCCCAGGCCCACCAGCAAGGCCGACGTGATCGCCACGGGCGCGCCGAAACCGGCCGCCCCTTCCAGGAAGGCGCCGAAGGCAAAGCCGATCAACAGCACCTGCAGGCGCTGGTCGTCCGTGACCGACAGCACGGAGGCGCGGATGATGTCGATCTGCCCCGTTTTGACGACGATCTTGTACAGGAAGACGGCTGTGACGATGATCCAGGCGATCGGCCACAAGCCGTACGCAAAACCGTAGCCGGCCGCCGCCAGCGCCTGCGGCACGGGCATGCCATACGCGAAGATGGCCACGGCCAGCGCCAGCGCCAGGGTAACGGCGGCGGCCACGTGGCCCTTGATGCGCAGCGCCGCCAGGGCGATGAAAAAGAAAATGATGGGAACGGCTGCCGCCAGCGACGACAGCCACAGGCTGCCGAGCGGTGTATAAAGTTGGGTCCAGGTTTGCATGTCGGGTCTCCTCCGGTGGATGCGGGTTAAATGAAAAAACGGCTTTTGATGTAATTGTGTGTAGCGTGTTTTTTGCGGTGCTCCGGGAACGGGCTATTCTTCCTGCCCCCGTGCATTGAGCAGGTCGGCCAGGCTGCGCGGCGCCGGCGTCAAGGGCTTGCGGTGCTGCGTCCAGCCCAGCTGCTTGCGCGGTGCCAGCATGCGCAGCCGCGTGGCGGCCCAGCGGAACAGACGGTAGCTGGCGGGGTGTGCGAAGGCGCCGCTCCAGAAGCGCCAGATCAGGCTTTCGCCGCGGCTGAACTTGGCGCCCTGCCCGCGCAGCGGATGGCTGACTTCTTCATGCGGATTGCGGTTCGCTTCCGTGCGCAGGCGCACCAGCAGCTGCGGAATCGGGATGCGCACGGGGCACACTTCGCCGCAGGCGCCGCACAGGCTTGATGCGGTGGCCAGGTCCGCCGTCGCGTCGAGTCCCAGCAAATGCGGCGAGATGATCTTGCCGATCGGCCCCGGATACGTGGTGCCGTAGGCGTGGCCGCCGATGCGCGTGTAGACGGGACAGTGGTTCATGCAGGCGCCGCAGCGTATGCATTGCAGGGTGGCGCGCAGCTGCTCGTCGGCGTAGGCCTGGCTGCGGCCGTTGTCGAGCAAGACCAGGTGCACTTCGCGCGGCCCGTCCTTTTCACCGGCGCGGCGCGGGCCGGAAATCAGGTTGAAATACGTGGTGATGGCCTGGCCCGTGGCCGAGCGCGTCAGGAGGCTGGCCAGCGGCACGATATGTTCGAGCTTGGCCACCACTTTTTCCATGCCCATGATGGCGATGTGCACGTCCGGCACGGACGTCGTCAGGCGGCCATTGCCCTCGTTTTCCACCAGCCACAGGGTGCCCGTGTCGGCCGCCGCGAAATTCACGCCCGACAGGCCGATATCGGCGTCGACGAAGGCCTGGCGCAGGGCGCGCCGTCCAGTCTGGATCAGGCTGTCGACGTCTTCCGTGTAGGGCGCGTCGGGGATATGCTCGGCGAACAGGCCGGCGATATCCGCCTTCGTCTTGTGAATGGCCGGCATGACGATGTGCGACGGTTTTTCGCCGGCCAGCTGCACGATGTACTCGCCCATGTCCGATTCCAGGCACGTCATGCCGCGCGCTTCCAGATAGTGATTGAGCTCGATTTCCTCGCTGGCCATCGACTTGCCCTTGATGAAGCGCGTCGCCTGATTGCGCTGGGCGATGGCGTGGATGATGGCGTTGGCCTGTTCGCCATCCTCGGCCCAGTGCACGTGCACGCCGGCCGCCGTCAGCTTGTCTTCCAGCTGCACCAGCAAATCGGGCAGGCGCGCCAGCGCGTGCCGGCGCACGGCTTCGCCGATGTCGCGCAGGCGTTCCAGTTCGTCACCATCGGGGAATTGCGTCTTGCGCTTGTCCTGTAAAAAATCCATGGCGCCGCGAAAGCTCTGGCGCAGTTTCGGGTCGTCCAGCGCGGCGCGGGCGCGCGCGTGGAAGTCGGCCGGCGTGACGAATTGCAGGGGCTTGGCATTCATGGCTGGCCTCCTTCATGGGCAGATAAATCATCGATGATCAACACCCACAACCAGCGCGGGCCGTGCGCGCCATAGGCCAGCGTTTGCTGGATGTCGGAGGTTTTCGAGGGACCCGACACCAGCACCAGATTGGCCGGCATGCCGTCGCACCAGCGCTCGGCGCGCGCCGCCGCATGCAAGTCCACGTGCAGGCTGCTGGCGTACACGAGGCAGATATGCAGGGGCGGCGCCAGGGACACCGTGCGCGGCGTGGCCGCATCGGGCGCGATGACCAGGGTGCCCGTGGCGGCGATGCCGGAACGCGCGACGGTGAACCCCGCGTCGACGGTGTCGAACAGCTCACTTTTCCACTGCGCCAGCGGACGCGCGAATGACAACGTCTCCACGCCAGCCGGCAGGGCGGCGCGCAAGGCCTGCCCTTCGGCGCTGCCGGCATCGAGCAGCAAACGGCGCACGCCGTGTTCACCGAGGCGCTGCGCCAGCAAGGCGGGCCAGGCCTCGCTACTGATGCAATCGACCTCCGCATGCGAGGCGCGCAAGGCGGCCTGCATGGCGTCTATCCTGTCCCGTGCCGGCAGCGGCGCGGCGGCGCGGCGCGCCAGGTAGTGCTGGTCGATGGCCGCATCGATGGCATCCACCGCTTCGGGTGCGGCGGGCGCGGCGGCGCGCAGGCGCCCCAGCATGCGTTCGCGGGCGGTCAAGGCTGCGCTCATGCCGCGCCTCCCGTGCGGCGCCACAGGAAGCTGGCCATATGCTCGACGGCCAGCGGCGCGCCCTGGTGCTGCGCGGCGTGACCGATATTGAGCAGGCAGCCGCAGTCGGCCGAGACGAGCCGGTCGCAGCCCGTGGCGCAGGCCGAGGCGATCTTGTCGCTGACCATGGCGCCGGAAATATCGGGGTGTTTTAGTGAGAACGTGCCGCCGAAGCCGCAGCATTCGGATTCGCGCTGGTGTTCGATGCGCGTCACGCCGGGCAAGGCGTCGACCAGGGCCACGCCGTGGGTGCGCGTGCCCATTTCGCGGCGCGCCCCGCACGAGGTATGCAGCACCACCTTTTCATCGGCCTGCGCGGCGGCACCCATACTGCCAAGATCGAGCTGCAGCACGCAGACGAGAAATTCGCTCAGTTCATATACACGTTCGGCCAGTTCCGCCGCCTTGGGGCCGGCGACGGGATCGTCCTGGAACAGCTGCGGCCAGTGGTGGCGCATCATGCCAGCGCAGGAACCGGACGGCACGATCACGGGCCACGGCTGCGCAAACAGGTCGAGCTGGGCGCGGGCCACGGCGCGCGCCTGTTCCGGATTGCCGCTGCTGTAGGCGGGCTGGCCGCAGCAGCTCTGGCCGCGCGGATAATGCACCAGCAAGCCTTCCCGCTCCAGCAGACGCACCGCGTCGAGGCCCGCCTGCGGCACGAACAGGTCGACGAGGCAGGTGGCGAACAGGTACACCTGTGGCGGTGGCGATGGATAGTGGCGTGACTGGCGCGAGTCTGGCTGCGATTCTGGCGGCATGGCTGTGTCTCCCCGGCGCTCTGTGTGTTGCTGCGGCGCCGCTGTGTGTTGTTAAGAATGACCGGTTCACGCATAATTCCAGCTTCCGCAAGCCACTTCAAATTGCTCGGACCACTTTAAAACAACACCGGAAGACATCGATGGCGACAGGCATGCAAACGCGGGGCAGGGTCGAGATGGTGATGCGCAGGCTGGAAACGGCGCTGCTGGACGGCAGCTTGCCGGCGGGTGCGCAACTGCCGGCCGAGCGCCTGCTGGCGCAGCAATATGAGGTCTCGCGCAACACCGTGCGCGAAGCCGTGCAGCGGCTGGCGGCGCGGGGTCTCGTGCGCAGCCGTCGCGGCGCCGGCGTGTTCGTCACGGATCAATTACGCACCGGCATGGCTTCGCCGTGGAGCCAGCTGGTGGCCGACCACCCCGCCCTGCGCGACGACATCCTGGAATTTCGCCGCGTGCTGGAAGGGGCGACGGCCTACTTTGCGGCGCAGCGGGCCAGCGGCGGTGAGCGCGCGCAGATCATGGCGCTGCTGGCCGAACTGGAACAGGCACGCGCCAGCGACGACAAGCACGGCGAGGCGCAGGCCGACGCGCGGCTGCATGAAGTCATCGCGCAGGCCTCGCACAACACCATGTTTTTGCACCTGCACACCAGCATCATCGGCATGCTGCGCGAACACATCACCATCAATGGCACGGGCTTGCGCCAGCAGGACGAGGCCACCTCGCTGCACCTGCTGTCGCAGCACCGCACCCTGTGCGAGGCGATCTGCGCCAGCCAGCCCGAGGAAGCGCGCACGGCCATGCAAAGCCACATCGACTTCGTGCGCACGCGCGTCACCAGTGACGAATAAGGGCTGCTGGTAGGACCAATCTGATAGGCAGCATGATGGGCAACGCGTCGCGGCTTGTCGCAGGGTCGGGCAAGAATGGGGTCCCGATTCGCTATCCGACAGGTTTCCATGCATTTGCACCATGCAACTGACGATATCCGCATGCCGGCGCCGCTTCCCTTGCTGGCGCTGCATGCCGGCGCCAGCGCCACCCTTGCCACCGCGCTGCTGCCGCCCGGCGGCTGGCCGCTGGCCCTGGCCTGCTGCCTGGCCATCCTGGCCATGCTGCTGCGGGCCTGGCACGCGCCTGCCGCAAGGCCGGGCCGCCCCGCCTCCGCTACCGCGCTGCTGGCGCTGGACCTGCTCGTGTTCCTGCTCTGCTATGCATTGCGCGAGACCGATGCAAGCTGGCACGCAACCGCCTTTTGCATCCTGCTCGTCGCGCCCTATGCCGGCGTCACGCCGCATCTGCTGGCCGGCACCGGCCTGGCCATCGTGGCGAGCCTGGCCTGGCTCGGCATGCAGGATGACTTTCAAGCCGGCAACGCCGCCAACTTGCTGCTGCTCAACCTGACCGGCCTGTGCGCCGGCCATGGCCAGCAGCGCCAGCGCCGAGCACGCATCCTGCAACACGCCATCCTCGCCGAACAGGCCGTGCGCGACCACCTGACCGGCTGCTACAACCGCCGCTACCTCGACGAGCACCTGCTGGGCGCCGAACTTGCGCGCTCACAACGTCATGGCCTGTGCCTGACGGCCATCCTGTGCGATATCGATCACTTCAAGCGCATCAACGACGCCCACGGTCATGCCGCAGGCGATGCCGTGCTGCGCACCTTTGCCGCCCTGCTCGGCAACGCCACGCGCCATGGCATCGACAGCGTGGTGCGCCACGGCGGCGAAGAGTTCCTGCTGATCCTGCCCGAAACGGACCTGACTGGCGGCGTGCGCCTGGCCGAACGCCTGCGCGACGGCTTGGCACAGCACATCGGGACGACGGCCAGCTTCGGCGTGGTCACGCTCGCGTGTGCGCCGGACAGCCAGGCGCCCTGCGCTGCCACCCTGGTCAATGCTGCCGACCGCCTGCTGTACCAGGCCAAGCACGCGGGGCGCAATTGCGTCAGGGCAGCCATGCTGGACGCCCTGTAATTGCCATCGAATCAATGTTACCATTCGTTAACTTGTGTACTTATCAGTACACATCCTGCCATTGACATCGAACGGAACCACCATGTCTGAACACACGACCCGCCCTTCCACCATCATGCGCCAATGGCAAATGCTGCGCCTGATACCGCCAGCGCCACGCACCATCACCGTCGCCGAATTGCACGACAAGCTCAAGGCCATCGACTTTGCCATCGGCATCCGCACCATCCAGCGCGACTTGCTCGACCTGGCCGAAATTTTCCCGCTGACCATGCCAGCCGATAGCAAGCCGTTTGGCTGGTGCTGGATGGAAAATGCGGCGCGCATGGACATGCCGGGCCTGTCGACGCCGGCCGCGCTGACCCTGGCCCTGATGGAGCAGCACATGCGCCATGCGTTGCCGCCATCCACCCTGGACAGCATGCAGCCGTATTTCAGCGCGGCGCGCCAGACCCTGAACGCGGCCAGCGAGCGTGCCAGCGCGTCTGCCTGGCTGGACAAGATACGTGTCATCGCCCCCATGCAGCGGCTGCTGGCGCCCGACATCGACGAAGCTTGCCAACGCACCGTGTATGAAGCGCTGATGCAGAACCGCCAGCTCAAGCTGAGCTACAAGAAGCGCGACAACGACAAGCTCGTCAGCTATGACGCCGTCCATCCGCTGGCCATCGTGCAGCGCGGCCAGTTGCTCTACCTGGTATGCCTGTTTGCCGACTACAACGATGTGCGCACCCTGGTCCTGCACCGCGTGCAGCAGGCGGAAATGCTCTTCCTTACCGCGCGCGCGCAGCCAGGCTTCGACATCGATGCCTATATTGCTTCGGGCGCCATGGGCATCCGCGATGGCGAACCGCTGCTGCTCGAAGCCGTGTTTGCCCGTCGCAGCGGCGAGCACCTGTACGAGACACCGCTGAGCGCGGACCAGCAATTGCGGGAGCGCGCCGACGGCTCGCTGCACCTGACCGCCACCGTGCCCAGCACCCGCGAACTGCAATGGTGGTTGCTGGGCCTGGGCGATGGCGTGGAAGTGCTGGCGCCCGCCGCGCTGCGCGAACAGATGAAAAGCACCATCGCCAGCATGGCCAGCCGCTACGCCGCCTGACGATGGACCCCGGCGGCCGCAAAAACTGCTACCATCGCGCGCCGCCAACTGATCCCTCCCGCCATGACCGTCCTCGCCCACACCCATCCGCTGGTGCGCCAGCTGGAAAACGACTTGCTGCCGCTGTTCCGCGCCGCCCTGCCGCCGCTGGCGGCCGCCGCGCCACGGGCGCTCGCCTCCGTCTTCGCCTTTTCCAGCGGCACGGCCAGCGCCTTCCAGGATTATCACTTCGGCATTTCCTGCCTGCTCGACGACGTGTCCGACGATGCGCCGGAAGAAGTCGCCCTGCTGGTCAGCGTCACGGGCCTCGAGTCGGATGCCCGGCTCAGCGCCCAGGTCGTGTGGGGCCAGCCATCGGGCCGCGTGGAAATGCAGGCCGAACTGCAGGCGGATGACTTGCCTGCCTTGCATGCCGCCCTGCCCGGCTTGGTGGACGGCTTGACGCAGGCAGCCAGCCGGGGCACCCCAGCCATATGACAGGCGCATGAAAAAGTGCCAAGAAACAACAACTTACGATTTCCGTAGCGCAACTTTATTGACTTCCACTGGCCCCACGCCCTATCCTTCCGGTTACGTTTGGTGAGAATGCCTGCTTGTTCATGCGAGCATGCACACTAGCCACCTTGCCTCCCCAAAAAAGTCCATTCCGCATTTTTATTGCAACCATCAGGGCAACGCGCCTGGACGGCCGCTGCCAGCAAATACGGAGCTGACTGCCATGCCATCGCACCACCATTTTCCTGCCACATCCTTGCTCGGCTGCCTCTTTTTTCTGGCCGCCCTACCCGCGCAGGCCCAGACCACGGACAGCCCTGCCGCCACCTTCAGCGCCAATGCCAGCCTCACCTCGCAATACATTTCGCGCGGCTTTCGCCAGACCTGGGGCAAGCCCGCGCTGCAGGCGGGTGCCGACTACGCGCACCCGAGCGGCTGGTCGCTGGGCACGTGGGCTTCCACCGTCAGCGACCGCTATATCGAGGATGCGACCGTCGAATGGGACGTGTACGGCGGCTACGGCGGCACGGTGGGCGAACTGGGCTATAGCGTGCTCGCCTACTATTACAAATATCCGGGCGCCGTCTACCGCGCCACGGGTGTCAAGTACGACTATGGCGAACTGTCGCTGGGCCTCAGCTACAAGATGCTGTACGCCAAGTACAACCGCACCGTCACGCGCGACTTCTTCGGCATCACGAATGCGCGCGGCACGGGCTACCTGGACGTGGGCGCGAATGTCGACCTGGGCAATGCCTGGACCTTGAACCTGCACGCCGGCGATGGCCGGGTGGCGGGCACGGGCAACGCCATGTGGAACTGGCGCGACGCCAAGGTGGGTGTCACCCGGACCTTCGACGGCGGCTGGAGCCTCAGTGGCGCCGTCACGCGCGCCTGGGGTGCCACCGACGCCTATGACCATTACACCCTGGGCATCCCGAATGCGGCCGGCCAGTTCGACACGTCGAACCCCGCCGCCGCCACCTTCGTGCTGGCCGTCAGCAAGACGTTCTGAACCGACATATCTCCCCATCAAGGAACAGCACCATGCAACTTTCACTGAACAGTAAAATCTGCGTCGCCGCCACCGCGCTCGCCGTCCTCAGCCTCGGCGTCACGGCGGCCGTGATCGGCTACAAGAGCAGCGCCAGCGCCGAAGCGGCCGCGCTGGACCTGGCGCGCACGTCGGCGCGCGAAGTGGCCGGCGCCTTGCAGGCGCGCATCGCCAGCAACCTGTCCAGCGTGTCCAGCCTGGCCGGCGCCATGCGCGGCACCAAGAGCGCCAGCCTGCCCCTGCAGCGCGAACAGATCAATGAACTGACCAAGGCAACGTTGACCAGTTCGGAGGACTTGCTGGGTTCGGCCGTGACGTGGGAGCCGAACGCACTCGACGGCAAGGATGCGGAGTTCGCCAACCAGAAACCGAACTACGACGCCAGCGGCCGCTTCATGCCCTACTGGACGCGGGGCGCCGGCGGCAAGCTGCAGGTCGAGCCCATCGTCTTCGACCCGAAACCGGGCGCCAACGACTGGTATGACGTGCCCAAGCGCACCGGCAAGACCTACTTTACGGAGCCGTACATCTACCCCGTCGATGGCAAGGATGTGCTGATGGCCTCGCTGGTGGCGCCCATCATGATCGACGGCAGCTTCAAGGGCACGGCCAGCGCCGACTTCATGCTCACGCGCCTGGCGAAAATCCTCGCCGACCTGAAAGTGATCGAAGGCGGCAAGCTGGCCCTGATTTCGAACGGCGGCCTGTACGCGAGCCACCCGCTGCCTGAGCGGCTGGGCAAGAAGGCCGACGACGTGCCGGCGGCCGGCCTGGACAAAGTGCGCCAGGGCCAGCCATATGAATACGAGGACGGCAAGGGCTACATCCACTTGCTGCAGCCGCTGCACATCCATCCCGACATCGCGCCCTGGAGCGTGGAGCTGAATTTCCCGAAAAGCGTGGCCACGGCCTCGGCGCGCGACCTGATGGTCTATACCCTGATCGTCGCCCTGCTGTGCGCGGCGGCCACGGCAGGTATTCTGATCCTCGTCGTCAACCAGCTGACGCGCCCGCTGCGCACCCTGGGCCGCACCATGACGGATTTGTCGAGCGGCGACGCCGACCTGCGCGTCAAGCTGGAAGTCAAGGGCACGGACGAGCTGGCCATCATCGGCAAGGGTTTCAACCAGTTCGTGGAAAAAATCCACGCCGTGCTGCTGCAAGTGCAGGCGAGCGCCGACAACGTGGCGCGCGCCAGTGCGGAAATTGCGCAAGGCAATAACGACCTGTCGGCCCGCACGGAGCAGCAGGCCAGTTCGCTGGAAGAAACGGCCGCCTCGGTGGAGGAGCTGACGGGCACGGTGAAGGAAAACGCCGACCATGCGCGCCAGGCGAATCAACTGGCAGCCTCCGCATCCAGCGTGGCGCAAAAGAGCGGCGAAGTGGTCGGCAAGGTGATCGAAACGATGACGTCGATTAACGATTCGTCGAACAAGATCGTCGACATCATCAGCGTCATCGACGGCATCGCCTTCCAGACGAATATCCTGGCCCTGAACGCGGCCGTGGAAGCGGCGCGCGCGGGCGAACAGGGGCGCGGTTTCGCCGTCGTCGCCACGGAAGTACGCAACCTGGCGCAACGCTCGGCGGCTGCCGCCAAAGAGATCAAGCTGCTGATCGACGATTCCGTCGGCAAGGTGGCGGCTGGCAGCAAGCTCGTCGATGAGGCGGGCGGCACCATGGAACAGGTGGTCGACAGCGTGCGCCGTGTCACCGCCATCATGGCCGACATCAGCGTCGCCACCACCGAGCAAAGCGACGGCATCGCCCAGGTCAACCAGGCGCTGGCGCAGATGGATGGCGTGACGCAGCAGAACGCGGCCCTGGTCGAGGAAGCGGCGGCTGCCGCCGAAAGCCTGCAGGACCAGGCCAGCCATTTGGCCGACGTGGTCAGCGTGTTCAAGCTGGGTGCACAGCAACAAATGACACCGCAGGCAGTGCTGGCGGTGACCAAAGTAGCGCCGCCAGCCCGGCGCCTTGCCCCGGTCAAGCCGGCGCCCGCGGAAAGAACGGCAGCCAAGGCGCCGGCCGGTGATGACTGGGAAGAGTTTTAAGCCAGCAACGTGCGCATCGACAAGCTGAACCTGTCCATCCCCGCGTATAGCTTCAACGTCACGGGACCTGGCGTGCCATAGGGGAAGGAGGACGGCAAACACAATGCTGCATCGAATATGAAGGCGGCGCCAGCTGCCTGCTCGACGAAGGCATGCGCCCGGCGCAAACCATCAAAGGTGGCATCTTCTTGCGCGACAACAATCTCTACGCCTTCTCGCATAACGGCAGCAGTTATGTGCCCGACATGCTGTACGTAAAAAATAAGCGCTGGACTTGCTGCGGCGCTCACGGCCTCGAGTCCGTCGGCGACGGTAGGTGTAGAATCGGACGGACATTGCAAAAGCACAAAGCTATCCTGTTTAAAAGGATCTTGTCATGTCGCCCAACGCTTTCTCCCTGCCGTCCGACGCCGCGCTGGCCACCCTGCTACAGCCGCAGGACAGCGCTGTCACCCCCATCGAAGGCTTGCGGCGCCTGCGCGACGCGGGGCTGGACCAGCTGCCCCTGCCCGGCCACGGCGCCACCTTGCGGCGCTGGCAAATGCTGGCCGCCATCGCCGCCATCGACCTCTCCCTGCTCAAGCTGTATGAAGGCCATACGGATGCGCTCGCCATCCTGGCGGACCTCGGTGGCCCCTGCGTGCCGGCCGGCGGCAGCTGGGGCGTCTGGTGCGCGGACGTACCGGACGCGCGCGTGCGCTTGCGGCAGATGGCAGACGGCCGCCATGTGCTCGATGGACGCAAGGCATGGTGTTCCGGCGCGCATGGCCTCGGCCATGCCTTGGTCAGTTGCTGGAACGACGATCACCAAGCTTGCCTTGCCACCGTAGACTTGTCGCAGCCTGCCGTGCACGTCACGGACGAAGGCTGGCAAGCCGCCGGCATGCGTGCCTGCGCCAGCGTGGACGTGACTTTTTCCGCCGCGCGCGCCTTTCCCGTCGGCACGCCGGGCGCCTACCTGAGCCGGCCCGGCTACTGGCATGGCGGCGCCGGCATCGCGGCCGCCTGGTATGGCGCCGCCTGCGCCATCGCCGGCCACCTGCATGCGCGCGCGCAGCACGCCGCCCCCGATCCCGTGCGCCTGGCGCAACTGGGCCAGATCGACTGCGCCTTGCGCGCCGCCGGCGCCCTGCTGCGCGAAGGCGCCGCCGAGATCGACGCGCATCCGCAACGCGACGCCACGGGCCTGGCGCTGCGCCTGCGCCTGGCAGTGGAAGACACGGCCACCCTGGTGCTGCACCTGGCCACGCGGGCGCTGGGCGCCGGCCCATTGTGCCGCGACGCCCATTTCGCGCGTCTGGCGGCCGACCTGCCAGTCTTTCTGCGCCAGAGTCATGCGGAACGCGACCAGGCCGTGCTGGGCGGCATCGTCGCCGGCGCGGAAGAACATCCGTGGAAGCTGTGACGCGCGCGGACAAAAAAATGGCTCTGTCATCGGCAAGTAGGGGAAATGCCGGAATCTTCCTGTGGCCGTGCTGTCTGACTCTGCATACTCACTCTGCGGGAGCCAATCATGCGGCCAGACGAATGGATCACCTTGATTGCGCAGTTTGCCCGGTTGAGCCAACGCCAGCGGCAGGCAGGCATTGCCCTGCTGCATGGCAACCCTCCACACGACGCGACCATCGCGCTGCTGGAAAGTGTGGCCCAGCCGCGATTGGCCTGTCCCGCCTGCCATTCAGACCACTTGCACCGGCACGGCCATGCGCACGGACTGCAGCGCTACCGCTGCGTTCCCTGCGGGCGCACCTTCAATGCGCTCACCGGCACGCCGCTGGCCCGCTTGCGTCACAAGGCGCTGTGGCTCGACTACGCCGATTGTCTGCTGGCATCGGATTCCGTGCGCAAGGCGGCATTGCAGCTGGGCGTGCACCGCAACACCACGTTTCGCTGGCGCCACCGGTTTTTATCGCTGGCAAGGACGGATCGGCCGCACGGCCTGCATGGCATTGCCGAGGCCGACGAGCTGTATCTGCTGGAATCGGAAAAGGGAGCCAAGAAAATGACGCGTCCGGCCCGCCGCCGGGGCGGCCATGCCCACAAGAGCGGCATTTCCAATGAACAGGTCTGCATCCTGGTGGCGCGCGACCGCACTGGCCAGACCCTGGATTTCGTCACGGGCAAAGGGGCGCTGACGCAGGCGCAGCTGCATCGCTGTTTATTGCCCGTCATCGACAAGGACGTGCTGCTGGTCACCGATGGCCATGCCGCCTACCGGGCTTTTGCGAGGGAAGCCGGCATCAGTCATCAGGCCGTCAACTTGCGCGCCGGCATCCGCGTGCAGGGCGCCGCCCATGTGCAGAACGTCAATGCGTATCACAGCCGATTGCGACAATGGCTGGGGCCGTTTCATGCGTGGCGACGCGCCACCTGCCGAACTACCTGGGGTGGCGCTGGATCCTCGACGCCGGGCGCATCCGTTCGCCGGAAACGTTATTGAAGGCAACACTGGGCGCATTCCCACATCTGACGGTGACATAGCCAAAAAAATCGCCGGACCGGATGAACTCCGGGCCGGCGATCAGTGCTGGCTGACTGATTACTTCAATGGCATGGCGATGCCGAACATCACCGACTGGGTACGCCCGCTATCGATGTTCAGATTGCTGTTGTAGTCCAGGGTGAGGGTCATGCCGTTCGACAGCAGCAGCTTGACGCCCAGCCCCGCCGTCCAGTTGCCCGTCTGCTGCGGTACCGTGCGGATCACGTACACGGGGCCGTCGGCCACTAGGTCGGCATATGCCAGGCGCGCATCGTCGGCACCCTGGAACTGGTGGCGATACTCGAGCCGCGCGCGCGGGAACCACGTGCCCAGGCCACCCACATAGATGCCCTCGGCCCGCACGCCGAGCGCGCCGATGCGCGAACGCACGGTCTGCTTGAAGTAGCTCAGGGCGTTGATGCCGCTGGCCTTTTCCGTGTACGGATCAAGTTTGGCCGACATCAGTTCCACTCGGCCGTAGGGCGACCACATCCAGGTGTCGTGGCGCATCTCGATGCCGCCGACCAGCGCGCCGAAGACCTGCTTGCCATCGCGCTCGCCCGTGGCGAAACCACTGCCATCGCTCAGGTAGCGCGACGCGTCGTACTGCAAAGTGCCGTAGCCAAGCACGCCGTCGAGGAAGACACCCTTGCTCGGACGCAGGCTGCCATACACGGCCGCGACGGCGCTGTCGGCCGTGCTGCGGCTGCCGTTCTGGCCCACGTCGCTGCGGTCATGGCTGAAGCCGGCGCCCACGCCCAGGGTCGCCAGGTCGCTGAGACGGTAATCGCCGCCCACGCTCACGCCGTTGGTGCGGAAACGGAAGCCCGTCTCGCGGCCATTCACATAGTGCTGGCCGAAGTCGACCGCACCACCGAGCCACAGAGACAAGGCCTGCTTCTGCGTGTCGGGTTTTTGCGGCATGTCCGGCAAGCCGCTGGTGGCACCGCTGACGTCCACCTGCTGCCGCGCATCGCTGCTGAAACCAGCGGCTGGCTGGCGCAAGGCCGCCTTGCGCATGAACGGTTTCACGGCCATGCCAAACACGCGGTCCGCTTCGTCCGCCTGCCAGCGCGCCAGCGCCGCCGTCGGGTTGCCGCTGTCGTTCGGCGGCGTCAGGCTCAGGCCAAAGCTCGAGCGTCCCCAGCCATCGCCATGCAGGCTTTCCAGGCGCTGCGTGAAGTTCGACAGCTGTGCGCTGGCAAAGCGCCGCGCCGCATCGGCTTGCGCCGCCTGCAGGCCGATCACTTCCGGATCGACCGACGGGTCGCGCCGCGCCGTCACCGTCACGTTGACGACGCCCGGTTTCGAGGTGGCGAAGGCATTGCTGAGGGTATAGCTGACGACGGCCGCGCCGGCGAACTTGCCCGAGGCCGCAAAGCTCAGCTGGTACGACGGCTTGCCGGCCGCGCCCACGTCGCGCACCACGACCTTGCCCGCCTCGGCCGGCGCCACGCTCAGTACATTGGCCGCCGTGAACGGACCGCCCGTTGCGCCCGCCGTCAGGTCGACAGTGACCGTCAGGCCGGCCACTACCGTGACGCTCTGGCTGACCACTTGCGGCATCGGATTGACGGTGATGGTCGATTTCACCGGCGCCGACGTGCCGAACACGTTCGACACGGTGTAGCCGATGCTGATCTCGCCGCTGGTGTTGATGCCTGGCGTGTAGACGATGTCCATGCCGCTGACCGCTGCCGTGCCGCTGGCAGGCTGCGTCGTGATGGCCACGGCCGTGAATGGGCCGCCCGTGGCGCCTTCCGTCACGGGCAAGGTCACGGGCGTGCCGGCCAATACCGTCGCCGTCTTGGCGACAGGTGCCGGCACCGGTTGCGGCGCCACCACAAGGCTGAACGTGGCCGGAGCCGATACGCCGCCAGGGCCCGTCAGCGTATAGCTGAAGCTGTCCGGACCAAAGTAATCCTTGTTCGGCGTGTAGGTGACGATGAAGCGGCTGACAGCGGGAGCCGCGGCAGCGATGCCGCGCGCCAGGCCGGCCATGCGCGCCGACGAAACGATATCGACCCGTCCATGGCTGGGCGGCGTGACGATCGTCACTGCCGTGATGGGGCTGCCGTCGGTTGCATCAATAGTCAGGCTCACTTCCTGGTTCGCCGAGATGGTCGCCGCTTCATTGGCCACGGACGGCGGTGCCTGGTTCACCTGCAGGGTCAAGGCTTGCTGCACCGTGAACTGATGCGCGTCCTTCGCCTGCAAGGTGAAGTTGTAGCTGCCCGCCACCGTCGGCGTGCCGCTGACGGTGCCGGTCGCCGCATCGAGCACCAGGCCCGCCGGCAAGGCGCCGCCGCTCACCGAATAGACGTAAGGCGCGACGCCGCCGCCTGCCGTGAATGGCTGGCTGTACGCGTCGCCGGCGCGGATCGCCGCCAGGCTGCTCGGCGTCAGGGTCAGGGTTGGCGCAGCGACGACCAAGGTATAACTGTTGGTGGCGCTGAACGGCGCCCCCACGCCCGTGCTGCTGTCCGTGACCTTGATGCTGACAGGGAAGCTGCCCGCCACATTGGTGGTGCCGGACAGCACGCCGGTCGCCGCATTCAGGGTCAGGCCGGCAGGCAAGGTACCGCTGCTGATGCTGAAGGTATGCGGCGCCGTGCCGCCCGCCGCCGTGAGGGTTGTGGTATAGGCCAACTCCGCCGTTGGATTGGGCAGGCTGGCTGGCGTCAGGCTGACCGTGGCTGACGCGACAGTCAGCGTATAAGCTTGCGTGCCGGTGAACTGGTGCGCATCTTCCGCCTGCACGGTCAACGTAAAACTGCCGGCCGCCGTCGGCGTGCCACTGAGCAAACCACTGCCGTTCAGGGTCAGGCCCGCAGGCAGGTTGCCGCTCGACACCGTATAGGCATACGGAGCGACGCCGCCGCTGGCCGTCAATTGCTGACTGTAAAGCGTGGCGACTGTCGCCGCCGGCAAGGTGCTTGGCGTCACCGTGATGGCGGGCGCGCCAACGGTCAAGGTATAGCTGTTGGTGGCGCTGAACGGCGCGCCCGTCCCCGTGCTGCTATCGCTAACCTTGATGCTGACAGGGAAGCTGCCGGCCACATTGGTCCTACCGGACAATACGCCCGTGGATGCGTTCAGGCTCAAGCCTGCAGGCAGGCTGCCGCTGGCCAGGCTATAGGTGTACGGCGCCGTACCGCCCGCCGCCGTCAGCGTCGCCGTGTAAACAGCTTCCGCCGTCGGATTGGGCAAGGTCGCTGGCGTCAGGCTGACATTGGCCGATGACACCACCAGAGTATAGCTTTGCGCGCCGGTGAACTGGTGCGCATCGGCCGCCTGCACGGTCAAGGTGACGCTGCCGGCCGCCGTCGGCGTGCCGCCGAGCAGACCGCTGCCGCTCAGGGTCAGGCCCGCTGGCAGGCTGCCGCCCGACACCGTAAAGGCATACGGGGCGATGCCGCCACTGGCCGTCAATTGCTGGCTGTATGCGGTGGCCACTTTTAGCGCCGCCAGCGTTGCCGGAGTCACCGCGATGGTCGGCGCGGCAACGCTCAAGGTATAGCTGTTGGTGGCGCTGAATGGCGCCCCCGTGCCCGTGCTGCTGTCGGTCACCTTGATGCTGACAGGGAAGCTGCCGGCCACATTGGTCGTCCCCGACAATACGCCAGTAGATGCATTCAGGGTCAAGCCCGCAGGCAAGGTGCCGCTGCTGATGCTGAAGGTGTATGGCGCCGTGCCGCCTGTCACCGTCAGGGGCGCGGAATATGTCGCTTCCGCTGTCGCATTAGGCAAGGTGACTGGCGTCAGTGCAACAGTAGGGTTGCCTACCGTTACTGTCACGGTGGCCGGTGGCGAGGTGCCGATACCATTACTGGCCGTGTAGCTAAAACTGTCGGAGCCGGCATAACCAGCCGCTGGCGTATAGGTGATGCTGGTGCCGCTGGCCGTCGCCGTACCATGCGCAGCGGCGGAGGCCACGGCCACCGACGTCGCCGCGCCGCCGCCCAAGCTCAACGTGATCGACGTGGGGCCGCTGCCGTAAGCTACCGTGGCGCTAACGGCGCCGGCAGTCGGCGCACCGGCCGCCACCGTGCCGGAATAGGCGCGCGAGCCCGAATAGGGACCGGCGCCGGTACTGCTGTCAGTCGCTGTGACGGTAAAGCTGTACGCGCCTGCCGCAGTGGGCGTGCCGGACAGGGTACCGTCCGCTGCCAAGACCAAACCTGCGGGCAGGCTGCCAGCCGTTTTGGCATAGGTGTACGTACTGGTTCCGCCGCTGGCGGCTATAGTCTGGCTGTAGGCAACACCGGACGTCATCGCCGGCAGGGTCGTCGGTGCGATGCTGATCGTCGGTGCCGCCACCGTGCCGGAATAGGCGCGCGAGCCCGAATAGGGACCGGCGCCGGTACTGCTGTCGGTCGCTGTGACGGTAAAGCTGTACGCGCCTGCCGCAGTGGGCGTGCCGGACAGGGTACCGTCCGCTGCCAGGGCCAAACCTGCGGGCAGGCTGCCAGCCGTTTTGGCGTAGGTGTACGTACTGGTTCCGCCGCTGGCGGCTATAGTCTGGCTGTAGGCGACACCGGACGTCATCGCCGGCAGGGTCGTCGGTGCGATGCTGATCGTCGGTGCCGCCACCGTCAGCGAATAGGCGCGCGCGCCGGAATATGGGCCGCTGCCCGTCGAACTGTCCGTTGCCCGCACGGTAAAGTTGAAGACGCCGCCCGCCATCGGCGTACCAGACAGCGCGCCGGTGGCGGTATTCAGACTCACCCCGGCCGGCAAGGCGCCGGCGCTGATCGCATAGGTGTATGGCGCGATGCCGTTCGCGGCCGTCACGTTCTGACTGTAGGTCGTCCCTAAGGTCGCTGCTGGCACGGTGCTTGGCGCAATCGTGATGGTGGGTCCGCCGACGGTGATCGTCACGGTGGCCGGTGCTGACGTGCCGCTGCCGTTGGTAGCGGTATAAGTAAAGCTGTCTGGCCCGCCGTAACCTGCCGTCGGCGTGTAGCTGATGCTCGTGCCGGTGGCCGTCGCCGTGCCATGCGCAGCTGTGGACGACACGGCCACCGAGGTCGCGATACCGCCGCTCAGGTTCAGGGTGATCGGATTGGCGCTACTGCCGTACGCCACCGTCGCGCTGACGGCGCCGGCAACGGGTACCGTCACGTAGGTGAACTGGTCCGCCGCACTGGTGGCGCTGGTGCCGCCCGTCGTGGTCACACGCACATCGACCGTGCCCGTGCCGCTTGGCGCCGTCGCCGTGATCTGCGCGGCGCTGTTGACGGTAAAGCCCGTCGCCGCCGTGGCGCCGAAGGTCACCGCCGTCGTGCCGCTAAAGCCCGTGCCGGTAATGATGACCGTGGCGCCCCCGGCAGTTGTGCCGGAGGTTGGGGAAATACCGCTCACCACCGGTGCGCCCACATACGTAAATTGATCGGCGGCGCTGGTGGCGCTGGTGCCGCCCGTCGTGGTCACGCGCACATCGACCGTGCCCGTGCCGCTTGGTGCCGTCGCCGTGATCTGCGTGGCGCTGTTGACGGTAAATCCCGTGGCTGCCGTGGCGCCGAAGGTCACCGCCGTCGTGCCGCTGAAATTCGAACCGGTGATGGTGACCGTGGTGCCGCCCGTCGAGGGACCCGCCGTCGGCGAAATGCTCGTCACCGTCGGTGTTGCCACGTAGGTGTACTGGTTTGCCGCGCTGGTGGCGCTGGTGCCGCCCGTCGTGGTGACGCGCACGTTCACCGTGCCGGCGCTGCCCGCTGGCGCCGTCGCAGTGATCTGCGTGGCACTGTTGACCGTGAAACCCGTCGCCGCCGTGGCGCCGAAGGTCACGGCCGTGGTGCCCGTCAAGCCCGTGCCCGTGATGGTGACGCTGGTGCCGCCGGCGGTAGGCCCTGCCGTCGGCGAAATGCTGGTGACCGTTGGCGCGGGAATATACGTGAACTGGTTGGCGGCGCCAGTGGCACTGGTGCCGCCAGCCGTGGTAACGGTGACGTTCACGGTGCCTGCGCTGCCGGCCGGTGCCGTCGCCGTGATCTGCGTGGCGCTGTTGACGGTATAGCCGGTAGCGTTGGTGGCGCCAAACTTCACCGCCGTGGCGCCCGTAAAGCCGGTACCGGTGATCGTGACGGACGTGCCGCCCGTCGTGGGGCCGGACGCAGGAGACACGCCGGTGATGGTTGGCGGCGGCTGGGCGTTGATCACCAGGGAATAGCTTCTGGACGTGTTGTACGGCCCGTTGCCGCCCGTGACATCCGTCGATTTCATCACAAAGTTATAGGTGCCCAGGGCGGTGGGTGTACCCGATAACAAGCCGCTGGACGACAAGTTCAGGCCAGGCGGCAAACTGCCCGACTCCACCACATACGTATAGGGCGCGGTGCCATTGGAAGTGGACATCTGCTGGCTGTAGGCCACAGACTGCCCGCCAGCCGTCAGCGTGGTCGGCGTGATGGACAAGATCGGTATGGCGATCGACACGGAATAGTTCTTGGTGACGGTCAGCGGCGTGCCGGCCGTCGAATCAGTGACCTTGACGCTGAACACATAGGCACCGGTAGCCGTCACGGTGCCGGAAATCACGCCGCTGGCCGATACGGTGATGCCAGGCGGCAAGGTGCCGGAATCAAACGCGTAGGTATAGGGCGCCACGCCGCCGCTAGCCGACATGGCCTGGCTGTACGGCACGCCGATCACGGGCGCCGTCAAACTGCCCGGCGACACGGTGAAGGCGGCGGAGGGAGGCAAGACGGTCACCGTAAAAGTCACGGCCTTGCTGTCCTCGTCCCACAGAACAAAGCTGTCGGACAGCGCCCCGTCGCCGTTATTGATATAGGTCGCAATACCGGTACCGTTACCGACAAGGCCGGTAATCGTGCCGTGCAGTGCCGTCGCGTCATTGTCCGTCAAGCCAAATTCGCTACAACTCGACAAATCAACCACATAGGAAGCCCCTGAAGCGACGGTAAAACTTCTCTGATTGGGAATACATTTCGTGCTCGGATCACCATTTGCAGCCTGTGCCGGGTTAATGCCGAGCGCCAGCATCATCAGGCACAGCGAAGCGCACCAGTGCACGAATCGGCCGGATACTGGCGGCCTGTCAGCGGCACGATCTGGCATTCGGCCCTTGTTTCGATCAAAAAAAGAAAGCAGGAAAGAAAATGCCGGGCGGGTGGCGACATCGTTGCAAGTGCGCAACATGATTTCTCCAATACAGAGTTTTTCAGATGAAAAAGAAAAGGGAATTCAGGCGGCTATCGAAGCCTGTCCAAGGCTCTTTTACAGGGCCAACAGCTGTTGACGCTTGCCATATGTCAACGTATGCTACTCCGAGATTTCAATAAAGTAACTATGACAAAAAGGGTTTTTCAAAAAACAATATTGATTGCAAACGGAAAATATTATTCCTTTCGCATTTGATGGCATTGCAACCGTGGGAGAGTGATGATGGCTGATGTATATCTGGGACAAATCATGATGAGCGGCTTTGGTTTTGTGCCGCGTGGATTTGCAGCATGTAACGGGCAATTGCTACCAATTGCGCAGAATCAGGCGCTATTTTCACTGCTGGGTACGTACTACGGGGGTAACGGCAGTACCACCTTCGCCTTGCCTAACTTGCAAGGCACCACCCCGGTCGGCGCAGGCAGTTCTGCGGACGGTTCCTGGCAGCCCAGCCCCTACCCGATCGGTACGCGTGCCGGTGCGGAAGCTATCACTTTGACATTAAGTCAGATTCCACCGCATACGCATGCGCTCAATGCCTCGACCGCTCCCGGCACCACGAAGAACCCCACCAACACGCTGTATGGCGGCAGCGGCGCGGAAGCCATCTATGGCACGGCGGGCCCGCAAGTACCCTTGAACAACCAGACATTGGCCCAGACAGGCGGCAACCTGGCGCATACGAATATGCAGCCATTCCAGGTACTCAATTTCAATATCGCCCTGAGCGGCACCTACCCTTCGCGCAACTAACGTGTCCGCCACTTCCCACGGAGCCCAGTCATGTCCACACCCTATGTCGGCGAAATCCGCCTGTTTTCCTTTCCCCGCATTCCCACCGGCTGGTTTGCCTGCGACGGCAGCCTGAAACCGATCTCCGAATACGAAGTGCTGTACATCCTGCTGGGTACCACCTACGGTGGCGACGGCGTCAATACCTTCGGCGTGCCCGACCTGCGCGGCCAGGTTCCCCTGCACCAGGGTACGGGCCCGGGCCTGACGCCACGCGTCATGGGGCAAAAAGGCGGCAGCGAAACGGTGACCTTGCTGCAGACCCAGCTTCCCGCGCATACGCACGTGGTCAGTGCGCTCAGCTCGCTGGCGACGGTGAATACGCCAGCGGCCAACACACAGCTGGCAGCCCCGGTCAATAACGACAAGATGTACACCAGCAGCCTGACTGGCCTCACCACCTATGCATTGGCGCCTGCGGCAACGGGCAGCGCTGGCGGCAACTTGCCGCATGAGAACACCATGCCCACCCTGACGGCGTCATTTTGCATCGCATGGGCAGGCATTTTCCCATCCCAGCAATAACATCAGGCAGGCAAGCGCAGCCCATCAAATCGATCAGGAGAACCTACCGTGACAACACCATACCTTGGCGAAATACAAGTCTTCGGTTTCAATTACACCCCCTACGGCTGGGCCAGCTGCAATGGCGCCACCCTGCAGATACGGCAAAATACCGCGCTGTTTTCATTAATTGGTACGCAATATGGCGGCGACGGGGTCAACACCTTCCAGTTGCCCAACTTCACGGGACGCGCGCCTTGCAGCCAGGGCCAAGGGCCGGGCCTGACACCACGCGTGATGGGCGAAACATTCGGCACCAACACGGTCCAGCTGGACGCCACGCAGATCCCCGCGCACACGCATCAACTGACCTTGAGCCGCCAGACCGATCCCAGCCTGCAACGCAACGTGCCGCAAACGGGCGATGGCCTGACCAGCATCACCGGTACGAACGCCTTCGTGCCGGCGGCAACGCCCAACACCACCTTGTCTCCCCAGGCAGTCGCCTCGGCCGGCAGCGGGCAGGCGCACGAAAATCGCCAGCCCATGCTGGCCCTCAATTTCTGCATCGCCCTGCAAGGCGAGTTTCCCGCGTTTGATTGACGGTTGAACGGCGGACAGGCGGCGCCACACGGCGCCCGCCTGGCCCGCCCGGCGTCCGCGCCGTTCGACAAGCAGCTCAGTTGAACACGGCCTGATACAGAAAACCGTGGCTGTCACGCGCCACCGGCACCAGGAATATCCCCACCTCGCCAAATGCATCATGCTGCAGCTGAAAGATTTTTTGGCTAAAGACGATGGCGGAGCTATGGTGGAACAATAAGCTGAACGGCGCGCGCAGCATGCCCTCCAGCGTAGCGGACTGCAAAGGACGCACCTCCTTCAGGATGAAAGCGGCATGCCCGTCGCTGACCGAGACAAATGTATCGTTGACGCGCGTGGCGAAGTGTTCCAGAGTCAATACATTCATCATTGCAGGTATTCCATTCCATGAGCGCTGTGACTGAAGCAATGATTTATTCTAATGCAAGCATTACCGCTTTGGCACATCTTTGGGCATGAAATGCTCCCCTTCCGCGCGCGGCAACAATGCGGCGGCCCGGGCCATCAAGCCCGTCCGCCCACATCGTTTCGCCAACTAGCGCATCGCCTCCAGCAAGCCCGGCGCGAACTCGGCGCCATGCTTGACCTGCGCGGTCGACGCCTTCAGGGTGGCGCCAATTGGTTCGGCGCGGCCAGCCAGGCATTGGCCCAGAAAGTTTTCCGTCACGGCATTGAAGGCGATGTTGTTGACGGGCCGGGCAAAACCATGTCCCTCATCGGGGAACAGCACATACGTGACGGGAATATTCTTCGCCGCCATGGCCGCCACGATCTGGTCCGATTCCGCCACATTGACGCGTGGATCGTTGGCGCCTTGGCCGATCAGCAGCGGGCGCTGGATGTTGTGCGCAAAGTTCAGCGGCGAGCGCTCCTTCAGCAGCGCCTTGCCCTCTTCCGTCGTCGGGTCGCCCATGCGCTTGTAGAACTGCTGCTTGCCCGCTTCCCAGTACGGCGGTATCGTTTGCAGCAAGGTAAACAGGTTCGACGGGCCGACGATGTCGACGCCGCAGGCAAACGTCGTCGGCGTGAACGCCATGCCGGCCAGGGTGGCGTAGCCGCCGTACGAGCCGCCCATGATGGCCACCTTGTCGGCACTCGTCACGCCGCTCTTGACGGCCCATTGCACGGCGTCGAGCAAGTCGTCATGCATCTTGCGGCCCCACTGCAGGTCGCCGGCCGAAATGAATTGCTTGCCGAAGCCCGTCGAGCCGCGGAAGTTCACCGACAGCACGGCATAGCCGCGGTTGGCCAGCCACTGGTGGTAGCCGTTGTAGCCATAGGTGTCGCGCGCCCACGGGCCGCCGTGCACCAGCAGCACCATCGGCACGGCCTGCATGGCCTTGCCGCCGGCGGTGGCCTTCGACGCCTGCGGCAAGGTCAGGTAGGACACCAAAGTCAGGCCGTCGCGCGCCTTGATCTGCTGCGGATACATGGGCACCAGCGGCGCGCCTTCCAGTTCAGGCCGGGTCACGTATAAACGCGTGAGCTTTTTGGTCTTGCGTTCGTACAGCCAGCTCGATGGCGGCGCCGTGACGGCGTCGACGGACACCAGCCACTTGTCGTCGGCGTCCGTGCGCGACGTCACCGTGAACTGGCCCTGCGTGTTTTTCTTCAGGAAAGCCAGATCGGCTTTCAGTTCGTTCGTCAGCGGCAGATATTCCTGCTGCAGATAATTGACCGTATAGGCTTGCACCTGGCCCGTGCGCGTATCGTACAGCGCATCGGCGATGTCGGAACGCGGGTCTTGCGCCACCACCGTGCTCTTGCCGCTGGCCACGTCCTGCGCCAGCAGCGCCGAAGTATTGCGGCCGCGCGAATCGGTCCAGTACAGGGTCTTGCCGTCGACCGTAAACGCCAGCGGCGCCGTCGTCTGCGAGTCTTCCAGGTCCACTTCGGCCAGCGGCGTACTCTCGACCTTGCCATCGGTCAGGCGGAAATACTGCATGCCGCCATCGGCGCGCGCCTTGCTGGCGATGCGCAGGTTGAGCAGTTCATCGGCCAGATAGCCGCCATAGCCATCGTTCTGCTGCACCAGGGTCAGCTTGCCGCTGGCCAGGTCCAGGCTGTACACGTCGTGCCAGCGCGCATCGCGGTTATTGATGCCGACGAGGATGCGGTCCTTGACCTTGCTGCTGATCTGCACGATCCGCACGCGCGTCTTCTCGAACGGCGTGTAGTTGACCTGCTTGCCGCTCGCCACGTTCACGCCGTACAGCAGGAAATTCTCGTCGCCGCCCTTGTCCTGGATGAACAGCAGGGTCGTCGAATCGGGCGACCAGAAGCTGCTGCGGATGGGCCGCACTTTTTCTTCCGTCAACGGCCGCGCCTGTGCCAGGTCATTGGCCGGCGCCACCCACACATTGAGCACGCCGTCGCGCGGCGCGATCCACGACAGCCACCGCCCATCGGGGCTGAGCTTGCCGCCGGACTTGCTGGGATTGCCGAACAGCTTGGCCCGCTCGATCAGCGGCGTTTCCTTGACAGGGGCTTGGGCGTGCGCCGGCAGTGCGCCGGCGAACAACAGGACAGGCAGGACATAGCGAATCATGGATACCTCATGGTTGTGGAATGAAGGAAAACTTGATAATTGTGCATGTGCCAGCACATCATAGGCCAAAGCCATATCGCCGGGTTGATGACAGTGATGGAGGACGCAAATCGAGGGATGGAATGCGGGAAAGGGAGCATGGAATGCGATGCGGACGACCCCCTCAAGGCCGGGCCGCCCTCGATGGGCTAGGCCTGCGGCACAGCCGTCGTCGTTTTCTTCGCCTCGGCCAGTATCCATTGCGTGAATGCCTGGATGGGTTTTCCGCTCAGGCCGATGGGCTCGGGGAGGACGATGCAGAAGGTCTTGGAGATGGTTTTTCCATCGGGCCACGGAGCGGCCAAGCGGCCTTGCGCCAGCTCCGTTTCCACGTAAAGGCGCGGCACCAGGGCGACGCCGAGGCCGGCCAATGCCGCCTCGATCAGCATGGCATGCAGATCGTAGCGCGCACCGGTCGCAGGATTGTTCAGCGCGACTCCGGTTTCCCGGGAATAACGTTCCCAGGCATCCGGATTCTGCCGCCGGTGCAGACGCGGCAGCGTGTCCAGTGCGGTTGCGCCTTTCAGAAGCGCGGGATGGCAAACCGGAACCAGCACCTCATGCGACAGTGGGTACGTACGCATTCCTGTCCAGGCCGGGTGCTCGAAATGGAGCGCGGCATCGAAGCCGCTGCCGGCAAGAACGAAGGGGTGCATGCGTTCGGTGAGATGCACAGTGATGTTCGGATGCTGCCGCTGGAATTGTGGCAGGCGGGGAATCAGCCACCGCATGGCGAACGTCGGGATGACGGCAATGTCGAGGCTGGCACCATCGATGGGTTGGCCCATCAGGTACTGGCTGTCGCGCTCCAGCCGGTCGAGCGATTCGCGCACTTGCGCCGCATAACGCTCGCCGTTCGGCAACAGCCGCACGCGATTGCCGACTCGTTCAAACAAGGTAACGCCAAGAAAGACTTCCAGCCGGCCAATCTGGCGGCTGATCGCCCCTTCCGTCAGCGACAACTCCGCCGCCGCCCGGGCGAAACTGCCATGGCGGGCGGCCGCCTCGAAGGCCATCAAAGCGGCGTTGCTGGGGATCTTGCGGCGCATGGGAGTTCCTGGGACGGAGCCAGGCAAACGGCTCACCTTGATTTTTAATCATGGAAGCATACCAAAAAATCGATTTATATGGCGAAACTCAGGGTGCACAATGACTGAACATCAACAAGGAAGGCCGGTGCGCAAAGCGTCCGGCCACGAACGATCTCATGATATATACCGTCGAATGCAGCTTTGCCGATCCCGCCAGCGAAGCGCAGTGGAATCATTTCTATAGCCTGGAAAAACTGCCCGCCCTCATTTCGGTGGGCGGCTTCCATACCTCGCAGCGCTTCAAGGCCTTGAGCGCCGGCTGCCCGGCCTACCTCGCCATGCATACGATCGACAGTCTCGATGTGCTACAAGGAGAAGAGTATCGCCAGAAAGGCGGCGGCAATTTCGCGCGCTGGCAGCAGCACATCAGCGACTGGCACCGCAATCTGTATGCCGGCCTTGAGCGCGCCCCGGCCATCGGCGCAGACGACTATCTGGTGACGAGTACGGTCGGCCCGGAACCGCTCATCGACATGGGCCTCGCTCCCTGTCGGATGCAGGCTGTCGCATTGGAAAGATTTCCCGAACATCGATGGGTGGCGAAGATGGAGCGCGCCATTGCCCCCGGCATGGAAGCGCTTCCCGAGGGCGTGCATCTGTATGCGCCCATGACCGCTCAATTGACGAATGGCAGCGATATCGCCGCGCACATTTCACGGTAGAGGCCACATGCCCAACGTGACAATTTTCATGCCAACAGAAAAGATGCCGCCAGATGCGAATCTGGCGGCGCTCACCGACCAATGTACCGAACTCTGCACAGGGATGCTTGAAGCGGCGCTGGAGAACGTGCACGTCATCTATGTCGGTGTCCGTCATGGCCGGGGGAATCCGGCTTATGCGGAAATCCGATACCGGCTTGTACCGTCCAGGACGAAAGCCGTCATGGAGGCGTTCATGGAAAGGCTGGAGGCCATCATCAAAGCAAATACGGGCCTGGCCGCACGCATCCGCTGTTTTGGCTATGCGCCCCCGGCCATTCATGCACGCAATTGATTATCAGATAGGAATACGGCAATGGATCACATACTATTTCCCAGCCAGCAGATAGGCGAGTTTTCGATCACGGCCATCAGTGACGGCTACCTGTCCGCCAGTCTGGATTTGCTCTCCAATATCGATAGGATGGATGCGTCAAAATTGCAGCAGGACGCGGGAGTGAACGATCCCTCTTCCATCCATATCAACTGCTATCTGGTGCGCGGCCGCGGCCGCACGATCCTGATTGATGCGGGTGCAGGCGGATTCAAGCACTGGGGCGGCAAGCTGAAAGTCAATCTTGCGCTGGCTGGCGCACTACCTTCCGACATCGACACGATACTGCTGACGCATGCGCATCCCGATCATGTCGGCGGGCTGCTTGATGCGTCAGGAGAAGCCGCCTTTCCCGACGCGCAGCTGGTGGTCCACCAGCACGAGGTTGCTTTCTGGGAGGACGATGGCAATCTCAGCCGGGCAAGTGAGCGCGCTCGCGGCAACTTCCTGTTTGCCCGCAAGGTGTTTGACAAGTACCGGGAGAAGATGCGCCTGTTTACCGGGAACGAAGTTCTCCCTGGCATTAGTGCCATGCCCCTACCGGGGCATACCCCAGGGCATTCCGGTTATCGCATCGAATCCGCTGGCCGCAGTCTGTTGATTTGGGGGGATATTGTCCACTTCCCTCAAATCCAGATTGCGCGGCCCGAGGTATCCATTGCATTCGACCAGGATCCCCTGCTGTCGGCCGCAACACGCTCGACACTGCTCGATGTGGTCAGCGCCGACAACATCCTTGTCGCCGGCATGCACCTTGGCGAACTCGGCTTCGCACACATCCGGCGCAAAGGCGCTCTCTACAGGATAGTCTACGAAGCCTAGCGGCTGCCCGCGCACAGCAAGATCAAGGCCTGCCGGCGAGTTGCTTCGTCCGCGGAAGCGACCCGGCGCCTTCACAGCCGTCGCTTGCCTGCGCGCAGATCTCCCAGCCGCCGCCCAGCGCCTTGTAGATGCTGACAACGGCAAGCCGCTGGTTGGTGCGGGCGACGGCCAGCGCGCGACGGCTGGCGAAGTCGGCCCGTTCCGCTTCGAGCACGTCCAGGTAGAGGCCGGCGCCTGCCGAAAATTGTAGCCTGGCAAGACGCGCAGCCTCGCGGTTTGCCGCCGACTCCAGCATCCGCAAGCCTAGCGTGCTGCCTGCCGTGTCATAAGCCTTGAAGGCATCGTCCGTTTCCTGGAGTGCGCGCAGGACGGCCCGGTCGTAGGCGATCAGGGCTTCCCGGGCGCGTGCCTCGCTGGCGGCGATGCGGGCGCGCACGCGCCCCGTGTCGAGCAGATTCCAGCGGATGACGGGGCCGAGCAAGCTCGATTGCATGCCGGCGTCGCCCATCGCATCGAGACTGCCCGCGACGAGTCCGATGGAACCCGTTACCTGGACCTCGGGATACAGGCCCGCCGTCTCCACCCCGATGCGGGCGGTTGCCGCGGCAAGGTTGCGCTCGGCCTCCGCGATATCGGCGCGCCGCGCGAGGAGCCCGGCGGGATCGCCCACGGCAATCGTCCGCACCGTCAGCGCGTCCCTTGGCGGCGTGGCGGCGGGAAGGCTGAACGTCTGCGGCACTTCGCCAAGCAGGACGGCCAGTGCGTTGACGGAGGCCGCGCGGCGGCGCTCCAGTTCGGGCGCGGCCACCTCCACCGAGCGCAGCAAGGCCTCGGCACGGAGCCGGTCGAACTCGCTGGCAGAGCCTGCGCTCACCATGCGTTCAACCAGTGCCAGGCTGTCGCGCTGGCTTTGCCGGATGCTGGCCACGACGGCGAGTTCAGCCTCGATGCCGCCCAGCTCGAACCAGGTGGCCGCCACTGCGGCGGCGACGCCCGCCTGCACGCCGCGCAGCAAGGCCTCGCGCGAGCCCGCCTGCGCCTGGCCCGCCTCCACGGACCGCCGCACGCGGCCGAACAGGTCGATCTCCCAGGACGCATCGACGGTGCCGCGATAGCTTTCGCTCTGACGCGGCTGGCCGGGCAGCGTTTCGGCCTTGCTCAGGCGGCGCTTCTCGTACCCGAGCGCGGCGCCGCCTTGCGGCAGGAAGCCCTGCCTGTCTTCGCGCAGCAAGGCTTTTGCCTGCGCGAGCCGGGCGGCAGCGATGCCGACGTCGTGGTTGGCCGCCAGCGCCCGCTGGATCAGGGCGACCAGCGCCGGGTCGTCGAAGCTGCGCCACCACTCTACCTCGACCGCTCCCGGCACAAGACCGGCGTAGGCCTGGCCTGCGCTGCCGGAAAACTGCGATGCGGACAGCGGCGGCGGCAAGGGCGGCGCATAATCGGGTCCCACCGCGCAGCCGGCCAGCAACGTGAGCCCACTCAATGAGACTAGAATTGTTTGATACGGGCGATTCATGTCGTGCTCCTGTGCATGCTTGTCTGGGTCGTTGGCGTGTGGCGTTCGAAGCGGACCGCCAGGGCGCGCATCACCACATAAAACACGGGCGTGAGGAACAATCCGAACAGTGTCACGCCCAGCATGCCGGCGAACACCGCGATGCCCATGGCCTGGCGCATCTCGGAGCCGGCGCCACTGGCGAAGACCAGCGGCACGACGCCGGCGATGAAGGCGAGCGAAGTCATCAGGATGGGCCGCAGTCGCAACCGGCAAGCTTCGATGACCGCATCGAGCGCGCTCGCCCCTTCCATTTCCAGGCTACGTGCGAACTCGACAATGAGGATGGCGTTCTTGGCGGCCAGTCCGACGAGCACGATGAGCCCGATCTGCACAAAGATGTTGTTGTCGCCGCCCGCCAGCCACACGCCGATGATCGCGCTCAGCAGACACATCGGCACGATCAGCAGGACGGCCAGCGGCAGCAGCCAGCTGTTGTACTGCGCGGCCAGGATCAGATAGGCGAGCAGCACACACAGCGGGAAGATGAACAGCGCCGAATCGCCGGCCAGCTTTTGCTGGTAGGTAAGGTCGGTCCATTCAAAGCTCATGCCTTCAGGCAGCACCTCCTTCGCCAGCCGTTCCATGGCGGCCACGGCCTGCCCCGAACTGACGCCTGGCATCGCGCCGCCCGAGATGTCGGCCGAGGGATAGCCATTGTAGTGAACCACGCGGTCAGAACCGGAACTGGGCGTGACGGTGACAAACGACGACAAAGGCAGCATGTCGCCGGCCGCGTTACGTACCTGCAAGCGGCCGATGGCCTCGGCCTGCATGCGATGCTCCGCATCGGCCTGGGCCGTCACCTTGTAGGTTCGGCCGAAGCGGTTGAAATCGTTGACATAGAGGGAACCGAGATAGATCTGCAGCGACTCGAACACGTCGGCCAGGCGCACGCCCTGGCTCTTGACCTGGGTACGGTCGATGGCGACCTCGAGCTGCGGGGCATTGACGTCCAGGCTGGTCATGAGTCCGGCCACCTGTCCCGACTCGCTGGCCTTGGTCATCAGGATATGCGTCTGCTGCACCAGGGCATCGAGCCCGGCGCTGCCACGGTCCTCGACCAGCATCTTGAAGCCGCCGGTCGCGCCAAGGCCGGGCACTGGCGGCGGCGGGAACACGCCGAGGAAACCGTCGGGAATGCCGGCGAACTTCGCCTGCAGGCGCCCGGCGATCGCGCTCGCCGTGAGGTCAGGCGTCGTGCGGGCCTTGAACGGGTCGAGCATGACGAACATGACGGCCGCGTTCGGCACGTTGACGAAGCCGTTGATCGACAAACCAGGGAAGGCGACGACGCTTTCAACGCCAGGCTCGGCCAGCGCAATCTTCGACATCTGCTTGGCGACGGCATCGGTGCGGTCCAGCGATGACGAGTTGGGCAGCTGAGCGATTGCCACCAGATAGTATTTGTCCTGCATCGGCACGAAGCCCGGCGGCACGGCCTTGAAGCCGAAGAAGGTCAGCGCGAGCAGGCCGCCGTACACGAGCAAGGCCACGCCGCTGACCCTGACGACTTTGCGCACGGTGTTGCCATACGCATCCGGCGCGCGCTGGAACGGCCGGCCCAGCATCTGCAACAGGCGCTCGGCGCGGCCACGCAGGCTGCGCGGGTCATGCACGGCCCCGGCCTTGCGGGGCTTGAGCAGGAGGCCGGCAAGCGCCGGGCTGAGCGTGAGCGAATTGACGGCCGACAGGATGGTAGAGATGGCGATCGTCAGCGCGAACTGGCGGTAGAACTCGCCCTGCAGGCCGCTCAGGAAGGCGGTCGGAATGAACACGGCGGCAAGCACCGAGGTGATCGCGATGATGGGGCCCGTGACCTCGTCCATGGCGCGCCTTGCCGCTTGCCTGGGCTCTTCGCCATTTTCGATGTGGCGTTCGACGTTCTCGACCACCACGATGGCGTCATCGACGACGATACCGATCGACAGAACCAGGCCGAACAGGGACAGGGTGTTGAGCGAAAAACCCATCAGATGCATGACGGCGAAGGTGCCGATCAGCGAGACCGGCACCGCCATGAGGGGAATCAGCGACGCGCGCCAGTTGCGCAGGAACAGCACCACCACGATGACGACGAGAATGATCGCCTCCAGCAGAGTTGTTGCCACCGATTCCAGCGAGGCACGCACAAAGACCGTCGGGTCATAGGCGATGCGCGAACTCAGTCCTGCCGGGAAGTTTTCCTCCAGCCGCTGCATGGTGTCGCGCACCGCCTGCGCTACGTCGAGCGCATTGGCGCCCGGGCTTTGAATGATTTGCAAGGCGACGGCCGGCTCGCCGTCGAGCAGGCTGCGCAGCGCATACGCGTCGGCGCCCATCTCGATGCGGGCCACGTCGCGCAAACGCGTCACCTGGCCTTCGGCGCCCGTGCGGATGATGATGTCGCCGAACTGTTCCTCGTCGGTCAGGCGTCCGAGCGTGTTGACCGTCACCTGGAAGGCGGCGCTGGAGTCGGGCGACTGGCCGACGGAACCGGCGGCCACCTGCACGTTCTGTTCGCGCACGGCGGCAATCACCTCGCCTGCCGTCAGGCCGCGTGCGGCGATCAGGTTCGGGTCGAGCCACAGCCGCATGCTGTATTCGCCCGCGCCCCAGACGAGGACGTCGCTGATGCCGGGAATGCGGGACAGCTCGTCGCGCACCTGCAGGTAGGCGTAATTCGAGATGTACAGGGGATCGTAGCGCTTGTCGGGCGACAGCAGGTGCACCACCATCAGGATATCCGGCGAGGTTTTCTGCGTGACGACGCCCTGGCGCTGCACTTCTTCAGGCAAACGCGGCAGTGCGCGCGCGACCCGGTTCTGCACCTGGACCTGCGCCATGTCGGCGTTCGTCCCCTGCGCGAAAGTGACGGTCAGGGTCATGCGGCCGTCGGTTGCCGATTGCGACGACATGTACTGCATGCCCTCGACCCCGGTGATGGCCTGCTCGAGCGGCGCCGCCACCGTTTCGGCGATCACCTTGGGATTGGCGCCAGGATAGGCGGCGCTCACTTGCACGGTCGGCGGCGTCACGGCAGGATACTCGCTGAGCGGCATCTGGAAGAAGGCGACGATGCCGGCGAGCACCATCAGGACCGAGAGGACGATGGCAAAGATCGGGCGGTCGATGAAGAAACGTGGGAAGGACATTACGCGGCTCCCGAGGTTTTCGGCACGGCGACGGGCGTGCCGTCGATGCCGGCCGGCTGCGGCGTCACCTGCATGCCAGGGCGCACGAGACCCTTGACGACGATGCGCTCGCCCGGCTGCAGCCCCTGCTCGATCACGCGCAAACCGTCGACCATCGGGCCAAGCTCGACGGGCCGGAACTCCGTCTTGTCGCCTTTACCGACCACCAGCACATAGCGGCGCCCCTGGTCCGTGCCTATCGATTGATCGGACACCAGCACCCTGGCTTGCTGCGCCCCCGTCTCCAGCCGGACCTTGGCAAACAGGCCGGGCGTGAGTTTCCCATCGGGGTTGTCGACGACGGCGCGGACACGCACCGTACCCGTCCCGCGATCCGCGGCGTTGGCCAGGAAATCGACACGGCCGGGACGTACATATGTCTTGTCCGTGGCCAGCGCCACCATGACCTTGGCCGCCTGCGCCCCACGCGCGGTGGCGCTGGCGCGGCCGGCGGCGAGCGAGCGCAAATAGGTGCGTTCATCGACATCGAAATACACGTGCAGGGGATCGATGGAAACGATCGTCGTCAGGGGCGTCACGCCGCTGGCGACGTAGTTGCCCTCGGTGACCAGCACTTGGCCGACACGTCCGCTGATCGGCGCCGTGACGCGCGTGAAACCGAGCTCCAGCTGAGCGGCGTCGAGCGCGGCCTTGGCGGCGTCGACCTGTGCCTTGCCCGCATGCAGGGCCGCCGTCGCCACGTCGAGACGGTCGCGCGCGACGATCTTCATGGCGAACAGCTGTTCGGCGCGTGCATGCTCGGTCTGCGCCAGCATCGACGCCGCCTCGGCCTCGCGCAGGCGCGCCGTGGCGGCATGCACCGCCGCCTGGAACACGCGCGGATCGATCACGAAGAGCTTGCTGCCCTTCTCGACAAAGCGGCCTTCCGGCACGCTCACGTCCTGCAAGTAGCCGGCCACCTGGGGGCGCAACTCGACCCGCTTGACGGCGGTCAGCGAGCCGTTGAACTCGACGTACGGTGTTGCCTGGCGCACGATCACTTCGGCAACGGGAACGCCGGGCGGCTTGGCCGCAGCGGCAGGCGACGCCGTCTGCTTGCATCCGCTGACGGCAAGCGCGGTGCCCAGCACCGCGGTAATCAGGGTTATTGGTGTGACTTTCATCATTGTGCCTTTCGCGACTGGAGTCGACATGGTTTTGTTGAGCTGAAACAACTCCCATGACCTTTATCCGACCTGACACACTAGGAAGGTCAAGCATTTTCAAGTTTGCGCGCTGTACCGGACGGAGTTGTTATCGACAATGTGCTGGGCGGGCGCCCGGCCGGGCGCAAGGGTGCGGACTTTGCCGTATTTCCGCAAGCTGATTGCGGTGCGCAGATTGCCCCGCCGCCGAGTTGCCCGGTTCGTTACAATGGGGATGAAACTGCCGGTCGAAATTGCCTTGGCGTCACGCCTGTCGCTTTGCGCATCAGGCGCCTGAGTGCCGTCGTATCGACATAACCCACGCGCTCAGCCACTTGCTCAACCGTCAGCTTGCTCGTTTCGAGCAGCATGCGTGCCTTGTTGAGCCGTACGCTCTGCAGCAATGCCGACGTACTGCGCCCCGTGGCGAGGCGCACGTGCCGCGAGAGCGTGCGCTCGGACATGCAAAATTCCGCCGCCAATGCCGCAACGCCGGGCGGATCGGGCAAGGCGGACTCGAAACGTTCCACCAGCTTCGCGATCAATGCATTGCCATTGGCGAGCATGGCAGGAACGATGAATTGTGCCTGGGATTGTCTGCCATCGATCAACAGCGCACGCGATACGGCGTCGGCAAGCACCGGGCTGAACTGCGTGCTCAACAGGTGCAGCATCAAATCGGTCTGCGCGAGCGCCGCTCCGGCGGTCACGACCGTTCCATCGCGTATCACCATGCGGTCGGCATCGACCACGCAGCGCGGCTCCAGCTGCTGCAATAGCGGCGCCAGCCACCATGACGTACTGACCCGTCGTCCTGCCAGCAGACCGGCGGACTGCAGCAGAAAAACGGCCGAGCACGACGCTGCCACGGTACCTCCTGCTTGCGCATGCGCTTGCAAGGCCTGCACGGCCCGCAGCGCGTCGGGCTGCGCCAGGCGCTCCTTGATGGCGGGCGGACTCTCCAGGCCGAGGCCGGGAATGATCCAGGTAGAACCATCCGGACGAGCGGTTTTCGGCAGAATTGTGGCGTCGATGGTCATGCCGTGCCCAAGCTTGATGGCGCCCTGCGTTGTGACCACACGCCAACGAGGCGTAGCGCAAGCGGCAGTGGCAGCCAGCGACGCGGCGGCCGATAACATATCGAGGGTCAGCGCGACACTCGACGCAAAGGCGCCTGACAAGACCAGAACCGTGAAATCATGCATTGGCTGAAATAGCTCGAAATATGTCAAAACAGACACTGTGAGTCTGCATCAATCGAGGTTGTAATACAAGCTCCGATCCACACACAGAAAAGCTGACCATGCCTAACATTCTCGTCAAGATACCGAAGGGTGCATTTCCAAGCGAACATCGCGCCGCCCTGGTGCAAAAGCTCAACGACGCTGCCGCCGCCGCGGAGCAAATTCCCGACGACCCGCGGAAACGGTCAATGTGCTGGGTGCTCATCGACGAAGTGGAGCCAGGCGCTTGGACCTGCGGCGCAAGCGACATGAGCGCACGATTGCTGCCCTGCCTTGCCGTGATCTACGTTCCGGCCGGCGTCCTGGACGACGCGTCCCAGGCCATGTATGTCGATTTGGTCCACGCGGCGTTCCAGCAATCTCTGCCAGCGGCCGAGAAACGGCAGTTAGCGACATCCGTCATCCTCCACCATGTCGTCGACGGCACCTGGGGTGTCAATGACGCCATCTGGCGACTGCCCGACTTCGCACAGGCAGCAGGCTATGCGCACCTTCAGGCATTGCTTCCCCGCGCCTGACGCGGTCAAAAGGCGGCCTGGCTGCGCCGGCACCATCCGGCGGCAGTTCGCTGCCGGACTCGATGGACGAGCCGGGCGCCATTGCATTGCTCCACGACGAGCGACTCCATTTGAGAGCAGACCGCCGCGACAGCGGTATCGGGGGCATGGTATCGAGTTCCAGTTCTGCCTTGGTAATGTCCCTTTAACCCCGGACCACACGAATAGGCCACCGCTCACACGGTTGAGCCATAACGTGACGGCAGGGTTGAGCTTGACGCGAGCGCTGGCACGCCCACCTGATCAATCTGGTGTAGGCGGTCGGAAGGCCTGAGCTATCAAGGCATGCAAGCGAAATTCTCCGCCTTTTCGGGATCGCCATTGCCGCGGTAGCGCGCCACTCGCGGATACGGGCAAAGGGGGCGGGTCCGGCCCGGCCATGGCGTGTCCGGTCCTGCGCTGGCCTCGAGACGATCCGGCGCGCGGCCGTGCTCCACCCAGTCCACCATCGCCGCCAGGGAATCGAACTGCGTCGTGGCCGGACCGCCCGAGCAGTGGCACATTCCCGGCACAGGAAACACCCGCGCGAACTCGCCGGCCCGGCCATGCTCGCGCCGGTTCAACTGCTCGAACCAGTCCAGCGTGTCGGCCAGCGAAAACACCGGATCGGATTCGCCATGCGGAACCATCAGGCGGCCGTGACGCGCCTTGAAGCGCGTCAGGTCGGTCGAGCGCGCGGAGATGTCTTCCCAGGCCGAGTGCCGGAATGGCGCCGCCACCGCCTGGACCTTTGCCGCCGCGCTGTCGAAGTCAAGTCCGGTCTGATAGTCGGCCAGCGCCTGCGGTCCCGGCGGCAACATCACCGGCGGCGTGCTGAACACCGAGGCCAGCGCCTGGCCACCCAGCACCACGTTAAGCGGCGGCACCTGGCCATCTTCCGAGCCGATCTTCCATACGCGCCACGCCGGACTGTCGATCCCGGACGGCCAGTACCAGCGGCTATAGAGAGACTGACCGGCGCTGCCCAACGGCCCGCGCATCGATTCGACCAGCGCGTCAATCTGCGTCACACTCAGGCAGCCGGCCGTCGCGCCACCGGCCGTACAGGTCTTTTTGCGCAGCTGCGCCAGCACCTTCGGATCGGTGCAGCGGTCCACGTCGGCGACCATCCCGTCGCGCAGGCCATCGTCGGCGTCGCAGGCGTCGATGATGGCCTCGCGCACCAGCTTGAGCTGCACGCCGTTGAAGGCGGTATGCAGGCGCGACACGTCGAAGCCGGCGCCGCCGGGCGCCTGGATAACACGGCTGAAGGCGCGCGTGTCCCAGGCCTCCGCCAGAGCCGCCTTGGGCAGCGCGAAGCCCGGTGCGGAAGCGATGATGCCATCGAAGATTTCGGGATAGCGCTGGGCGAACGCCATGCCCTCCTGCCCGCCCTTGGAACAGCCGACGAAATAGTTATAGCGCGGTTTTTGTCCGTAGTACTGGCGCACCAGCCAAAGGCCGGCGTCGGCGCTGCGCTTGAGCGACGCGTGGCCGTAGTCGCTGCGCGCGGTCGGATCGGAACCGAACACCATCGCTCCGCCGCGCAGCGGGTCGTTGTTGCTGGCGTTGTCGTGGCCGGAGTCCTGGCTCAGCACCGCGTAACGCCGTTCGATGGCGGTGTCGTCGGCGCCATACAGCTTGCCGGTGGCGTCGCCGATGTCGCCGTTGCTGCCGCCACCACCCTGGAACAGGAAACGGTTGTTCCAGTCCGACGGCAGCCTCAGGCGGAAACGCAGGGAGTAACGCTGGCCGTCGGCCTGGCGCGCCGGCGTCTCGGCGATCAATTCGCAGTGGGCCGGCAATTTGGCCATGCGCGCGCCGCCCTGCTCCAGGCGGATTTCCTGGGGCTCGCCCTCGGCATGATAGATGGCCTGCCGCACGCGGAAAGTGCTGGAGGTACTGGACGGTGGCGCCTTGTCAGCCATCGCCAGGCAACGTTGCTCGAAGCTGGCGCCGAAGGACGGCGCGGTGGCGATGGCGCCCAGGCAGGCGAGCAGCACCGCGGCGGCAGGCGGGCGTTGTTTGTATCGAACGAAGCAGCGTGTCATGGTGTTATCCCGATGTGATTAACTTGATAAAAGCGAAGCCGGACGGCACCCCCTTGATTCGGCAGGGCGTGGCGTCAGGATTCGACGTGGCCGATTAAAAAGGCCACCGTCCTGGCGATGGCGCGCCGGGCTTCCGGGCTGGTGTCGGCCATCGTCTGATGCACGTGCGGCATGCCCTCGTAGGCATCGAGCGTCACGGCGACGCCGCCGGCGGCCATCGCCTGGTACAAGCGCACCGAGTCCGACAGCAAGACCTCGCGCAAGCCGCATTGCACCAGGGTCGGCGGATAGTTTTTGCTGTAGTTGCCATACACCGGCGAGGCGTACGGATTGCGCCGCTCGCCTGCGCCGACATAGGCGTCGCGGCTCGGCCGCAATGCTTCCTTGGAAACGATGGGATCGGCGGCGGCCAGGGTGAGCAAGGTGTCGCCCTGGAAGTCGAGATCGGCCCAGGGCGACCACAGCGCGGCGGCGGCCGGCAATGGTATGTTGCGGTCGCGCATGCGCAGCAAGGCACCCGCCAGCAGGCCTCCGCCGGCCGAGTCGCCGAAGCAGCCGATCCGGCGCGGCGCGTAGCCATTGGCGTAGAGTGCGGAGAACACCTTGCCCACGTCGTCGGTGGTGCGTTCCCACTTCGCGCGCGGCGCCGTGGTGTAGTCGATCGAGACGACGCAAAAGCCCGTCGCCAGCGCCATTTGCGCCGGCGCCAGCAGCGTCGAGCCGGCCGTGCCGAGCGTGTAGGCGCCGCCGTGGGCATACACGATCAGGCAGTCCCGGCGCCGCACGTGCGGCGGCTCCAGCCATATCACCGGCACGCCGCCGAGCGTGTCCTTGCGCGATCGCACGCCGGTGGCGGCGACGCGCTCGCGGCTCATTTCCTCGAACATCGCCGCCAGGCGCTGGCGCAAGGCATCCCAGGCTTCCACATCGTCCGGCGACGGCAGCGCCGGTTTGGGGAAGGCCGCCAGGTCCGCGAACATCTTGGGCCAGCCGGCCGACACCGTCGGGGGCAGCGGTATCGGCCCCGGCGCCGCCGAGACTGGCGTCGCCGCCCGGGCCGCCCCGTGTGCCGCGACGGCGGCCGCCAGCGCACCGCACGCGCTTAAAAAGGCGCGCCGTGGCGCCGCCTGCACTGCCTTGAAATCGGACTCGCTCATGCTGTTACTCCTTGACGGTAGGTGTGGCGGCGCGCCCGGTTGACGATACCTTCTCGGGCAATCGACTGAGCGCCGATTCCAGCACGCTTTTCATGCGCGCATAGCCCCGGTTGTTCGGATGGACGCCATCGTTCGAAAAGTCCGCGCGGAACGCGCCATCCGGCGCCGCCAGCACCGCATGGTAGTCGACGTAAAGCAAGCCCTCGCTGACCGCCAGCGCCTTGAGCCAGCGATTCAGCGCCTCGATGCGCGCCGGCGTGCCGGGGCTGGGCCGCCAGGGCATGCTGGCCGCCGGCGGGATACTCGCCAGCAGCACGGCTATCCCCTGGCGCTTGGCGATCGCCACCATGGCCTCGATGTTGTCCTGATAGCGCCGCGCCGAAGTGGGACCGGTGTTGCCGGCGATATCGTTGGTACCCGCCATGAGATGGACGAAACGGGGCCGCAGCGCCACCACGTCGGCGGCAAAGCGCAACAGAATCTGCGGCGAGGTCTGCCCCGCGATGCCGCGATTGAGCCAGCGGTCACCGAACACCCGGGCCGCCGACTCTGTCCACAACTCGGTAATCGAGTCGCCCAGGAAGACACCGTCGACGGCGGTGCCGGCCGCCGTCACGGCAGCGTTGGCGGCGGCGTAATGGCACAGGTCCGGCCAGTCGAGCTGGCGCCGCGTCTCCTCGGCCCGGGCACGCTGCGCCATGACCGGTCCGGCGATCAGGCGCTCCAGTTCGGCGGGACGCATGGCGCCGGGCTCGATGAACATGTCGACCAGCGCGCGCGGCACGTCGGGTAGGGCCGGCAAGCCGTCGCAAGGTGCCTCGACCATGCCTTGCGTGTTCGGGGATGGCGTCGCGGCGCCTGCCGGCAGCGCGCAGCACAGCGCGGCAGCAGCGGCGGCCAGGCGCCTACGCGCCAGAGTTGTCAAGTGAGTCGTCATGATGATCCTTGTTAAATAATGTAGCGACAAAATCGATGAAATTGCGCCGCCAGACGGGCCATGCATGCGCGCCATCGACCACTTGCCAACGGTGCGCGACGCCGCGCGCGGCCAGCCAGTCGGCGAAGCCACGGACGTCGTCGAACAAAAAGTCATCGCGCCCGCAACTGAGGGACAGGCGCGGCACCGCCGCCGGCGACGGGGCCTGCCGCAGGCAGGCCTCGAAGTCGCCCTCGAACATGAAGGTGGCGGGGCTGAACGCGCCGACATGGGCAAAGCGGTGCGGCGCGTTCAGACCGACGAACAGCGCCTGCGCACCGCCCATCGACAAGCCGCCAACCGCCCTGCCCCGCCGCCCGGCGTCGACCGAGTAGCTCCGCTCGACCAGCGGCAACACCTCGTCGAGCAGACTGGCGCCCAACAGCTCGATATTGCGCAGCGCTACCCCGGCGGACGGCGGCGGCAGGTCGCTGGCCATGCCTGGATCGCAATGCCCGGACGGGCACACCACCAGCATGGGGCGGCAACGGCCGTCGTGGATCAGCGCGTCGAGCATGACGTCGGCGCGGCCGGCACTGAACCAGGCGCCGGCGGTATCGCCCAGGCCATGCAGCAAATACAGCACCGGGTAGGCGCGGCCGGAACGCCGGTCGTAACCGGGCGGTGTGTAGACGTGGAACTCGCGGTCGCCGCCGATGGCGGCGGAACGGTAGCTGTGGCGCGCCACCAGCCCGCGCGGCACGTCGCCATGCTGCCATGGCAACGCAGCGGCGTCGGGCTGGCCGGGCAGCAACACCATGCTCTCCCCCAGGCCCGTGCTGGACGGCTTGATCCACGGGTTGGCGGGGTCGAGCACGGACACGCCGTCGATGACGAGCCGGTAGCAATACAGGTCTGGCGGCAGCACCGGGCTGCTGCCGCGCCAGATGCCGTCGGCGGCGCGGTCCAGCGGCAGCGGCGCCGCCAGCGCGTCGATCTCGACCCGCACCTGACGGGCCGCCGGTGCCTCCACCCGGAAAATCAGCGAGCCGTCGCCGCCCACCTCGGGCGAACGGATGGCTGGCCGAAAGACTTTACTTAGCATACGCTGGACTCCGTTGGTTGGATATTGTTGAATGCGCGGTCACGTTCAATAGAAGGTGTAGCCGACACGCAGGCCGAAGGTGCGCCGCGGCATGTATGACGCAATACTGAGCGCCACGATCTGCGTGTTGGTGGTGTAGACCTTGCGGTCCTCGGCGTTGTAGACGTGGGCGTTGACGTTCCAGCGCCTGTCCTGGCTTTGCCAGTCGAGGTTGAGGTCGGTCTTGCTGTAGGCCTTGCGGTAGCCGAGCAGCGGATCGGTGCTGGAGAGGCTGTCGATGACCGAATGGCTGCCGCTCTGCCAATACGTCTGGATCGATGGCGTCCATTGCCCGTTGGCGCCCAGCTCGACGGTATGGGCGTAGCGCAGGCGTGCGCTGACCTTGGGCGCGTTGGGCAAGCGGCGGCCGCTGTTGTCGAGCGGGGCGGTGTTGATCGGCGTCGGCGCGAAATTGTTGTACAGCGCATCGACGGCGTTGGCGTTGTCGATGCCCGGCGCGACGGTGCCGAACTTGGCGTCGAGCAGGGTAAGAAAGCCCTGCAGATGGTCCTGGCGCGTGACCCTCCAATCGAGCTCGGCCTCGATGCCGCGCACGCGCGCGGTGGCCGCGTTGCCGGTCACGACGGTGTTGTTGCCCGACAGATTCTTGCCGATGGTGCTCACCTGCAGATCCTTGTAATCCATGCTGAAGGCCGTCAGGTTCAGGCCCAATGTGTCGCCCCGCAGCCGGCCACGCCATCCCGCCTCGAAGCTGGTCAGGGTCTCCGGCTTGTAGGTCAGGTACGGGGTCGCCACGTTCGGCGTGACGCCGCCGCCGCGATAGCCGGTCGACACGGTGGCGTACAACATGTCGGTTTTGCTCAGGTCAAACTCGGAGGTCACTTTGTAGCTGGTGTTGCGCGAACTGGTGGTGCCGGAAGCGTTGACCGCCGGGCCGAACGGCACGCTGCACGGCAAGTTGGCCGCCAGCGCCTGCATGGTCCCGTACTGGCAAGCCTGGGTGTCGGTGTCGGTCAGCGCCGTGTCGCGCGTGCCTCGCAGGCCCAGAGTCATGCGCCAGACATTCGAAACGCTGTAGGTGGCCTGGCCGAAAGCCGCCCGGGAGGTATTCTTCAACGCGTTGTTGCGCACTGCTGCGTCGAGGTTGCCATAGCCGGACGGCAGGTTGCCCACACCGGGGGCGAAGGCGAAGCCCGGCGGCAGCACGCCCGCCAGCGGCGCCGGCAGCACGTTGCCGATACGCACCCCGTAGAGCCCGGTCTGCTCGTCGCGGTAGTCATACAGGCCGCCGACCAGTTTGAGGCGGTCGCTCTCGTAATTGACGTTCAGTTCATGGCTGCGGGTGATGGTCTTGTTGTCTTTATTGTAGAGACTGAAGATGCCGGAGTTGAGGTCGACGCCGTTGTTGACCAGCTTGGTCAAACCGGCCAGGTAGGTCACCGTCCAATCGTCGTTGACGGCCCACACCAGCGACGAACGCAGCCCCGTCTGGGCCAGATCCTTGCGGATGCCGGTGCCGGCCCCGCCGCCGCCGATGCCGCCGACGTTGGTGTCGACCGGCACAGTGACACGCTTGCCCAGGCTACCGGCGGCGATGTTGGCGTCGGGGAAGTAGTTATAGGCGACGCTGTGGGCCGCCGCAATCGTGCCCTTGTCTTCCAGCTTGCTCAACGACACGTTCCATTTCAGGCTGTCGCTCAATTGCCAGGCCGCAGCCAGACGCGCGCTCGACAGGTCGACCTTGCCGTAGCGGCTGGAGACCGCCCTGCCCGGCTCGTCACCATCGCTGGTACGCCGCAGTGCGGAAGCGCGCAGAAGCAGCGTCTCGGATACCGGCACATTCACCACGGCGCGCGCGGTCACGTCGTTGTGGTCGCCATAGCTGACGTCGCCGAACAGTTGCTGGCGCGCGGTCGGGCGCGCGGTGATCACATTGACTACGCCGACGGTGGCGTTGCGGCCGTACACCGTGCCCTGCGGGCCGCGCAGCGCTTCGATGCGGCCGACGTCGTACAACCCGAGACTCAGCACTTGATAGTTCGGTTCGTAGATGCCATCGACGTGGACCGCGACCGTCGAGTAACCGCCGAAGGAGGCGTTGCTGCCGATGCCGCGCATCGAGAAGCCGTTGCTGGCAACGGCCATGTTGGGCACCGACGAGGCGATGTCGGTCAGCGAAGTGATGCCCTGGGCATCCAGCGCCTTCTGGCTGACCACGCTGACCGCGAGCGGCGCCTTCGACAGCACTTCCGAACGGCGCTGGGCGGTGATGGTCACCGCTTCGAGCGTGCCCGTGTCGGCTGCCTTGACCGCGGCCTCCTGCGCGTGGGCGCCAGCGGCCTGCACCAGCATGGCGCACGCCAGGGAAAGGGGGGTGAGTTGAAACTTCATCTGGTCTCCTTGATTTTTTAGTTTCCGAGCTTGTCCTCGTGCTCGACGCGCCGCCACCCCGGTCGTACCGGGTTTTGATGGTCAGCAATCTGAATGTCGCTTTTGCGCAATCGATTGCTCACTATCGCATTTCCGGGGATTGCCTGCAATAACTTAATTTTTTGTTGTTAAAATCTAACAATTCAAATGGATAGAAACTTTTATAATGATTTTGAAGCTAAAAACGTGTATGCAGGAATGGGTATTTTGCGCAATCGGTTGCCTTTTCATCGGACACGTGCGTTGCGAAGGTTGGGCACGCCCGGTGTAAGATGCCCGGCGAGCGAGCATCGCCATTTTTAAATAGTTATCGGGATTCACAATGACTGACAAGAAGCAGCCGGACGACAGCTTGGTTTCACCTTTCCAGCGGCCATCGCGCACGCAGATGGAAGACATCGCGCGCATGGCCGGCGTGTCGCGCTCGACCGTGTCGCGGGTGCTGTCCGGAACCGGGCGCATCGGCGAGGAAACCCGCAAGCGCATCACCGAACTGGCCAAAACGAGCAATTACAGCGTCGATGCCAGCGCCAGGAATCTGCGCCTTAATCAAAACCGCACCATCTCGGTGGTGGTGCCGTACGACCCGGTCGAGCAATTGCCGCTGTCGGAGCCGTTCTTTCTCACGCTGATCGGCAGCATCGCCGATGCCCTGACCGCATGCGGCATGGACATGCTGCTGTCACGGGTGTCGGCCGACCGTCTCGATCTGGCGGCGGAGGCGTACAAGGGAGGGCGGTGCCTCGGCTTTATCCTGATCGGCCAGTGGGGGCATCATGACCAATTGACGGCGATGGCCGTGCAAGGCTTGCCCTTCGTGGTGTGGGGCGCGCGGCTGCCCGGGCAATTGTACGGTTCGGTGGGCGGCGACGACGTGCAGGGCGGCTTCCTGGCGACGTCGCACTTGCTGGACGCGGGCGTGCGGCGCATCGCCTTCCTGGGCGACACGGCGCTGCCCGAGATCAGCCAGCGCCACACCGGCTATCTGCAGGCCCATCACGCGCGCGGGCTGGTTCCCGCCGCCGACCTGACGCTGGCGGCCAACCAGTCGCGCGAATCGGTGGTCGCCGCGATCACCGAGCGCTATCCGCGCGACGGCGGCTTCGACGGAATTTTCGCCTCCACCGACCCGATGGCGATGAACGCGATCGGCGCATTGGCGGCGCTCGGCAAAAAAGTGCCTGACGACGTGCGCGTGATCGGCTACGACGACATCATCACCGCCTCCAATTTTCAGCCGCCGCTGAGCTCCGTGCGCACGCCGATGATCGACGCCGGCAAGGCGCTGGTCGACAGTCTGCTGGCGCAATTGTCGGGCACGCCGCCGCGGCAGTTGCAGCTCGCATCGTCGCTGGTGATACGGGAGAGCAGCGGCAGCGGACCGCGCGCCGCAAGCTAGCCGTTCGCGACCACTGGCATCACGATTTGCCCGCAGGTTCGCCCGCCCCTGTATGCATCCGCCACCAGATCGAGCCGGTCGGCTGACGCACCGCCCTGCCCTCGTCCTGGCGGCAGACGCCGTTCACTGCTGCCCCGGCACACCCTTGCGCAGCAGGATGTTGCCGTACTTGCGGCGCTCGCCGGTGACGACGATGGCGAAGGCGGCGCGCGAGCGTGCCAGAAACTCCTGGCGCCCAATGCGGGCGATCGCCGGCGTGTCCGGCCAGCAGCGGTCGATGGCGGCGCGAAAGTCGCGCTCCAGCTCCGGGTCGCAGCGGTCGTGCGCTTCGGGCTGCATCATCGCCACCGGCGCGGCGACGTAGTCGTCCAGGCACAGCAGCGGCAGCACGCCGGCCAGCAGCTCGGCAGCCGTGCTGCCGTCGCAGCGGATCACCAGGTCGTTGTTGCTGTGGCCCGGATAGTAGGCGTCGACCACAGCGATCTCGTCGCCATGGCCCATGCGCGCCAAGGCGTAGAGCAGCTCGGGGCTGACGCAGGGATGGATTCCAACAAGCATGTTCGTCTCCCTTATTCGCCGCTGGCGGTTTTTTTCATGTCGAAGTAGACGGCGACGATGATGATGCCGCCCTTGATCACCAGCTGGAAGTAGGAGTCGACGCCGAGGAAGGTCATGCCGTAGTTGATGATCCCCAGCGTCAGCACGCCCAGCACCATGCCGCCGGCGGTACCGATGCCGCCGCTTTGCGAGACGCTGCCGATGGTCACGGCGGCGATGGCGTCGAGCTCCATGCCCCGTCCGGTGAGGGCGTTGGCCAGGCCGAGCCGGCTCGACAGCAATACGCCGGCGATGCCGTACAGGACGCCCGCATACAGATACACCAGCACCAGTTCCCGCTTGACGTTGATGCCCGACACCCGCGCCGCGGCAGGGTTGCCGCCGATGGCGTACAGGCTGGCGCCCTGGCGCGTGTGGGCCAGCATCAGGTACACGGCGGCGGCGGCCAGCAACGCGAACAGCGCCAGGTGGGGCACGCCGAACAGCGCGCCCTGGCCGATTTCCTTGTAGGCGTCCGTCAGGCTGCCGACCACGTTGGCACGGGTGTAGATCAGCTGGCAGCCGAAGGCCACCGACATCGTGCCCAGCGTGGCGATGAAGGGCGGGATGCGCGCCAGCGCCACCAGCAGGCCGTTGAGCAGGCCGAAGGCGGCGCCGGTCAGCACGCCGGCCACGACCGGCAACCACAACGGGAACACGACACCCGGATACAGTGCGGCGGCGTAGTCGCTGTTCTGGGCGAACGAGGCGGCCACGCTACTGACCAGGCACACGACCGCGCCGATGGACAGGTCGATGCCGCGGGTGATGATGATCATGCCCACGCCCAGCGCGGCCAGGGCGCGCACCGACTCGGCCACGGCCAGATTCTTGATCGATTCCGGCGACAGCGAGGCGCCGTCGGTGAGCAGTGCCAGCGCCGTGGCCAGCACGACAAAGGTCAGCAGGTTGGTGCGCGCGCGCAGGTAGGCGAGCAGGCGGCGGCCCGGCGCTAGCGCCGGGGTGGGATGGGGCGCGGGTGCGCCGGGCGTGGCGGGCTCGCCGGCCGCCTTGGTCAGGGTGTTCATGCTAGATTGTCTCCGTATGGTGTGTGGGGTGTGGGACGGCGCGGGCGGCGCCGGCGTCATCGGTATTGCGTAGCCAGGCGCATGATCTCTTGCTGGCTGGCGTGGGCGCGTTCAAGGGTGCCGGTGTGGCGGCCCTCGCACAGCACCATGACGCGGTGCGACATGGCGATCAGCTCGGGCATTTCGGATGACACCATGATGATCGACTTGCCTTGCCGCGCCAGCTTGGCCATGACCGAGTAGATCTCGAACTTGGCGCCGACGTCGATGCCGCGGGTGGGTTCGTCCATGATCAGGATGTCCGGATCGGTCATCAGCCAGCGCGCGATCAGCACCTTTTGCTGGTTGCCACCCGACAGGCTGCCGATCGGCGTCTCCATCGAAGCGCTGCGGGTGCCGAGCTGGCGGTTCAGGCGCGCCGCCTCGGCGCCGGCGCGGGCATGCTGCAACGTGCGCCAGCGGCCTGTATAGCGTCCCAGAGAACAGATCACCGTGTTGCGGGTGATCGACAGCTGCGGGAAGATGCCGGAGCCGCGGCGGTCCTCGGTGACCAGGCCCATGCGCTGGGCTATGGCCTCGCCGCTGCTGCGGATGCGCACCACCCGGCCGTCGATCTCGATGCTGCCAGAGGCCACCCGGCGCAGGCCGAACAGGGCCTCGACGAACTCGCTGCGGCCGGCGCCGATCAGGCCGCCGATGCCGAGGATCTCGCCGCGGCGCAACTCCAGGCTGACCTGCTGGAAGGAGCGCGGGTCGGGCGAACTGAGCGCGGTCACCTTCAGGCGTGCCGCGCCTGGCACACTGTCGAGCGGGGGAAAGCGCTGGCTCGACTCGCGCCCGACCATCAGCTGGATCAATCGCTCCTCGTCGATCGCGCCAGCGTCGTAGGTGCCGAGCATGCGTCCGTCGCGCATCACCGATACCTCGTCGGCGATCTGGAAAATTTCGTGCATCTTGTGTGAAATGTAGACCACCGCCACGCCGCGCCGGGTCAGCTCGCCGATGATGCGGAACAGCTGCTCGGCCTCCTTGTCGGTGAGCGACGAGGTCGGCTCATCCATGACCACGACGGAGGCGTCGCAGGCGACCGCCTTGGCGATCTCGCACGCCTGCTGGTGTGAAATCGACAGCTCGCCGATGATGGCGTCCGGATCGATGTCCATGCCCAGCTTGCGCATCAGCGCGGCGGTGTCCGTACGCATCTTGCGATGGTCCAGCAGGCGCAGCGGCCCGACCCGGCGGGTCGGCTCGCGGCCCAGCCACAGATTACTGCGCACCGAACGCGCCGGTGCGTTGGCCAGCTCCTGATGGATCATCGCCACCCCGGCGTCGAGGGCGTCGCGGGAATGCTGGAACTGCCGCACCTGGCCACGCAGGCGCACCTCGCCCTGATCCGGTCGGACCATGCCGAACAGGCACTTCATCAGCGTCGACTTGCCGGCGCCGTTCTCCCCCATCAGCGCATGCACCTTGCCCGGGCGCAGCCTCAGCGTGACGCCGTCGAGCGCCTGCACGCCGGGAAAGCGCTTGCTGATGTTGTTCATCTCAATAACGTAAGGCTTGCCATCCATGTTCGTCCCCTCCAGTGACGCAGCGCGCGGCCGGCGGCGTGGCGCGCGCTGCCGGTGCGCCTCACTTCTTCGTGAAGCTCTTGTAATTTTCCTGCGTCACGGCCTTGAAGGGCACCAGGTAGACCTGCCCGATGATCGCCGCGTTGTTGGCGGGGGCTTCTTCGATGGCGACGGCCAGCGGCTTGTAGCCGCGCACCGTGGCGCCGCCGACGGCGCCCTTGGTGGCCATCAGATAGGCAAGCTCAAAGGCCGTCGCCGACTGCTCGCCGGCGTCCTGCAGCACGGTGGCGTAGAGTTTTTTCTCGGCCATCGAGCGCAGCGCCACCGGGGTGGCGTCAACGCCGATCACCGGCACCTTCAGCGAGGTACCGTCGCCGTCGACGTCGACGCCCGGCCGGGCCGGGTCATCGACGTACTTGGCGGTGACCAGCGACTCGACCGCGCCCAGCGCCATCGAATCGTTATTGGCCAGCACCAGGTTGAACTTGCCGCGGTAGGCGTTGAGCCAGGCGTCCATCTTTTGCTGCGCTTCCTCCGGCTGCCAGTTGGCGGTGTCCTTGGCCAGTACATTGACCTTATAGCCCTTCTGCTGCAGCGACGCCAGCACCGCCTGCGTGCGGTAGATCTGCGCCGGGTGACCCAGCTGGCCGAGCAGCATCAGCAGGTTGATCGACCTGCCGGGACCCAGCTTGGCGGGAAATTTCTTGAAGTAGTCGTCGACGATGCCGGCCTGAATCTGCCCTGCCACCGATTCGGGCGAAGAAGCGAGGAAGAAGTTGCGCCCCGTCTTGAGCGCCTTTACCGTCGGTGCCGTGTTGGAAAATGCCGCGCCGCCGCCCTTGGCCGCGATCGCCTGGGCGATCTGGTCGCTGCCTTCGGTCACCACCGGCACCACCACGAAATACTTGACGCCCTGGCTAAGCAAGGTGTTGAGCTGGTCGAGCTGGGTCGCCATGTCGCCGTGGGCGTCCATCAGTTTCAGCTCGGCGCCCTTGGCGGCGGCGATCTTTTTCAGATTGCTGCCGTAGTCGCCGAGGAACTGGTCGTCGAGGTTACGGATCAGGGCGCCGATCACCGGCTGGGCGGCTGCGGCGTTGCCGCCGAGCACGGTCAGTCCGGCCAGCGCCAGGGCGCTTACGAATGTTTTCATCTGTCTTGTCTCCATATAGGTAGTACTGGTCCGCCAAGTCGGCTGGTGCGGAGGCCGCGTCTGCGCGCGGTGTCATGAAACGGACTCGCCGCGATGCCGCGGCTTTCCTCATTTCAAGCTCCGAATAGATAGTACGACACATACAAGCGCTTGCGCAAGCGCTTGCGCGGCAAAAATAACCACTATTTCTGACAGTTGTCAATTTTTCCATCCTCTGCGCGCAAGCGCTTGCGCCTGGCCGTGCTATCCTGCACGACCAAACACAAAACAATGGAAGGGCCGCTCTTTGGCTAACATGAACGACGTCGCCCGGGTTGCCGGCGTATCCGTGTCCACCGTTTCTCACGTCATCAACGGGACCCGGCGGGTCGACCCGGAAACCGAGCAGGTGGTGCGTCTGGCCATCGCCTCGGCCGGCTACATCCCCAACTCGCTGGCGCGCTCGCTGGCGCGCTCGACCACGAGCACGATAGGCGTGGCCATCTCGACGTTCGCCAACCATTATTTTTCGGAAATCGTGCGGGCCATCGACACCGCCTGCGGCAAGGCCGGCCTGATGATGCTGTTTGCAGACACCCACGACGACCCCGAGCAGGAACTGCGCGTGGTCCAGGCCTTCCACCAGCGCCGGGTCGACGGCATCCTGATGGCGCCGACCAACGACGGCGCGCTGCGCTCGCTGAAGTACCTGGAGGCCAACCAGATCCCGGCGGTGCTGGTCGACCATCTGCTGCCGACACCATTCGACCAGGTCGGCGTCGAAAACACCGAGGCGATGCAGGCGCTGGTGGCGCACCTGATCGGACACGGCCACACCCGCATCGGCTACCTGTCCGGGGCGCAGTGGAACTCGACCAGCGGCGAGCGGCTGACAGGCTACCGCAGGGCGCTGGCGGCGGCCGGGGTGGCCATCGACGAGCGCCTGGTGGCATACGGCGAATCGAGCATCGAACCGGCGCGCCTGGCCGTGCACGCGCTGCTGGCCCTACCCGACCGGCCCAGCGCCATCGTCTCCGGCAACAACCTGATGACCTTGGGCGCGATGCGCGCATTGAAGGAAGCTGGCGTGGCGATACCGGGGGAAATAGCCTTCGCCGGTTTCGATGACCTCGACTGGGCCGACCTGCACAGCCCCAGCCTGACTGTCACCGCCCAGCCGCTGGAAGACATCGGCGCGCGCGCGGTGAGCCTGCTGATCCGACGCATGAGGGAACCGGACGCGGCGCGCAGCGTGGTGCGCATGCCTGTGACCATGCGCATCCGCCGCTCCTGCGGCTGTCCTTAGGGTACGCCTGCAGCGTGGCTGCAGGCATCAGCACGTCGGCATCGCCCGTGCGCTTATCCTGCTCATGACATTGCGTGAGCAATTGCAGTGATCGATGTGGCATTACTCGGCATTATCCGACGCTGGCAAGGTCGCGGCGTTCACGAGGACATGGAGGGAGGGTCAATCGTCAAGAGGAAGAACCTGTTTCAACCCATGCCAAATGATTGCAAACAAGCCCATGTTTTCGTAGGGGTAAATGCAGGGGTAAAAACCTCGCACCAAAAGAAAAAGGCCACTCCGAAGAGTGGCCTAATTCCTTGAATCTAATGGTCGGGGCGAGAAGATTCGAACTTCCGACCCCATGCACCCCATGCATGTACGCTACCAGGCTGCGCTACGCCCCGACGAGGTGGGAATTATAGCAGACGCTTTTAGGTTTTTGCCATGCTTTGCGCATGATTCATGTCGAACTGCGCAAACTTTTTTGCATGGCCCGGCCAGACCCTCTATTCGCTCAGCAGCAGCGCCCTCAGGACGATGCGGAAACCGGCGATCAGCGGTTCGACCTTGACGTCCGGATGATGAATGAAGCGCACGGGCAAGCCCTGGTACAGGGCCACCAGCGCATCGAGGCGTCCTTGCAGCATTTCCTCGTCGGCCGGCAATCCTCGCTTGATGCGCGCGTCGCGGACGATGGCAAGGAACAACTGGCGCGAGCGCACGTCCGCCGAGCGCAGCATTTCGGCGATCACCGGATTGCGCGACGCTTCGGCAAAAATCTCGAGCGGCATCAGCCACGTTTTCTGGTCCAGCGCCTCGAGCACGTGATCGCCCGCATTGTCGATCACGGACTGCAGCGGGTCTTCGCGCTGCGCCAGGTCCTGCATCAGGTTCGACACCCGCTCCGTATTCTGCATGACGAAGGCGGCGATGATCGCATCCTTGCTGTCAAAATAATTATAGATGTGGCCCGCGCTCATGCCGGCCGCTTTCGATATCTCGGCCATGCTGGCGCCGTGGAAGCCGCGGCGGCTGAAGCAGCTCTCGGCCGCATCTAGCACCTGCTTGCGCCGCGTGTTGGCGCGCTCGGGGTCCGGATGCTTCTTTTCAACTTGGTTCATGATTTTCCAGTAGCGCGCCGGCCCTGCCCCTGCGAACAAGGGCAAGGCCGGCGTCGGCGTCCCCGTGGTTATTGGGCGCCGCCAGCCGCCGCGACGGCTGTCTGCTCAGGCTGCCAACCGCCGCCCAGCACCTTGTACAGGGTGACCAGGTTGGTCGACTTGGCCAGGCGCGCCGTGATCAGGCTTTGCTGCGCCGTGTACAGCGCGCGCTGGGCCACCAGGGCGTTCAGGTAGGACTCGGCGCCCTGCTTGTAGCGCGCGTCATGGATGGTGTAGCTCTTCGTCGACGCCTCGACCAGCGAAACCTGCGACTGCAGGCGCTCGTCGATGGTGCCGCGCTGGGCCAGCGCATCGGACACTTCACGGAAGGCGACCTGGATCGCCTTTTCGTATTGCGCCACGGAGATTTCACGCTGCACCTTGGCGATATCGAGGTTGGCGCGGTTCACGCCGCCATCGAAGATCGGCAAGCTGATCTGCGGCAGGAAGCTCCACGTGCCGCTGCCCGCCTTGAACAGGCCGGACAGGTTGTCGCTGACCGAACCCGCCGTCGCCGTCAGCGAAATGCGCGGGAAGAAGGCCGCGCGCGCCGCGCCGATGTTGGCGTTGGCCGCGCGCAGGGTGCGCTCGGCCGCCAGCACGTCGGGACGGCGTTGCAGCACGTCCGACGGCAGGCCGGACGGAATGTCCGCCAGGGCCGTCACGGCGCCGAACTCGCCTTGCGGCAGCAGCTCGGCCGGCACGGGGCCGCCCACCAGCAGCACCAGCGCGTTCTGGTCGAGCGCCACCTGGCTCGTGTAGACGGCCACGTCGGAACGGGCCGATTCCACGCTGGTCTGGGCATCGTACTTGTCCAGGCCCGACGTGGCGCCGGCACTGAAGCGGCGCACGGCCAGGTCATACGACGATTGCTGGCTCTTCAAGGTGTCTTGCGCCACGCGCAGGCGCTGCTGGTCGGCCACCAGGTTCAGATAGGTGCTGGCCACTTCGGCCACCAGGCTGATCTGCTGTGCACGGCGTGCTTCTTCCGTGCCCAGGTATTGTTCCAGCGCGCTGTCGGACAGGCTGCGCACGCGGCCGAAGAAATCCAGCTCGTAGGCCGACACGCCCAGGTTCGCCGTGTACTGGCGGTTGATCGACGCTTCGCCCGTCGGGCTGGCGTTTTTCGAAATGCGCGTGGCCGACTGGCCGCCCGAGGCCGACAGGGTCGGGATCAGGGCGGCGCGTTCGATGCCGTAGGTGGCGCGCGCCTTCTCGATGTTCAGGATCGAGACGCGCAGGTCGCGGTTGTTGGCCAGCGCCAGTTCCAGTACCTGGCGCAAGCGCGCATCGGCAAAGAACTCGCGCCAGGCGACGTCCGCCACCGGCTTGGCGTCGGCGGCGGCCGCGTCGGCCTTGTAGGAAGGACCGGTCGGCCACCCCGTGGGCGCCGGCGCTGCCGGACGCTCGTACGTGGGAGCCAGGCTGCAACCGGCCAGCAAGGCCAGTGCCGCCATGGAGAGTAGCGTTTTTTTCATATTAATGCGCATCCTTAGAAAGCGTGACGGCTGGCGAACCAGGCGTCGCCGGCGTGGCGGGCGCGTCCGACTTCGAGAAGAAGCCGCGCACCAGCACGAAGAACACCGGCACGAAGAAGATACCGAGGAACGTGGCCGTCAACATGCCGCCCAGCACGCCGATACCGATGGCGTTCTGGCTGCCGGAACCGGCGCCGCTGGAGATCGCCAGTGGCAACACGCCCAGGCCGAAGGCGATCGAGGTCATCAGGATCGGACGCAGACGCAGACGCACCGCGTGCAAGGTCGCGTCCAGCAGCGACATGCCCGATTCCTGCATTTCCTTGGCGAATTCGACGATCAGAATCGCGTTCTTCGCCGACAGGCCCACCACCGTGAGCAAGCCCACCTGGAAGTACACGTCGTTCGACAGGCCGAAGAACCACGTGCCCAGCACGGCGCCGATCACGCCCAGCGGTACCACCAGCAGCACGGAGAACGGAATCGACCAGCTTTCATACAGCGCGGCCAGACACAGGAACACGATCAGCAGCGACAGCGCATACAGCTGCGGTGTCTGCGAACCGGATTCGCGCTCTTCCAGCGACACGCCGGTCCAGCTGAAGCCGATGCCAGGCGGCAGCTTGGCGACCATCTCTTCCATCGCGTTCATGGCGGCGCCCGTGCTCTGGCCCGGCGCCGGCGTACCGAGGATCTCTACCGACGGCAAGCCGTTGTAGCGTTCCAGGCGTGGCGAAGCGTAGATCCACTTGCCCGTGGCGAAGGCCGAGAACGGCACCATCTGGCCAGCGCTATTGCGCACGAACCACTTGTTCAAGTCTTCCGGCTGCATGCGCGATTCGGCATTGCCTTGCATGAACACTTTCTTCACACGGCCGCGGTCGAGGAAGTCGTTCACATACGAACTACCCCAGCCCACGCTCAGCACGCGGTTGATTTCCGAGATCTGCAAGCCCAGCGCGGTGGCTTTCTGCTGGTCGATGTCGATCTTGTACTGCGGCGTATCTTCCTGGCCGTTCGGACGCACGCCGACCATGGCCGGATTCTGCGACGCCATGCCCAGCAACTGGTTACGCGCCGCCATCAGGGCGTCATGGCCGACACCGCCGATATCCTGCAGCTGCATGTCGAAACCGGTGGCGTTACCCAGTTCCAGCACGGCAGGCGGAGCGAACGTAAACACCATCGCATCCTTGATCTGCAACAGCTTGCCCATGGCGCGACCGGCCACGGCCGGCGCTTTTTGCGCCACGTCCTTGCGCAGCGACCAGTCTTTCAGGCGCACGAAGGCGATACCCGTATTCTGGCCGTTACCGCCGAAGCTGAAACCGGCCACGGCAAACACGGAAGCGACGTTGTCCTTCTCGCTGTTCATGAAGTGGTCTTCGACCTGCTCGATCACTTTCAGGGTGCGCTCTTGCGTGGCGCCCGTCGGCAATTGAATCTGTGTAAACAGGATGCCCTGGTCTTCTTCCGGCAGGAAGGAGGTCGGCAGGCGCATGAAGATGAACACCAGGCCGGCCAGCAACAGCACGTACAGCAGCATCGAGCGGGCGCGGTGGCGGATCATGGCGCCAACCATGCCCTGGTACTTGTTGCTGCTGCGATCGAAACTGCGGTTGAACCAGCCGAAGAAACCCTTGTTCGTCGCGTGATGGCCCTTTTCGACCGGCTTGAGCAAGGTGGCGCACAAGGCGGGCGTAAACACCAGCGCGACGACGACGGACAGCACCATCGACGAGACGATCGTGATCGAGAACTGGCGGTAAATCACGCCCGTCGAACCGCCGAAGAAGGCCATCGGCACGAACACGGCCGACAGCACCATGGCGATACCGACCAGCGCGCCCGTGATCTGCGTCATGGACTTGCGCGTCGCTTCCAGCGGCGACAAGCCCTCTTCGCTCATCACGCGCTCGACGTTTTCCACCACCACGATCGCATCGTCGACCAGCAGGCCGATGGCCAGCACCATGGCGAACATGGTCAGGGTATTGATCGAGTAACCGAAGGCATTCAGGATGCCGAAGGTACCGAGCAGCACGACCGGCACGGCCATGGTCGGGATCAGGGTGGCGCGGAAGTTTTGCAGGAACAGATACATCACCAGGAACACCAGGATGACGGCTTCGACCAGGGTTTTCACCACTTCTTCGATGGACAGTTTCACGAACGGGGTCGTGTCGAACGCCACCTGGTAGCTCATGCCTTCAGGGAATTGCTTGCTCAGGTTGCCCAGCATGGCTTTCGCCGCATTGGCCGTATCGAGCGCATTGGCGCCCGTTGCCAGCTTGATCGCCACGCCGGTGGCCGCATGGCCGTTGTAGCGGGCCACGGTGTTGTAGTTCTCGCGGCCCAGTTCCATGCTGGCCACGTCCTTCAAGTACACCATGGCGCCGTTGGTCGTAGTTTTCAGCAAGATGGCGCCGAACTGTTCGGCCGTCTGCAAGCGGCTTTGCGCCGAGACGGTGGCGTTCAGCTGCTGGCCCTTGACGGACGGCGTGCCGCCCAGCTCACCGGCCGACACTTCCGCATTCTGCGCCTGTACGGCCGTGATCACGTCCGCCGGGGTCAGGTTGAAGCTTTGCAGCTTGGCCGGGTCGAGCCAGATACGCATGGCGTACTGCGAACCGAACAGGGTCACGTCGCCCACGCCCGGTACGCGGCTGAGCGGATCGACGACGTTGGCGGCCACATAGTCGCTCAAGTCGGTCTGGTCCATCTTGCCGTTTTCGGAAATGAAACCGAACACCATCAGGAAGTTCTTCGTCGCTTTCGACACGACCAGACCCTGTTGCGTGACAGCCGTCGGCAGCAGTGGCGTGGCCAGCTGCAGCTTGTTCTGTACCTGCACCTGGGCGATGTCGGGATTGGTGCCACTGGTAAACGTCAGCGTAATGCTGATGCCGCCAGTCGCATCGCTCGACGAGGACATGTAGCGCAAGCCGTCGATACCCTTCATCTTTTGTTCGATGACCTGGGTAACGGCATCTTCCACGGTCTTGGCGGAAGCGCCAGGGTAGGAGCCGCTGATCGAAATCGACGGCGGAGCGATGCTCGGGTACTGCGCGATCGGCAGGCTGAGGATCGAAATCACGCCGGCAAGCATGATGACGATCGCGACCACCCAGGCAAAAATCGGGCGGTCAATGAAAAAACGGGCCATTAATATTCTCCTGAATTAGTGGGCGCTGGCAGCCGATGCTGCGGCAGAGGCGGCAGCGGCGGGCGCAGGAGCGGCTTCGGCCTTGGCCGGCACGGCAACGGCTGGGGCGCCTGGCTTGACTTTTTGCAAGCCTTCCACGATCACGCGGTCGCCTGCGGCCAGGCCGGACGTCACCAGCCAGTTGGTGCCGACGGTGCCGCTGGTGGTCAGCACGCGCTGCTCGACCTTGTTTTCCTTGTTCAGTATCATGGCCGTGGCCTGGCCCTTCTGGTTGCGCGTCACGCCCACTTGCGGCACGGTAATGGCTTTCTCATCCACGCCCGTTTCCAGCTGCGCACGCACGTACATACCTGGCAGCAATTCGCCTTTCGGGTTCGGGAACAGCGCGCGCAAGATCACGTTGCCCGTGGTCGGATCGACCGACACGCCGGCGAACTGCAGCTTGCCCGATTCGCTGTACTTGCTGCCGTCCGGCAAGATCAGATCGACCTTGGCCTGGCCTTCGCCCGCTTTTTTCAGCGAGCCGTCGGCCATCTGCCGTTTCAGGCGCAGCAGGTCGGTGCTCGACTGGGTCACGTCGACATAGATCGGGTCCAGTTGCTGCACGGTCGTCAGCGCGTCGGCCTGGCCTGCCGTCACCAGCGCGCCGGCCGTCACGGTCGAGCGGCTGGTGCGGCCGCTGATCGGCGCCGTCACGGTGCTGTAGCGCAGGTTGATGTTGGCCGATTCCAGCGCCGCAGTGGCGGACTCGACGTCTGCCTTCGCTTGCTCGAACGCGGCGACGGCATCATCGTATTCCTGGCGGCTCACGCCTTCGATGGCGACCAGTTCCTTGTAGCGGGCCGCTTTCGGGCCGGCCGTCAGCAAGTTGGCCTTGGCTTTCGACAGTGCGGCCTTGGCCGAATTGGCGGCGGCCTGATACGTGGCGGAATCGATCTGGTACAGGGCCGTGCCCGCTTTCACATCGCTGCCTTCGACGAACAGGCGCTTCTGGATCAAGCCACCGACTTGCGGGCGCACATCGGCGACCTGGTAGGCATTTGTACGGCCGGGCAATTCGGCACTCATCGGCAACGCGGCCGGATTAACAGTAAACACGACCACCTGTGGCGCTTGCTGCGCGTGAGGTGCTTCCTGTTTTTTACTGCAGCCGGCCATGATTACAGTGGCGCACAGAACGGCAATAGCGCCGCTCGTACGCGGCGACGTCAGGGAAAAGGTTGGTTGCATCTTGGACTTTCTGAAAAAGAAGCTGGCTAGTGTCGTTAGAAATGACTAAATTTATTAACGCAGATCAAAGAATGAACGATCATTCTAAAATCGTCAAGCATCGTTACAATTGAAACATAGTAACCATCAAGCGAATTAAATTATCAATGAGGCAATAAAATGAAGACAGCAACAGCGGCGGCACGCCAGAAAAGTCATCCTGGAACCTGGCGGGCGGTGGCAAAACGACAATGCGGAAAAGGTGGATTGAGTGAATACTGTAGCAGGGTCAAGATTTCTTTGCTGAACTAACCGAAGCGGACGCAACGCTATTCCTCGCGGCAGGCGCGGCAGAATAATTATTTACCAATGGTATCGAAAAGACATGTTCCGGCAGACGCGCTACTATATTGGCCACGGCGTGGCGAAGCGGGGTGCGATGATGACGGCACAGGCGCATGGATGGGCACAACACGATGGCGCGAACGGCCCGGACGCGCTGCTGTCAACGGGCGTGCCCGGTCTCGACGCCATTCTCATGGGCGGCCTGTTGGCCGAGCGCCTGTACCTGGTTGAAGGCGTGCCCGGCACGGGCAAGACCACCCTGGCGCTGCAATTTCTGGCCGACGGGGCGCGCAGCGGCGTGCCCGTGCTGTATATCGCCCTGGCCGAGTCCGAGATCGAACTGCGCGCCGCCGCCCTGTCGCACGGCTGGGACCTGGCCGGCATCGCCATCGAAGAAGTGGCGCCCAACGACGACATGCTCGACCCCGAGCGCCAGTACACGATCTTCCACCCGTCGGAAATCGAACTGGCCTCGACCAACCAGCGCATCCTGGCCGCCATCGAAAAACACCGCCCGGCCCGCCTCGTGCTCGATTCGCTGTCGGAACTGCAGCTGCTGGCGGAAAACCCCCTGCGCTACCGGCGCCAGGTCGTGGCCTTGAAACAATACCTGGCCAGCCGGCACTGCACCACCATGCTGATCGATGACCGTTCCGCGCTCGACGACGGCTTGCAAGTGCGTAGCGTGGCCCACTGCGTGATCTCGCTGGAGCTGCAAAACCAGGCATATGGCAATGACCGGCACCGCGTGCGTATCGTGAAATACCGGGGCGTGCCGTTTCGCGGTGGCGCACACGACTACAAGATCGCCCAAGAGGGCCTGGTCGTCTATCCGCGCCTGGTGGCGGCCGAGACGCGCCGCGACGGCGAGCACCGGCGCCTGTCGAGCGGCGTGCCCGAACTCGACGCCATGACGGGCGGCGGCCTGGAAGAAGGCATGAGCACCCTCATTTCCGGTCCCGCCGGCAGCGGCAAGTCCACCCTGGCCGCGCAATTCGTGCACGCGGCAACAAAGCGCGGCGAACCGTGCGCCATGTTCCTGTTCGAGGAAGCGCGCAGCAAGCTCCTGAGCCGGGCCGACAGCGTGGGCCTGCACCTGCAGGCGGCGCTCGACACGGGGCTGCTCAGCGCCCAGCAGATCGATCCGGCCGAACTGACCCCGGGCGAATTCGCCCAGGCCGTCGTCGACGCGGCGCAGCGGGGTGCCAGGGTGATCGTCATCGATAGCCTGAATGGCTACATGCATGCGGTGCCCGATGAACGCTTCCAGAGCACCTATCTGCACGAACTGCTCAATTACCTGAGCCAGCACGGCGTGGCCACCCTGCTCGTCGGCGTGCAGCAAAACATGCTGGGCACCTCGATGACGACGGCGGCCGACGCCAGCTATCTGGCCGACAGCGTCATCATGCTGCGCTATTACGAAACGGAAGGCGAGGTGCGGCAAGCCATTTCCGTCTTCAAGAAGCGGGGCAGCGCGCACGAGCGCAGCATCCGCCGCTTCGAGATCAGCCCGCAGGGCATCCGCATCGGCCCGGCGCTGGCCGGCTTTCACGGCATCCTGTCGGGCTTGCCCACCATCGGCGGCACGCCCTTCCCCTAGGAAACGCCATGGAGCAGCGCATCCTGATCTACGCGCCAGCCGGCCAGGATGCCGCCCTGGCCGGCACGGTATTGGCAGGCAGCGCCATCGCCAGCCATGCCTGCCGCTCGCCCGGCGAACTGGCCGAGCAGCTGGCGCTGGGCGCCGGCGGCGTGCTGACGGTGGATGAAGCCTTGCATGCGGGCGTCTACGCCGTGCTCGACGCCTATACCCGCCATCAGCCGGACTGGTCCGACTTGCCAATTACCCTGCTGACCCACGCGCGGCTCGATTCCCTGCCCTTGCGGCAAGCCATTGCCACCCTGGGCAACCTGACCCTGCTGGAACGCCCCGTCCACATCCTGACCCTGATCACCTCGGCCCACGCCATGCTGCGCGCGCGCCAGCGCCAGTACCAGGTGCGCGAGACGCAGCGGCGCAAGGACGAATTCATTGCCAGCCTCGGACATGAACTGCGCAATCCGCTGGCGCCCATCAAGTCGTCGGTGGCCTTGCTCAAGCACCTGTTTCCCGCATCGGAGCAGGTGGGCAAGCTGAGCGACGTGATCGAGCGCCAGGTAACGCACCTGACGCGGCTGGTGGACGACTTGCTCGACGTGGCGCGCATCACCAGCGGCAAGGTAGTGCTGCAACGCAAGGCGTTTGAACTACAGCAAGTGCTCGAACATGTCATCGAATTGTGCCAGCCTGCGGCCGGCAGCCGGCACATCGGTATCACGCTGGAATTGCCGCCGCATGCCGTGACCTTGCACGCCGACTATGCCAGGGTGGTGCAGATCTTTGCCAATATCGTGTCGAACGCCGTGAAGTTCACGCCGGAGGGCGGCCACATCCACATTACGGCGCGCCTGGAACAGGGGCAGTTGCAGGTGAGCATCGAAGACAATGGCATCGGCATCGCCCCGGACGCCATCGCGCGCATCTTTTCCATGTTCGAACAGGGGCGCACGGTGGCGGGCCAGATAAAAAGCGGCCTGGGCATCGGCTTGAGCCTGGCACGCCAATTTGCCGACATGCATGGCGGCAGCATCGAAGCCTGCAGCGACGGCCCGGGGCGTGGCAGCCGCTTCGTCGTCACCTTGCCGGCCAGCGCCGGCGCTGCCCGGGGCGCTACGATGGCCACGCCCGCCGCCGCCGGGAGTGAATCGCCCGGCAGCGCCAGCCAGCCCGTGCAAGTGTTGGTGGTGGACGACAACCGCGACGCGGCCGATTCCTTGCAAAGCCTGTTCCAGCTCGAAGGCTATGCGGCCACCGTCGCGTATGACGGCGCGCAGGCGCTGGCGGCCGTCGACATGGCGTGGCCGCAACTGGTTGTGATGGATTTGGGGATGCCGGACATGGATGGCTACGAGACGGCGCGCCAGATCCGCCAGCGCGCGCAGGGGCGCGACGTGCTGATGATCGCCCTGACGGGCTGGGGCCAGGGCGAAGCGCGCGCACGGACCGAGCAAGCCGGTTTCGACCATCACCTGACGAAACCGGTGGATTTCGACGCCATCACCGCCCTGCTCCGCGCGCACCTGGAGCGACAGGAAGGGACGGCTATGCGAACGGAGTGACGCTTACTTCCACTTGCCGCGCAATTCCTGCACCTTCTGTTGCAGCAACTCCGGCGTGGCGGCCTCGGGCGCCACGGGCATGCCCACGGCCAGCGACAAACGCGAGCGCAAGCCCGCCTTGAAGGCGCGCTCGAACAAATGGCCGTTGCGGTGGCTCAACAGATGACCCCACAAGCCGCGCAGCGCCAGCGGAATCACGGGCACCTTGCTGCGCTCGACGATCTTGGCGATGCCGCCCTTGAATTCGCTGATCTGTCCCGTGCGCGTCAATTTCCCCTCGGGGAAGATGCATACGAGTTCGCCTTCGTGCAGCGCCTGCGCGATATCGATGAAAGCCTTTTCCATCAGGAAGGGATCTTCCTTGGCTGGCGCGATGGGAATGGCCTTGGCCGTGCGGAAAATCCAGCCCATCAGCGGCATCTTGAAAATGCGGTGATCCATGACGAAACGGATGGGGCGGGGGCTGGCCGCCATGATGACGATGGCGTCCACATAGCTCACATGGTTGCACACGAGCACGGCCGCGCCTTCCGTCGGGATGCGCTCGCCATCGACGACTTTGACCCTGTGCACGGTCTGGATCAAAATCCACGCGAGGAAGCGCATGAGGAATTCCGGCACGAGGGAGAAGATATAGGCGGCCACCAGCGCATTCAAGATGGCCGTGACGAGGAACAGCTGCGGGATGGTAAAACCTTGGCCCAGCAGCACGATGGCCACGCCGGCGGCCGCCACCATGAACAGCGCGTTGAGGATATTCATGCCGGCGATCGTGCGCGAAATGTGTTTCGGGTCGCAGCGCGTCTGGATCAGGGCGAACAGGGGCACGATGAAGAAGCCGCCGAACACGCCGATCATGACGATGTCGATCAGGATGCGCGGCACGCCCGCCTGGCTGACAAACGCCAGCGCATCGACCACTTGCGTATTCGCATACGCATTGCTGGCGAAATACAGATCAATGCCGAACAGCGACAGGCCGATGGAGCCGAACGGCACCAGGCCGATCTCGATCTTGTGGCCGGACAACCTTTCGCACAGCAGCGAGCCCGTGCCGATGCCGACGGAAAACACGGTCAGCAGCAGCACGAATACGCTGTGGTCGCCATGCAGGAAATCCTTCGAGTAGACGGGGAACTGGGCGAGGATCAGGGCGCCGTAAAACCAGAACCAGGAATTGCCCAGCATGGCCAGGAAGACGGGCCGGTTCTTGCGCGAAAAATTCAGGTTGCGGAACGATTCGGCGACAAAATTCAGGCTCACCTTCAAGTCCGGCTCGGGCGCTGGCGTGCGCGGCACGCGGTAGCTGGCGATCAGGCCGAACACGGCCACGGCAATCGTCGCACCGGCCACCAGTTCCACGCCCAGCGGCTTGTGCACGATCAGCACGGCGCCGAGAATTTCGCCCAACAAGATACCGACGAACGTGCCCATCTCGATCAGGCCATTGCCGCCGACCAGTTCCTCGGGTTTCAGTTGCTGCGGCAGGTAGGCGTACTTGACGGGGCCGAACAGGGTCGAATGCACGCCCATGCCCACGACGGCGGCCACCAGCAGCCACAAGGTATGCGTCATCCAGCCGGCGGCGGCGACCGCCATGATGGCCAGTTCCATCCATTTCACGAAACGGGCCAGGCCCGCCTTTTCGAACTTGTCGGCCAACTGGCCCGCCGTGGCCGAGAACACGACGTAGGGCAGGATGAACAGGCCCGGAATCAGGTTGGTGATGGTGGACGGGTCGAGCGTGGTCCAGCTCAGCGCATCGTAGGCGAGGATCACCATCAGGGCCGTCTTGAACAGATTGTCGTTGAAGGCGCCAAAGAACTGGGTCCAGAAGAAGGGCCCGAAACGGCGCTGCGACAATAAGGAAAACTGGCTGCTTTGACTCATGGCATGGGGAACCGGCAATTAAGGAATTGCTAAAATACAGCACTATCTTGCGCACGACAATCTGAATGTCGTCATCTTGCTTGGCGTCAATACGGAAAGCGCCGCGCCGCGCCATGCTGGCCTCGCGTCTTGTTACTTTCCCTATCGCAACAGAAATCGCCTGTTTCTTGATAATAAGGTAATGTGCGCATACTGTGGGCGCCTTCGCCCTGACCATCCCGGAAAGCTGCCCCCATGTTTGGATTGATAACGCTGATCATATTTGGCTTGCTGATCACCGCCTTCGTGCAGGTGCTGCAATACCGCAGAAAGGTGGCCGATCTGGAATTGCTGACGGCCCGCCTGCGCAAGGAAGTCGACGGCATCCAGCAGCGCCTGCTGACACTGGAAGGCCAGGACCTAGCGCCAGCTCCCTCCTCTGCCGTGCCAGCCGCCGTAGCGCCAGTAGCAGTGCCGACTCCTGCTCCGGTTCCTGTTTCCGCGCCTGCGCCGCAGGCGGCCGTGATCGAGCCGGTCGAACTGGCAAAGGCCGCGCCTGCCGTTCCCGTGCCGCCGAAGCCATCGCCCCCCACTGCGCCAGCTCCCGCCAAACCTGCCCCAGCCGCCCCCAACACCCCGTCCTGGATCGCGCGCCCGGACGGCCTCGTTGCCAAGGCAAGGAACTGGCTGTTTACCGGCAACCTGGTCGCCAAGCTGGGCTTGCTGATCCTGTTCCTCGGCGTCAGCTTCCTGCTCAAGTACGTGTCGGCGCAGGTCACCGTGTCCATCGAACTGCGCCTGGCCGGCATCGCGCTGGCCGACATCGCCCTGCTGGCCTGGGCCTGGCGCATCCGCACCAGCCGCCCCGGCATCAGCCTGCCGCTGCAGGGCACGGCGCTGGCGATACTGATGCTGGTGACGTTCGGCGCCTTCCGCCTGTATGAACTGATCCCGGCCGGCATGGCGTTTGCCGTGCTGTTCGTGCTGACGGCGTTCACGTGTTTGCTGGCGGTGCTGCAAAACGCCGTCTGGCTGGCCGTCTTCGGCATCGTCGGCGGCTTTGCCGTGCCCCTGCTCGTGTCGACGGGCAGCGGCAACCATATCGGCCTGTTCAGCTATTACGCGCTGCTCAACGCGGGCGTCTTCGCCATCGCCCTGAAACGCGCCTGGCGCGTCCTGAATGTGCTCAGTTTTGGCTTTACCTTCGTCGTCGCCACCACCTGGGGCCTGCTGCGCTACTCGCCCGAGCACTACCTGTCGACGCAGCTGTTTTTGATCATCTTCGTGCTGTTCTATATCGGCATCGCGATTGCCTACTGCGCGCGCCAGGCGCCGCGCTTGAAACATTACGTGGATGGCACCCTCGTGTTCGGCACGCCGCTGGCGGCGATGGGCCTGCAATACGGCCTGGTGCGGCACTTTGACTTCGGCCTGGCGTTTTCCGCGCTGCTTGCCGGCTTGACCTACACGGGACTGGCCGTGGCCCTGTGGCGCAGGAACGGCTTCAAACTGCTGGCCGAAGCCTTCCTGGCGCTGGGCATCGTGTTTGGCACGCTGGCCATTCCGTTTGCATTGGATGGCCGCTGGACGTCCGCCGCCTGGGCGCTGGAAGGCGCGGGCATCGTCTGGGTCGGCTTGCGCCAGCGCCAGACCCTGGCCTGGGCCTTCGGCTTGCTGGTGCAGGGGGCCGCCTGGATTGCCTTCCTCATCGCCATGCAGGAACTCAATACGGCAGCGGCCCTGGACGCCAACATCTGGCTCGGCTGCGCGCTGCTGGCCGCCGCAGCGCTGGTGATGGCCTACAATTTCCGCCGCCATGGCAGCCACTTGCATCCGGAATTCATGCGCAGCCTGTCCGTGCTGTTCCTGACGGCGGCCACGGCCTGGCTGCTGGGCGGCATCTGGACCGAAATCCTGCTGCGCACGGCTGCCGCCACGCAACTGAACCTGCTGACCGTCAGCGCGCTGGCGGTGGCAGCCTTGCTGGCGGCGCTGGCGCGGCGCGAACAATGGCATGCGCCGCGCGCCCTGCTGCTGGCCGTGCAGGTGCTGGCCGGCATGGTCATGCTGAGCCGCGCCAGCTGGGCCTGGGACCAGCACCCTGCCAGCCTGTTCGACGGTTCCTTCCTCAGCGCCCTGCTGCTGGGCGCCGCCGCCTTTGCCAGCGCCCGCTTCCTTGCGCTGCGCGCACGCGGCGGCGACGAACTGCTGGCCCTGGTAGCGCGCCCCCTGCTGGTGTGGAGCGGCTTGCTGTGGTTTGCCGCCATCGTCGTGCCCTTCACCAGCTGGCTGCTGCGCTTGATCGACGGCGACCTGACGCTGCAGCCGCACGCGGGCGAACACTGGCTGGCGCTGTACCTGATCGCCGTGTGCGTCACGACGCCCGCGTTCGCCCTCCTGGCGCGGCGCCTCGACTGGCCACAGCTGCGCTGGTTCACTGTCGCCGCCTGGCTGGGCCTGGGCCTGTGGAGCGCCAACCTGCTGCTGGCGCTGTACCTGCGCGATTACCTGCCGACGGGCTTGAGCTGGCTGGCCTTGGGATGCGCGCTGGCGGCCGGCGAATACCTGCTGCTGGCCTGGCCAAAAGCGGGCTGGCAACTCGACGCGCGGGCGCTGCGCCTCTTGCATACCTTGCGCGCGGCCGCGCCATGGCTGATGCTGTGGCCCGTGGGCGCCATGCACGTGGGCGCCTTGCTGGCGCGCCACGAAGGCAGCGTCAGCCCCGCCTGGGCCCGCTATTTGCCGGCCTGGGCCATGATGCTGGTGCTGGCCTGGCTGATCCGCCGCTGCCGCGCCGGCGCCTGGCCGGTGGCGCCGATTGCAGCGTGGTACCAGCGCACCCTGATACCGCTGGGGGCGCTATGGTCGCTGCTCTTGATCGCCGCCTGGAATATTGTCGACGACGGCGCCATGGCACCCCTGCCCTACTTGCCGCTGCTCAATCCGCTGGACTTGAGCACGGGTTTTGCCGTCCTGCTGGCCATTGCCAGCTACCGCTTGCTGCCGGCAAAACAGTCACCGCTGCCCGCCCTGTGGCAGGCGCGCTTGCCCGTCGCGGCCGCCTGCTTGCTGTACGGCTGGTTCAACCTGATGCTGCTGCGCACCGTCTCGCACTATGTCGGCGTGCCCTACACCTTTGACGCCATGCTGGCCTCGCAGTTCGTGCAAGCGATGCTGTCGCTCGTGTGGAGCGTCACTGCCCTGCTGCTGATGCGCCACGCGGCACGCCAGCAGCGGCGCCAGCAATGGAGCCTCGGTGCCGTGCTGCTGGGCTTGGTTGTCGTGAAACTGTTCCTGATCGACCTGTCCAACGTGGGCGGCATCGAACGCATCATTTCCTTTGTCGGTGTCGGCTTGCTGATGGTCTTGATCGGCTACCTGGCCCCCTTCCCCAAGGCTGCCGCGCCAGCGCCAGCCGAACCGCAACCGGGAGCAGCATGAAAACCACACTCATGTTCGGCATTGTGTTGATGGCAGGCGCCGCGCTGGCCGCGCCGCCCCAGGACCGGCCACACGACTACGGCTGGAGCATGCCGGTGACCGTGCCGGCCGGCGCGGGCATCGTCCAGCTGTCATTGCCCAGGGAAGTCTACCTGCACGCCAGCTCGCCCAGCCTGGCCGACGTGCGCCTGTTCGATGCCGACGGCAAGCGCCTGGCCTACGCCATGGCGGCGCCGCCCGCGCAATCGGCCACGCAACGCAGCAACATTCCAGCCCGCATTTTCCCCGTCACGGGCGCGCAGCACACTGGCGATGGCTTGCAAGGCATCGATATCCGCACGGCTGACGATGGGCGCTTGCTGTCGGTCAGCACCCGCGCCGGTGCGGCGGCCAGCACGGCGGCGCTGCAAGCGCTGATCCTCGACCTGGGCAAACAAACGCAAGACAGGCGCATCGCCGCCTTGCGCTTCACACCACCGGCCCGCACGGACAATTACAGCGCCCAAGTGCTGCTGGAAGTGAGCGATGACCTGAAGCAATGGGACGCCATCGGCACCACCACCCTGAATTGGCTCAGCAACAGCGACACGCAAACCCTGGCCAACGACAGCATCGCCTTCGCGCCGCGCGCGTTTCGCTATGCGCGCCTGAGCTGGCAAGCGGGCGAACCGCTGGCCTTTGCGGCGATCACGGCGCAAGCCGTCAGCGAAACGGACATCGCCCCTCCGCGCGCCGCCGTCGTGCTGCAAGGCGCACCCGGCAAGCAGGCCAATGAATGGCGCTACGCCACTCCGTTCGCCATTCCTGCCGACAGCATCGCCCTGCAATTGACGCAGACCAACACGGTCCTGCCCGTGGCCTTGGGCGTGTATCGCCAGAACAGCTATGTTCCCCGGCACCGGCTGCACCTGCGCCAACAGGCACGCCCCGCGCAAGGCGCGTATTTCGATCCCCTGCTGAGCACCACGTTTTACCGCATCGGCCTCGACGGCAAGGAAAGGATCTCGGGCGACCTGGCCATGCCGGTGACGCAGACAAACGAGTGGGTGCTGCAGACGGCCACGGAACTCCCTTTCTCCGCCAGCAGCGCGCCCGCCCTGCGCCTGGGCTGGACGCCGGCCACCGTCGTCTTCCTGGCCAGCGGCAAGCCGCCTTATCAACTCGCGTTCGGCAACAGCAACGCCACCGCCGTCGCGCAGCCGCTGTCGCAGGTGGCGCCCGGCTTCAAGGCGGATGAATTGCTGGCGCTCAAGACAGCGAGCGCGGGTGCGCTCCAGCCCAATACCGGCGCGGCGGCGCCGGCTCCCGCCACAAAGGACGGGGCACCGTGGCGCCTGGCCGCGTTGTGGGCCGCACTGCTGCTGGGCGTAGGTGTGCTGGGCTTTTTTGCCTGGCGCCTGCTGTCGCAAATGAAAGAGGAACAAGGCAATACGGACAAACAGTAACCTTAGCCACAACGTTTGCCACTAGAACGCCCCACTCGCCGCCTCACTGCCGTAGCAGCGCCTTGAACGTCTGCGGCATCCAGGGACGCGCCGCCAGCATGAAGCTGATGGCCAGGCGCTCGTCGCCGGGCAGGCGCGCGTCTTCCTGGTGTTGCTGCGAGAATTCCACCGCCACTTGCTTCAGGCGTTCCAGCAAGGCGGCCGTGGATTTTTTCGACAACATCACGTTCACCAGGCGCAGCAATTCCGTCTCGCCATCGAACTGCGAATTCAAATAGTCGCCATAGGCTTCCTTTTTGAAATACGAATGGATGGGGCCATTCGGTATCCACGCAAACGTGCGCGCCACCAGCAGTTTGACCCGGTTATTCGGCAGCAGTTCCAGAAAACCGATCTTGTCGAGGCGCAGCAGGTATTTCACGGCTTGCGCTTCGCTGATGTCGTAGATGGCGACGATCTGTTCCAGCGGCAGCAAATTCAGGGCGGAGACGGCCACCACGAACAGCCGGGTGTCGTCGATGATTTCCTTTTCCTGCGCATACGTCAGGCGCGTGATCAGGGTGGGCGCGGCCTGGGCGGACTGCACGGCCAGCGCCAGCTGCTGGAAATCGCTGCCGATGGCGACCAGGATCTGGTCCAGGCGCTGCAAGGAGAATTGTTTCAGCGAGAACATGCGCTTGACGCTGGCTTCGGACATGCCGATGCGCTGCGCCAGTTCGGCATAGGTCACGGAACGCGCTTTCAACAGGCGCTTCAGGGCTTCGATCAGGGCGTGGGTTTGTGGCATCGCTATCCTTTGCAAACGGCAGAGCAATATAGTATCAAATAGTAATACCCAAAGTATGGCCGGCCACTACGAGTCGCGTTCCGATTGACCGCAGCGCCGCGCTAGACAATCATGCGCTTGCCAATCAGGCACATAAAGGAGATACCCATGAAACGCTTGCTGCCCCTCTGCTTGTCCTTGTCGCTGTTGACGTTCTCCGCGGCCGCTCCCGGCCTCGTCCACGCCGCCGCCTCCGAGAACCTGTCGAAAGGCTCGCAAAACCTCAGCGAGGGCTCCGCCGTCGTCGTCGCCGGTTCCATGTCGATGCTGGTCGCCTCGGGCCAGGTCGTCGTTGCCAGCGTGGAAACGGTGGGCGAAGGCATCGTCATCGTGCTCAAGGGCGCATCCGAAGCGGGCGGCGCCTCCATCCAGATGAGCGGGCAAGCGGCCAAGGGCCTGTCGCTGGCGGCCGGCACCGTGGTCAATGTGGTGGCGCTGTCCACCGGCCACATGCTGGTGCTGTCCGGCAAGGCCATCGCCTTCATCCCGAACGAACTGGGCAAGGCGCTGCTGCACCACTCCCAAGTGTAATCACCAATAAGGAACGGAAATCCCATGAAACATCTGCTTGCTACCGCCCTGCTGTGCGCCGCCACCATGACGCCGCTGGCCCAGGCCGCCAACTCCGACACCACCAACGCCTCCGACAACGCCAGCATGGCTTCGGCCATCGTGCTCGTCGGTTCCATGTCGGTGCTGGCCGCCGCCGGTGAAATCGTCATCGACAAGGTGGAAGACGTGGCTGACGGCAGCGTCCTCGTGCTCAAAAGCGCGGCCAGGGGTGCCTCGCAGGCAGCCACGGCTACCGTCAAGCTGAGCCAGAAGGCCACGCAAGGCCTGTCGCTGGCGGCCGGCACCGTGGTCAACGTGGTGGCCGTCTCGACGGGCCACATGCTGGTGCTGTCGGGCAAGGCCATCGCCTATGTGCCGAATGCGGCCGGCCAGGCGATCCTCCACCATTCGAAAGCGTGAACCCATGAAACGCCTGACCGCCATTATCATCAGCCTGGCCCTGGCCGGCGCCGCCCATGCGGGGCGCTCGTGCGAGGACAAGCCAACGGATGCCGCCACCCTCGTCAAGTCGATGGACCTGGCAAGCAAGACCCTGCAGGCGCTCGATGCTTCGGGCGCGCAGGTGGCGCTGGTGGCGCGCGTCGGCCAGGACCTGTCGAAATACAATTTGCGCTATTCGCATATGGCGCTGGCCTGGCGCGACCACCCGAAAGGACGCTGGCTGGTGGTGCATGAGCTCAACGAATGCGGCACGGCCCAATCGTCGCTGTACAACGAAGGCTTGGGCAATTTCTTCATGGATGATGTGTTCATATATGAAACCCTGATCGTGGTTCCCGGCCAGGATACGCAGCAGCAACTGGTGCGCCTGCTGGCGTCGAACACGCCCAAGCGCCTGCATGAGGCGCACTACAACATGCTGGCCTACCCGTTTTCCACCAAGTACCAGAACTCGAACCAGTGGGTACTGGAAACCCTGGCCGCCGCCAGCAACGAGCCCGGCAAGATCGAAACGCGCGCCGAAGCGCAAGGCTGGCTGCGCAGCGCCAGCTACGCGCCGCAAACGCTGAGCATACCGGCCGCCACGCGCCTGGGCGCGCGCATGTTCCGCGCCAATATCGCTTTTGACGATCACCCGTTCGAACGCCGCATGACGCGCCAGATCGACGTCGTCACCGTCGACTCCATCGTGCGCTTCATGCGCCAGCGCGAACCGCAGGTGCAGGAAATCGTGGTGCGGGGGAACTAAGGCCGTTGCAGCAGGCGAAACAGCGGCCCCGTCAGCAATACCAGCACCACCATGCGCGCCACGTGGAAGGCCGTGACGATGGGCACGCCCAGGTGCAGGGTCTTGGCCGTCAGCGACATCTCGGCGATGCCGCCGGGCGAGGTGGCCAGGATGGCCGTGCCGGGGTGGAGACCCAGCCAGTATGACAAGCCCAGTCCGAAGGCGGCGGCCAGCAACAGCATCAGGATGCTGCACAGGGCAACGCCGGCCAGGTAGCGCGGGGCAGTATGGAGGAAGGCGGGGCTGAAGCGCGTGCCCAGGGCGATGCCGATGAACAGCTGGCCCGCGCGTATCATCGATTCGGGCAGGCGCGACAGATGGAGGCCACAGGCCGTCAGCAGCAGCGCGGCCAGCAGCGGGCCGATGACCCAGGCGTTGGGCAACTGCCACCGTTTCAATGCAAGGGCCGCCAGCACGGTGATGCCGACCAGCAGCGCCAGCCCGCCGTAATCGACCAGCGCGGCGCCGGGCACGAAAGTCTCATGCCCTGCAGCCAGGCCATGGCTGCCCCAAAAGCGCACGCCGAACGGGATGATCGCCACCACCAGCATCATGCGCAGGCTGTGTGCGGCGGCGACCTTGCCCACGTCGGCGCCATGGCGCTCGCTCTGTACCGCCATTTCGGAGGCGCCACCGACGGCCATGGCAAAGAAGGCCGTCGCATCATCGACGCCGCAGAGGCGCCGCAGCAGCATGGCGCCAGACGCTCCCAGCGCCAGCGCGAACAGCACGGCGCCGGCGATCCACGGCGTATAAATAGTGAGGACGGCCAGCACGGGCGCCGTGAAGTACAGGCCCAGGGCCGTGCCGATGGCCCACTGGCCCGCCTCGCGCACGCGCACGGGGCAAGCCAGGTCGCTCCCCGCCAGGCGCAGCGCGGCCGTGGCAAACAGGGGGCCGATCATCCACGGCAGCGGCGTATGCAGCCACAGGCAGACGGCCGCGCCCGCCAGCCCGGCGGCCAGCGCCGCGCAGAACGGGCAATGGACTGCGCGCCAGCGTGGCCGCCAAGGCACCGTTAAAACACCCAGAGCTTGTCGGCCGGCATGTGCAGCCAGTACTTGCCCGCTTCGAGCTTGTGGCGCGAATACGCGCGCAGGCTGATGTTCTCGGCGCCGCCCCGTTCGAACAGGCATTCCCAGCGGTCGCCCAGGTACATGCAGGTCAGCAGCGGCAGCTCGATGGCGTTGTCCACCTGCGTGGCGCTGATCTTCACTTCCTCGACGCGTATCATGGTGGTCACTTCCGTTCCCACGTTGGCGCCGCGCGCCACGCCCTGCATGGAAGCGCCGTCGACCAGCAGGCGCACCTGCTTGCCTTCGCGCTGCACCACCTTGCCGGGCAGGCGGTTGTTACTGCCCATGAATTCGGCCGTGAACAGGGTGTCCGGCGTTTCATACATGCTTTGCGGCGTGCCCTGCTGCTCGATCTTGCCGTTATTGAGCAGCAGGATGCGGTCGGAAATGGCCATCGCCTCGCCCTGGTCATGCGTCACCATCAGGGCCGACAGCCCCAGGCGCACGATCAGTTCGCGCAGGAAGGCGCGCGCTTCCTCGCGCAGCTTGGCGTCCAGGTTCGACAGCGGTTCGTCGAGCAGGATCACGGGCGGGTTGTACACCAGCGCGCGGGCGATCGCCACGCGCTGCTGCTGGCCGCCGGACAGCTGATGCGGATAGCGCTCGCCCAAGTGTCCCAGGCCCAGCTGCGTGAGCACTTCCTTCACGCGTCCGGCGATATCGGACGTGCCCATCTTGCGCAACTTGAGGCCGTAGGCGACGTTGTCGAACACGGTCTTGTGCGGCCACAGCGCGTACGACTGGAACACCAGTCCCAGGTTGCGCTGCTCGGCCGGCATCTCGAAGTGCTTCGCGCCATCGAAGACATTGCGCTCGCCGATCTCGATGGTGCCCGCCTTCGGGCTTTCCAGCCCGGCGACGGCGCGCAGCAAGGTGGTCTTGCCGCTGCCCGAAGGCCCCAGCAGGGCGACCACTTCGCCTTTTTTCAGGTGCATCGAGACACCTTTCAGGATCGGGTTGGCGGAGGCGCCGGTGCCGTAGTCCAGGTGCAGCTCATTGACGGTCAGTTCATTCATGATGTGGTCTCAGTCTTTGTATTTAGTTATGCAGCTTGACGCCAAAGCGCAGCGCGATGCCCAGGCCGATGGCCACCAGGGTGATATTGATGAAGGACAGCGCCGCCACCAGGTCGGTCGAGCCGCCTGCCCACAGCGACACCAGCATGGCGCCGATCACTTCCGTGCCCGGCGAGAGCAGGTACACGCCCGTCGAGTATTCGCGCTCGAAGATCAGGAACACCATCAGCCAGGCGCCCAGCAAGCCGTATTTGATCAGCGGCAGGGTGACGTCGCGCGTCACCTGGCCACGGCTGGCACCGACGGCGCGCGCCGCCTCTTCCAGTTCCGGCCCCACCTGCAGCAGCGCCGTGGAAATGAGGCGCATGCCGTAGGCCATCCACACCACCGAGTACGCAAGCCACAGAGCGAAGATCGTCGAGCGCAGTTCGCGCAGCACGGGGATCACATGGCCGCTCAGCCACAGTGCCACGCCGTTGTCCATGCCTTTCAATACGCCGTCGAGCCAGGCCGGCACGAACAGGAACACCCACAGGAACGACAGGCCGGCCAAGAGGCCCGGCACGGCACGCGGCACCAGCACGCTGTAATCGAGCAGGCGCGTGATGCCGTCCTGCTTGCGGTGCATGGCCAGCGCGATGAAGCTGTAGCAGCCGACGGCCAGTGCGCCGCCGACGACGCCGATCAGGATGGTGTTGACGATGCCGCGCACCAGCGATGGCTGGTCGAAGATATCGCGGAAATGCTGCAGGGTCAGCACGTCGGCCAGGTGCACGCCTTCGCCCCAGTACTGCACGAAGGAACGCAGCACGATGCCCGTCAACGGCAGGATGATGGTGAAGATCAGCCAGCCGGCCAGCAAGGCAAACGCCAGCCACTTCCAGCGGCCCAGCGGCATGGCCTTGCTGCGCGCGCCCTTGCCCTTGATCGACACGTATTTGTTGGCCGATTTGAGCAGCCAGCGCTGTATCATCACCAGCGGCATCGTCACCATCACCAGGCACACGGCGACGGCGGCCATCAGGTGGTACGACGGCGTGCCCAGTTTATTCGTCAGCTTGTACAGATAGGTCGGCAGCACCAGGTGGCCTTCCGGATCGCCGAGCACCAGCACCAGGCCGAATACTTCGAAGCCGAGGAAGAACACCAGCACGCCCGCATACGCCAGCGCCGGCATGATCATCGGCAGCGACACGTTGAGCATCACCTGGATCGGCGAGGCGCCGGCCACACGGGCTGCCTCTTCCACGTCCGAACCCAGGCTTTTCAGGGCCGACGAGGCGTACAGGTAGACGTGTGGCACGTGCGTCAGGCCGGCGATGATGACGATGCTGGTGAAGGAATAAATATTCCAGGGCACGAAGCCGAGCAGCTCCTTGGCCCAGATCGAATAAAAGCCCACGGGTCCCATCGACACGACGTAGCCGAAGCCCATCACCATCGGCGAGACAAAGATCGGCACCAGCAGCATCGGTGCTACCCAGCCGCGGCCCGGCAAGTCCGTGCGCACCATCAGGAAGGCCAGCATGCCGCCCAGCGGCACGGCGATGACGGTCAGGCCAAAGGCCAGCATCAGGCCATTCTTGAAGGCCATGGCGAAATCGGGATCATCGAAGATGAAACGGTAGGAGTCAAAGCCGAATTCGCGCACCGGCATGAAGAAGGGCGCGTTCAAAAAGCTTTGATAGAAAATCAGGAACAGCGGCAGGAAAATGGCGACCACGGTGAGCGCCACGACCACGCCGCGCGGCCAGTTCAGGCGCGACAAGGGAGAGCGCGACCGGGCAGGCAGCGGCAAGATAGCAGTTTGCATGATGAATCCAATGAATGAAGGGTGCGGCATCCGTCCGCAGGCACGCGCCCGCGGACGGCCAGAACGGCATTATTTTTTGCCGGCTGTTTCTTTCCACTGCTTCAAGAAGGCCATGCGCTTGGCTGGCCCCAGGAATTGCAGGATGATCGGATGCACGGGAATCGGCTTGACGTTGGCCGCGCCGATTTCCTTGATCAGGTCCGCCGAAGTGGTCTCGCCCGTGACGTCGGCGCGGATGGCGAACAGCTTGGCGCCGTTGGCGATGATGGTCTGGCCGCGGTGCGACAGCACGTAATCGAGCCACAGCTTGCTGGCGTTGACGTTCTTCGCGTTCTTGTTGATGAACTGTACGCGCGACAGGATCAGCGTGTAATCCTTGGGCAGCACCACGCCGATCGACGGGTCGGTCTTGGCGCGCACCAGCGCATAGGAACCGAGTACGTTGTAGCCGATCAGGTTTTCACCCGACGAGATACGTTCCATCATCGTGCCCGTCGACGACTGCACGCGCACCTTGGCCGTGCCGAAGGCGTTTTCCAGCGCCAGGAATTGCGGATACTCCTTCGCATCCTGCGCCATGAACATGAAGCCCACGCCCGATTTTTCGATATCGTAGGTGGTGACCTTGTCCTTGAATTTCGGCGTGGCGATCAGCTTGACGAAATCGTCGTGGTTCTTCGGCACTTCCTTGGGGTCGAGCAAACGCTTGTTGTAGACGATGGCGGCCGGCTCGAACGTGGTGCCGTAAGCCTGGTCGTCCCACATGGCCCAGCCGGGAATCTTCGCCGCTTCGACCGACTTGTACTTGAGCGCGTAGCCATCGGAGGCGAGGCGCATCTGCAAATCCATCGCCGACGACCACATCACGTCGGCCGTGTTGCCGCCGGCGGCCACCTCGGAAATGAAGCGGTTGTACACTTCGGTGGAATTCATGTCGTTGTATTCGACGGAAATACCAGGATACAGGGCGCTGAAATCCTTGATCAGCGGAGCGGCGGCCTTGCTGTCCGTGGCGCTGTAGATCACCACCTTGCCTTCCTTCTTGGCCGCGTCGATGATCTTCTGGTAGTCGGCCGGATAACCTGCCGGTACCTGGGCGAAAGCGGCGCCGGTGGTACCGGCGAAAGCGGCGGCCAGGGCGATGGCGAGTAGGGTCTTGGTTTGCATGGTTAGTCTCCGTCTGTGATTGTTGTATGGTTTGCTATTGGCTTCAGCGCATCAGGCCCAGTTCGGCGGCCTGCCTGGAATAGCGTTCGACTGCCTGGTTCACGTACTGCGTCAATTTGTCGCCCGTCAGCGCGAACGGATACATGCCCGCCTGCGTGCGCCACTGGGCAAACTGCGGCGTTGCCATGGCACGGTCGAACGTGGCCACCCAGCGCTGGTAATCGGCTTCCGGCACCTGTGGCCCCATCCACAAGCCGCGGATGATGGGCCACACCACGTCGATGCCCTGCTCGCGCGCCGTCGGTACGCCGGCCAGCACGCCGGGCAGGCGTTTTTCCGACAGCACCGCCAGCACGCGCGCATGGCTGTCGCCCGCATTCAGGGTCGCTTCCGACGTATCGCCCGACATCACCTGCACGTAGTCGGCCTGCATCGCCGTGAAGATCTCGCCGCCGCCCTCCAGCGCCACGAAGCGCAGCACTTTCGGGTCGATGCCGGCCTGGCGCGCCACCAGCGCCATCTTCAGCCAGTCCTGGCTGCCGATGGTGCCGGACACGCCGATCAGCACCTTGTCGGGGTGGCGCTTGAGCGCCGCGATCAGGTCGGACAGGCTCTTGTAGGGCGAGTCGCTGCGCACGGCGATCATGCCGTAGTCGGCGCCCAGCGCCGCCACCCAGCGCACGTCGCGCGTCTTGGCGTTGCCGAACTTGCCTTGCGCCAGGTTCAGCAGCGAACCGCCCGAAAACACCACCAGGGTGTTGGCTTCGGCGCGCCGGCGCTGCGAACCCATCGAGCGCCACGCCACCGCGCCGATGCCGCCCGGCAGATAACTGATGCGCACCGAGGACGCGAACGGCGCCGCTGCCGCCGGATCGGGCTGCAGCAGCCCTTTCTGCGCCAGCTTGCAGGTCAGGTCCATGGCGCCGCCCGGCTTGGACGGCACCACGCAATCGACTTCAGGCACGGGCGCTGTTGCCAGCGCGGGCAGCGGCGCGGACAACAACAGCAGCGACAGGAACGCGGTGCGCAGCATGGTCATGCCTTAGAAGCGGTGCTGGATGCCGGCGATCAGGCCACGCTGCGTGTCGCCGAAACCGGCATCGTCGCGCGACAGGCTGACCAGCTGGTTGTGCTTGGCCTTGGCGTAGGCGCCGGCCACGTACAGGTCGGTGCGCTTGGACAGGGCATAGCGCACGCGCGCCACGTACATGATCGGATCGGCATCGAGGTTGGCGGCCACGTTTTTCACGTCCTGGTAGTAGATCACGCCCGTCAGGGTGATGACCGGCGTGGTCTTGTAGCTGACGCCGCCCCAGTACAGGGTGCCGCGCACGTCGGCCTTGCCGGCTGCAGCAGGATCGAGCTTGTAGTCGCGCGCCGCCGCCTGCACTTTCCACGGGCCGTCGTCGTACATGGCGCCCAGGTGGTACACGGTGGTCTTGTCGCGCGCGCCGCCGGCGATGGTGTTGCCGTTCACTTGTTCATACGTGGCCAGCAGGCTGACCGGACCGGTCTTGTAGGTGACGGCCGTCGACAGCTTGGCGCTGTCCGAGGTGCCCGTCGACTGTTCCCCGAAGCCGTACGATGCGCCGTAGCTGAAGTCGCCCGTCTTGCCCGAGTACTTGACCATGTTGTCGAAGGCCGTCGTCATGCCGTATTTGCTCGGCCCCGTTGCGTTGCCCGAAGTAGCCCACGAGTAGAACGGCGCATACGCCATCGGATCGAATGGCAGCACGAAGTCGTATACGGTGGTGAAAGAGCGTCCCAGCACGACACGGCCGAACGCGCCTTCCAGGCCCACGTTGGCCTGGCGCTTGAACAGCGCGCCATCGGCCGCGCCCGTGTCGACCAGGATGCCGCCTTCCAGATTGAAGACGGCTTTCAAGCCGCCGCCCAGGTCTTCGCTGCCCAGGATGCCCCAGCGCGAAGTGTTCATGCCGCCCGAGCTCACCTGCGTCATCGAGCTTTTGTTCGGACCGGCGTTGCTGGTGTTGCTGATGCCGGCGTCCAGGCGGCCGTACAGGGTCACGTTCGACTGTGCCTGGGCGGCGCCGGCTGCGGCGGCAAGAACGGCCATGGCGGCCAGCGAGAATGCGGTTTTCTTCATGTGGGATCCCCTTTAGATATAGTTATTGGTGATAAGCCTGATCAATTTCATGAATCAGGATCACACTATATGATCGCCATCCTTTCAATTGGCTTTCAGAATGACAGGTGTCGTCCGCCAGCCACAAGAGAGGCAAACATATTCATCGCCGCCCCTGTCGGTGGCGCGCCGACAGGCTTACACTGCACCAATTCAAACGAATGGCGGAGACCATGCGCATATTATTAGTGGAAGACCATCTGGAACTGTCGCACTGGCTGGCAAAGGCCCTGCGCGACGCGCACCTGACGGTGGAGACAGCCCACAACGGCGCCGATGCCGACGCCCTGCTGCATACGCAGGAATATTCCCTGGTGCTGCTCGACCTCTCCCTGCCAAAAATGGACGGCCTGGACGTGCTGCGCCGCCTGCGCGCGCGCGGCGGCACGCGCGGCAAGACTCCCGTCATGATACTCACGGCGCGCGGCGGCCTCGATGAAAAAGTGCAGGGCCTGAACCTGGGCGCGGACGACTACATGGCCAAGCCCTTCGAACTGGCCGAACTGGAAGCGCGCGTAAAAGCCCTGCTGCGCCGCAGCCAGGGCAACGAAGCGCTCGTGCACACCTGCGGCGCCCTCAGTTTCGACACCGTCACGCGCATGTTCAGCTATGGCGGCGCGGCGCTGGCCCTGACGCCGCGCGAACACGCCGTGCTCGAGGCGCTGATCACGCGCTCGGGGCGGGCCGTATCGAAGGAAAAGCTGTTCGACGAAGTCTTCGCGCTGGCCGACGACGCCAACCTCGATGCCATCGAACTGTACATCCACCGCGTGCGCAAAAAACTCGAAAACGGCGTGGAAAGCGGCTCGCCCGACGGCGCCGTCATCACCACCCTGCGCGGCATCGGCTACCTGCTGCAACCACGCAGCGCCATGGCGCCGGCCGCGTCAAAATGAACATCGCCAGGCAACGCCAGCCCCTGATCGAGCGTTTGCGCCGGCACTGGGCGCGGGGCCGCCCGCTGGGCAGCCTGCGCAGCCAGCTGCTGCGCTGGCTGCTCATCCCGCTGGTGATGCTGGTGCTGCTCGATGCCGTTTTTGTGTACCGCAACGCGCTCGACGCGGCCGACATGGCCTACGACCGTTCCCTGCTGGCGTCGACGCGGGCGCTGGCCGAGCGCGTCTCCATCGTGGGCGGCAAGGTGGTGGCCGACGTGCCCTACGTGGCGCTCGACAGCTTCGAGACCGACACCCTGGGCCGCATCTACTACAAGGTCACGGGCATCAATGGCGAGCTGGTGTCGGGCTATGGCGACTTGCCGCCCGTGCCGAAAAACGTGCCCCGCTCGCAGAATTATCCGGCCCTGGTGCGCTTCTACCACGCCGACTACCACGGCAAGCCGATCCGCATCGCCGCCCTGCTGCAACCCGTGTATGACGACTCGATGCGCGGCATCGCCCTGATCCAGGTGGGCGAGACGCTGGACGCGCGGCGCGGCCTGTCGAACCAGATCCTGTTCGATACCCTGATCTGGCAGGCGGCGATGATACTGGCAATGGGCGCCCTCGTGTGGTTCGCCGTGCGCCTGGTGCTGCGCCCGCTGATGCGCTTGAAAACGGAAGTCGAGACGCGCACCCTGTCCGACCTGTCCGACGTCGATCCCACGCTGGTGCACAAGGAAATGCGCCCGCTGGTGAGCGCCATGAACGGCTCCATGTCGCGCCTGCAGCAACTGATCGCCAGCCAGCGGCGCTTCATCGCCGATGCCTCGCACCAGCTGCGCACGCCCTTGACGGTGCTGAAAACCCAGGCCGAACTGGCCATGCGCGAATGCGACCGCCAGGCGGGCGCGCCGCCGGACATCGCCGCCCTGCGCGATATCGTGCGCTCGATCGCCACCACCACCGATTCGACCGTGCTGCTGGCCAACCGCCTGCTGACCCTGGCGCGCATCGAGCATGGCGGCGAGAATCTGGCCATGGACACCGTCGCGCTGCGCGACGTGGCGCAGCAGGTGGGACTGGAAATGGCCGTGGTCTCCGTCGGCAAGCATATCGACCTGTCGCTGGAAGCGCCCGACGAAGCGCACGTGCATGGCCAGGACCTGCTGCTGCACGAACTCGTGGCCAACCTGGTCGACAACGCCTTGCGTTATACGCCGCAGGGCGGCAGCGTGATCCTGCGCGTGCGCGCGGGCGGCCATGGAAACGAAACGGTGCTGGAAGTGGAAGACAGCGGCGCCGGCATCCCGCCTGCGGAACGCGAACGCGTGTTTACACCGTTCTACCGGGTCGGCGCGGCGCTCGAGAGCAACCCGGGCGGCGCAGGCCTGGGCCTGGCCATCGTGCGCGACATCGCGGCCCTGCACGGCGCACGGCTGGAACTAGCGACGGCGGCGAATGGGCATGGACTGAAGGTCGGCGTGTATTTCAGCGGCGCCCCGTGAGGGCCGGCGCATATATGCATTGCATATTGCGCGTTGCTCAAAAACAACAAATATTCTATTTGTAATATTTTTTAAATAATTGCCTTACATAAACATATTCATCCCTATACAATTCGGCTCCCATTAAGCGGTGAGATAGTCTCTCCGTATTAATTACCTAGGATTAATATGAAAAAGCAATTGTTTGCAGCAGTCATCGGCGCCGCCCTGGCATTCCCATTGTTCGCGCAAGCCCAAGGCGCCTACATCGGCGCTAACATCGGCCGTTCGGAAATGAAGCTGTCCATCGATCAAGAAGGTTCGACCAAGAAAAGCAATACCGGCTACAAGGCTTACGCTGGCTACGACTTCACGCAAAACTTTGGCGCGGAAGCTGGCTATGTCGACTTCGGTAAAGTAGACCGCACCATCGACGGCACGAAACTGGAAGCGAAAAACCACGCATTCTACGTCGCCGCGACCGGCACCCTTCCACTGAACGAACAGTTCTCGCTGTTCGCCAAGGCTGGCGTTGCGCAAAACCGCACCAAAATCACCATCAGCGAATTGAATTTCCGTGAAAGCGATTCGAAAAACAAAACCTCCGCCATCTTTGGCATCGGCGCTGCTTACAACATCAACAAAAACCTGTCGGCTGTTGCCGAATACGAAAACTTCGGCAAGGTAGCAAGCGAAGGCGGCGACAAATTGAAAGCCGACCTGCTGTCGATCGGCCTGCGCTACAAGTTCTAATTCACGCTTGCGTGAATCAGCCCCCCGCCGTTTTAATGGCGGATAAAAAACCGGCTGCAATAAACTGAACCCCAAAAGTTGGACACCAACTTTTGGGGTTTTTCATGTCGAAGTACAGTGAGCAATTTAAGCTCAGCATTATCGAGCAATATTTGTCCGGTTCGGTGGGGCATAAACAGATTGCCGACAAGCACAATCTTCATCATTCAACTGTGAGATTGTGGATTAAATTGCATGCAGCGCATGGCATTGGAGGTCTGGTAAAAAAGTTCAGCCATTACAATGCAGAGTTCAAACTCTCTGTGTTGCAGCATATGTGGGCCGCTGATTTGTCTTGCTGGCAAGCCGGCTTGCTTCCGTATGGCTATATCCTTGATCCAGTACAAGGCATGCCGCCTGCTGTTTGAACTCAGGGGAAAACGTACGTCTTTGCTTGCTCATCAAACACCTCTCCATGGCGAGCATTCTCGCCTAAATCAGTGTCCGGGTACATTAAACCACTACAGTTCAGCAAAGCCGGTTTTTTCATGGGCGCGTGGCGCGTCACTGACACCGATGTTAAGATCGCGCCCTGAAATCGACTGAAAGATCCCGCCATGATGACCAAAGAAGATGTGACCGAACTGTTTGCCAATATCGCCGAGAACGCGCCGTGGGATTTGTCCCGGCCGCTGCTGTGGGGCTATTACTTCACCAACCCCACGTCCGAACCGCTGGAACAGGCCGCCGCCCTGCTGGCGATCCAGGGTTACCGCCCCGTGGAACTGTACCAGCCGGAACTCGACGATCCGGCCGCGCCGCCCGTGTGGGTGCTGCACGTGGAAAAGGCCGAAGTGCACGGCGTCGACAGCCTGCACGCGCGCAACGGCGAACTGATGGCATTTGCGCAGGAAAACCGGCTGGCCAGCTATGACGGCATGGACGTGGGCCCGGTCGCCGCGCCTTGAACAGCGTAGGCGCAGGTCGGATTAGGTCCGAAGGGCCGTAATCCGACAGCATCATCGGCCATGCCAACAATGTTGTCGGATTACGTGCGGCCTTGCCGCACTAATCCGACCCACTGGCCATGACCACATGGACGTGGACGCCGTAATCCGACAACATCACGCATAAAAAAACGGCGCCTGCGGGCGCCGTTCTGCATGGCTCGCCGCAAACGATCAGCTGAGGTTTTCCAGGCGGATCTTGGTGACGGTGCCCACCACGCTGTTCAAGGCTTCCATCTTCTCGATGGCGGCCGTGACGTTCTTTTCCTGCGTCTGGTGCGTCAGCATGATGATGTCCGTATGCGTTTCGCCCTCGGCCGGCTCTTTTTGCAGCATGGCGTCGATCGAGATGCCGCGTTCGGCCAGGATGCGCGTCAGGTCGGCCAGCACGCCCGGCTGGTCGGCCACGTGCATGCGCAGGTAGTAGCTGGTGGTGATTTCCGACATCGGCAGGATCGCGATATCGGTCATCGCGTTCGGCTGGAACGCCAGGTGCGGCACGCGGTGTTCCGGGTCGGCCGTGGCCAGGCGCGTGATGTCGACCAGGTCGGCAATCACCGACGAAGCGGTCGGCTCGGCGCCCGCGCCGCGGCCCGAGTAGAGGCTGGCGCCGACGGCGTCGCCATGCACCAGCACGGCGTTCATGGCGCCTTCCACGTTGGCGATCAGGCGCTTGGCCGGGATCAGGGTCGGATGCACGCGCAGCTCGATGCCTTCCACGCCGTTGACGGTGGCGCGCTTGGTGATGCCCAGCAGCTTGATGCGGTAGCCCAGCTGCTCGGCGTAGCGGATGTCGACGGCATTGAGATTGCTGATGCCTTCCACGTAGGCCTTGTCGAACTGCACCGGGATGCCGAAGGCGATGGCCGACATGATGGTCGCCTTGTGCGCGGCGTCGACGCCTTCGATGTCGAAGGTGGGGTCGGCCTCCGCATAGCCCAGTTCCTGCGCCTGTTTCAGCACGGTGGCGAAATCGAGGCCCTTGTCGCGCATCTCGGACAGGATGAAATTGGTGGTGCCGTTGATGATGCCGGCGATCCATTCGATGCGGTTGGCCGTCAAGCCTTCGCGCAGCGCCTTGATGATGGGGATGCCGCCGGCGACGGCCGCTTCGAAGGCCACCATCACGCCCTTGTCCTGGGCGGCGGCGAAGATTTCGTTGCCGTGCACGGCCAGCAGAGCCTTGTTGGCCGTGACCACATGCTTGCCATTGGCAATCGCCTGCATGACCAGGGTTTTCGACAGATCGTAGCCGCCGATCAGTTCGACGACGATGTCGATCTCGGGATCGTTGACGATCAGGTGCGGGTCGTTGACGACCTTGCAGCCGCCGGCGACGAGTGCTTCGGCGCGCGCCACGTCGCGCACGGCGACGGCGACGACTTCAATGCCGCGGCCAGCGCGGCGCTTGATTTCTTCCTGGTTGCGTTTCAGGACGCTGAACGTGCCGTAACCGACATTGCCCAGGCCCAGCAGGCCGATCTTGATGGATTTCATAGTTGTGCTTGACTGCTCATAAGTGGCGCCCCCTAAGGCGGCGCCAGGTTGATCGAGATTGCTGCTGCTGGCTGATTCAGCCCCGGCCGTGACGCTTGCGGTAACCTTCGAGGAAACGCGCAATGCGCCCCATGGCCTCGGTCAAGTCATCGGAATTGGGCAGGAAGACGACGCGGAAATGGTCGGGCGCGATCCAGTTGAAGCCCGTGCCCTGCACGATCAGGACCTTCGCTTCGGCCAGTAATTCATAGGCAAACTGCTGGTCGTCGGCGATCGGGTAGATCTCCGGGTCCAGGCGCGGGAACATGTACAGCGCGGCCTTCGGCTTGACACAGGTGACGCCCGGAATATCGGTCAGCAGCTTGTGCGCCAGGTCGCGCTGTTTCAACAGGCGCCCGCCGGACCCCACCAGGTCTTGTATGCTCTGGTAGCCGCCAAGCGCCGTCTGAATGGCAAACTGCCCCGGCGCGTTGGCGCATAGCCGCATCGAGGCCAGCATGTTGAGGCCCTCGATGTAATCTTTTGCGTGGCGCTTTTCGCCCGAGACCACCATCCAGCCGGAGCGGTAGCCGCAGGAGCGGTAATTCTTCGACAGGCCGTTCATGGTGATGAACAGCACGTCGTCGGCCAGCGAGGCGATCGACACGTGCTCGGCTTCGTCGTACAGCACCTTGTCGTAGATCTCGTCGGCGAAAATGATCAATTGGTGCTGGCGCGCCAGTTCGACGATCTGCAGCAGCACGGAAACCGGATACAGCGCGCCCGTGGGATTGTTCGGGTTGATGACGACGATGGCTTTCGTTTGCGGCGTGATCTTGCGGCGCATGTCCTCGATGTCGGGATACCACTCGTTCTGCTCGTCGCACACGTAATGCACGGGATTGCCGCCCGACAGGCTGACGGCGGCCGTCCACAGCGGGTAATCGGGCGCCGGCACCAGCACTTCGTCGCCGCTGTTGAGCAGGGCGTTCATCGACATGACGATCAGTTCCGAAGCGCCATTGCCCAGGTAAATGTCTTCGATGGTGACGCCGGCAATGTTCTTGCCCTGCGTGTAGTGCATGACGGCCTTGCGCGGCGCGAACATGCCTTTCGAATCCGTGTAGCCGGCCGCATTCTGCAGATTGAGCATCATGTCGCGCACGATCTCGTCGGGCGGATCGAAGCCGAATACGGCCAGATTGCCGATATTGAGCTTGGTGATCTTGTGGCCTTCTTCTTCCATTTGCCTGGATTTTTCCAGGACCGGGCCGCGGATGTCGTAGCAGACGTCCGCCAATTTATTCGATTTCTGAATCGGTCGCAAAATAAATCCCTGTCGTGATGCGGCGCGGTGAGCAGAGCTTGCAGCATGGTCGCCGCGCCAGAACTATGAACCCGTGAAACTGCGATGCGAAAGACTGCAAGGCGAAAACAACCATTCTCGCCGAAAACAGGCCATTTTATCAAATTAAACATGGCGAACTGCAGCATTTGACGCCGATTCTGCCACGCCGGCCCATCCGGACACCAATCCGGCCGCCGCCATCTTCATCTTCCCTTAATCTTGCGCCATTACCATGGCGCAAGCATGCAGCGCCACTGTGGCGCCGAACATTGCGATTTGGAAAGGAAGTTGCTTTTTAGTCGCTCTTTTTTGTCATTTATGGCATGCTTGCGCCCTTGGCCGCGGCACCCAGTTTGGCCGCGCGCGTACCGATCAACCGACACGACCAGCCCCGATATCGCCATGAAACTCCACGCCAGCAGCACCCAACAATACCAGACTGTCACCGGCTATGACGAAAACGGCGTCGAGATCAATGCCCAGCCGTACAACTACAGCCTGATCGTCATGCCGGAAACAGCGCCGCGGGCCTGGGACGTCGCCAGTTTCGAAGAATTGACCGAGGCGCATTTCGCGCAAATCCTCGCCGACGCTCCCGACGTGGTCATCCTCGGCACGGGCGAACGCCAGCGCTTCGTGCACCCGAAACTGACGGCCGCGCTGACCATGCGCCGCATCGGCGTCGAATGCATGGATAGCCAGGCCGCCTGCCGCACCTACAATATCCTCATGGGCGAAGGCCGCAAAGTCACCCTGGCGCTGATCCTGGCCCCGGCCGCAGGCAAGGCCGCATGAAAATCAATGTCAACGAACTGCACTCGTCGCGGGTGCTGATGTGGTCCCTGCTGGGCATCTTCATCGTCGTCACCCTGTACGCATTGGGCGTGCGCACTCTGGTGCCGCCCGACGAAGGCCGTTACGCCGAGATGGCGCGCGAGATGTTCGTCACGGGCGACTGGATCACCACGCGCCTGAACGGCATCAAGTACTTTGAAAAGCCGCCGCTGCAAACGTGGATGAATGCGCTGACCTTCGCCGCCTTCGGCCTGGGCGAGTGGCAGGCACGCCTGTGGACTGGCCTGTGCGGCATCATCGGCGTGTGCATGACGGCCTACGCGGGCAAGAAAGTCTTCGGTCCGCGCGTGGGCCTGTATGCCGGCCTGGTGCTGGCGTCGAGCCTGTTCTGGCTCGCTTCGGGCCAGATCAATTCGCTGGACATGGGCCTGTCGGGCATGATGACCCTCACCCTGGGCAGCCTGCTGGTCGCCCAGCGCGACGACGCCACCGCGACCGAGCGGCGCAACTGGATGCTGGCCTGCTGGGCCGCCATGGCGCTGGCCGTGCTGGCCAAGGGCCTGATCGGCATCGTCCTGCCGGGCGCCGTGCTGGTGCTGTATTCGCTGTGCGCGCGCGACTGGCGCATCTGGACGCGTCTGCACCTGGCCAAGGGCTTGCTGGTGTTCTTCGCCATCGCCACGCCATGGTTCGTGCTGGTCGCCCTGCGCAATCCGGAACAGCCGCATTTCTTCTTCATCCACGAGCATTTCCAGCGCTTCCTGATGAAGGGCCACAAGCGCGAAGGCGCCTGGTACTACTTCCTCGTGCTGCTCGTTCCCGGCATCCTGCCATGGATAGGCCTGCTGCCGCAAAGCCTGGCCGCCGCCTTCCAGCGCCAGGAAGGCGCCTTCCAGCCCCGTTTGATGCTGCTGGTCTGGGCCGTCTTCATTTTCTTCTTCTTCAGCTATTCGACCTCGAAGCTGCCTGGCTATATCGTGCCCATCTTCCCGGCGCTGGCCTTGCTGGTGGCGCTGTATCTGGAATCGGCATCGCGCCGCCAGCGCCTGTTCGCCGCCGGCCTGCTGTGCGTGCTGGGCGCGGCCATCCTGATCGGCGGGCCGATCGCGTTCGGCAAGGCCAGCGCGCGCGATCCGGCCGCCCTGATCGCCTTGAAAGGCTATCAGCCATGGCTGATGGCGGCCGGTTTCTTCGCCTTGGCAGGCGGCGCCCTGGCCCTGCTGCATGCACGCCAGCTGCGCCGCGACATGACGGTACTGACGATTGCCGGCGCCGGTTTCCTGGCCACGCACTGCATCCTGGCCGGCTCCGAACTGTATGGCCAGAACCGCGCGGGCACCGACATGCTGCCGCAGATCCAGGCCGAACTGACGGCCGGTACCAAGCTGTATTCGGTCGGCATCTATGAGCAGTCGCTGACGTATTACCTGCAGCGGCCCGTGATCCTCGTCGATTACTGGGATGAATTCACGTTTGGCCTGAAACAGCAGCCGGAACTGTCGATCCCGACCATCGAACCTTTCATCACGCAATGGACGAACGATGCCAACGCCGGCGTGCACGACATGGCCATTATCAGCCTGGACCGTTACAAGGAACTGCAACAACGTGGCGTGCCCATGCGTGTGATTGCCGAAGATGCGCGCCGCATGGTCATTGCCAATAAATAAATGGATATCGGGGCGCGACGCAGCACGGATCGCGCCTCCCGGCCCAGCTTGCCCCGCCCCCGCATCAGCGAGATTTTTCACCGCTGAACCGGCTGCGCCGCCATACTGACGATATAAAATAGCCATGCCTGCCAGCGTCTTTTGACCGCACTGGCAGCTTCGGCGACACTGATACCCTGACACAATACCGACCCAAGAACCGCGCCATGACCTCTACCCTGCCCTTTTTGCCCTTTTCCAAACCCACCATCGACGAGGCGACCATCGCCGCCGTCGGCGAAGTGCTGCGCTCGGGCTGGATCACCAGCGGCCCGAAAGTGCAGGCCTTCGAAGCCCAGCTGTCCGAATATTTCGGCGGGCGTCCCGTGCGCACCTTCAATTCGGGCACCTGCACCATGGAAATCGCGCTGCGCATCGCCGGCATAGGCCCCGGCGACGAAGTCATCACCACGCCCGTGTCGTGGGTAGCGACGGCCAACGTCATCATCGAAGTGGGCGCCACGCCCGTGTTCGCCGATATCGACCCCGTCACGCGCAATATCGACCTCGACAAGCTGGAAGCGGCCATCACGCCCCGCACCAAAGCCATCATCCCCGTCTACCTGTCCGGCCTGCCCGTCGACATGGACCGCCTGTACGCGATTGCTGAAAAATACAATTTGCGGGTCGTCGAAGACGCGGCGCAAGCGTTCGGCTCCACGTGGAAAGGCAAGCGCATCGGTGCATTTGGCGACTTCGTCTCGTTCAGCTTCCAGGCCAACAAGAACATCACGACGGGCGAAGGCGGCTGCCTTGTCCTGAACAACCTGGAAGAAGCGAAGCTGGCCGAGAAATACCGGCTGCAGGGCGTCACCCGCAGCGGCGTCGACGGCATCGACGTCGACGTGCTGGGCGGCAAATACAACATGAGCGACATCATGGCCGCCATCGGCCTGGGCCAGTTCGCCAATATCGACGCCATCACGGCCCACCGCCGCGCGCTGGCGCGCCATTACTTTGAGCAATTCGGCAGCGACTTCGAAGCGCAGAGCGGCGCCCAGCTGCCCGTGCAGGATTTTGACAACAGCAACTGGCATCTGTTCCAGATCATCCTGCCCGACAACGGCCCCGGCACGCGCGCCGCCTTCATGCAGCAAATGGCACAACAAAACGTGGGAACGGGCTATCATTACGCACCGATCCACCTGTTTACCATGTACCGCGAACGCGGCTTTACCGAGGGCATGTTCCCCGTCTCGGAAAAGATCGGCCGCCTGACCGTGACCTTGCCGATGTTCTACGCCATGACGACACAGGACGTGGAACGCGCCGTCGCCACCGTCAAATCCATACTCATCAAATGAGCAGCGCGCCGATGAAACCTGAACTGTCCGTTATCATTCCGATCTACAACGAGCAGGATGGCCTGGCCAGCCTGTTCGCCCGCCTGTATCCGGCCCTCGATGCCCTGCAGACGAGCTACGAGATCATCTTCATCAACGATGGCAGCCGCGACAATTCGGTGGCCATCCTGGCGGAACAGTTCCGCCAGCGCCCCGACGTCACGCGCGTCGTCCTGTTCAACGGTAATTATGGCCAGCACATGGCCATCCTGGCCGGGTTCGAGGCATCGCGCGGGCAGATCATGGTCACGCTCGACGCCGACCTGCAGAATCCGCCCGAAGAAATCGGCAACCTCGTGGCAAAGATGCGCGAAGGCTACGATTACGTGGGCTCGATCCGGCGCAAGCGCCAGGATTCCGCCTGGCGCACCCTGGCGTCGAAGATGATGAACCGGCTGCGCGAGCGCATCACCAACATCAAGATCACGGACCAGGGCAACATGTTGCGCGCCTACGGCCGCAACGTGATCGACCTGGTCAACCAGTGCGCCGAAGTCAACACCTTCGTGCCCGCCCTGGCCTACACGTTTGCCCGCAAGCCCACGGAAATTACCGTCGAGCACGAGGAACGGGCAGCCGGCGAGTCGAAATACTCGCTGTACAGCCTGATCCGCCTCAATTTCGACCTGGTCACGGGCTTTTCGCTGATTCCGCTGCAAATCTTTTCGATGCTGGGCATGCTGCTGTCGCTCAGCTCCGCCGGGCTGGTGATCTATCTGCTGGCGCGCCGCTTCCTGTTCGGCGCCGAGGCGCAGGGCGTGTTCACCCTGTTCGCCATCGCCTTCTTCCTGATGGGCGTGATCCTGTTCGGCATCGGCCTCGTGGGCGAATACGTGGGACGCATCTTCCAGCAAGTGCGCGCCCGTCCCCGCTACGTGGTGCAAACCATCTTGCAGGACGGCATGGTCCAGGCGGAAGCCGAGGCGCCATCGTACGTGCGCCTGGAAAAACGCCAGGTGGGCCGCTGATGGGCGCCCCGCGCGCCGTCGTCTTCGGCTACCACAATGTGGGCGTACGCTGCATCAAGGTGCTGCTGGCCGGCGGCGTCGATATCGCCCTCGTCGTCACGCACGAAGACAGCCCCACGGAAAACCTGTGGTTCGAATCCGTGGCGGACCTGTGCCAGGCCGAAGGCATCCCCTACATCACGCCATCGGACGCCCGCGCGCCCGAACTGCTGGCCCAGGTGCAGGCGGCAACACCGGACATGCTGTTCAGCTTTTACTACCGTCACATGCTGCCGGCCAGCATCCTGGAAGTGGCGCCCGCCTACAATATGCACGGCTCGCTGCTGCCGCAGTTCCGCGGCCGCGCGCCCGTCAACTGGGCCGTGCTGCACGGCGCCACGGAAACGGGCGCCACCCTGCATGAAATGACGGTCAAGCCGGACGCCGGCGCCATCGTCGCGCAGACGGCCGTGCCCATCCTGCCCGACGACACGGCGTTTGAAGTCTTCGGCAAGGTCACCGTGGCGGCGGAGCAAACCTTGTGGGGCGTGCTGCCAGCCTTGCTGGACGGCACCGCGCCGCGCCAGCTCAACGATTTGCGCCAGGGCGGCTATTTTGGCGGACGCAAGCCCGACGATGGCCGCATCGACTGGAAGTTACCCGCGCAGCAGGTTTACAACCTGCACCGGGCCGTCGCGCCGCCCTATCCCGGCGCCTTCACCGAAGTCAACAATGTCATTTACATCATCGAAAAAGCCCGTTTAAGCAAGCATTCAGCAGGAAGTTTGCCACCGGGCTTGGCGGTAGTGGATAATTGCGTCTTTGGCGTCTGCGGAGACGGCCGCATGCTGGCCATTTCCGCGCTGAGGGCTGGCGGGGAGCCGATTTCGGCTCAGCAATTGCAAGCAAGTCTGACCGCCCGCGTCAGCACACACTGATATCACTCAAGAGAATCTCACATGAAAAAAGTCCTCATCTTAGGCGTCAACGGCTTCATCGGCCACCACCTGTCCAAGCGCATCCTGGAAACCACCGACTGGCATGTCTACGGCATGGACATGAACACGGACCGCATCACGGAATTGCTGGAAGATGACAACTACAAGTCGCGCATGCACTTCTTCGAAGGCGACATCACGATCAACAAGGAATGGGTCGAGTACCACGTCAAGAAATGCGACGTGATCCTGCCGCTGGTGGCCATCGCCACGCCGTCGACCTACGTCAAGCAGCCGCTGCGCGTCTTCGAACTGGACTTCGAAGCCAACCTGCCCATCGTCCGCTCGGCCGCCAAGTACGGCAAGCACCTGGTCTTCCCGTCGACCTCGGAAGTGTATGGCATGTGCCATGACGAAGAATTCGACCCGGAAAACTCGGAACTGATCTGCGGCCCGATCAACAAGCCGCGCTGGATCTATTCGAACGCCAAGCAGCTGATGGACCGCGTGATCTGGGGCTACGGCATGGAAGGCCTGAACTTCACCCTCTTCCGTCCATTCAACTGGATCGGCGCGGGCCTCGATTCGATCCACACGCCGAAAGAAGGTTCCTCGCGCGTGGTGACGCAATTCTTCGGCCATATCGTACGCGGCGAAAACATCTCGCTGGTCGACGGCGGCGCGCAGAAACGCGCGTTCACCTACATCGACGACGGCATCGATGCGCTGATCCGCATCATCGCCAACAAGAACGGCATCGCCAGCGGCAAGATCTACAACATTGGCAATCCGACCAACAACTATTCGATCCGCGATCTGGCCGGCATGATGCTGACCCTGGCCGCCGAATACCCGGAATACGCCGAAGGCGCGAAACACGTGAAAATCGTGGAAACGACCTCGGGCGCCTACTATGGCGCCGGCTACCAGGACGTGCAGAACCGCGTGCCGAAAATCACGAACACCTGCGAAGAACTGGGCTGGGCGCCGACCACCACGATGGCCGATTCCCTGCGCAATATTTTCGACGCCTACCGCAGCCAGGTAGCCCAAGCCAAAGCCCTGATGGATTAATGTTGAGCAAGCCGTTCCTGACCCTGAAAATCGACGTCGATACCTATCGCGGCACCCGCGAAGGCATGGGCAATCTGGTGCGCATGCTGACCGCGCACCAGGCCAAGGCCACCTTTCTGTTCTCGCTGGGCCCCGACCACACGGGCTGGGCCCTGCGGCGCGCCTTGCGGCCCGGCTTTTTCAGCAAGGTGTCGCGCACGTCGGTGGTCGAACACTACGGCTTGAAAACATTGATGTACGGTACCTTGCTGCCGGGACCCGATATCGGCAAGCAATGCGCGGCGCAATTGCGCGCCGTGCGCGATGCCGGTTTCGAGTGCGGCATCCACACCTGGGATCACACCCTGTGGCAAGACAACGTGGCCAGGCGCAACGCCGCCTGGACCATCAACATGATGCGCAAGGCCGCCAATCGCTACGAGCAAGTGTTTGGCGCCAAGCCGCACACGCACGGCGCGGCCGGCTGGCAAATGAACGTCAGCGCCTTTGTCGAACACGACACGGCCGGCTACCGCTTTGCCTCCGATGGGCGCGCCATGCTCGACGCGCGCGGCGCCATGGCGCAGCCGTCGCAAGGCCCGCACCGCGTGCGCAACGGCAACACCATCCTGCAATGCGTGCAACTGCCCACCACCCTGCCCACCCTGGACGAGCTGCTGGGCTGCGAAATCGACGGCAAACTGATCACCACCGGCAATGTTGCCGCGCACATCCTGTCCTTGACGGCGGACAATCCGCGTGATCACGTGTATACCTTGCACGCGGAACTTGAAGGACAGAAACTCGCCCCCATTTTCGAACAGCTGCTGGCTGGCTGGAAAGCCCAGGGCTACCAGTTTGCGGCGATGGGCGATTATTATGAAAAGATAAAAGAGTCGGACTTGCCCGTGTGCCCCATCACCTGGGATGAGCTGCCCGGGCGTTCGGGACGCCTGATTGTGCAGGGCAAAGCGGCCTGAATGCTGTATTGTTGCATCTGGATGCGTTGCCAGATTAAAAAAACAGCGCTGATGATCACCGTTCAGGAGAGAACCTGTGGCTGATAGCCAATCCCTCGTTAGCATACCCGACTTTAGCGCCGCCATGACCAGCGGCAAAACCTTTCAATTGCTGGGCCGCCCGGCCAAGGCCACGGTGCTGTTTTTCTATCCGAAGGACAACACCCCTGGCTGCACCACTGAAAACATCGCCTTCCGCGATGCCTATCCGCAATTTGTCGCCGCCGGCGTGGAAATCTACGGCGTCAGCCGCGATTCCCTGCGCTCGCACGAAAGCTTCAAAGCCAAGCTGGAGCTGCCATTCGAGCTCATTTCCGACCCGGACGAAGCCGTTTGCCTGCTGTTTAACGTCATGAAGATGAAACAGATGTACGGCAAGACGGTCCGTGGCGTCGAGCGCAGCACGTTTGTGATTGACGCCCAGGGCCGATTGGTGAAAGAATGGAGAGGCGTGAAGGTCGCAACTCACGTGGAAGAAGTGCTGGAATTCGTAGCGCATCTGAATTGATCGTCCATGTTGATCCAATGCGTGTTGCCAGCTTCCAGCGAGCCTAGTTCAACCGCAGTTCAGTTCACGGTACCTATCGCCATTTTGAGTCAACGAAGCGCCTCCACCCACTCCGCCAGGCGGGCCTGCAGCCCGGCTATGGCGTCCATGACCGGCCTTGCTGCCGGCCTCCCGGCAGTTATTCGTCCTGTAGCATTGTTGTTCCCCTCGCATCCCCCCATGAGAAGTGCCGCCAGAAGCTGGCTGCCCATGGGAGATTCATTCCAGAAATTTTTTGATTGAGATCCTGATGCCACTGCCAAAATTACCGAGCAAGCCAGCCACCATCCTGGCCACCCAAGATTACCCAACCGCAGGCGCAGCGCGCCCGGCCACCAAAACCCCGGCAGCCAAGAAAGTGGCTGCACCGATCATTGAAGCGGCAATCGCCGACGTCGCCAAACCGGTCCGCAATGCGGCCACGAAGATCAAGCAAGTGGCGGCCCTGATGGTCGCCAAGCCGGCGCCTGCGCCAGCCGTCGCCGCGCCTGCGGCCGTTGCTCCTGCGGCGAAAGCCAAGCCTGCGGCAAAAAGCAAGGTCACGCCGATCAAGTCCGTCAAGCAAGCCGAGCAACCGCACCCGGCCAAGCACAAGCCTGTGGAAGTCCAGCTCAAGTCGTCCGCCAGCCGCGCCGCCGACCAGCGCGGCATCAGCAAGCTGTTCGTGCTCGACACGAACGTGCTGATGCACGATCCATCGTCGCTGTTCCGCTTCGAGGAACACGACGTGTATCTGCCGATGATGACCCTGGAAGAGCTGGACAACCATAAGAAGGGCATGACGGAAGTGGCGCGCAATGCACGCCAGGTCTCGCGCACGCTCGACGCCCTGATCAGCAACACGGACGACGACGCCATCGAACACGGCATCCTGCTGTCCAAGCTGGGCAACAAGGACGCCAAGGGCCGTCTGTTCTTCCAGACGCGCTTGCAAAGCGCCGACCTGCCGGCTGGCTTGCCAGTGGGCAAAGCCGACAACCAGATCCTCGCCGTCGTGCGCTCGCTCGAGTCGGAACAGGAAGGCCGCCCTGTCGTGCTGGTGTCGAAAGACATCAACATGCGCATCAAGGCGCGTGCCCTGGGCTTGCCGGCCGAAGATTACTTCAACGACCATGTGCTGGAAGACACGGACTTGCTGTACTCGGGCATCGTGCAATTGCCGGACGACTTCTGGAACAAGCATGGCAAGGACATGGAATCCTGGCAGGAAAGCAAGAACGGCTACAGTTCGACGTTCTACCGCGTGACGGGCCCGTTCATTCCATCCTTGCTGGTCAACCAGTTCATCTATCTGGAACCGAAAAACGGCGAAACGCCGTTCTACGGCCAGGTGAAACAGATCAACGGCAAGACGGCCGTGCTGCAAACCCTGCGCGACTTCAGCCACACGAAGAACAATGTGTGGGGCGTGACGGCGCGCAACCGCGAGCAAAACTTCGCGCTGAACCTGCTGATGAATCCGGAATGCGACTTCGTCACCCTGCTGGGCCAGGCCGGTACCGGCAAGACCCTGCTGGCCCTGGCCGCCGGCCTGGCGCAAGTGCTGGAAACCAAGCTCTACAATGAAATCATCGTCACCCGCGTGACGGTGCCGGTCGGTGAAGACATCGGTTTCCTGCCAGGCACGGAAGAAGAAAAAATGTCGCCATGGATGGGCGCCTTCGACGACAACCTGGAAGTGCTGAACAAGTCCGACTCCGATGGCGGCGAATGGGGCCGTGCGGCAACGCAAGACCTGATCCGCTCGCGCATCAAGATCAAGTCGCTCAACTTCATGCGCGGCCGCACCTTCGTCAACAAGTTCCTCATCATCGATGAAGCGCAGAACTTGACGCCGAAACAGGTGAAGACCCTCGTCACGCGCGCCGGTCCCGGCACGAAGATCCTGTGCCTGGGCAACATCGCGCAGATCGACACGCCATACCTGACGGAAGGCTCGAGCGGCCTGACCTACGTGGTCGACCGCTTCAAGGGCTGGACCCACAGCGGCCACGTCACCCTGGCCCGCGGCGAGCGTTCGCGCCTGGCCGACCACGCCAGCGAAGTACTGTAAATCGTAGCGGGCGGCGCGAGCCGCCCCGTCATTCGAAGCCCCGGCTGCAGCGATGCAACCGGGGCTTTTTTCATGTGCGCAGCTTTTCGTGGCGGCATGTTCTAATACCGCTCCTTTCTTTCAGGAAACCATATCCGATGGCTCCCGCCCTCCAGTTACTGCTCTGTTTCATCCTTTTCATGCTGATCCACATTTCCGTCATGGCCGCGTGCGCCCGCGCTATGGGCATCACCGTGCGCAGCATCAGCTATGGCGTGGGCCCGACTTTGCTGACCTGGGGGAAAGTCCACGTCAAGCTGCTGCCCCTGGCCGGCAATGTGGTGCTGAAAGATACGCGCGCGGAAACCTTGTATGACGAAGATCCCTGCCTGGACGCGTATAACTTCCAGCCGCTGTGGAAGCAGCTGCTGCTGCCATTGAGCGGAGTGGGGGGGCTGCTGGCATTGTCGCTGGGCATCATGGGAGCTTCGGGCTGGGACGGTTTCCTCGCCGCCTTCGGGCAAATCATCCACGGTGCACTGGCACCGTTGTCGACGGCGCAGGCATTGCTGGGTGATGGAGAACGGTTTGCCCGCACGCACGGCTTTGCGCTCGTGTTCGCCCTGTTCTCATTGAAACTGTGCGCGTTCAACCTGCTGCCGTTTGCCGGCTTGAACGGGGGCCAGGCGCTGCTGGCCATCGCGCGCGGCGGCAAGCCGTACGTGGAGTGGGAAGAAACGGCGACAAAATGGCTGTTGCTGCCGGGGCTGGCGATCTTGCTGGCGTGGGCGGCGGCGTTCGGCTGGTATGGCTGGAAAATCATGGCTACCTAGGCCGCTGGCGCTATTATTTTTTGGACACTTGTCGTATGCTCGCATCACCGTCTTGACGCCCCCGGCAAAGGAGCTGGCATTTTCTCATTCAACACTTGTGGCAAGCGCCTGGCCCTGTGGGCCATCCGCGCCTACCAGCGCTACCTGTCACCATGGAAGGGGTTCTCCTGCGCCTACCGCGTGCTCACGGGACGCGACAGCTGTTCCGCCTACGGCGACAAGGTCATCGCGCGCCACGGCTTGCGCGCGGGCCTGCCTTTGTTGCAACGCCGCTTGCGCGCCTGCGGCGAGCGGCATCGCCAGCACCTCGCGCTGCATCCGCAGGCGCGGCGCAGTGCGCGCCGCCAGGCACAGGCAGGGTATTGCGATTGCGACATACCCATGGTCGACTGTGCCTGCGACTGCGCCGACGTGGCCAGCCTGGCTGATTGCTCCCGGCCGGGCCGAGGCAAGACGTGGTTTCGCAACGACTATGCAGCCAGTGCCGCACTGAAACGGCAGCAGGAAGAACACCGCAAGAAGATACGGCAGGGACAGACCCCGGAAAGCTGAAATTTACACATATAAATGAAATATTCATTCATGAAATGAATAATACCCATTATCACTGTGAATTGGCCTGAAGAGAAACGGCGGCCTATACTCAAGCCGTCTCCCCTACTCTGCTTCCCATGCACACCCAGCTCAGCCCGCATACATCGCGGGCTTTTTGTTCCCGGCAATTGCCGTTTCGTCTTTCCCCTCTTAGCGATCACCGGCCCCGTGTTTCCCCGCCAGCCCAATCCCAAACCGGGAGCACAGCATGATCGTGCGCGAGCGTCCGTCGGCGCTAAGGCTGTTCCTCGTGGTACGCGGCTCCGTCCTGCCGCGCATCCGCATCACGCTGATCGTCAATACCCTGATCGCCACCCTCGTCACCTGGTGCCACGGCACCCTGTTCGACCACAAGGTGATCCTCACGACCATCCCGTTTACCCTGATCGGCTTGCCGCTGGCCATCTTCCTCGGCTTTCGCAATACGGCCGCCTACGACCGTTACTGGGAAGCACGCAAGCTGTGGGGTGAACTGGTCTTGCGCAGCCGTAATTTCTCGCGCCAGTGCCAGACCATGATACGCGGCGACACACCGGCCCACGCGAGGCTGGGCCTGGAAGACGTGCGCGTACGCATGATTTACCGCACCATCGCCTTTTGCCATGCGCTGCGCCACCAGTTGCGCGACACGCGCGGGCCGGCCGACTTGCAGCCGCTGCTGCGCCCGGCCGAATGGGCAGCGGCCTGCAGGGCGGCGAACCCGTCCGACTATCTGATGCTGCAGATGGGTCACGACCTGGCCGACTGCGTCCGCCAAGGCCGCATCGACAGCATCCTCGCCACGCAGATCGATAACACGGTCTCCGCCATGGTGGGCGCAGGCGCTTCGTGCGAACGCATCCGCAGCACGCCGATTCCGTTTTCGTATTCGCTGCTGCTGCACCGCACGGCGTACCTGTACTGTTTCCTGCTGCCCTTCGGCCTCGTCGATTCGCTCGGTTTCATGACGCCGTTCGTCGTCGCCATCGTCGCCTACACCTTCTTTGGCCTCGATGCGCTGGGCGACGAGATCGAGGAACCGTTCGGCGAGGATGCCAACGATCTGCCCCTGTCGGCCATGTGCCGCGCCATCGACATCAGCCTGCGCGAATCCGTACAGGACGACAATGTGCCGCCGCCCATGCAAGCCGTCGATTTCCTGCTGAATTGATTCCTGCGGCAGCTTTCCCCTTGACCTTACCATCGGGGGAAGGCTTACAGTGGACACACTTAACCATTGAAGGAGTGCTTGCCATGTACCAGTTACAAGTTGAAAACATGAGCTGCGGCCATTGCGTCGGCTCGGTCACGAAAGCGGTGCAAGCCATCGATCCGCAAGCCCAGGTGCAGATCGACCTGGCCAGCAAGCGCGTCACGGTGGAATCGCCCGCCGAACTGGGCGCCATCAGCGCGGCCATCGTGGAGGCGGGATTTCCCGTTACCAGCGCACAATAACAGCAGTCGCTTCAACAAGACAGCCGGCCCTTGCGCCGGCTGTTTTTTTATCCGTCCAGCTCGGGATAGTGGCGGAAGATGCCGTCCTCGTTGAAGGCGATTCTGCGCTTCGACTTCATGTAGCGGGCGATGTTCGGCCGCGCCGCCACGGCATCGTGCAAGTCGGACAAGGCGGGATATTCGGGCGCGAGGCCCGCCATGGCTTGCGGAAAGGCATAACGCAAGCCCGCCAGCATCTGGAACAGCGACAGGTCGCCATACGTGAGTTTTGACCCCACCAGATACTGGCCCCGGCTGTTCAGCAGCACTTGCGCGAAATAATCGAGAAACTTGGGCAAGCGTGCTTCTCGGAAATCCGCGCTGCGCAGCAGGGCCGCTTCTTTTTGCTCTTCGTAATATTGATTCACCGACAGCGGATGGTGCGTGTCGTGCACTTCCGTCAGCCAGTCGGCCATCGTCAGTTGCAGCTGGTTCAGCCACAAGCGGCCGCTTTCCGCGCGCGGCGCCAGCCCCAAACGCCGGCCCAGGTAGAACAGGATGTTCGTCGTCTGGCCGATCAGCAGCTCGCCATCGCGCAGCACGGGTGGCGCGTAGGCCGCGTGCGGCGTGCTGCCGCCGTCGAGGCAGGCCAGCATGGCGGGAACGCCCTGCCCCTGGCGTTCAGGCAAACGGGCGACGTCGCGGTAGTCGACGCCCGCCTCTTCCAGGGCCAGCCGGATGAATTCGCCGCGCCCCTGTATCGTGGGCCAGTAATACAGTTCAAACGCCATACCCCACCTCCGTCGATTTACCTCAATGGCAACATGCTGTCGCTTCCGTATCGCCGGCCAGGCCCAGGCTTTGCAGGATGGGGCAATCGGGCTTGTCGTCGCCGTGGCACGATTGCGCCAGGTGGGCCAGGGTATCGCGCATTTCCGTCAGTTCGGCGATGCGCTGGTTCAAGTCCGCCACGTGGGCCAGGGCGATGCCTTTTACGTCCGCGCTGGCGCGCTGGTCGTTTTGCCACAGCGACAGCAGTTCGCGGATCTGCTCGAGCGAAAAGCCCAGGCTCCGCCCGCGCTTGATGAAACGCAGGGCGTGCAAGTCATTCGGCGTGTAGATGCGGTAACCGGCGTCGCTGCGCGCGCTGGGTTTTAATAGGGTAATGCTTTCGTAGTAGCGTATCATTTTTGCCGATACGCCCGTTTCGCTTGCCGCTTGGCCGATATTCATCCTATGACTCCTTGGTATGCGCACTGCGGGCTTTCCAGCGGCGCAGCAACAGGGCATTGCTGATCACGCTGACCGAACTGAAGGCCATCGCCGCGCCCGCCACCATGGGGTTGAGCAGGCCGAAGGCGGCCAGCGGAATGCCGATCAGGTTATAAATGAAGGCCCAGAACAGATTCTGCCGTATCTTGCTGTAGGTGCGGCGCGAGATATCGATGGCGTCCGCCACCAGGGCCGGATCGCCGCGCATCAAGGTAATGCCGGCCGCATGCATGGCCACGTCCGTGCCCGTCGACATGGCGATGCCCACGTCGGCGGCCGCCAGCGCGGGCGCATCGTTGATGCCGTCGCCCACCATGGCCACCTTCGCGCCCTCACCCTTCAGCGCGACAATTTTAGCGGTTTTATCGGCCGGCAGCATTTTTGCCGCCACCGTGTCGATGCCCAGCAACTGGCCGACGGCGTCCGCGCTGCCCTGGTTGTCCCCGGTCAGCATCACCGTCTGGATACCGAGGCTATGCAAATGGGCAATGGCCGCCTGCGCGTTCGGCTTGACCTGGTCACTGAAAGCAAACAGCCCCAGCAATTGCGTGCCCGAGGCCAGCCACGAAATCGTGTTGCCCGTGTTTTCCAGCGACAAGGCCTGTGCCGCCAAAGGCGTCATGTCTACATTCAATTCCTGCATCAGCCGCGTGCTGCCCAGCTTCAACTCCAGGCCATCGACGTGGGCCGCCAGGCCGCGGCCCGGCAAGGCCGACAGGGCCGTGGCTGGCAAGGGTTCGATATGGCGCGCGGCAGCCGCATCGAGCACGGCCGTAGCCAGGCTGTGCTCGCTGCCGCGCTGGATGCTGGCCGCCAGTTGCAACAGGCGGGCATCGTCGATGCCGTGCGCATGCAGGGCTGCCAGCGCGGGTTTGCCCACCGTCAGGGTGCCTGTCTTGTCGAACACGACGGTATTGACGGCGTGCGCCACTTCCAGCGCTTCCGCATCCTTGATCAGGATGCCGTAACGGGCAGCCACACCGGTGCCGGCCATGATGGCCGTCGGCGTGGCCAGGCCCAGCGCGCAGGGGCAGGCGATGACGAGCACGGCGACGGCATTGATGATGGCGTTTTCCAGCTCGCCGGTGGCGAACCACCAGCCCAGCATGGTCAGCAGCGCCAGCACCAGCACCACGGGCACGAAAATCGCGCTGACCTTATCGACCAGATGCTGGATCGGCGCCTTGGCCGCCTGCGCATCTTCCACCAGGCGGATGATGCGCGACAAGGTCGTCTCGCCGCCCACGGCTTGCGTGCGCACCAGCAACAAGCCGTCGGCATTGATGGCGCCGCCCGTGACCTTGTCGCCCGGGTGCTTATCGACGGGCAAGCTTTCGCCCGTGATCAGCGACTCGTTGATCTGGCTGGCGCCTTCCACCACGACGCCATCGACGGCCACCCGCTCGCCGGGACGGATGACCACCAGGTCACCCACTTTCACCTGCTCCACGGGCAAGTCGAGCTCCACGCCGTCGCGGCGCACGCGGGCCGATTCCGGACGCAAGACTTGCAGCGCGCGAATGGCCGAGGCCGTCTGGCGCTTGGCGCGGCTTTCCAGCCATTTGCCCAACAGCACCAGGGTGATGACGACGGCCGACGCTTCAAAGTACAGGTGCGGCAGCATTTCGCCCGCCGTCAGCCACTGGTAGACGGACAGGCCGTACGCGGCGCTCGTCCCCAGCGCCACGAGCAGATCCATATTGCCGCTGCCGGCGCGGGCCGCCTTCCAGCCCGCCTTGTAGAAACGCGCGCCAAAGTAAAACTGCACGGGTGTCGCCAGCGCGAATTGCAGCCAGCCGGGCAACATCAGATGGATGCCGGCCCATTCGAGCAGCATAGGCAACATCAAGGGGAAAGCCAGCACGGCAGCGAACGCCACTTTCATGCCGTCGCGATTCGGCGCCACGGCGGGCGCGCTGGCCTGGCTGGCGGCGGGCACCCTGGCTTCATAGCCGGCCTTGCCGATGGCCGCGACCAGGCCAGCCGCATCGGCCTCGCCCGTCACCTTGACGCGCGCGCTTTCCGTGGCCAGGTTGACGCTGGCGGCCAGCACGCCAGGCACTTTCAGCAAGGCTTTTTCCACCCGGCCCACGCACGAAGCGCACGTCATGCCGGCAATGTTCAGGTCGATTTCGCGCTGCGCCACGCTGTAGCCGGCCTTTTCCACGGCAGCCTGCAAGGTGGCCAGCGGAATCGGCGTGCTGGACGTGACTTTGGCCATTTCCGTGGCCAGGTTGACGCTGGCCAGGCTCACGCCGGGCACGGCGGCCAGGGCCTTTTCCACGCGGCCCACGCACGAGGCGCAGCTCATGCCTTCGATGGCCAGCGCCTGCGCATGCGCGGCGGCGGGAGGAGAAGCGGCGGGAGCGAGTGCACTCTGGTTCATGGCAGATCCTGTACGAAAGATTGACTAATAAGGTCAGGATCTGCTATCCAACGATGGGAAGGTCAAGCCCTATTTCAAAGGAAACAGGGGCCAGTCCAAGAAAGCTAGCGCACCACGCAGTCGATGGCGGCAGGCTTGGTGCCGCCGGCAGGACCGCCGCCGCTTGAGGCCGATGGCAAAAAGGCCGGCGGCAGCGTGAACTGCAGGCCTGGATTGACGGGCAACAGGGCGGGAGGTTGCCGGAAGTTGGGTGTGTAGCCAAACTGGCCCGGGGCAAAGTTTTGCGAGCCCACTGAATTCGTCACATGAATCATGCCGTCGATCACGTGCACATACAGGCCGGGAGCCATTCCCTGCCCTGCCGATGACGGCGCCGTCGGCAGCGGCGCCGAGGGAGCAACATAGCTGGCAACAAACGTCGTGCCGCGGATGCCGATGGTGGCGGCCGGCGTCTTCATCTCGAAGCGTTCCTTGTTGCGCTTGCCCAGCAAGCCCGTGACGGAGCGCAGGCCGCCCTTGAGCAAGCTGAAGATGGCGTGGTCGCCGTCGGGCTGCTCGGCCGTGTAGCTGAATTTCTCGATCACGAAACTGGTATCCGGTTTCAAGATGATTTCGCTATTGTCGATCAGCTTGATCAAGGCATACGTTTCCTTTTCCGTCAGCAAGGTATCGCCCTGCTCGACCTCGGACTTGATGGCCAGGATTTTCACCTTGCCGTCCATCTTCTTGGCCATCAGCGGACCGCTCAATTGCATCACCGTGCCGGCCACCTGTCCGGCCCAGGCGTGCGCGCCCACGCACATCAAGGCCAGCCACAACAAGGCCTTAATTGCAGTACATTTTTTTAGTAGGTTCATCGAATTTGTATCCTGTTGGTTTATCTGTGGCACCGGCAACCTCCTTGCTGTCTTTCTTTTTATCGTCAGCCGTGGTGGGCGAAGTCGACGCGAGCGCATCATTGGCGCGGTCGGCCTGCTTGATGATGCGCAAGGCATCGTCGATGGCCGCGCTCGTGACGGTGTCGATCACGGGCTTGTCGATGGTCGTGGCGGGCAGGAAGATGGCGTCCGCCATGTTCACCGCGCCATTCGGTGCCAGCAGGGTCACGCCGCTGCGCTGGCGATTGACGCGCACGCCCGCGTCGCCCGTGATGCTGCCCGTTTTCGCCAGCACGCCGATGCTGCCCGCTGCCGGCAAGGTGACGCTGGCCGTGTCCGCAAAGCGCACATTGGTCCCCGCGATGGCGCTGAAATTGCCGGCGCCAGCGATAGTCGCATTGCCGCCGACGCGGATATCGCCGCCAGCCACCACGCTGATGTCGCGCGCGGCGGCCAGCTGCGCACCATCGCCCAGCAGCACGTCCGTGCTGGCATTGAGCGTGATGTCATTGCCCGCGATCTTGCCGTTGACGGTGACGGGGCTGTGCGCCGTCACGCTGACGTTGCCGCCATTCGCATTGATATTGCCAGCCGCGACGCCGCCCGTATTGTCGATGGCGATATTGCCCGCGCCCGTGTCCAGCGTTCCCAAGGTCAAGGTGCCCGGCGCCGAGGTATTGTTCAGCGCAATGCCGCCCCCTGCGCTATTGCTGGCGGTAAAACTGCCCACCTGGTTGCCAGCATTGCCCAGCACGATGCCATCGCGCGCTTGCGCAGCCACGCTGCCGGCGAGCAGCGCGCCGTCCTGGGCGATGGCGCCGTTCAAGGCGCTCAGCTGTACGGTGTTCGCCGCCAGGCTGGCGAAGCGCAAGTCGCCAGCCGCTTGCGTGATGGCCAGCTGGCCCGCCAGCCGGATGGCGCCGGCAGTCTGATTGAAGCTGTTGGCGATGAGCAGGTTGCCATTGCCGCTCAGCAGGCCGCCGCCCTGCGCATAGCGGTCCGCCGACAGGCTGCCGTTCAGCAGCAAGCTGCCGCCGTTGATTTCCAGACCAGCCAGGCCGCCCAGCACGGAGCGGTCCAGCGCGCTTTCACCCAAGGTCAAGCTGCCGCCCGTCAACAGCAAACCCGTCGCCGAGTTCAGGTTTTTCAGAATGGTGTTGCCGGCCGCCGCGCTGTAGGTAACGGTGCCCTTGCTATTGCTAAAGTCGACGGCCAGCACGTTCGCGCCTTCCGGCACCACGCCGCCGTCCCAGTTGGCCGCATCGCTCCACAGACCGTTGCCGCTGCCGACCCAGGTGGACAATTGTTTTTGTGCAATCGATGCCTGCGCCGTGCCGCCCGTCGTCTCCAGGGTATAGTTGCCCGCATCGGCGCCCGCCAGACGGAAGCCGCTGGCCGTCACCAGTTTTCCGGCACCCGCGTTCTTGTCGGCAAAGCTGCCGCTGCCGCCCACCACGCTGACCACATCCTGACCCAGCACGCCGTTCGCCGAAGCGCTGACGGTGGCGGAAGTCGTGCCGTCATACACCTTGCCGGCTGCGGTCACGCCTGCCAGGGTCAGGCTGGCGGGCGTGATACTGGCCAGCAAGCCTGTCGGCAAGACGATAAAATAATTGCCCGCATCGGCGCCCGTCACGGTCGCGCCGCTCAGCTGCACCGCCTTGCCCGTGCCCACGTTCTTGTCCGCAAAGTTGGCGACTGCCGAGGCAGTCAAGATGTCGCCGGCGACACGGTCATCACCCAGGCTCAGCCGCGCAGCCGTCGTGCCATCGTAGACCTTGCCGCCCGCCACGCCGGACAGGTTCAGCGCGCGCGCACCAATGTCGGCCGTGGTGCTGCCAGCATTGCTGCTCAGCACATAGTTGCCTGCATCGGTACCGCTCACGCCCACATTGCTTATATTGACCGCCTTGCCGGCACCCGCGTTCTTGTTGCCAAACGCGGCATTGCCCGCCACCGTCAGGACATCGCCCTGGATGCGGTCGTCGCCAAAAATCACTTGCGCACCCGTCGTGCCGTCGTAAGTCTTGTTGACGCCGTTAAAGCTCACGTTCAGGGTGCGCGCCGCGATATCGGCCGTGGTGCCGCCGGTGTTTGCAACCAGCACGTAGTTGCCCGCATCGCCACCGCTCAGCACGACGTTCGTGACATTGACGGCCTTGCCGGCACCCGCATTCTTGTTGCCAAACGCGGCATTGCCCGCCACCGTCAGGACGTCGCCCTGGATACGGTCGTCGCCAAAATTCACTTGCGCGCCTGTCGTGCCGTCGTAGGTCTTGTTGACGCCACTGATATTGACGTTCAAGGTGCGTGCCGTGATGTCGGCCGTGGTGTTGCCCGCATTTCCATTGAGCACGTAGTTGCCTGCGTCGTCGCCGCTCAACGCCACGTTCGTCACGTGCACTGCCTTGCCCGTTCCTGCTTTCTTGTTACCAAACGCGGCATTGCCCGCCACCGTCAGGACGTCGCCCTGGATACGGTCGTCGCCGAAGTTCACCTGCGCGCCTGTCGTGCCATCGTAGGTCTTGTTGACGCCACTGATATTGACGTTCAGGGTGCGTGCCGTGATGTCGGCCGTCGTGCTGCCAGCATTTCCATTGAGCACATAGTTGCCCGCATCGGTGCCCGTCAGGTGGCCGGTCGATACCTGATAATCGACCGTTTTGCCGGTGCCGACATTCTTGTCGCGGAAGCTGCCCTGCAAGCCTTCCATGCCGACCTGGTCGCCCGTCGCGAGACCTTCGAAGTAGCCGTTCAGGGCCGCCTGCAAGGTACCGTCGTAGACGCGGCTTTGCGCACCCGAGACGCCATAGTTCAGCAGGCGCGCCGTGATGGCCGCCGTACCGTCCGCCGTCGTCGCGGCCAGGCTGTAGTTGCCCAGTTCATTGCCGACCAGGGCCAGGCCGCTCGCGTGCACGGCCTTGCTGCCGCCCACGTTCTTGTCGAGGAAGGCGGCGCTGCCGCTGGCGCTGATGTTGTCGCCCGTCACCAGATTGCCCAGCACGAAACTGGCGCCGTCGTAACCGAGTGTGCCGTCATAGACCTTGCCGTTGCCGCCGATGCTCACCGTCAGCGCGCGCGGCGTGATGGCGAAGGTCGTCGTGCCGCCCAGGGTGATGTCGTACTTGGTCGACCACAGGCCCGTCGCCGCATAGCTGCCCACGTTGCGCGCATTGCTGCCGTAGCCGAGGCTGCCATTGACGCCCGTGTCGCCATCAAGCAATCCCACATAGCCGATCGAGCCGAGGAAGGCGGCCAGCTGGCCATCGTAGACCTTGCCTGCGGCGTTGCCCGACAGGTTCACTTGCAGCGGCTTCAGGAAAGCCTTCAGCATCGGCGTCGTATAGCCTTCGTAGATGCGCCACACGCTGCTGAAATTGTAGTCGTTGAAGCTGGCCTGCTGCCGCATCTGCGCCGTACTGAGGCCGGTGGAGCCGCCGCCACCGGCCTGCACCAGCGACGTTTCATAATTGAAAAAACCATAGCTGAACGGGGAGCCGGCGGACACGCGGCCGGCCACCGCGCCCACGTCCGCATAGCCGTCGCCAGTCACGGCGCCGCTGCTGAAGACATGGCTGACGCTGCCCGTGCTTTCACCGACCAGCCCGCCCATGTTTTCCCTGGTCAGGATGGGATCGGCAGTGGCGGCCCGGCCCACGGCGCCGCTGGCGTACGCATCGTCGATGCTGCCGCCGTTCAGGCCCACCAGGCCGCCGATGCTGCGCGCGCCGCTGACATTGCCGGTGGCATAAGACTGGCTCAACGTGCCTTGGTTGTTGCCGACCAGGCCGCCGATCATTTCACGCGCGCCCGTCACCACGCCGGTGGCATACGAAGTCGCGATGCTGGCGCCGGACGCATTCCATCCCGCCAGGCCGCCGATGGCGCCGCCGCCATCGGCATTGACGCCGGTGACGGCGCCGCTGCTGCTGGACAACGTGACGGCGCCGCCGTTGCTGCCCACCAGGCCGCCGACATTGCGCTGGCCGCTGACGGCCACGCTGCTGTTCACGTTCTCGATAGTGCCGCTGGCCACATTGCCCGCCAGCGCGCCCACGTTCGCCGTGCCGGCGACGCTGCCGCCGCTCAGGATCAGGTTGCGCAAGGTGCCGCCCTGCACGGTACCAAACAGGCCTGCCGCCGAACCTGGCACCTGGCTGCGGTCGATCACCAAATTGCTGAGCGTAAATCCGCCGCCATCGAACACGCCGGAAAAACCGCTGCCGCCGCCAATCGGCACGAGGCCTTGGCCATTGTTCCAGTTCACGGTGCCGCTGGCGTCGAGATTGCCGGCCAGGCGATAGTTGTTGCCTAGACCCAGGCTGGCAATGCCTTGCAAGCCGTAGATATCGGCGATCAGGTAGGGCGAGGAGGCGCCGTCGCCGCCGGTCGCGCGCAGGAAGCTGGCGCCGCTGCCGATGGCAAAGCTTCTGGCGCTAAATCCTGGCAAGGCCGCCCCGTTTTGCACCCAGCTGCCGCCGTCGAGGAAAAAGCTGCCGTCCACCGTCACGGCGCTTGTGGCCGTGATGGCGGAACCTGAATTGAGGTGCAGGTCGCCAGCCCTGGCAAGCGTATCCGATATCCGTATGCCAGCCGTGTTCGTGCCGTCGCCGATGGTCAGCGATGCGGCCGAGATGCCAGCCAGCTCGACCGCGTTCAGGCCGAGGGCTGTGCCCGATTTGGTGCCCAGGTCGATGCTGCGCGAACTGCTCAGCGGCTTGATGATCACGTTCGCGCTGCCGGCCGTGCCGCCAAAGTTGAGCTTCCCGTTAATGCCGATATTATCTGCCTGCAAAGTCACTGTTTGGCCAACGCTACCGCTACCGAACAACTGGTCACCGCTGCCGGTCAGGTCGATAGTGCCGTCCTGGATATTGCTGGTCAGGGCCAGATTTCCGCTGCCCACATTGACCACGCCAGCACCGCCCACGCTGGCACCGGACAGGGCAACGCTGCCGCCATTCGTGCTGATCGGCGCGGCCAGGTTGACAATCGAACCGGCACCGTAAGGTGTGCCACTGCTGGCATCGTTGGCCAGCAGCGTGACGCTACCGCCGTTGGTGGTGATCGATGAGTTGACGTTGATCGTCTCACCCGCCCTGGCGGTCAAGCCTATGCCGGACTGCGTCATACTGATGGCGCTGTTGAAATTGATGCGATGCGTGGCTTGCAGCATGACATTGCTGCTGGCGCCGGAGATGAGGTCGGCGCCGATGTTGCTGCTGCCGGTGGCCGGCGCGTCGGCGAACTGGTTCACGTCGCCCAGCTGGCCGCCGGCGCCGGCCACCACATTGATATCATACGGATCAAGCAGCCAGTTGCCGCGCTTGCCACGCGCCGCGCCCGTATTGACGCGGATGCCGTCGACGGCCAGGTAGTGGCCGGACGTTTCCACGACACCGCCGTCGCCGCCTTGCGCGCCGCCGCGCGCGGAAATGCTGCCGTGCACCTGGGCCGATTCATTGCCCCAGGCGATGACCTTGCCGCCATTGCCGCTGTCGATGCCATCGGCAGCGACGCTGGCATCCTTGCCGACGAGCACCTGGCGCGCATTCTGCACGGCGGCGTTCTTGCCCTGGTAGTCGCCGCCCAGCAAGACCGTGCCGCCGCCCGTGGCGCCGCTGGCGTCGACCTTCGCATTGCCCAGCAAGCCCACCTGCTCGCCCAGCACCTGGATGTCGCCGCCTTTGCCCGCCGCGCCCGTGGCGCTGGTGACGCTGTCCGCTTCGAGCAGCGCCTTGCCGCTGGCCTTGAGCACGATCTTGCCATGCTCGCCGACGATGGCGCTGTTCGCGTTGAGCACGCCGCGCTGGCTGACCAGCGCGCCGGCCATGCCGATGCTGCCGCCCTGTGCGATGATCTGGCCCAGGTTCAGCGCCTGGTCGGCTGGCGCCGAGACGAGCACGCGCAATTGCGGATTGCCGGGGTCGGCCAGCTGCACGCTGCGTCCGGCCGCCAGGATCACTTCGCCGTTTGGCGCCGTGATGATGCCCGTGTTTTCCACGTTCGGCGCGATCAAGAGCACTTGCCCGCCCTTGCCCGCGTTGATGGTGCCCGCGTTGCCGACGCCGCCGGCCACGCCGCCGGCCGTGAACTGGCGCTTGCCCGCCAGGAAATCCTCGTTCGTCATGCCCAGGCTGGACGCGACCAGCCCGTTCACGTCCACTTTCGCGCCCTGGCCGAAGACGATGCCGTTCGGGTTGATCAGGAAGACCTTGCCGTTCGATTCCAGGCTGCCCAGGATCTTGCTGGGGTCTTGTCCCGTGATGCGGTTCAGTACGGCGCTATTGCCGTTTTGCTGGATGAAGCGCGTGATTTCGCCCGCATGGATGGAAAAGCTCTGCCAGTTGATGATGGTGTTGGGCGTGTTCGTGATCGAAAAGATGTTGCCCTGCTGATTGAACGTCGCTTGGCCGTTGACCACCTGCGGCAAGGCGGGGTTGGCTTGCGCGGCGCCGAAACAGCCGGCCAGCAGCAGCGCCAGCGCCGTGCGGCGCAGGGGCGGCGCATAGGGTGGCGTCAGGATGAAAAGGGAGGCGTGCTGGACGTGGTTGTGCATGGTGTTCATCCTGATGCTAGTAGGCCAAGGCGAGGCGGAAATGCAGGCGGTTGGCGCCCCGCTGTCCCGTGTCGCCGCCATTGACGACATGGGCGTAATCGAGTTGCAGGTTGGCGTAGCGGCTCAGCAGCAAACGCAGGCCGAGGCCGCCGCTGCTGACGCCTTGCGACGCGCTTTCGCCGGGCAGCACATGGCTGCGGCGCAGCCAGGCAGTGTCATGGAAGGCCAGCGCGCGGCATTGGAAGCCGAGCGCCTCTCCGCACCAGTTCGGCGTGTACAGTTCCAGGTTCAGGTTGACGCCCGAATCATTCGATACTTCGCGCTCGGCGAAGCCCCGCACGGACGACGCGCCGCCGGCGCCGAACTGCTCGCCCGGCACCAGCGCATCCGGCGTGACTTGCGCGTTGACGAGCGCGCGCCACTGCCAGTCGTTGGCCAGCACGCGCCCCGAGCTGGCGCTCAGGCGCAAGGTGTTGTAGGCGGCCTTGGCGTGCGCGCGCACGCGGTCGAAATCGGCTTGCGCGCCGTGCTTGCCGCCGGGGATATTGTGCGAGAAGGTGACCGCCACGCTGGTCTCGCCCGTGGGCAAGGTCCAGTTGCCGATGTAGCTGACGCTGAGCGGATGCACGGTGACGTCGGCACCCAGTTCCATGCCGAACAGCTGCACGCTGTTGCGGTACGCCTTGTAGTCGACGCCGTACACGAGCTTGGGTTCGAAATCGCCGCTGCGGGCAAAGTTCTGGTTGTAGCGAATGCCGGCCATGCTGCCCTGGCCGCTGACGGCCAGGTCGAAGATGCCGGCCGAGACGCTGCCCGAATCGACGTTCGAATAACTGGCGAAAAAGTCCATCGAGTCGCCCAGCGCATACAGCGGCAAATGGTAGCCGGCGCCATACACGCCCACCTTGTCCGGTTTTTCCAGGCTGCTCGTGTATTGCAGGCTGGCCACATGGTCGAGCCCGAACAGGTTGGCATGCTGGAGCACCACGCCCACGTGCGTCTTGCCCGTTTGCGCATTGCCCGTATTGTCCACGTTGAGCATGGCTTTCCACGGCTTTTCATCGGCCACCGTGACGATGGCGTCGATGGCGCCCGCCGGCTCGTCGGCTTGCAAACGCACTTCGATCTTGCGCGCCGGGTTTTCATTGGCCAGCCTCAGATTTTGCGACAGGGCCGGCAGGTTCGGCGTCTCGCCTTCGCGCAAGGCCGGCAAGGCGCGCCGCACGTTGGCCTCGTCCACATGCGTGTTGCCGCTGATGGCGAGCTTGCCCAGCGGCGTTTGCAGCACGTTCAGGCGCACCACGCCCTGTTCCAGTTCCTGTTCCGGCAATTGCACCTGCACGGCGCTGTAGCCGCGCTCGCGGTAGGCCGTTTCCAGCGCCTCGACGGCGCGGGCGATGTCGGAAAAATCGCGCTGCACTCCCGTAAAAGGCGCCAGCAAGGCTTGCACCTGCGCGGGCGCGAGCAGGGTATTGCCCTGGACGTCGAAGCGGCGGATCTCGAAGCGCGGCACGCCGTCTTCCTGCGCGGCAGGAGCGGCATCATCCATAGGAGCGGCAGCGCCGGCGGCGCCGACGGCGAACAGCAGCGCGGAACCCGCAAGCAGGTGCACCAAACGATATGTCATGTGAAGGATTTCTTGTGTAACAGGACAAGCGCGCGGCCCGCAGGCGCCAGCGTGTCCGGCAATGGGTTGAAGACAAATTTTAGACGGCTTTTAGTTTCCAGTCAGAAATTTCTAACATTTCTCCCTGATTTTTATCGCAACGCAACAAACAGCGCGCCCACGATGGTAAAAAGTGCCGCAACGGCCGGCCTATTTGCTGTGCAATTCCGTCACCCCATCCCAGCCGGCGGACGGCGGCGCGTTGCGGTACTGCGCCAGGCGCGCCGCGTACAGGCGGTACAGGCCATCGTCGGGAAATTCCGCCTGCAAGCTGGCCAGCTGCGCGCCCGCCGCCGCCCAGTCGCGCGCGCGCAGACTGGCCAGCGCCGCGTGCCAGCGCTCGAGCTGCGCCAGCTCGGCGGCAGGGGCATCGGCCAGCAGGCAGCGCGGCTCGAAGATGGCCACCGCTTCCTGCTTGCCGACCACTCTGACGCGGTCCAGCTCGCGGTACAGGAAATCCGGGGCCGCGGCGCGCGTGGCCTCGCCCACGACGATGCCCACGCCATACAGCTTGCTGGCCCCTTCCAGGCGTGCGGCCAGGTTGACGCTGTCGCCCATCACGGTATAGGCGCGGCGGATGCGCGAACCCATGTCGCCCACATGCATAGGCCCCGTATTGAGGCCGATACCGATGCGCAGCGCCGGCCAGCCGCGCGCGCAAAACTGCCGGTTCAGCCGCGCCGCGCTGGCCTGCATCAGCAGCGCGCTGGCCACGGCGCGGCTGGCGTGATCGCCAAAGGCGACGGGCGCGCCCCAGAACGCCATCACGGCGTCGCCGATGTATTTGTCCAGGGTGCCGCCATGGCTGTCGCGGATATCTTCCGACATGGCCGTCAGGTATGCATTGATGTATTCGCGCAGCGCGGCCGGCGCCAGCTGCTCGGAAATGGCCGTGAAACCGCGCACGTCGGCAAACAGCACCGTCAGTTCGCGGTTTTCGCCTTCCATCGTGTAGCGCTGCGGATCGTCGGCCATCTCGGCCACCAGTTCGGGCGCCACATATTCGCCGAAGCGGGCCACCAGCGCACGTCCCTTGCGTACCTCGAAAAAGTAGCCCCACGCCAGGTTGGCGATGAACAGCGCCAGGACCAGCAACAGCAGCACGGCGCCGCCCAGCACCAGGTCGTGCACGGCGTACAGGTACAGATTGATGCCGACGGCGGCCGCCAGCGCGCCCACGGTGGCCAGCATCACGCCAGCCGGCGGCAGCACGGCCAAGGCGCCCGCCAGCAGCAGGCCAAACAGCAGTATCTGCACCAGCTCCAGGGCCAGCGCATAGTCGGGCCGCGCCTTGAAGCGCCCGTCGAGCATGGACTTGATCAGGTTGGCGTGCACCTCCACGCCCGGATATTCGGCATTCACGGGCGTGGCGCGGATATCGTTCAAGCCGGGCGCCGTCGTGCCCACCAGCGCGATGGCGCCCTTCAGCAGCGCCGGCGCCACCGTGCCGGCCAGCACGTCGGACGCCGAGACATAGCGGAAAGCGCCGCCATCGGGACCGCCCGCGCCGCGGTATTGCACCGTCGTCGTCAAGGCTTCGCCCACGGGAATCGCCAGCGCGCCGCGCGGCGTAAACAGCATGATGTGTTCGAGGCCGCCGCTGGCCAGTTCGCGCGCCGACAGGGTATCGGCCGTGCCCGTGAAACGGGGAGCGATGGCGCGCGCCTGCAGGTAGACGGCGACGGTGGCCAGCGACAGCGACGGGTAATAGCCGTCGCCGATGCGCTGCAGCAGGGTCGAGGAACGCACGACGCCATCGGCATCGGTCAGCGCCGTGAAGATGCCAGCGCCCTGCGCGGCCGCCTGCAGCGGCGCGATATTGGCTTCGTAGCCGCGCGCCACGTAGGCCGTCACCGTGCGCCCGTTCAAATCGGCGACCGTGAAGGCGGGTTTGGGCAGCACCCCCTTGCGCTGCTGCTCCGAGACGCTGTAGCCGAGCACCACGGGCTGGCCGCGCATGGCTTCGGCGAACAGGCCGTCGTAGTCCATGGCCGGGCGCAGCTTTTCCAGCTGCGCCGGCAAGCCGGGCACGCCCGCCAGTGCGCCATGCGCCAGTCCTTGCAGCACGGCGTAGCCGGAACTGGTGTCCGCTTCGGGAAACGCAATATCGAAGCCCAGCGCGGCCACGCCGTAATGGCCGGCGAGCTGGCGCACCAGGCGCGCCTGGACGTCGCGGCTCCACGGAAAGCGGCCCACCTTGGCCAGGCTTTGTTCGTCGATGTCGACGATGACGATGCGGTGGTCCAGCTGCGGCGTCTCGGCACGCATGCGCCAGTCGCCCAGCATGGCGTCCAGGCGCGCGATGTTCTCGTTGCCGGCCAGGCACAGCACGGCCGCCGCCACAGTCAAGAGCACGCCCAGCAGCGAGCGCGCCCCATGCTTGCGCAAGGCCTGCGCCAGCTTCAAGGGGTATAGCCCGGAATGGCCGCCTCGTCGACGGCATCGATCTGGCTCGGATGCATGTGCTTTTCAGCGAAGGTCAGATAGACTTTGCTGCGGATGAAAACGTCGAACAGCTCCGGGTCGATATGCCCGTTCAGGCTGAAATTGCCGAGGATGCGCAAGGATTCGGACAGCGACTTGCCCTTTTTGTAGGGCCGGTCGCGCGCCGTCAGCGCCTCGAAAATGTCGGCGATGGCCATCAGCCGCGCCGGCACCGACATCTGCTCTTTCGTCAGCCCCCGTGGATAGCCCTTGCCATCCATGCGCTCGTGGTGGCCGCCCGCGTATTCGGGCACCTTCTGCAGGTGCTTGGGCCACGGCAGCGCTTCGAGCATGCGGATCGACACGCTGATATGGTTGTTGACGATGGCGCGCTCGGCCGCCGTCAGCGTGCCGGCGCGGATGGTCAGGTTTTCCGTCTCGTCGGCGTCGAGAAAGTCGCGCAGTTCGCCGTCGGCCGCGCGCCAGCGGCGCCTGGCGATCTGCCGCACGCGTTCCTGGTCGGCCTGCGCCATGCTTTCGCCGCCGATATTGACCGTGCGGATGAAGTCGCGTTCTTCGCGCAGCGCCGCCCGCTCCTGCTCCAGCGCGCGCGCGATGGCCTCTTTTTGCTGCGGCTGCGCCGCCTGCTGGCGCAGGGCCGCGATCTCGGCGTCGCGCAGCAGCACTTCGTAGCGCGTGTCGATCAGGGCGATGCGGTCGAAAATGGTTTCCAGCTTGGTGGCCTTGTCGACCACGTGCACGGGCGTGGTGATCTTGCCGCAGTCGTGCAGCAGACCGGCCAGCCACAGCTGCTTGCGCTCGTTGTCGCTGAGCCGGAAATCGGCCAGCGGCCCCGTTTGCGTGGCGTGCGCGGCGTCGGCCAGCAGCATCGTCAGCTCGGGCACGAACTGGCAGTGCCGCCCCGTGTAGGGCGACTTTTCATCGATGCCGATATTGATCAGGGTCACGAGCGATTCGAGCAGCTCTTCCAGCTGCGAAATGAGCAGCTGATTCGTCAGCGCCACGCCCGCCTGCGCGGCCAGCGCCTCGATGAAGCGCTGGTCGGTGGAGGAAAAGGCGCGCACCTGGCCCGTCTCGCCATCCTTGGCATTGACCAGCTGCAGCACGCCGATCAGGTCGCCCTCATGGTCGCTCATGGGCACCGTCAGGATCGATTGCGTGTGGTAGCCGTGGTGGCGGTCGAACTCGCGCATGCCGGAAAAGTTGAAGGCCTCGTCGCGGTAGACGTCGGCGATGTTCACGCTGCGGCGCATGTTCGCCGCATACGCGGCCACGGACGCCAGATTCGGCTGGTCCGCGCCATCGAACAGGGGCACGCCCGGCAAGCCCATGTCCGCGCCCTGCGCAATGCCCAGGCTGTCGTTGACGCTGATGTCGAACGCCAGCTGTCGGCCCTCGAGCACGGGCCGGTACAGGGTGGCGCCGTCGGCGCCGCTCATGCTTTTTGCCAGCAGCACAATGCGCTGCAACAGCGCGCCGATATCGTGTCCCTCGCCGCCCAGGCCGTGGCCGAGCGCGACGCTGAGTTCGGTCAATTGCTCCAGTCTGTGGGCGATTTTCTCAGGGTGCAGCTGAGGCATATTGGTGACAATCAGGTAATGGGCAAGCAAAAAAGGGGAAGTCGGCAAGCGCCAGTGTAACGGCCGTCCCGCGCACTGTACATTACTTACTCACAACAAAATGAAATAACTTTCCGTATCGCAACACACATAAATGTTGCCGCCAATCTCATTAATTAGAATAGAATCAACAATAATTACACCGTAACAAGGTACTGAATGAAATTCACGTTCAGGGGCGTGCGCGGCTCCATCCCCTCCCCCGGCCCGCGCACGGCGCGCTATGGCGGCAACACCACGTGCATCGAAGTGCGCACCGATAACGACAGCCTGATCATCCTCGATGCGGGCAGCGGCATCTTTTCGCTGGCGCAGCAGCTGCCGCCCGGCCAGCCCGTCGATGCGCACGTCTTCATCACGCACAGCCACTGGGACCACATCCACGGCTTGCCCATGTTTTCGCCCCTGTTCGTGGCCGGCAACCGCATGCGCCTGCATGGCGCCTTTGACGGCATCAACGGGCGCGGCATCGAGCACGTGATGGCGGTGCAGCTGCAAGGCAGTTATTTTCCCGTCAGCGAAGCGGCCATGGCGGCCAGCATCGAGTACCGCACCCTGGCGCCCGGCGAAGCCGTCGACGTGGGCGGCGCGCGCGTGCGCGGCGCGGAAATGAACCATCCCGTCGTCAACCTCGGCTACCGCATCGACTGCGCCGGCGCCTCGCTGTTTTTCAGCGGCGACCATGAACCGTTCTACAACCTGCATCCACCCGGCCACGCCGAACACGCGGCGTGCGCGGCGCGCAATGCGCAGCGCCAGGCCGGCATCGACGCGCTCGTCGCCGGCGTCGACGCGCTGATCATGGATTGCTCGTACACGCGCGAAGAATACCCGGGCAAGCAGGGCTGGGGCCACGGCACCTTCGACGCCGCCTTCGACCTGGCCCTGCGCTGCGGTGCGCGGCGCCTGTACTGCACCCACCACGAACCGACGCGCAGCGACGAGCAGCTCGAAGCCGTCTTTGCCGACGTGATGGGGCGTTACAGCAGCCGGCTCGACGGCTTGCAAGTATTCCTCGCCTGCGAGGGACTGACGGTGGAACTGGCCGGCGCATAAAAAAAGGGAGCCGCAAGGCTCCCTTTTTACTGGCGTCGGCTATCCATTACATTATATGGTGGCCGATCCACCAGGCGACTGCCGCGACGAACGCGGAGGCGGGAATCGTGAAGATCCAGGCCCAGACGATATTGCCTGCCACGCCCCAACGCACGGCCGACATTTTTTGCGACGAGCCGACACCGACGATGGCGCCCGTGATGGTGTGCGTGGTCGACACGGGAATGCCCAGCGCCGTCGAGACGAACAGGGTGATCGCGCCGCCCGTTTCGGCGCAGAAGCCGCCGACCGGTTTGAGCTTGGTGATCTTCTGGCCCATGGTCTTGACGATGCGCCAGCCGCCGAACAGCGTGCCGAAGCTGATAGCCGTGTAGCACGAGATGATGACCCACATCGGCGGCATCTGGTCCGCTGCGTTCGAATAACCGGCGGCGATCAGCAGCATCCAGATGATGCCGATGGTTTTTTGCGCGTCGTTGCCACCGTGGCCCAGGCTGTAGGCGGCCGCCGATGCCAGTTGCAAGCGGCGGAACCATTTATCGACCTTGCGCGGCGTCGATCGGACAAAAATCCACGACACGATCAGCATCATGATCGAGCCGAAGACAAAGCCCAGCACGGGAGCGATGACGATGAAGGCGACGGTCTTCCACAGGCCGGCCGCGACCAGCGCGCCCGTACCGGACTTGGCGACGGCCGCGCCCACCAGGCCGCCGATCAGGGCGTGCGAGGACGACGAGGGAATGCCGTAGTACCAGGTAAACAAATTCCAGAAGATGGCGCCCATCAGCGCGCCGAAGATCACGTACTGGTCGATCACGGCCGGATCGATGGTGCCCTTGCCTACTGTGGCGGCCACGGTCAGCTGGTGGAACACGAAGATGGCGACGAAGTTGAACGTGGCGGCCATGGCAACGGCGGTCTGCGGTTTCAATACGCCCGTCGAGACCACCGTGGCAATCGCGTTGGCGGCATCGTGGAAGCCGTTCATGAAGTCAAACAGCAGCGCCAGGACGATCAACAGGCCTAGCACATAGATGCTGATTTGTATGGTCATTATAGTTTCTTTTCTGATTCTGGTTCAGGACAGGCCCAACGCTTACGCGTTTTCGACGATGATGCCTTCGATAATATTGGACACGTCTTCGCAACGGTCGGTCACGGTTTCCAGAATTTCGTAGATCGCTTTCAGCTTGATCAGGTTGCGCACGTCCGGTTCGTCGCGGAACAGCTTGGACATGGCGGCGCGCATCACGTGGTCGGCATCCGATTCCAGGCGGTCGATCTCTTCGCAGATGGCGACGATCTTGCGCGAGTTGTCCATGTTGTGCAGCATGGCCACGGCGTCGCGCACTTTTTCGGTACAGGCCAGCACCAGTTCGGCCAGGCGCTTGGCTTCCGGCGTAACGGCTTTCAGGTCGTACAGCGAGACGGTTTGCGCCGCATCTTCCAGCAGGTCGAGGATGTCGTCCTGGCGCGTGATCAGCTGATGGATGTCATCGCGGTCGATCGGCGTGATGAAGGTCTTGTGCAGCATTTCCACGGTGGCGTAGGTGACTTTGTCCGCCTGTTTCTCGATGCTTTCGATCGCATGCACGCGGTTTTCCAGGTCGTCGAAATTGGTCATCAGGCCGAGCATCTCTTTGGCGCCCTTGACGCACAGTTCCGCGTGCTGGTTAAACAATTCAAAAAACTTGCCCTCAGTGGGCATCAAGCGTCCAAACATGTCATTCTCCGTTAAGCATTGAGTCGTGTTATTTACTACAGAAAGCCGCCCCGTTGTCGGGGGCGGCCGATGGAATTGCCAGTGCTGCTGAGTCTTAGTCGCCTTGGTAAAGCGCCAGGCCACCACTGTAATTGCCAAATTTGGTGTACTGCCCCATGAAGGTGAGGCGGATGCTGCCGATTGGACCGTTACGCTGTTTACCGATGATGATCTCGGCCGTTCCCTTGTCGGGCGAGTCGGGGTTATACACCTCGTCGCGGTAAATGAACAGGATCACGTCGGCATCCTGCTCGATAGCGCCCGATTCGCGCAAGTCGGACATGACAGGACGTTTGTTCGGGCGTTGCTCCAGCGAGCGGTTCAGCTGGGACAGCGCGATCACGGGGCATCCGAGTTCTTTCGCCAGGCCTTTCAAGCCCCGCGAAATCTCGGAAATTTCCGTGGCGCGGTTGTCGCCCGGCGTATTGGCCGACATCAGTTGCAAGTAATCGACGATGATCAGGCCCAGCTTGCCGCATTGACGCGACAAGCGGCGCGAGCGGGCGCGCAATTCGATGGAATTGAGCGCGGGCGTTTCATCGATGTACAACTGCGCGTCGTTCATCTTCTGGATCGCATTCGTCAGGCGCGGCCAGTCTTCGTCGTTCAGGCGGCCAGTACGCAAACGGTGCTGGTCGAGCTGTCCGACGGAGCCGAGCATACGCATGGCCAGCTGGGCGCCGCCCATCTCCATCGAGAACACGGCCACGGGCAAGCCGCTGTCGATGGCCACGTTTTCGCCGATGTTGACGGAAAACGCCGTCTTGCCCATCGAAGGACGGCCCGCCACGATCACCAGGTCGCCCGGCTGCAGACCGGAGGTCATGCGGTCGAGGTCGATGAAACCGGTGGGCACGCCCGTGATTTCACTCTGGTTGTCGCGGCTGTACAGCTCGTCGATGCGCTCGACCACCTGCGTCAGCAGGGGCTGGATGGCGGTCCAGCCCTGGGCGCCGCGCGCGCCTTCTTCGGCGATGGCGAAAATCTTCGATTCGGCCTCGTCAAGCATCTGCTTGACTTCCTTGCCTTGCGGGCTGAAGGCCGTGCCGGAGATATCGTCGGCGACGGTGATGAGCTTGCGCAGCACGCCGCGGTCGCGCACGATCTCGGCGTAACGCCGGATGTTCGCGGCCGATGGCGTGTTTTGCGCCATGGCGTTCAGGTAAGCGAGTCCGCCCACGTCATCGGCCTTGCCGAGCTGGGTCAGGGTTTCAAAAACAGTAATGACATCGGCTGGCTTGGAAGCGTTAACCATCTTGACGATTTGCTCGAAGATGATGCGATGGTCATAGCGATAGAAATCCTCCGCATGCATGAAGTCGGCGATGCGGTCATACGCGGCATTGTCGCGCAGCAGACCACCGATGACGGATTGTTCTGCTTCGATCGAATGCGGCGGAATACGGAGGGAATCCAGTTGCGGATCAGAGGGGGCGTTCATGGCGCGAATTATACCCGCTTCGGCGTGCTGGCAAAAATAAAGGGCTGAAATTGAGCGAAAAAAAGGCCACAAAAAAGCCGGGCGAACCCGGCTTTTCATAGTGCGGCAATGCTTGCGGGCCAGGCCCGCAGACAATTACGCGTTCGCGTCTGGAACGACAGCGATAACAACTTCCACGACCACGTCGGTGTGCAGAGCAACCGAAACGTTGTGCTCGCCAACGATCTTCAGCGGGCCGGTAGGCATGCGGATTTGTGCTTTTTCAACAGCAAAACCTTGCTTGGTCAGCGCTTCAGCGATGTCGAAGTTAGTGACGGAACCGAACAGACGGCCATCGACGCCAGCTTTTTGAGCAACTTGAACGGTCAGGCCGCTCAGTTTTTCGCCCTGGGCTTGCGATGCGGCCAGTTTGGCGGCAGCAGCTTTTTCCAGTTCGGCGCGCTTGACTTCGAATTCAGCCACAGCGGTTGCCGTAGCACGACGTGCCAGGCGTTGTGGGATCAGGAAGTTACGTGCGTAACCGTCTTTGACTTTGACGACTTCGCCGAGGTTACCGACGTTAACAACTTTTTCTAACAGAATGATTTGCATAGTTCTTCTCCAGGAATATCTGACCGATTAAGCGTGGTGCAGATCGGTGTATGGCAGCAGCGCGAGGAAGCGAGCGCGCTTGATTGCGGTGTCGACTTGGCGCTGGTAGTGCGCTTTGGTACCGGTCAGGCGCGCTGGCATGATCTTGCCGTTTTCCTGGACGAAGTCTTTCAGCGTGTCGACGTCTTTGTAGTCGACTTGCTCAACGTGAGCTGCCGTGAAGCGGCAGAACTTCTTACGTTTGAACAATGGGTTTTGCTGTTTGCGTTTTTCTTTAAGCTTGAGCTTATTTTTGTCGAACTTTTTACCGAATGCCATGTCAGGCTCCTGTATCTAAAATGCGCTAGTCGGGAATGACTGCACTAAAATCAATGATGTGAAACACCAAACTCTTGCTGTTGCGGCTTTTTCTGGCCAGGAAACCCGTGAACTGATAGATCCCGCCCAAGCTTGCCTGACTGAACCGGCCTGAGATTTCGCCAGCGGCTAGCGCGGCAACATCAAACTCGGTCAAACGGGCAATCCCTGCTTCCATCTGCTGCGAACTGTGTTGCAATACTGCATTCACAATCGGCAGCCCTGCCGGGGTGTAGCGCAATATTTCGCGCTCGGCAATGATGGCGGTTACTTGTAGCTGGTTCAGCGCACGATCCTGGTCAAAAATTAAGCGGCTGCGGCTGGAGCGGCTGCTGGTGCTTCGGTGCGGTGGCTTTTGGCCGCGTCTTCGCGTTGTACCGATTTCATCATCGGCGAAGGAGCTGTTTCAGCTTTCTTCATTTTAACGGTCAGGTGACGCAACACGGCATCATTGAATTTGAATGCTGTTTCCAACTCGACCAGGGTCTCGTTGTCGCATTCGATGTTCAGGCAGATGTAGTGTGCTTTAGGCAGCTTTTGGATCGAGTAAGCCATTTGACGGCGGCCCCAATCTTCCACGCGGTGAACCGAACCGCCGCGGGTGGTTACGCTGGCTTTGTAGCGTTCGATCATCGCGGGCACTTGCTCGCTTTGGTCCGGATGGACGATAAAGACTATTTCATAATGACGCATGCAAACTCCTTCAGGTCGGATTGATAATCGCCCACCCCGGCGTCAAGACGGGTGTGGGAAGGTCAGCCGAAGATTATAACCGCCTTTCGCAAACTATTCAATCATTGCTTGCGCCGCGCCCACCAAGCCGCCCCTTTCTTGCCCGGATAGCAGTATTTCTTTCAAAATCACGCAAAAAGGCCGAAATCCCCTTGCATAGTGCGCGATACTGTACAAAAATACAGACTGTTCATATAGACAGCATTTTAGTATGCACCCACCGCTCATGATCAAGCTGACAGCACGACAAGAACAAATCCTGAACCTGATCAAGGACGCGATTGAAAACACGGGTTTTCCTCCTACCCGTGCCGAAATCGCCAATGAACTGGGTTTCAAATCGGCCAACGCGGCCGAAGAGCATTTGCAGGCCCTGGCCCGCAAGGGCGCGATCGAGATTTCGCCCGGCACCTCGCGCGGCATCCGCCTGATCGGCGCGGCCGCCGAAGCGCCGCCATCGAAAGTGCCGGCAGCGCTGCTGATGTCGCTGCCCCTGATCGGCCGGGTGGCGGCGGGCTCGCCCATCCTGGCGCAGGAAAACCTGGAAGCGAGCTACAACGTGGACCCTGCCCTGTTCTCGGCCAAGCCCGACTTCCTGCTCAAGGTGCGCGGCTGGTCCATGCGCGACGCCGGCATCATGGATGGCGACTTGCTGGCCGTGAAAAAAGTCGACAGCGCCAAGAATGGCCAGATCGTCGTCGCCCGCATCGGCGACGAAGTCACCGTCAAGCGCTACAAGAAGACGGGCTCCGTCATCGAACTGCTGCCTGAAAACCCGGACTTCAAGGTGATTACCGTGTCGCCGGAAGATGAGTTCGCCCTGGAAGGCTTGGCGGTAGGACTCATGCGCAGCTGGCATTAAGCTTTTAGCGTAAAAAAAGGGCCGCGACAGCATGACTGTCGCGGCCCTTTTTTACATTATGCGCGGCTGCTTATGCGTCCAGCGCATTGCTGAAATCCTCGAGCAGATCGGCCTCATCTTCGATGCCCACCGACACGCGGATCAGGGATTCGGCGATACCCATGCTGGCGCGACGCTCGGCCCCCATCTCGTAGAAAATCGTGTGGGCGACGGGAATGACGAGGGTGCGCGTGTCGCCGAGGTTGCTCGCTGGAATGGCCAAGTTCAAACGGTTGAGGAAATCGAAGCAGTCGATGCCGTCTTTCAGCTCAAAGCTGAACAGCGAGCCATAGCTGCGGAACAAGTCCGTCGCCAGCGCGTGCTGCGGGTGCGACGCCAGGCCCGGGTAATGCACGGCCGCCACTCTCGGGTCGGCGGCCAGCATGGTGGCCAGCGCCAGGGCGTTCGAGCAAGTGCGGTCCATGCGCAAGGCCATGGTTTCCGCGCCGACGGCGATATGGTGCGCCGCCTCCGGCCCCAGCGAGGCGCCGAAGTCGCGCAAGGCCTTGGCACGGATTTGCGCGATGCCCCATTGCGCGGGCGCCGCCTTTTTGTAATTCTCAAAGATATTCGGATATTGCGTCCAGTCGAACACGCCCGTGTCCGTCAAGCTGCCGCCCAGGGCATTGCCGTGGCCGCCGATCGATTTCGTCAAGGCATTGACCACCAGGCCCGCGCCCACGGCTTTCGGGCGGAACAGATATGGCGTCGTCATCGTGTTGTCGACGATGTACAAGATGCCTTTTTCGCGGCACAGGTCGCCGATTTTCTTCAGGTCGGCGATCTGCGTGCGCGGATTGGCGATGGTTTCCACGAACACGATGCGCGTGGCCGGCGTGATGGCGGCCGCCACGTTGGCCACGTCCGTGGCGTCGACGAAGGACACGCCGATACCCTGCCCCGTCACCGTTTGCCACAGGCTGTTGGTGTTGCCAAACAAGAAGGCCGACGACACGACATGGTCGCCCGCGCGCAGCAACGATTGCACCACGGCGCCGATGGCACCCATGCCGGTGGAGAAGCACAGGGTCGCCACGCCGTCTTCCATCTGGTTGACCTTGTCTTCCAGCGCGGAAACGGTCGGGTTACCCTGGCGGCCGTAGCGGAAGCCCGCTTCCTTGCCTTGGAACACGGACGCCAGCTGGCGCGCATCGGCGTAGCCAAAGGCAACGGAGGTATGCACGGGCTTGTGCAAGGAGCCGTGCTCGATGCCCTTGCGGCGGTCGTTATGCAGGATGGTGGTGGTGAAGCCGTAGTTTTTTTTGGTGGTCATGGTGGAAGTTCCAAAATACTCGTCTTGCCGCTTAACCCAAGGCAAGTGCTGGGGTCAGACCTGAAGGTCCGCCCCCAAAAAAAGCCCGGCATCGGCCGGGCAGGTACTTATGCTTCCGTTGTCGCCAGGTTCAGGTTCAGTTGGGAACGTGGCGTATCTTCGGGCGCTGCCGCCTTCGGATGGTGGCGCGCATATTCCAGGCGGTCCAGGTATTCCTGCGACACGTCGCCCGTCACGTAGACGCCATCGAAGCACGAAGCCTCGAAGTTCGTCAGGGCCGGGTTGACGTCGGCGATGGCCTGCTTCAGCGCGCCGATATCCTGGTAGACCAGGTAATCGGCCGTGATTTCGCGGCACACCTCTTCCGTCGTGCGGCCGTAGGCGATCAGCTCGTCGCGCGTCGGCATGTCGATGCCGTACACGTTCGGGTAGATCACCGGTGGCGCGGCCGAAGCGAAGATGACCTTCGTCGCACCGGCTTCACGCGCCATCTGCACGATTTCACGGCTGGTGGTGCCGCGCACGATGGAATCGTCGACCAGCAGCACGACTTTGTCCTTGAACTCGGACGGGATCGCGTTGAGCTTCTGGCGCACGGATTTCTTGCGCGCCGCCTGACCCGGCATGATGAAGGTGCGGCCGATGTAGCGGTTCTTGATGAAGCCTTCGCGGTACTCGATGTTCAGCGCCATGGCCAGCTGGATGGCGGCCGGACGCGAGGAATCGGGAATCGGCATGACCACGTCGATATGCACGCCTGGCAATTCGGCGCGGATCTTCTCGGCCAGGTATTCGCCCATTTTCAGGCGCGTGGCGTACACGGAAGCGCCGTCGATGACGGAGTCGGGACGGGCCAGGTAGACGAATTCGAACACGCACGGGTTCAGGCTGGCGTTGTCGGCGCACTGGGCGCTGTGCAATTGCTTGTCGGCGTCGATGAACACGGCTTCGCCGGGACCGATGTCGCGCACGAAGCGGAAACCCATGCCTTCCAGGGCCACGGATTCGGAAGCGATCAGGTATTCGGGACCTTGCTCCGTTTCATTGATGCCCAGGCACAGCGGACGGATGCCGTGCGGATCGCGGAAGGCCAGCAAGCCCACGCCGGCGATTTGCGCGACGGCGGCATAGCCACCCTTGACGCGGCGGTTCAGCACGGTAACGGCCTTGAAGATGGCTTCCGGGTCCAGGTTCAGGCCCGTCGTCGCTTCCTGGATTTCATGCGCGAGCACATTGAGCAGCACTTCCGAATCGGAATCGGTATTGATGTGGCGGCGGTCGTTCTTGAACATTTCCTGTTTCAACTGTTCCCAGTTGGTCAGGTTGCCATTGTGCGCCAGGGTGATGCCGAACGGCGCATTCACATAGAACGGTTGTGCTTCCTCTTCGCTCGACGATCCGGCCGTCGGATAACGGCAGTGGCCGATACCCGAGTTGCCTTGCAGCGAACGCATGTTACGCGTGCGGAAGACGTCACGCACGAGGCCGTTGGCTTTGTGCATGGAAAACATACTGCTGTGATTGGTCGCAATCCCTGCCGCGTCCTGACCGCGATGTTGCAGGAGCAACAATGCATCATAGAGCAATTGATTGACAGGTTGATGGGAAACGACGCCGACGATGCCACACATGGTGTGCTCCTAAACTGTGCTACTGATTTTAAAAAAATTCAAAATTTCACATGCTGCGCGTAAGCGGCAGGCAGATAAGGCTTGATGGCGCGCGCGCCCTGCTCCGCGAGCGGGCTGAGCTGCGCGTTTTTCCAGAATGGCTGCTGCGGTATGGACGTCATGCCACACAAGATGACGGCGGTCAGCACGATCACAAGGCCCCGCGCCACGCCGAACAGGGTGCCCAGGGTGCGGTCGGCCAGGCTCAGGCCCGTTACCTTGACGAGCGCGTCGACCGTCATGGACAGCAATCCCATCAAAATGCGAACGCCGATGAACAGCACGACGAAAGCCAGCAGCAAACGGATGGCTTCGCCCGGCACGGCTTCCGGCAGGAATTTCGCCAGGGTGGCGCCATACGCGTTGGCAATGACGAAGGCCACGATCCAGCTGACCAGGGACAGTATTTCCTTGACCAGGCCACGCATCATGCTGATCAGCACGGACGTCACCAGCACGAACAGCACCAGGTAATCGAAGATCGTCACGCCGATTCAGCCTTGCAACATCACGCCGGTACCAGGCTGCCGCCCAGGCCCAGCTTTTGCAGCTTGGCGCGGGTCTTTTCAGCGTCTTCACGACTGCCGAACGGCCCCACGCGCACGCGGATGCGCTCGCCCGCCGGGCTGGACACCTTTTGCGTGTACGACTTGATGCCCGCGTCGCGCAGCTTGTCCTGCAATTCATCGACCTTGTCCTGCGTGGCCAGGGCCGCCACCTGCACCACGAACTTGCCGCCGCCGGCGTCGTGCGCCTTGTCCTGCGCTTTCTCTTGCGGCTTGCCTTCCAGAATCGCCAGCGCGCGCGCGGCATCGTCGGCCGATTGCGCCGGCTTGACAGGCTTCGGCTCGGGCTTGGCTTCCGGTTTTACTTCATGCTTGGGCTCAGGCTTGGGTTCGGGCTTGGCCTCGTGTTTCGGCTCGGGCTTGCTTTCGTGCTTCGGTTCCGGTTTCGGCTCCACCTTGACCGGCTTGGGCTCAGGCTTGGGCTCAGGCTTGGGCTCCGGTTTCGGCTCCACATAGGCAGGCTTGACTGGTGCGGGCTGGGCGGCGGCCAGCACGGGCGCCGGTGCGGGAGTCGGCTTGGCCGCGGCCGGCAGCGGCGCATCGACGATTTCCTCGGACTGGTCCAGGCCATTCGCCGCAGCCCGGGCAGGGGCCGCCGGCACGGGCGCCGGTGCAGGCGCAGCCTTTTCCTTCGACGGAATGTCGATGGCGATATCGTTGAAGGGCGCCTTCGGCTCGGAGTCGAGCAGCATCGGCAAGCCGACAGCGACGCCCAGGGCCAGGGCGATGGCCCCGACCAGGCGGCGGCGTGCGCGCTTTTTTTCAGGCAAGACCGGGTCCGGCGCTTCCTTGCCGCCACGGCGCGATCCGCCGCCACCGGCCGTGTTGGCGGCGCGCTTGCGGGTCGGCGACTGTGCTTCGCCAGGGACATAAAAGCCGCTGTCTTCGCCAGAGGATTCTTGCTTGTTTTTAAACAGTTTCGAGAACAAGCCCATGCGTGATTTTCAGTCGAGTGCGTTTCAGTGAAGTGAGGATTTTCGGGCCTTCATCACGCCGGCAACGGTGAGGAAAGAACCAAAGACCACAATTCTATCATTCTCACCGGCCCGGCTCATTGCATTTGCAAAAGCTTGTGCCGGATCATCGAAAATAGACACAGTATGTTCGCTGCTGTCGGGCTTGTCTTCGAGCATGATCTGCACCTTGGCGGCCAGCTCGGAAGCCGTGGCCGCGCGCGGCGAAGGCAGGCCCGTCAGGCACCAGTGGTCGACGTGTTCGCGCATCGCGGCCAGTACGCCATCGATATCCTTGTCCTGCATGGAACCGAACACGGCATAGGTGTACGGGTGGAAACCCATGTTGCCGAGGTTCTGGTTCAGCGCCGACGCCGCATGCGGATTGTGCGCCACGTCGAGGATTACGCTGGGACGGCCAGGCAGGACCTGGAAGCGGCCCGGCAGTTCCACCGTCACGAGGCCCGTGCGCACTTCCTGCGCGCCCACGGGCAGTTTCAGCTTCAGCACCTCCAGCGCGGCCAGCACGGCCGTCGCATTGAGGATCTGGTTGGCGCCGCGCAAGCTTGGATACGCGAGCGAATTGCGGCGCTGCTCGCGCCCGCCGTAGTTCCACTGCTGCTTGTCGCCCGAATAATTGAAATCGCGGCCCATCAGCCACAGGTCGGCGCCGATGGCCTCGGCATGATCGATCAAGGATTGGGGCGGCACGGGATCGCTGCAGATGGCCGCCTTGCCCGGACGGAAGATGCCTGCCTTTTCAAAGCCGATCGCTTCGCGCGTGTCGCCCAGGTAATCCGTGTGGTCGATATCGACGCTGGTGACGATGGCCACGTCCGCGTCGATCACGTTGACGGCGTCGAGACGCCCGCCCAGGCCCACTTCCAGGATGGCCACGTCCAGCTGCGCCTGCGACAGCAGATGCAAAATCGCCAGGGTGGTGAATTCGAAATACGTCAGCGGCGTGTCGCCGCGCACGGCTTCGACGGCATTGAAGCTGGCGACGATCTGCTCATCGCTGGCCATCTCGCCCAGCACGCGGGCGCGCTCGTTAAAATCGAGAAAGTGCGGCTTGATGTACAGCCCCACTTTGTAGCCTGCACGCAACAGTACGGATTCCAGCATGGCGCAGGTGGAACCCTTGCCATTCGTGCCCGCCACCATGATCACGGGGCAGGCAAACGCCAGCTGCATGCGTGCCTTGACGGCTTGCACGCGGTCCAGGCCCATGTTGATCTGGGTTTCCGAATGGCGGGTTTCCAGCATGGCAAGCCAGTCCGGCAAGGTGGTGGGGAGATTTTGCATGGGAGACTTCTTGTGTAAGGATGCGCGAGGCAGAGAAACAGGCAACCCTAAACAACATCTGGGGTCGGACCCTCAGGGTCCGACCCCAGCGGTTCATGGGTTCGGGTAAATGGACATTATTCCATTCAATACAATCAAGCCAGGACTTCCACAGCCTGGTTTTGCAACAAGGCCAGCAGGCGGGCGATTTCTTCGCGCATCTGGCGGCGGTCGACGATCATGTCGACGGCGCCCTTGGTGACGAGGAACTCGGCGCGCTGGAAGCCTTCCGGCAGTTTTTCGCGCACGGTGTTTTCAATCACGCGCGGGCCGGCGAAGCCGATCAACGCTTTCGGTTCGGCGATCACCACGTCGCCCATGAAGGCGAACGAGGCGGACACGCCGCCCATGGTCGGGTCGGTCAGCACGCTGATGAATGGCAATTTCTTTTCCGACAGCTTGGTCAGCATGGCCGTGGTTTTCGCCATCTGCATCAGCGACAGCAAGCCTTCCTGCATGCGCGCGCCACCGGTGGCGGTGATGCAAATGAACGGCACTTTCTGTTCCAGCGCGATTTGCGCGCCGCGCACGAAGCGCTCGCCCACGACGGAGCCCATGGAGCCGCCCATGAATTCGAATTCGAAGCACGCCACGACCACCGGCAGGCTCATGATGGCGCCGCCCATGACGACCATCGCATCCGTCTCGCCCGTCGCTTCCATGGCGGATTTCAGGCGGTCCGGGTATTTCTTGCTGTCCTTGAATTTCAAGGTATCGACGGGCAGGATTTCCTGGCCGATTTCATAACGGCCGCCCGCGTCGAGCAGGCTGTCGAGGCGTTCACGCGCGCGGATGCGCATGTGGTGATCGCATTTCGGGCACACGTGCAGATTCGATTCCAGGTCCGTACGGTACAGCACGGCTTCGCACGACGGGCACTTGACCCACAGGCCTTCCGGCATGGTCTTGCGCGCGGCAGCATCCGAACGCTGGATGCGCGGTGGCAGCAGTTTTTCCAACCAACTCATATTTTCTCCTTGGGCCCTTGTAGGGGTAGCGTCGGTGGACGCCCCCGGCAGACGGTAAACGGCGACGCCCCCATAGGGCGCCACCAGAAATTTTATCTATTGCACAATTACAGGCAAATCAGTGGCCGAAGTGTAGCCGTTTATCGCCGGGCTGTCGAACTTTGCCGCCAACGCATCTTGCGTAAACGGCAAGCTTGCTCAGGCGTCCAGTGCGGCGCGGATGCCTGCCGTAAAGCTGCGCACAGCGTCGACGGCGCCGCCTTCCGGGGCATTTTCAATCTCCTGGATGATGCGGCTGCCGATGACGACGGCATCGGCCACCTTGGCAACGGCCTTGGCCGTGGCGCCATCGCGTATGCCGAAGCCCACGCCGATGGGTAATTTTACATGCTGGCGGATGGCCGCGAGGCGCTCTGCCACCTGTTCCGTATCAATGTTGCCGGCGCCCGTGACGCCCTTGAGCGACACATAATAGCTGAAGCCGCCGCCAACCTTGGCCACTTGCGCGATGCGCTCTTCCGTCGAAGTCGGTGCCAAGAGAAAAATCAGGTCCAGGCCCGCTTCGCGCATGGCGGCCGCGAATTGCTCGCACTCCTCCGGCGGATAATCGACGACGATGGCGCCGTCGGCGCCGGCCGCTTGCGCCGCTGCAATGAACGCGGCGCTGCCGATACGCTCGATGGGGTTCGCATAGCCCATCAGCACCACGGGCGTCGTCTGGTTGGTTGCACGGAACTGGCGCACGTAACCGAACACGTCGTGGATGCCGACATTGAATTTCAAGGCCCGCTCGCAGGCGCGCTGGATGACGGGGCCTTCGGCCATGGGGTCGGAAAACGGCACGCCCAGTTCCAGAATGTCGGCGCCGCCCTCGACGAGCGCGTGCATCAGGGGCACGGTGGCGTCGGGGCCGGGGTCGCCGGCGGTGATGAAGGTGACCAGGCCGGTCTTGTTGTTCGATTTCAAATTGGCGAAGGTGGTGGCGATACGGGACATGGTGAGCTTTCGTGGTGATGGATAGAGGAAGTAATTTCAACCCAGGAGCAAAGACCGGGGTCGGACCCTGAGGGTCCGACCCCAGCCGTTATTGGGGCCTTAGGAGAAATTGAGTCCCATGCGTTCCGCCACGGTATGCATGTCCTTGTCGCCACGGCCCGACAGGTTGGCCAGCACGATCTGGTCTTTCGGCAAGGTGGCCGCCAGCTTGGCAGCGTAGGCCAGCGCGTGCGACGATTCCAGGGCCGGGATGATGCCTTCGATATGGCAGCAGTCGTGGAAAGCCTGCAAGGCCTCGTCATCGGTGATCGACACGTATTGCGCGCGGCCCGAGTCTTTCAGCCACGCATGTTCCGGACCCACGCCCGGATAATCGAGGCCGGCCGAGACGGAATGCGTCTCGATGATCTGGCCGTTTTCATCCTGCAGCAGATAGGTGCGGTTGCCGTGCAGCACGCCCGGGAAGCCGGCCGTCAGCGAGGCCGAATGCTTGCCCGTGTCCAGGCCTTCGCCGGCCGCTTCCACGCCGATCAGTTTCACGTCCTTCTGGTCGATATACGGATAAAAAATGCCCATGGCGTTCGAGCCGCCGCCGATACAGGCCAGCACGTAGTCGGGCTGGCGGCCCGTCATTTCCGGCATCTGCACCAGGCATTCCTCGCCGATCACGGACTGGAAGTCGCGCACCATCATCGGATACGGGTGTGGTCCCGCCACGGTGCCGATGATGTAAAAAGTGTTTTCGATGTTCGTGACCCAGTCGCGCATCGCTTCGTTCAGCGCGTCCTTCAAGGTCTTGGAGCCGGACTCCACGGGCACGACGGTGGCGCCAAGCAGTTTCATGCGGTACACGTTCTGCGCCTGGCGCTTGACGTCTTCGCTGCCCATGTAGACCACACATTCAAGGCCGAAGCGGGCGCAGATGGTAGCGGTGGCCACGCCATGCTGTCCCGCGCCCGTCTCGGCGATGATGCGCGGCTTGCCCATGCGCTTGGCCAGCAGGGCCTGGCCGATCACGTTATTGATCTTGTGCGCGCCCGTGTGATTCAAGTCTTCGCGCTTGAAATAGATCTGCGCACCGCCCGCCAGCTCGGACCAGCGCTTGGCGTGGTAGATCGGCGATGGGCGGCCAACAAAATGTTTCAGCTCGTAGCGGAACTCTTCAAGGAATTCAGGGTCGGCGCTGTAACGGGCGTAGGCGTCTTTCAGCTCGGCCAGCGCGTGCGTGAGCGTCTCGGCGACAAAGGAGCCGCCGTAGGGGCCGAAGTGGCCGCGCAGGTCGGGAAACGGATAATCGGTGGCGTGGAACAATGCGGCGGCTGCGCCGGGCGCTGTGGTGTGGTCATTCATGGTTGTTTCCTCTGGCAATGATGGCATCGGCATCCTGCACCGCGGCGATGAACGCGCGGACACGGGATGCGTCCTTGATGCCCTTGGACGCTTCGACACCACTGCTGATGTCGACGGCGTAAGGGCGCACGCGCACCACTGCGTCAGTCGCGTTTTGTACGCTCAAGCCACCACTTAAAACGACCCGAGGCGCGAGTTCTTCTGGAATGAGGGACCAATCGAATACCTTTCCTGCACCGCCATACGCATCCACATAGGTATCCAGCAAGAGGCTGGCAAACAAGGGACTGGCGGCGCGATAGCGCTGTTCGTATTCTAGCAAATCTTCAAAGCTGGTGTCAGGTTTCACCCTGAACACTTGCGTAAACGGCATATTCACGGCCGCGGCCAGCGCCGCGCTGTGCTCGGGCGTCTCGTCGCCATGAAATTGCAGCAGGGACAAGGGCGCAACGGCCCTGGTCGCCTGTATTTCTTCCACGCTGGCGTTGACGAACAGGCCTACCGCCGTCACATAGGGCGGCACGGCGGCGATCAGGGCAGCCGCCTGTTCGGGCGTCACGTAGCGGGGGCTTTTCGGATAAAACACGAAACCGATGGCGTCGGCGCCCGCCGCCACGACGGCCTGGATATCTTCGGCGCGGGTCAGGCCGCAGATCTTGATGCGTGTGCGTGGCATGGCTTTTCCTTGAAGTAAACGTCAGAACCAGGGCAAGGCACTGCTGCTGTCTTGCGGCAATGCCCACTTCGGATCGTAATCGATCTGCGCCAGGTACAGGCCGTCCGGCATGAAGGTGGGCGCGGCCGCGTGGCGGTCCTTGCTTTCCAGCAAGTGCCCGAGCCATTCCGGCTTTTCGCGCCCCGTGCCGATGTAGACGAGCGAACCGACGAGGTTGCGCACCATGTGGTGCAGGAAGGCATTGGCCGTTATCGTAAAGATCACGCAATCGCCGCGCCGCTCGATGCGGATGTCATGCATGAGCTTGACGGGAGACTTGGCCTGGCATTGCGCCGCGCGGAAGGCCGTGAAGTCGTGCCAGCCCAAGAGCGGCTGCACGGCCTGGCGCATCAGTTCCACGTCCAGCGGACGGAAAAAGAAGCCGGCGCGCCCTTCCACCAGTGGCGAACGGGTGGCGTTGTTGTACAACACATAATGATAGGTGCGCGCGCGGGCGCTGAAGCGGGCGTGGAAGAAATCGTTGACCGTCGGGTCGCCTTCGAGTTCCCTGGCCCAGCGCACGGCGATGGATTTGGGCAGGAAGGCGTTGACGCCGCGCACCCACGAGTGCACGTCGCGGCTCAGTTCCGTATCGAAGTGCACGACTTGCTCGAGCGCATGCACACCCGTATCCGTGCGGCCGGCGCAGGTGGTGGCCAGGCGCACGCGGGCAAACTGCTCCAGCGCGTTTTCCAGCTGGTCCTGCACCGTTTGCCCGTCTTCCTGTTTCTGGTATCCATGCCAGGCCGTGCCGTCGTACTGCAGGCCGAGGACGATGCGCTTCAATGGCGTTGCTGTCGTAATATTTTGCATCGAAGCATTATACCGGCGCGACAGCCTGCCGCGCCGGCGGGCATTGCTAGCTAAGCAGCGCCTTCATTGTGTTCGCCTTGGCGACCTGCTCTTCGCTACCGCCCTTGATGACCTCATCGATCAGCTCGCGCGCGCCTTCCTTGTCGCCGATTTCCTGGTAAGCGATCGCCAGGTCCAGCTTGGTATCCATTTCCATGTGGATGGCCGACAGCGGGTCGTCCACGCCCACGCTGGCCGTCTTGCCGTCGTTGAGGTCCAGGTCGATGCCGGACAGGTCGAACTCCTGTGCCGGCGGCATGGCTTCTGGCAAGCTCGCTGGCGTTTGCGCATCGTCGAACAGGCTGTCGATGGAAGGCTCGGCCGCCGCGACCGGCGCGGCAGCCGGCGCCACGGGCTCGTCGAGGTCGAAATGGGCCAGGTCGATATCCTTCAGCGGATCAGGCAGCGGCGCCAGGCCGGCACCCACGCCATTGACGGGGCCGGCAGGCGGCTCCAGGTCCAGGCCGAAATCCATGCTGGCGTCATAGTGCGCATCGTGCGCGGCGGAGACCGGCTTGCTGTCCGGTCCCGGCATGACGATCGGGTCGCCGGTGGTGACGGGCTCGAAATCGAGGCTGTCGAGGTCGAAATCGAGGGGATCGCGCGCATCGCGGGCCGTCACGGAGGACACCGGCTCGGCCGGCGGTGCTGGCGGCTCGTCGGGCAAGTCCATGCTCTGGCCATGCAAGTCGTCGCCGGCGCCCTTGCTCAGGCTGACGACGGCGTCGTCTTCCGTATCGCCATACAGGGGATTGGTGGGATCGAGCGCCAGGCCCAGCGCGGCCGCTTGCGGCCACTCTTCGCCCTGACCCCGCGTCAAACTGTACAGTTCGCTGGCCTGGTCTTCAAACGCGCGCACGTCGCTGCGGGCGGAATAGATTTCCAGCAGCTTCAGGCGGGCCGCATGGCGTTCCGGATGGATGCGCAAAGCTTCCTTGAGAATATCTTCCGCCTGGCCATCGCGGCCGTAGGCGATATACACGTCCGCTTCGGCGACCGGGTCCGTTTCATTCGCGTCGAGCATGCTGGCGCCCGCCGCGGCAGCCACGCCGGCAGCGACGGTGCCCGTGCCGAACAGGTGGTTGCTCGCTTCGGACTGCTGGTCTTCCGGCGCCAGGCCGGCTGGCGGCGCGACGGGCGCTTCCGGTTCGAAGACGGGGGCCACGCTCTCTGGCGCGGGCGGCGGCACGTCCTTGCGGCGGCGCGCGACCACCAGCGCCGCCACGGCGGCCAGCAAGGCGGCGATGCCGATGCCGATGGCGCCCAGGTGGTCATTGATCTTGTCGGTGATGGTCGGTTCCAGCGGCGACGGTTTCTTCGCCAGCGGCACCGGTTTCGCTTTCGGGACGGGCGGCTGCGCCTCGGCTGGCACGCTGGCAACAGCCGGCGAGCTTGCCAATGCACTGGCGGCGGTTTCGGCCGGCTTGGCGGGCGCGGGAGCGCTCTTGTCGGCCATGGCCTTGTTCTTGACCGCCATCAGCTTTTCCAGGTCGCTGACGTTCTTTTCCAGCTCCTTGACGCGGGCCGCCGCTTCATCGACCTGTTTCGCCTTGGCGATCTTGTCTTCCTCGCTGGCGACGGCGCTCTTGCCGGCCGACTTGGCCGCCGGCTCCGCCTTCGACAGTTTCAGCTTGTCTTGCGACTCGCTCACGGCCGTCGGCTTTTCCTGCACCTTGGTCGCGCCGATCTTGCCGGCCGTGCTTTGCGTCGCTTCCGCCGCCTTGGCCGGCTTGCTTTGCGACACCTGGCCCGCCAGCTTGTTGCGGTAGGCTTCGAAATCGATGGCGTGCGCCGTCACGATGGCCTTCGCTTCGGCAGCGCCCGTGGCGCGCACGGCGTCCGCGCCCGGCACGGCCAGGATGCGCCCGGCCTGCATGCGGTTCATGTTCTCGCCCTTGAAGGCGTCGGGATTGGCGCGGTACAGGGCCACGAGCATCATGTCGAGCGAGACGCCCGCCGGCTTCAGTTCGCTGGCGATGCGGCTCAGCGTATCGCCCGTCCTGACCTTGTACTCGCCTGCCGCCTTTTTCGGCGCAGCATCAGCGGCCGCGGCAGCCGGCTTGGCCTTGCCTGGCTCGACTGGCGCCGTCACTTGCGCGCCGCGCGTCTGGCGCGCTTCGGGCGTGTCGAGCACGAACGCATATTCGCGTACCTGGCGTCCGCTCTTGCTGCTCAGCTCCAGCAACAGGTCGACCATCGGTTCGGCCACCGGCTGCGCCGAACTGATGCGGATGAAGGGCTTGCCATTGCGGTTTTCCACGGCAAACGTCAAGGCATTCAGCGCGGGATTGAATTCCACGTTGGCCTGGCGGTAGGCGTCCGGCGGCGCCAGCTTGGCCAGCAGGCTGGTCGCCTCGCCTGGCTTGACGGCCGACAATTCGACCTCGGCGCGCAACGGCTGGCCGGCGGCGGACAGCACCGTGATCTTGCCCAGCTCGGCTGCGGATGCCGCCGGTGACAACAACACCGCACAGGCGACAGCGCTGCTGAGTGTTTTAATGGCAAGGGAGGCGACCCGGGGACGAATGTGTACAGGCATAGTTGGCGGCATCTTAGTTGACATGGGAAAACTGTTACTTTTCCAGAGGTATCAACATATCATCATGCCCAGAGCTATGCAAGCTCCGCATGGTTGAGCCTTGACGGGCTCGGGACGAAAAAAAAGCCGGGAAAACAGCCCCGGCTTGATCTTGATCAGCAATTTGTGGCGATTACGCGTCGAGCAAAATACGCAGCATGCGGCGCAGCGGCTCGGCCGCGCCCCACAGCAACTGGTCGCCCACGGTGAACGCGGACAGGTATTCGCCGCCCATGCTCATCTTGCGCACGCGGCCGACGGGAATCGTCAGGCTGCCCGTCACGGCCGCCGGCGACAGGTCGCGCACGGACGCTTCGCGCGTGTTCGGCACGAATTTCACCCATTCATTGTTGCTGGCGATGATGTCGTTGATTTCATCGAGCGGCACGTCTTTTTTCAGCTTGATGGTCAAGGCTTGCGAATGGCAGCGCATGGCGCCGATGCGCACGCACAGGCCGTCGACGGGAATTTCCTTGGTGCCGAAATCGATGCCGCGACCGAGGATCTTGTTCGTTTCCGCGCCCGCCTTCCACTCTTCCTTCGACTGGCCGTTGCCCAGGTCCTTGTCGATCCACGGGATCAGGTTGCCGGCCAGCGGCGCACCGAACTGCTTGATTTCATCCGGGGAATAGCCGTGCTGGGTAGCCAGCACCTGGCGGTCGATTTCCAGGATGGCGGAAGCGGGGTTGTCCAGCAGCGCCTTGACGGAACCGTTGATGGTGCCGAACTGCGTCAGCAGTTCGCGCATGTGCTGCGCGCCGCCGCCCGATGCCGCCTGGTAGGTCATCGACGTCATCCAGTCGATCAAATCGTGCTGGAACAGGCCGCCCAGGCCCATCATCATGCACGACACGGTGCAATTGCCGCCGATATAGTTCTTGACGCCCTTGCCCAGCGCATCCTTGATGACGTGCAGGTTGACGGGGTCGAGCACGATGACGGCGTCTTTTTCCATGCGCAAGGTCGAGGCCGCATCGATCCAGTAGCCATTCCAGCCGCTGGCGCGCAGCTGCGGGAAGACGGCGCTCGTGTAGTCGCCGCCCTGGCAGGAAATGATGATGTCGCACTTGGACAGTTCGGCGATGTTGTTGGCATCCTTCAGGATGGTTTCATTCTTCGCCATGGCCGGCGCCGAGCCGCCCGTGTTCGAAGTGGTGAAAAACACCGGTTCGATGTGGGCGAAATCGCCCTCTTCCTGCATGCGTTGCATCAGGACCGAACCGACCATACCGCGCCAACCTACCAAGCCAACTAATTTCATTACCATTCCTCAAGATGAGACGGCGACTGCCGTCATTAGACTATTTTATCCCAGTGCTTTTACAACTGCATCACCCATGGCCTCGGTACCGACCAAAGTCGTGCCCGCTTCGTGGATGTCGGCCGTGCGCAAGCCCTGCGCCAGCACTTGCTTGACGGCGGCTTCCACCCGGTCCGCCTGCTCTGCGCGGTTCAGCGAATAGCGCAGCATCATGGCGGCCGACAAGATCGTCGCCAGCGGATTGGCGATGCCCTTGCCCGCGATATCGGGCGCCGAACCGTGCGATGGTTCGTACAGGCCCTTGTTGTTGGCGTCCAGCGAGGCCGACGGCAGCATGCCGATCGAGCCCGTCAACATGGCGGCCGCATCGGACAGGATGTCGCCGAACATGTTGCCGGTCACCATGACGTCGAACTTCTTCGGCGCCCGCACCAGTTGCATGGCCGCGTTATCGACATACATGTGGTCGAGCGCCACGTCCGGGTATTCCTTGTGCACGTCGGTGACGATGTCTTTCCAGAACTGGAACGTTTCCAGCACGTTCGCCTTGTCCACGCTGGTCAGGCGCTTGTCGCGCTTTTGCGCAGCCTGGAACGCCACGTGGGCGATGCGGCGGATTTCGCCTTCCGCATAGCGCATGGTGTCAAAACCTTCGCGCTGGCCCTTGAACGGACCATCCGGGCACTCGCGCACGCCGCGGGGCTGGCCGAAATAAATGTCGCCCGTCAATTCGCGGATGATCAAAATGTCCAGGCCGGACACCACTTCCGGCTTCAGGGTCGAGGCGCCCGCCAGTTCCGGATACAAAATGGCCGGACGCAGGTTGGCGAACAGGCCCAGGTTCTTGCGCAAGCCCAGGATCGCTTGCTCCGGACGGAACTGGCGCTCCAGGTTGTCATATTTATAGTCGCCGACGGCGCCGAACAGCACGGCATCGGCCGCTTTCGCCAGGGCCAAGGTACCTTCCGGCAAGGGGTGGCCATGGGCCGCATAGCCGGCGCCGCCCACGGGCGCCGTTTCCAGCTCGAACGATTCGCCCAGCACGTTCAAGACCTTGACGGCTTGCGCGACGATTTCAGGACCGATCCCGTCGCCGGGTAAGATTGCAATTTTCATGGAGTGATCTTTAGATGACGTTGGCCAGCCAGGGCTGATTGTTCAAATGGCGTTCTTCGAAGGCGCGGATGTCGTCGGCGTGGCGCAGGGTCAGGCCGATATCGTCGAGGCCATTCATCAGGCAATATTTGCGGAAGGCGTCGATCTCGAATGGATACGACACGGAACCATTGCTGGTGCGCACGCACTGCTGCTCCAGGTCCACCACCAGCTTGTAGCCGGGGAAAGCCTTGACTTCATTGAACAGGTGCTCGACCTGGCTTTCCGACAGCACGATGGGCAGCAAGCCGTTCTTGTAGCAGTTGTTGAAGAAGATGTCGGCAAACGATGGCGCGATGATGGCGCGGAAGCCATATTGATCCAGAGCCCACGGCGCGTGTTCGCGCGAGGAGCCGCAGCCGAAGTTCTTGCGCGTGAGCAAGATGGAAGCGCCCTGGTAGCGCGGCTCGTTGAGCACGAACTCGGGGTTCAGCGGGCGGCGGCTGTTGTCCTGGCCCGGCTCGCCATGGTCGAGGTAGCGCCATTCGTCGAACAGGTTGGGGCCGAAGCCGCTGCGGTGGATCGATTTCAGGAATTGCTTCGGGATAATCGCGTCGGTGTCGACGTTGGCGCGGTCCAGCGGGGCCACCAGGCCTTCGTAAATCGTAAATTTATCCATGCTGTTTCTACTCGGTAAGACGCGCGGCGCAGGGCGCCGGCACGTCACGGTTTATTTTCCGCCGGCGCCAGTGACAACCTGGCCGACTTTCTGCACGTCGCGGCCGATGCCGGAGACGGTGTTGCAGCCAGACAGGATGACGGTGGCGATGAGGAGGGCAAAGAGTTTTTTCATGATGAGTTCTCGATAAGAAAGATAGGACTGATAACGCTAGTGTAAACCAGCGGCGCCAGTCCCTTCCGTCATCGCAATCCCCGCACGTCGACAAAGTGGCCGGCGATGCCCGCCGCGGCCGCCATCGCTGGCGACACCAGGTGGGTACGGCCGCCCTGCCCTTGCCGGCCTTCGAAATTGCGGTTCGACGTGGAAGCGCAGCGTTCGCCCGGTTCGAGGCGGTCCGCATTCATGGCCAGGCACATGGAGCAGCCCGGCTCGCGCCATTCGAAGCCGGCATCCTTGAAGATGCGGTCCAGTCCTTCGCGCTCGGCCAGGTCCTTGACAAGGCCGGAACCGGGCACGACCAGCGCCAGGGTGACATTTGAGGCGCGGTACTTGCCGCGCACCACGGCGGCGGCGGCGCGCAAATCCTCGATGCGCGAATTGGTGCAGGAACCGATGAAGACCTTGTCGATGCGGATGTCTTCGATGGCCGTGTTCGGCTTGAGGTTCATGTAGACGAGCGCCTTTTCCATCGCATCGCGCTTGACGCTGTCTTTTTCCAGGTCGGGATCGGGCACGCGGCCATTGATGCCCGTCACCATTTCGGGCGACGTGCCCCAGGTCACTTGCGGCACGATGTCGGCGGCATTGAGGGTGACGACGAGGTCGAAGCGGGCGCCCGGGTCCGAATGCAGGGTGCGCCAGTAGGCCACGGCGCGCTCCCAGTGCGGACCGGCCGGCGAAAACGGACGGCCCTTGACGTAATTGATGGTGGTGTCGTCAACGCCGATGATGCCGGCGCGCGCGCCCGCCTCGATGGCCATGTTGCACACCGTCATGCGCCCTTCCATCGACAGCGCGCGGATGGCCGAGCCGCCGAACTCGATACAGTAGCCCGTGCCGCCGGCCGTGCCGATCTTGCCGATGATGGCCAGCACGATATCCTTGGCCGTCACGCCGGCCGGCAATGCGCCGTCGACTTGCACCAGCATGGATTTGGATTTCTTTTGCAGCAAGGTTTGCGTGGCCAGCACGTGTTCCACTTCGGACGTGCCGATGCCGTGCGCCAGCGCGCCGAAAGCGCCATGCGTGGACGTGTGCGAATCGCCGCAGACGACCGTCATGCCGGGCAGGGTCGCGCCCTGTTCGGGGCCGATCACGTGCACGATACCCTGGCGCTTGTCATTCATGTTGAAGTAGGTCAAGCCGTAGTGCTTGGCGTTCTTGTCCAGGGTTTCCACCTGCAGGCGCGAGACCGGATCGGCAATGCCGTCGACCCGGCTGGTGGTGGGCACGTTATGGTCGGCCACGGCCAGGTTGGCGGAAATGCGCCACGGCTGGCGGCCCGCCACGCTGAGGCCATCGAAGGCTTGCGGGCTGGTGACTTCGTGCAGCAGGTGCCGGTCGATGTACAAAATTGTCGTGCCATCATCTTCGGCCCGAACAACGTGGGATTCCCAGAGTTTGTCGTAAAGCGTCTTCATCATGATTTATGCAGCGTTGCCACAGCCTGTAGTAAGTGATCAAGTGATACCAGGTCATACGGTGATCCACAAGGATTATGCCATATATTGCGCGGCACAGAACCGAAACAGGCAAAAGCGTGGGATTGGCGATACAAAGTTTGGCGACATTGTTGGATATGAGCTGGAAATTGCCGATATTGGCTTGCCAGCGGCATTACAAGCCCATCCGCGCGCGGCCTGCCGAAGGACTGACGGCGGCGACAGAAATACATGTTTTTTCCTCAACATTTCGTGTATTGTGTTTCAACAATCATGACCGGCGCATGCGCGCCATCACACAGGGGACTTCGATGAAACTGAACTTGTTGGCGCTGGCCGCCCTGACCCTGGCCGGCAGCCATGCGGCGGCGGCCACGCCGGGAGACACCTGCGTACAGGACTTGCGCGCCATGGCGCCCTTCCTGCTGGAAAACGACACGGGCGCGCGCCAGCACCTGGAACAAAAGGGACAGGCATATTTCGACCTGGCGCTGGCCACGGCCGCCACGGCGGCGGCCGGCGCGGCGGACGGCAAGGCTTGCGATGCGATCCTGGAAAACTATGCACGCACGTGGCGCAAGGGCCACCTGCACGTAAAGCCAGGCAGCGCGCTCGATATCGCCAAACCGGCGCCGGCGCGCCCCGCCGCACCGGGACAAGCAGCGCCATCAAAGGCACCGGCGCTGCAGATATTGTCGGACTCGACTGTGCTGCTGACCTTGCCCAGCTTTCACGGCAGCTACCGGGCCGCCATGGCCAGCCTGCTCGACACGCACCGCGCGGCCCTGGCGGCGCGTCCCAACTGGATACTCGACGTGCGCCGCAACGGCGGCGGCAGCGACAGCACGTATACGCCGCTGCTGTCCTGGATCAGTTCGGATGAAATCGTCACGATGGGCGCCGAATGGCTGTCCACGCCAGCCAATATTGATGGCCAGGAAAAAGTCTGCGCGCTGCTGGCGCCCGGCGACGAGGCCTGCACCGCCTTTGCGGCCCAGGCCGTAGCGCAGATGCGCAGCGTCAAGCCTGGCCAATACGTGCCGCAGCAAAGCGGCGGCACCATCAGCTATACCCGCCTGGACACGCCGGAGCCGCGCCGGCCGGCGCGCGTGGCCATACTGGTCGACCGCGACTGCGCCAGCTCCTGCGAGGAATTCCTGCTGGCGGCGCGGCAAAGCTTTCATGTGAAATTAATCGGCCGCAACAGCTATGGCGCACTCGATTATTCGAACATGCGCCTGCACATCCTGCCGTCGGGCCAGCGCCACCTGCAATACGCCATCTCGCGCTCGGCCCGCCTGCCGCAACTGCAGGTGGACCTGGCCGGCATCATGCCCGACATCTATTTGCCGCCACCGAAGGACGAGGCGGGCCGCGCCGAGGAAGTGCTGCGCGTGCAGCGCTGGCTGGAAGGCGGCACGCTACGCCCGGACAATATTTGACACCGCTGGCGCCATTAAAAAAGCCCGCTATATCTAGCGGGCTTTCTAACGAATCAAGCAAGCCTCAGGCAGCTAAACGCACGCTACCCCGGCACCCATCCATCAGGAACGACAGGCCCACGACCAGCACCAGCTCGCCTTCGGCCGAGCGGGCCGTGCCCGTGATGCCTTCCACGGTGATGGCCGTCATCGGCTTGATCACGAGGTCGGCCGTGCCATCGACGGCTTCCACGGCCAGAATGTACGGCTGTGGCGCGGCGACGACAATGCCGACGCGCTCGCTGCACGATTCGTAGCCCAGCGAGCTGGCCAGCGACCGTACGGGCAATGGCCGGCCCTGGTCTTTCAGCACGGGCGCGCCGCCCACTTCCATGAAGGTTTCCGGCAATTCGACGACGCGCTGCACCACGGCCATCGGCAGCGCCAGCGCGGCGCCCGAGGTCGAGACCAGCATGGTCGGCACGATCGACAGTTCGATCGGCAGGCGGATGGCGAACTTCGTGCCCTTGCCCAGCATGGATTCGATGTGGATGGCGCCGCGGTTTTTCTCCACGGCCGTCTTCACCACGTCCATGCCCACGCCGCGCCCGGAAACGCTGGAGGCGACTTCCTTGGTCGAGAAGCCCGGCAGGAACACCAGCTGGAAGCATTCGTCGTTGCTCAACTGCGCGTTTTCGCTGATCAAGCCCTTTTGCTGGGCCTTGCTGCGCAGGAAGACCGGGTCCATGCCCTTGCCGTCATCCTGCAGCACGATCATGACGCTGTTCGCTTCCTGCCATGCCTTGAGTGAAATATACGATTTGGCGGGCTTGCCTGCGGCCAGGCGCGCTTCCGGCGATTCCACGCCATGGTCGAGCGAGTTGCGCAGCATGTGCACGAGCGGATCGTACAGGCTGTCCACGACGACGCGGTCGACTTCCGTCTCCGCGCCTTCGATGGTCAGCTCGACATCCTTGCCCAGGTCTTTTGCCAGTTCGCGCACGAGGCGCGGGAACTTCTGGAACAGACGGCCGACGGGCTGCATGCGCGTGGCCAGGGTGGCCCGCTGCAGTTCCGTCGAGTAGCGCGAAGCGCGTTCCAGGGTTTCCGCCAGGGTCGCCATCAGGGTGGCGGCCTGGCCTTCGAATTTGAATTGCAGCAAGCGCTCGAGCAGCACGGCGGCCTGATTGGCGGCCTGTACGGATTCGCCGGCCACTTCCAGCAACGCGTCGAGCTTGACGGCGTCGACGCGGATGCTGTCTTCCTTGACGGGCGCGGCATGGCGTACTTCCGGACGCTCTTCGCGCCGTTCGTTGCCATCCCAGGCCTTGGCGGCCGGCTTGGCGGCGGCAGCGGCAGGCGCGGCGACCACGGCGGCAGGCGCAGCGGCGACGGCGGACACGGGTGCGGCGGCGATCTGGCTAGCGGCCGGCACGACGGCGTTGTACATGGCTTCCCAGTCCAGGCCATCGGCGCTGGCGGTGGACACGGCGGCGGCAGGCGCCGCAGCAGCAACTTCGACGGCCTCGGCAACGGGCACGGCCACTTCCGCCACCACGGCGGCGGCAGGCGCAGGCGCATCCATGCCCTTGCCTTCGATGGCGTTCGTCAGGATGTGTTCCAGCTCTTCCGGCATGGCGGGCAAGCTTTCCGGCGCGGAACCATTGGCCAGTTCCGTCAGCTGGTCGGCCACGAAACCGGACGCCTGCAGCGCCGCCTCGATGGCGATCGGGGTGACGGGCGCGGCGCCCGTGCGCAAGGCGTCGAACAGGTTTTCCGTCAGATGGCAGGCCGCCACCAGCGCGGGCAAGCCCATGAAGCCGGCGCCGCCCTTGATGGTGTGGAAGGAACGAAACACGGCATTCAGTGTTTCCTTGTTGTCAGGATCGCGCTCGAGGCGCAATAAGTGCTCTTCAACATTAACCGCAAGATCCATCGCCTCGACGACGAAATCCTTGAGCATATCGTCCATTAGAATCCCAAATCCGCAAGAAGGTCGTCTACATTATCCTGGTCCAGCGCCACCGATGGCACGGACGGGCCCTGCATCAGCGGCACCGGCTTTTGCGCCAGTTTCTCGCGTACTTCGGCCGGCGCGTTGTCGCGCAGCAGCTGGGCCAGTTCGTTTTCCACCGTCTTGGTGATGTTGACCACTTTTTTGATCAGCTGGCCCGTGATGTCTTGGAAGTCCTGCGCCATCATGATTTCCAGCAAGCGCGCTTTTTCCGCTTCCGTTGCTTCGGCAACGGCTTGCGCGAACTGGCGCGAGTCGCCGGCCAGGGCCTTGAATTCTTCCAGGCTCAGCTTGCCGTCGAACAGGGCCGTCCAGCGGCCGTCCATGTCCTTGGCCTTCTTCGACAGCACGTCTTGCGCCGGCATGCCTTCATCGAGCGTGTTCAGGACCTTGTTGGCGGCCTGTTCCGTCAGGGTGGCGACGTATTCCAGGCGGTCCTGGGCGTCGACGATTTGCGACGACGCTTCCGTCAATGCCTTGTCGTAGCCCAGTTCGCGCAGCGAATCGTGCAGCAGGCGCACGATGCCGCCCAGGCGCTCGAACATCGGCTTGTCGGACTGGTCGACGGGGTCGGCCGCGTCGCCAGGCGCGTCGGCGCTGGCCGCGGACGCCACTTCCGGCGCGGCTGGCGTTTCGGCCGCGGCGGCTGCCGGCACGGCGGCGCTGGCCGACACGGAGTCGAACAGCGCGTCGAAATCGTCTTCCGCAATCACGGCGGGAGCGGGCGCGGCAGGCGCGGGCTGAGCCGCAGCCGCACTTTGCGCAGATACTTCATCGAATAATGCATCGAAATCATCAGCGGCGTTGGTCATATCCCTGCTTCTCCATAATTTGTCAAAATTCCGCCTGAACTGTGCGTTTTACAGACTGATACCCACAATTTCTCGATTAAGATGATTTGAGGCAATACCGCTGCGATGGTGCGAGTGTAGCAGGGCGCCGCCCTGTTGGTAAATCTCAAAACGCGCTTCCTGGTGCAAAGCTGATCCACAAGAGCTTTTCCGCCAGGAAATAAGTGTTCCTGCTGTTGTATTTTGAAATACTACCATTGGCGTGCGTGCAAGACCACGCGCCGCGCAAGAAATCCTGCTTCCGGGCACCGGTACAACAGCGCCGTGCGGACATCGTTGCAGCTAAACACGATCTTTCTGCCAATGTTGTCTATACTGAAGGTGCAGTTGTGTTGATAATTATCAAGTCTTTACATGAATACAATGCTGCCGCCGCGTCTACAATAAGAGGCGTTGCGGGCGCTCAGTCACCGTCAAAGGATCTGCCATGTATAAGAAAATTCTGATCGCCACGGACGGCTCCACCGTCTCCAACTTGACGGCCTGTGCCGGCGTTGCCTTTGCCGAACAAATGCACGCCGACATCCTTGCCGTGTACGTCGCACCCGAATACCAGTACCCGGTATACATCGAAATCATTCCGCCCAGCTATCCCAGCGAGGAGGAATACCGCATCGCCATGCGCAAGGCGGGCGCCGACCACTGGCAGCCCATCCTCGACGCGGCCGCCAAGCGGGGCCTGGAAGCGACGGGCCTGACGGCCTTTTCCGACAGCCCGGCCCTGAAAATCGTGGAAGTGGCGCAACTGCAGCATTGCGACCTGATTTTCATGGGCTCGCATGGCCGCAGCGGCTGGGGACAACTGCTGCTCGGCAGCGTGACCAACAAGGTACTGTCGCACTCGAAATTGCCGGTGCTCGTGCATAGGCTGATCAAGGAACCCCCATCGAAATAAGGGGGTACATGCCACAGGGCCGCCGCTGCCGGCAGCTGCATTAAACGGCAAACGTGCGGCCATTTCAGTTAAAATGACAACGTTTTTCGCCTCTCAACATTTGATAGTCCGGTGACGGACACCCCTGCAGATTGCACGCCTATGATACGTATTGTGATTGCCGACGACCACACCATCATGCGAGAAGGATTGAAGCGCATCCTTGACGGCGCGCCGGACATCGATATCGTGGGTGAGGCCATCGACGGCTTCGAGGTGCTCAATCACGTGCGCCAGGGCGGCTTCGACCTGCTGCTGCTCGACCTGTCGATGCCGGGCCGCAGCGGCGTCGACCTGATCCGGCAAATTCGCAGCGAAGCACCCAAGCTGGCCATCCTGATCCTTACCATGCACGAGGAAGAACAATATGCGGTGCGCGCCATCCGCGCCGGCGCGCAAGGCTATCTGACCAAGGAAAGCGCGGGCACCCAGCTCGTGGGCGCCATCCACAAGGTGGCGTCGGGGCGTCCCTACATCAGCGCCGAAGTGGCGGAGCAGCTCGTGCTCAACATCATGATGCCGAATGAAAGCTTGCTGCACAAACAGCTGTCGGACCGCGAGTTCGAAGTCTTTTCCCTGCTGGTGGCGGGCAAGTCGATCACGGAAATCGCCAACAACCTGCACCTGAGCGTCAAGACGGTGAGTACGCACAAGACGCGCATCATGCAAAAGATGGGCATGAGTTCGCTGTCGGAAATGGTGCAGTACGCCGTTGCGCACCGCCTCTTATCCCCCTTCAAGACTTGAGCACGGCGGCGCGCGCCCGCGCATCGACCGTAGGAACAATCCTACTTCACCTACCGCAGCTCCTACTGCCATATTCAGCCACTGCTGATATTAATTGGATACGGTTGTTGGCATACTGAAACCAGTAATCAAGTTGCTGGGAAGTTATTTCATCACACAGCAAGTCGTCAGCGAATCGAGCTTTACCTGCCTGGACGCGCGCCGCCCCTTCCCTGCCCGCCGTCCTGCACACCCCGTCATTCAACTCTGAACTACCTGTCACCAGGAGATGAACATGCTGTCCACGCAAACGCCCGAAACCCGCGCTGCCGCCCCATCGCTGGCCCCCTCCTCCTCGATGGAAGCAGGGCGCCAGCGCCAGGGGCGGCTCTGGTCGAACCTGAAGGAGGTGTGCGACCTGCTGCATATCTCCAGCGCCTGCACCATCGCCGCCGACGAACTGCTGTTCCAGCACGTGCAATTCAAGACGGGCCAGCGCGTGCACACCATCGGCCAGCCGTTCGACACCCTGTACATCGTCAATTCCGGCTTCCTGAAAACCGTGCTCATCGATGAATTCGGCAATGAACAGGTATTAAGTTTTCCCATGAAGGGCGACATGCTGGGCGTCGACGGCATCCACTCGCGCCATTACTCCTCGGAAGCGGTGGCGCTGTCCGACTGCGACCTGATCCTGCTGCCGTTCAAGAAATTGACGGCGCTGGGACGCGTGCACCTGGAACTGGAAAACGTCATGTACGGCGTGATGAGCCGCGAACTGGTGCGCGAACAGGCGATGATCGGCATGCTGGGCGCCTTGAGCGCCGAAGCCCGCGTGGCGCGCTTCCTCGTCTCGCTGGCCGACCGCTTCGCGCAGATGGGCTACTCGAGCAAGCTGTTCAACCTGCGCATGACGCGCCATGAAATCGGCAGCTACCTGGGACTGACCCTGGAAACGGTAAGCCGCACCTTGTCCGCCTTCAATGAAATCGGCCTGATCACGGTTGACCAGCGCACCATCGGCATCAAGGATCCGGACGCCCTGAAAACCCTGCGCCGCCTGCCGCCCTCGCGCTCGCGCGCCAAGCAGCTGGCCGCCGCCAAGCTCAAGGCCGACACCACGGCGGCCGCCACCGCCTCGGCGCAATTGCTGGCCACTATTTAAGTCACCCCGCTTTCTTCCAGCTTGGCACAGGCTTGACCCGGCAAGGCGCGCACCGCCTTGCCGGGTCTTTTTTGCTGCCGCCTCCCCCTCCGTGCCGCGCCAGCGGCCGCCTTTGTACGACCTCCTCGTCGAAGGTGCCGTGCCGTCATAAAAAAGCGCGGATTCCCTACAAATAAACCTTGCTTTTCGGGCCACATTCAACAATAATGCAAATACGAATCATTCTCAACTGAGATAAAGAAAGCCTAACATGCAAAGCTCAAAACCAGCCTTGATCCAGGATGCCGCTACCGCCCACGTCCGTCCTCCCGTCAGCATGGCCCAGCCTGCGCGCCGCATCACCAGCGAAGCGCTGCTGCAGCAGGGCCGCGAAGTGGAGATTGAGCACAGCGGCAAGATCTATCGCCTGCGCGTCACCCAATTGAACAAGCTGATCCTGACTGCCTGAAGCAGCACGGCAGCCAGTCACCACACTCGCCAGCCAGTCGCGCCCCGTGCGCGCAGCCAGCCAAACCACCGCACAGGAGTGTTTGATGGCGCACGACCGACCTTCCCCGATGTTTCCTTCCCCGCAAGGCCAACAGCCTGAATTGCTGCTGTCGGCCGTGCTGCACCTGATGTCGCACTACCATGCGGGCAGTCCGTGCGAGAAACTGGCCGGTGTCATCGAACGCCATCTGCAAGCGCTGGCCGGCTCGCCCGGCCTGAGCCCCGTGCTGCAAGCGACTTGCCAGCAACTGTCGCAGCAATGGGCCGCCCTCGTGGCACTGCACCAGCCCACGCCGCCGAAGACCACCTTGCTGGAGCGCCTGGCACGCATGCTGAGCGCCAAACGCCCTGCCTCACCCCTGCCGCAATAATTCCTTTTCAACCTCCCCACCGCCCAACAGGATACCGCCATGTGTGACAAAGATCAGTCCCTGCCCGTCATCAGCAATTGCGCCCACGCCGGCACGGAAACGGCGGCGCTCGCTTCGCGCCGCCGCCGGCTGTGGGAACTGTCGCACACCTGCCATTGTCCGCTGGTCGGTGTGGGTTTGCCATTGGGCTACCTGCGCAAGCTGGTGGGCAAGATGACGGGCGGGCGCGTGCTGGCCGACGACTATGAAGTACACGTGGGCGCCGTGACGGAATGCGGCGCGCGCAACCGCCTGTCCGAAGCGCTGCAAAAGGAACTCGAACGCCGCTACGCTCCCGTGATCCTGCGCTTTCGCGGCGCCAGGACTACGGAGCAGGTAGCGCAACTGTGGCGCACGGCCGTCGCCAACGGCGACGTGTCGGGCGCTTTCTGGGCCGGCCTGACGCACCCGCGCTGCGACGCCGAACTGGAAGAGCAGATGTGCCGCGACCTGCACATGATCCAGCACCAGGCCGGCGCCTGCGTGCGGGCCGACATGGGCAAATTTACGGCCTTGCAGGAAGAAAACGCGCGCCTGACACAGGAACTGGCCAGGCTGCAACAACGCAGCCAGGCCGCACTGATGGAAAAGACGGGCGAGCTGGAACGCCAGGAAGCCGTGCTGCTGCGCACGCGGGCCGACGCCATCGGCAAGGACAGCGTCATCGATGGCTTGCGCGCGGAGCTGGCGCAATTGCAGGCCGCCATCCCCGCGCTGGAATCGCGCACGCGCCTGGTCGAGCGCCTGGCGCAAATGGATGAGCGCGAAAAGGAATTGCGCCAGCAAATCGCGGAATTGAAACAGGCCCAGCCGCGCCCGGCCGCTGTCGCGCCGCCACCGGCGCCGAAGCTGGAAGTGCCGACGGGCGGCAAGCTGAAGATGCCGATCCGCCTCGTCGATCAAAGCGTCTTGTGCGTGGGCGGACGCAGCGGCAATGTCGCCACTTACCGCGCCCTGATCGAGCGGGTCGGCGCGCAGTTCGCCCACCACGACGGCGGCCTGGAAGACAATGCCAACCTGCTCGACTCGAGCCTGGCTGCGGCCGACCTGGTGATTTGCCAGACGGGCTGCATCAGCCACAGCGCCTACTGGCGCGTGAAGGATTATTGCAAGCGCACGGGCAAGCGCTGCGTCTTCATCGACAACCCCAGCATCTCGAGCCTGGCGCGCGGCTTGCAGGAAGTGAGCGGGGAAATGGAAGCGGCACCGCAGGCCGCCACCCTACCCTAAGCAGCCCCTTCCTGACTAATACACGTCGCGCCGGTAGCGCCCTTCGGCTGCCAGCGCGTCGAGTGCGGACCGGCCCAGTATCTCTTGCAGCGCCTGGTCGACGCCGCCTGCCATGCCGGCCAGGCTGCCGCAAATATAGATGGCCGCGCCCTGCTCCAGCCACAGCTTGACTTCATCGGCATTGCCGCGCAGGCGGTCCTGCACGTAGGTCCGTTCAGCCTGGTCGCGCGAAAACGCCAGGTCCAGACGCGGCAAGTCGCCGCTGGCGTGCCAGCCTTCAATCTCTTCACGATAATGGAAATCGTGGGCCACATTGCGTTCGCCAAAGATCAGCCAGTTGCGCCGCTGCCCTGCCAGCACGCGGCTTTTCAAATGCCCGCGCAAGCCGGCGATGCCGCTGCCGTTGCCGATCAAAATCAATGGCCGCTGGGCATTGTCTTCCAGACGGAAACGCCGGTGCTGGCGCAAGCGCAGCTGCACCACGTCGCCCACCTTGGCCTGCGCCGTAAGCCAGCCCGAGGCCAGGCCCAGGCTGCCATCGGGATGCGCATGCTGGCGCACCAGCAAGTGCACGCCGCCATCGCACGGGATCGAGGCGATCGAATATTCGCGCGGCTGCGATGGGTCGGCGGGCGCCGTCACCTGTACCAGGTCGCCCGACTGCCACTCCGGCAGGCTGCCGGCCACGGGCGCCAGTTCCACGTGATAGATGGCGCCGCCGGCGCTGCCAGGGTTGAGGTGGCGCCGCTGCGTCAGCCGCCAGTCGCCAAACGCGGGCGCACTCCAGTCGGGTGCGTCGCTGGTGCCGGCCAGGTGGCTCAGGTGCTGGAACCATTGCTCGATGGCGGCATTCGCGCTGCGGTCCACTTCGATGCGCTCGAACAGGCGCGACGCGCCCTGCGCCGCCAGCCAGGCGTCGAGCGCGCGGCCGAAGCCGCAGAACTGGCCATAGCTGCGGTCGCCCAGTGCCAGCACGGCATAATGCAATTGCGACAGCGCAATCTCGCCCGTCATCAAGCGGCCCATGAAGGCGGCCGCATTGTCGGGCGCGTCGCCTTCGCCATACGTGCTGACCAGGAACAGGGCCCGCTCGGCCTGCTGCAGGTCGATGGCCGTCACTTCGGCCAGCGCGCACAGGCGCACGGGGATGCCGGCCAGCTGCAGGCTGTGCGCCGTTTGCGTGGCCAGTTCCTCGGCATTGCCCGTCTGGCTCGCATACGCCAACAGCCAGGCGGGACTGTTGGCCAACGCCTCCTTGGCCGCATCGGACGCGCGGCGCTTGGCGCGCGCGCGCAGCCAGGGCGCCAGGCACACGCCCGCATAACTGAGGGACAGGGCGGCCAGCAAGGCCAGCCGCGTCGTATCGTGCGTAAAAATCATGGAATTAACTATTCATTCGTCGAGCATGGCCAGCATATGGCTGCTCAGCGTTTCACGGTAGCCGTGGCCATCGCGCTGCAGGAAGCGCGCGGCCAGGCCCTGCTCTTCGGCCAGCGCCATGCCGGCCTCGGCACCCAGCACGGTCAGGGCCGTCGACCAGGCGTCGGCCGCCATGCATTCCGCATGCACGACGGTGACGGAAGCGAGTTGATTGGCGATCGGCATGCCGCTGCGCGGATCGATGGTATGTGAGAAACGCACCGTGCCGTCCTCGAAGAAACGCCGGTAGTCGCCCGACGTCGCCACGGAGAGGCCGTGCAGCGCCAGCAGCATTTCCGCCGGATGCCGCGCATCATCGGCACTATCGGCGCCATCGACCTGTTCCAGCATGACCCACCACGGCTGGCCGTCGGGCTTGCTGCCGGCGCCGCGCAGCTCGCCGCCCACTTCGACCAGGTAATGCTGGATGCCCTGGCTGTCCAGGTAGCGGGCCAGGCGGTCCACGCCATAGCCCTTGGCGATGGCGGACAAGTCCAGCTGCAAGCCGCCGGGCTGGCGCGCGCGGCGGGCCGGCAAGTCCAGCTCCAGGCGGCGGCGCTGGCGCTGCGCCAGCAACAGGGCCACGGTGTCGTGCTTGGGAGGAAGAAAACCGGGCTCGTCATAACGCTTGCGGGGACCGAAGCCCCACAGGTTGACAAGCGCGCCCGCGCACGGGTCGTAGGCGCCGCCCGATGCTTGCGACACGTGCATGGCAAAGCCCAGCACTTCGCAAAAGGCGGCGGGCAGGCTGTGCCAGCTGCCCGGCTCGGCCCGGTTGTAGCGGCCCAGGTCGGACTCGTCGCTCCAGTGGCTCATTTGCGCCACCACCAGGTCCAGCTGCTGCTGCAAGCCCTGCTGCAAGTCGGCGCTGCCCGCGCGTCCCGGCATGGCGGACTCGAGCAGGCGCACCGACCAGCTGGTGCCCATGGTCAGGCCACGCAAGTCCCGGATCACGGCGCCGGAGGGCGCGGCATGATCGGAAATATGCTGCGGCAGCAGGACCCGGCGCATCGGCGCTCTCGTGACGATGCCGCCGCTTACTGCGGCAGCACTTCCACGGTGGCCGCGTACGTCATGCGGCGCTCGGGCATCACCGGCGGCTGGCCAGCCACGGCCGGTGCGGCCGCTGGCCAGGTGCTGCTCAGGTAATACATGCCGGCCGCCGGCACCGTAAACGTGATCTCGCCCTTGGCATCCGTGCTCTGGCGAATTTCACCGAGCACGCCACGGTAGCGCACGCCGCCTGGCACGAGGCTGAAGGCCTGGTTCGCCGCCGGCTTGCCGTCGACGAGGAAGCGCCACGTGGCCTTCTCGCCAGCGCGCAAGTCATTCGGATGCGTGACGGGCACGAATTCCAGGCCCACGCCGGTCGGCTTGAACACTTCCGTGCTCGTTTCGCCATTGCTGAAGAAGGTTTCCAGTCGCGCTGCCGTGCGCGTGATTTTCAGCTCTTGCGCGTCGGCCGGCACTTCCTTCCTGAACGTCTCTTCATTGCCGCGGAAACGCTTCTGCTCGCCATTGAGCTTGTAGCTGCCCATGACGTTTTGCGACACGATGGCTGCCTTGTACGTGCCCGGCTTTTCCATTTTGACGTCGAAGACGCTGCGCAAACGGCCCGTAACCGTGTTCGCCGGCGTGACTTTCGCGCCGTCCGGACCGATCACTTGCAGCGCGTCCAGGCGCAGCGGCTGGTGGTCGATCTCGAACAGGCCGTCGGACACGGCCGCATCGACCGTCACCCAGGCGTCCTTGCTTTCCACCATCGTGCTCGATGGCACCATCCAGCCGCGGTGGGCGTGGGCGTTCATGGCCAGGCCGGCCAGGGCCACGGCGATCAGGGATTTGTTGAATCGATTGAACATGATGTGCGCCTTATGGTTTGAGTTGGACGACGACATTGCCGAGTTCTTCCTTGCCCTTGCCAGGCACGGACTGGGCCGATTTCAGCGGCCACTGGAACGGCACGCGCACCAGTTCGCGTCCGCCCGCTTCGCGCGCCGCTTCCACCACCACCTGGTATTCGCCGGCCGGCAGCTTGTCGAGCAAGGCCTTGGCGCCAGGGAAAGTCAGGGTATGTTCGCCGGGCGCGCGCGTGGCGCCGCTGACACCGTCTACGGGCATGGCCAGGTCGCGGCCGCTCTTGCGCCACCATTGACGCATGTCCTTCAGCCATTTCTCACCAGCCTTGTCCTTCTTTTTCACGTCATACAGCACGGCCAGGTTGCCAACGACCTTCTGGTCCGCCGTTTCCAGCCACGCCGCCACGTAGGGACGGTGGTATTCCGCCACGTTCAATTGCGGCAGTTCAATCTTGAGGGACAGGTCGGCAGCCATCGCCGACGTACCGATCAGGGGAAGGCCAAGCGCCAGGGAGTAGCGTAATTTCATGGTGTGCCTGTAAAAAAGGAAAAAAATCAGTGGATAAACAGCAAGGCGATCGCGCAAGGTATCAGGATACCGAGGCCCACCATCGGCCAGGTAAATGGCCGGTTGGCCGCATGGAACTTCAAAATCAATAGCCCCGTCAGGCAAAACACGATGCAGGCGCCAGCAAAGATATCGATGAACCAGCTCCAGGCCACGCCCGTGTTGCGGCCCTTGTGGACATCGTTGAGCCAGGACACCCAGCCCCGGTCCGTCAATTCATATTCGGCGGCCCCGTCTTCCAGGCCGATGCGCACCCAGGCGTCGCCCCCCGCCTTGGGCAGCGGCAAATACACTTCGTCGCTTGACCATTCGGCGGGACGCCCGCCCGCATTAAGCGACCACTGCTGCTGGAGCCAGGCTTCGGCGGCAGCCGGCATGGGCGTATTGGCGCCATCGTGCCTGGCGGCATAGGCGGCCAGTTCCGTGACGAGGGGCGCCGGCAGCTCGGCCTTCTGGCGCGTGATCGCCGGCTTCGCTTCGATCTGGCCGGCGTGGTTGAGGGTGATGCCCGTAATGGCGAACAGAAACATGCCCAGCAGGCAAAGCGCCGAGCTGATCCAGTGCCATTGGTGCAGATTCTTCAGCCAGACGGCGCGGCTGGCATTGTTCCTGGCCTTGTCGGCGGCGCCCGCACTATTCATGGTCCGCTTCCGGCAAGGAGCGGGCCAGGTGGCGCGACAAGTCAGTGTGCTTCATTCCCATCCTTCAATCAAAGTGTATGCTGATATTTTCAAACAAATGATAATGATTATCATTTATTAAGTCAAGACATGGGGCGCCCGCCGGGCCGGCGTTTTGTAACAGCTTTGAAACAAAGCTGGCCTGCTACGTAAGCTGCCGTACAGAACCGACTGCCACGCCCGCCTATGCTGTTGTTCAGGACAACCACCAAGGGAGCATCCCATGCAACAGTATTCCAGCGAACAACTGGCCAGCATCGCGGCCAAGATCAAGGACGTCAAATTCGGCATGCTGACCACGAGCGACGACATGCGCACGCTCACCAGCCGGCCGTTGACGCAGCAGCAGGTCGACAGCGAAGGGCAAATCTGGTTTTTTGTCTCGGACGATGCCGCCTACACGCGCGACTTGCCGAACAATCCGCAAGTCAACGTCAGCTTTGTCGACACGGGCGACAGCCTGTACGTCTCCGTCTGCGGCCATGCGCAGCTGCTGAAAGACCGCGCCAAGGCGGAGGAATTGTGGAACCCGCTGGTGAAAGCCTGGTTCCCGGGCGGACTCGACGATCCGAAGCTGTCGCTGATCAAGGTGACGATACAGTCGGCCGAATACTGGGATAGCAGCGCCAGCAAGATGATGCAATTCTATGAAATGGCCAAGGCCGCCATCACGGGCGAGCCGCCGAAGGATATGGGCGAACACGGCCGGGTCGATCTGTAGCAACACCAGCTTATTTTTAAGAAGGAGTGCGCATGCGGGAATGGCCAGCCGGCATGCGCGAACACATCTGCGGCTGGCCTTGCGGGGATGATCAGAAAGTCAGGATGGAAAGCTCACACGCCCGTAGTGCCCGTGGTGTCGGGCGCATCGTCGGCGCTCTGCCGGCTCTGGCCTGCGGCGCCGGACTGGTGATGGGGCAAGCGGTCGGCGCGCCGCACTTCGCCGATGGAAAACAGATCGTCGCCGATATCGAGGCCTTGCTCGCTATCGACCAGCACAAAGTTTTCGGCCGAGTCGGCCGTGCTTTGCTTGTTGCCTGCCATGGACGGCGCGCCACCCTGGCTATTGCCGGGCTGCGGCGTAGTGGAGTTGCCCATCATCTTCTCCCTGATCGTGAGTACGTGAGTGCATGAGTAAATAAAAATTGACTGCGCGTTAAAAATTGACTGCGCGTGCGCCGTGGCCGGCGCTATTTCATCATAGTCCATGCCTGCTGCATTGCATCAAAAATTTGCGGTCGCCAGCGGTAGCCAAACAAGCGTGGCCCTGGCCAGCGGCGTGCCTGCTTGCCGCTGGCCAGGGCCATGCTAGTGCTTACCAGACACTACTTGTTGCGCGACCCCGAGCTGGAACCCGAACCGCCGCTTTGCTTGTTGCCACTGTCGCGGCCGCCATCCTGGTTCATGCTGGCATTGTCGCGCGAACCGCTGGAGCTGGAAGCGCTTTGCCGGTTGGCATCGTTCTTGTGGCTTTGGCTGCCTGCGCGGCGTGCCTCTTCCGACGTGAATTCATGGGCCGTGCCTTTTTCATGCGCGGCACGTCCGCCTTCGCTGGCGATTTCACGCTGCTGGGCGGGGTCCATGGAAGCGAAACCCCGTTTGCTGGTATCGCTTTGCTTGTTGCCGCCGCTACTGCTGCTACTGGTTTTATTACCTTGCTGTTTATTGTCGCTCGATGTGGCCATGATGATCTCCTTGATCGATGGAATCAGAAACAATGCAAAAAACAATGCAAACCATGCAAATCTTCCCCCTCGCATGGCAAGGGAACCGTCATCTTAGTGCGCGCATGGGCCACAAGAAATAGGAGGATGGCAAGAGCGCATGTAGGATGAGTCCCGCCTACGGTAGTGTAGTTACTTTTAGTTTTCCACCAAAAGTACCAGACACTCAGCAGTTTGCGGGCAGCGGGAAAATCGCCGCATCGGCCGTCACGTAGACGCGCTCGCCAACGCCCGGGCGCACCGCATGGCCACCCGTGAAGGCGCCAAACGAAGGCAGGATGGCGCGCTGTCGGCCCAACAGAAAACACGGCAGGCGCAAGCCGCCAATATCTCCGCGCAAGTGGAACACGGGATGCACGTGACCGGCCAGCACGTAAGCGGGCGCCACGGTATCGGGATGATGGCAGAACGACAGCTTGCCCACCTGGTGCGGTTCATCGACCATGCGTATCCCCAGCGCGGCGGCCGGGTCGCCCGCATGCGCATCGTGGTTGCCGCGCACTACCGTCAAGCGCAGGTCCCGATGGCGCGCACGCCAGGCCAGCATGGCCGCGACGGTAGCGGGCGCATGGGCGGCGCGCGCGTGCAAAAAATCGCCGAGAAAGACGATTTCCTCGCAGGCGTAACTGGCCAGCAAGGCGTCGAGCGCCAGCAGGTTTTGCGTCGTGGTACCGCGCGGCACGGGCACGCCCAGCGCGCGAAACGCGGCCGCCTTGCCAAAATGAATGTCGGCGATGACCAACATCTTGCGCGCCGGCCAGTACACTGCCTTGTGCGCCAGCAGCCACAGAATCTCGCCGGCCAGCTCCACCACGCAGTGCGCTTGCGAGCCGCTCATGCGGCTGCCTTTTCCAGCGCGCTGACCAGGCGCGCCACCCGGTCCGACAGCTTCTCCGTCGTCAGCTGTTCGCGGAAGCGCTCGACCATCAGGCCGAAGGCAAATGGCGAGGCCCGCTCCAGCGCTTGCAGGCTGATGCTCCTGCCATGCAGCTCGCGCAAGGTGGCGCGCAAGCGCGTCAATTCCAGCTCCTGTTCCAGCACTTCGCGCTGCGCCTGCGTGAGCAGCAGATTGGCCGCATCGTGCTTGCGGAACACTTCAAAGAACAGCGAAGACGAGGCCTGCAACTGGCGCGCGCTTTTCGGCTGGCCCGGATAGCCCTGGAACACCAATCCGGCGATGCGGGCGATTTCGCGGAAGCGCCGCTGCGACAGCTCCGTCGCATTCAGGCTGGCCAGCACGTCTTCGAGCAAGTTGTCCGTGCTGAACAGGGCAAGGTCGGCGCCGCTGGCGCCCGTCAACAGCGGCGCAAAATCGATATCGTCCGCACCCAGCAATTCAAAGCCGTAATCGTTGACGGCGATCGACAAGGTTGCCGGCTGCACGCGCGCGATGCGGTAGGCCAGCAAGGACGCCAGGCCCAGGTGCACGGAGCGTCCCGCAAACGGATACACGAACAAATGATGGCCTTCGCGGCTGGAGAGGGTTTCGAGCAAGAGGGTCGCGCGCGTGGGCAGGCTCGACCATGCCTGCTGGATGGCCAGCAGCGGCGCCAGCGCCCGCATTTCCGGACCGCTGGTCTTGCCTTCCTGCGCCAGCTGCAACTGGTCCAGCACGGCGTGCGCCAGTTCCGACGACAGCGGCATCTTGCCGCCCTGCCAGCGCGGCACGGCGCCGCGGCTGCCTGTTGCGCGCCGCACGTAGGCCGTCATCTCGTGCACGCGCACGAATTCCAGGATGCGCCCGCCAAACAGAAAATGGTCGCCCTGCTTCAGGCGCGCGATGAACGATTCCTCGATGCTGCCGATGCGGCCGCCACCGAGGAACTTGACCTGGATCGCCGCCTCCGACACGATGGTGCCGATGCTCATGCGGTGGCGCCGCGCCAGCGCCACGTCGGGCACGCGGTACACGCCCTCCTCGTCCGGCAGCACTCTGCGGTATTCCGGATACACGGTCAGGCTTTGCCCACCGCGCGCGACGAAATCGAGCGCCCATTGCCACTCGTCCGGGGTCAGGTGGCGATACGACCAGGCCGCGCGCACTTCCGCGTACAGCTCGGCAGACTGGAAACCGCCGCCCAGCGCGATCGTCACCAGGTGCTGCACCAGCACGTCGAGCGGCTTGTCCGGCACGGGCCGCGCTTCCAGGTGGCCTTGCGCCAGGGCAGTGCGGGCAGCGGCCGCTTCCAGCAATTCCAGGCTGTTGGTGGGCACCAGGGTCACGCGCGAAATGCGCCCCGGCGCGTGACCGCTGCGCCCGGCCCGCTGCACCAGGCGCGCGATGCCTTTCGCGCTGCCCACTTGCAGCACCCGCTCGACGGGCAGGAAATCGACGCCCAGGTCCAGGCTGGACGTGCACACGACGGCTTTCAGCTCGCCCGTTTTCAGGTGCTGCTCGACCCAATCGCGCACTTCGCGGTCCAGCGAACCGTGGTGCAGGGCGATCAAGCCCGCCCAGTCGGGCCGCGCCTCGAGCAAATGCTGATACCACAGCTCGGCTTGCGATCGCGTGTTGGTAAACACCAGGGTGGTGGCGCTACCCTCGATCTCGGCGATCAGGGGCTGCAGCATCTGGATGCCCAGGTGGCCGCCCCAGGGAAAGCGTGTGGGGTTGACGGGAATCAGGCTGTCGACGAGGATGCGCTTCTTGACTTTGCCTTCGACCAGCACGCCGGCGTTTTCCTCGCCCAGCAAGACGTCCTGCGCCTGCTGCAGATTGCCCAGGGTGGCCGACAGGCCCCACGTCATCAATGCGCCATGCCAGCGGCGCAAGCGGGCCAGCGCCAGCTGCACCTGCACGCCGCGCTTGCTGCCCATCAATTCGTGCCACTCGTCGACGATCACGGTTTCCAGCAGGCTGAAACGTTCGCGGGCATCCGCCTGGCTCAGCATCAGGGACAGGCTTTCCGGCGTCGTGACGAGCACCTCGGGCCAGGCCTTCGCCTGCCGTGCCCGCTGCGCGGCGCTCGTGTCGCCCGTGCGCGCCTCGATGCGCCGGCCGGGCGCCAGTTCCGAGCCGGACGCCTGCAAGGCGCGCACCGTGTCGGCCGCCAGCGCCCGCATGGGCGTGATCCACAGCACGCGCAAGCCCTGCTTTCGTCCCTTGCGTTGTAGTCGCTCGGCGCGCAGCAAGGCGCCGAACCAGACGGCGTAGGTCTTGCCCGAGCCCGTGCTCGCATGCAGCAGGCCGGACTGGCCCTGTGCTGCCGCGCGCCAGACGGCGCGCTGGAACGGGAACACGGCCCAGCCGCGCGCGGCAAACCAGGCATCGATGCGCTGCGCCAGCGCGCTTTTGCTCATGTGGCCTGGGCCAGCATGGCCTTCAGGGTGGCCAGGGTGTCCGCGTCGGCGACGGCCTTGTCGTCACGCCGGCGCAGGATGCGGGGAAAGCGCACGGCGATGCCCGCCTTGTGGCGGCTGGACGCGGCGATGCCCTCGAAGCCGATCTCGAACACCATCGTCGGCTGGACGCTGCGCACGGGGCCGAATTTTTCTATCGTCGTCTTGCGGATGGCGGCATCGACTTGCCCGATTTCCGCATCCGTCAAGCCCGAATACGCCTTGGCGAACGGCACCAGCTTGCGCTCGCCTTCCGCTACGTCATCCCACACGGCAAACGTGTAATCCGTGTACAACGACGCGCGCCGGCCGTGGCCCGCCTGGGCGTAGATCAGCACGGCGTCGATCGAGTACGGGTCGATCTTCCACTTCCACCAGGTGCCCACGTCTTTCGTGCGGCCCACGCCATACGCGGCCGACTTGGCCTTGAGCATCATGCCTTCCACGCCGCGCGCCCGCGATTCGGCGCGGATGGCCGCCAGCGCCTCCCAGCTTGCCGCCGCTATGCGCGGCGACAAACGCAGCGCGTCAGAACCGACGCCGGCCACCACCGTTTCCAGCAGCGCGCGGCGCTCGAGCTGGGGCAGCTGGCGCACGTCCACGCCATCCATTTCCAGCACATCGTAGGCCACGAGCACGGCCGGCAGCCCGGCCAGCAACTTGGGCGACACGCTCTTGCGGCCCATGCGCTGTTGCAAGTCAGCAAATGGCGCCGGCACGTCGCCCGGCTGCCAGACGAGGATTTCGCCATCGAGCACGGTGCCCTCGGGCAAAGCCAGCTGTGCCAGTTCGGGAAAGCGCTCCGTGATCAATTCCTCGCCGCGCGACCACAGCCAGTTCACGCCCTCGCGGCGCAGCAGCTGGGCACGCATGCCGTCGTATTTCCACTCGGCCAGCCAGTCGCCGATGTCACCGAGGCTCTGCGGCTCCGCCTGCAAGGGATGGGCGAGGAAAAATGGATACGGCTGGCCGCCGCGCAGCGCATGTTCGCCATCGGACTGCGCGGCGATCAGTTTGAGAAAGCCCGCGCCCGTGGGGCTGACCTTGCCATCGGTCCAGCCCATCAGGCGCTGGGCGATCAGCTTGCTGTTAACGGCGGCAATCGACGCCAGCGCGCGCGTCACCAGCAGTTTGGACACGCCCACGCGAAAGCCGCCGCCGATCAGTTTGATCAGCAGGAAGCGTTCGCGCGTTTCCAGCTCGTCCCAGTAGGCCAGCAAGTCGGCGCGGATGGTGTCGGGCGGCGCGCCGCGCAACGGTGCGATGCGCTGCTCGACCCACTCGGCCAGGCCGACGTCGCTGCGCTTGCCCGGCGCGGGCAGGATCAGGGCGATGGTTTCGGCCAGGTCGCCCACGGCGTGATAGGCCTCGTCGAACAGCCAGGCATCGAGGCCCGCCCGCTCGGTCGCGTACTCGCGCAGCAATTTGGTGGGCACGGCCTGGCGCGGCTTGCCGCCGGCCAGGAAGTACACGGCCCAGGCCGCATTCTCGGGCGATGCGCTGCGAAAATACGCTTGCAGCGCCGCCAGCTTGCGGCTGGTGGAGGTCGTCTCGTCGAGTTCCGCGTACAGCCGGGCAAAGTCACGCATGGGCGGCGTCCTCCGCTGCCGTGGACGCACCGGGCACGCCGTCATCGGCTTCATCGTCGCCATACTCCGTCTCGAAGCCGCCCGCCTGCCAGCCGTTCTGCTGCAGCCAGCGCACCATCACGGGAATCGAGCCGTGCGTGACGATGATGCGTTCGGCCTGCGTGGCCTTGATCGCTTGCATCAGGCCGGGCCAGTCGGCATGGTCGGACAGGACGAAACCCCGGTCCACGCCACGCCGCCGGCGCGCGCCGCGCAGCAGCATCCAGCCGCTGGCGAAGGCATCGCTGTAGTCGCCGAAACGCTTCATCCATGGCGACCCGGCGGCCGACGGGGGCGCGATCACCATCGCCGTCTTCAGGGCCGCCTTGTCCGTCACGTCGCCCACCATCACGGTGGCGGGCAAGGCCACGCCCGATTCGCGGTAGACCTGCGTCAGCGCTTGCGCCGCGCCATGGCAGATGATGGGGCCGATGGAAGGATCGAGTCCCGCGAGGATGCGCTGTGCCTTGCCGAAGGCATAGCAGAACAGCACGCTGGTGCGCCCTTCGGCCGCATTCCTGCGCCACCACTGGTTGATGTCGTCATACACTTCCTGCGGCGCCTGCCAGCGGTAGATGGGCAGGCCGAACGTCGATTCCGTAATAAAAGTATCGCAGCGCACGGGTTCGAACGGTACGCAAGTGGGGTCGGGCTGCAGCTTGTAGTCGCCCGACGCCACCCACACTTCGCCACCGACTTCCATGCGCACCTGGGCCGAGCCCAGCACGTGGCCGGCCGGGTGCAGCGACACGCGCACGCCGTGGTGGTCGATGGTCTCGCCATACGCGAGGCCCTGGATGGACACGGCGCCCAGGCGCGCGCGCAATACTTGCTCGCCGGGCGCGGCGCACAGGTAATGCCGGTGGCCAACTCTTGCATGGTCGGCGTGCGCATGCGTGATGATGGCGCGCTCGACGGGGCGCCACGGGTCGATGTAAAACCGACCCGGCACACAGTACAAGCCTTCCTTGCGCACCACCACCATGTCTGCCATGCCCTGCCCCCTGCGTTAAAAAAGCGCGTTGGAATGGGCCGATTCTAGCGCGCTTGCGCCAGATCACTGTTCGGCAGCGCACCATGGCTTCACGCGGGGACGACGAACTCCGCCATGAAGGTGCGCGTGGTGTTTTCCGGAAAGGCAATGGTGATCTGGTCGCCCGCCACGGACAGCACGGTGCCGATCTGGTAGCGGGGCACGCGCACGCGGCTGCCGACGGCAATCTGGGGCGTCGCCGGCGCGGGTGCTTCAGCAGGCGTTGGCGGGAACTCGTCCAGGGAGATGGGTGCGGCCAGCGCGGGCGGCGACTGGCAATTGTCGCAGTTGCAGCAGCGCTCGAAATCGCCCGCATCGCCAAAATAGTCGAGCAGCAGTTTCCAGCGGCACAGGCCGCTTTGCGCGTACGCCACCATCTGCTCGAGCGCCTGCTTGTCGCGCTCCTGCTTGTCGACATAGATCTGCGCCAGTTGCGCATAGGAAGGCGTGGCGGGCGATGGCGCTTTCAAGCTGTAGCCGAGCTTGCGGTCCTGGCGCAGCAGCTTGCCGTCTTTCAATAGTTTCAGGCAGACCTTCAGATGACCATCGGAAAACTCGGGCAGGCGCGCTGCCAGCGCGGCGAACGCGAACGTGGCGGGCAATTCCTGCGCGGCCGCCACGATGGCGGCCAGTTCTTCGGCCGTGGGATAGTGCTTGGCCAGGAAGAATTGCTGCACCCGCTTGTCTTCCTGAAAATACAGCAAGGTGCAGTCGGCGGGCAAGCCGTCGCGCCCTGCCCGGCCCGATTCCTGGTAGTACGCTTCCAGGTTGGCCGGCACCTGCAAGTGGATGACGAAGCGCGTGTCGGGCTTGTCGATGCCCATGCCAAACGCGTTGGTGGCGACCATGATGCGGCGCTCGCCATTCATGAACAAGTCCTGGTTGTGCTTGCGCTCGCGGGCCGCCAGCTTGCCGTGGTAGCAGGTGGCGCTCTCGCCCAGCTCCCCCAGCCGCGCCGCCAGCTCTTCGACGGCCTTGACGGTGGCCGCATACACGATGCCCACGCCGGCTGTCTCGCGCAGCAGGCGCAGGACTTCGTCCTGCTTCTCTCCCGCATTCGTGACCTGGATCACGCGGTAGCGCAAATTGGCGCGGTAGATGCCCGTATTGATGACCTGCAACTTGCGCGCTTCCAGTTGCGTGTCGATATCGGCTATCACTTCCCCCGTGGCCGTGGCCGTCAGCGCCAGCACGGGTGGGCGGCCCAGCGCGCGCAGGGCGGCCGCGATTTCCAGGTAGGCGGGACGGAAATCGTGGCCCCACTGGGAGATGCAATGGGCTTCATCGATGACGACGAGGCTGGGCGGCGCGCTGGCCAGCAGGGACAGAAAGTCGGGCATCGCCAGGCGTTCCGGCGTGCAAAAGATAATGAGCCTGCCGCCCTGGGCGATGCGCGCGAGGGCGTCTCCCTCCTCGGCGCGCGACAGGCTGCTGTTGAGCTGCACGGCCGTGATGCCCAGTTCGTGCAGCTTTTCCAGCTGGTCCTTCATCAGCGAAATCAGCGGCGACACGACCAGGGTCGCGCCCGGCAATAGCGCGGCGGGCAACTGGTAGCACAGCGACTTGCCGCTGCCGGTGGGCATGATTGCCAGGGTATCGCGCCCGGCCAGCACGCTGTCGATGACGTCCTGCTGGCCCGCGCGCAGCCGCGCCACGCCAAAAACGGAGCGCAGCAGGCGCTGAATGTGTCGACCGGACTTGTTCGCAATAGCCTGCATCATTGCCATCCCAAAAGTAAAACCGCCATGCCGGCGCCCGTGCGCCTGGCTGCAGCTACTTTACGGCCGGGCCCGGCGCACCGCCATAGGACGGGCTCCACAGCTGACGTAGGAATTCAGGAAGCAAAGAGGATGGCCCAGAACAGCATCAGCAAGCCGGCTATCGACACGCACCACACGAGCGTGCGCACGACAGGCACGCCGAACGCGTACAGGGGCAGATACAGCACGCGCGCGGCCAGGTACAGGGCGGCGCCGTACAGGGTCAGCGCGCTTTCCTGCGCCGTCACGTGGGCGATCAGCACGGCGGCGGCGAACAGGGGCAGGGTTTCGAACAGGTTCGCCTGGGCCCGCCGCAAGCGGCCCGTGATCTTGCCCACGGGCGGGCCGTCGCCGTCGCGCGCGCTCACGTTATAGGCCGTGCCCGTTTCGCGCGTGCGAAACAGGGCGGGCAGCAGGATTTGCACCAGCGCCAGCACGAGGGTACAAGCCAGCATCGTCAGTTCAGGAGTCATCCTTGCCTCTGCGTGTGAGACGGGCAAGCCGTGCCGGCGCATGCCCGTCAGGGTTGGTCGAGTGCCGCTTGCAACTCCAGCAAATCATAGGGCTTGCGCAAGACGCTGGCGGAAAAGCCCAGCTCATCCATCGACTCCTTGCCATAGCCCGTGGAAAAGATGATGCGCATGCCAGGTTTATCGCGCAATACCATGCGCGCCAGCGCGATGCCGGACATGCCGGGCAGGCTGACATCCGTAAACAGGATATCGAAGTCTTGCTCGTTGAGCAATTTCCACGCCGCCTCGCCATCGGACACGCCGCTGACCGTGTGGCCCAGCATGCCCACCAGTTCGCACACCATCAGCTGCGAATCGAGATTGTCTTCCACCACGAGTATCTTCATCGATGTCGGCATGTCCCCCTGCGGTTCTGGCGCATGCCCCGTCAAGTCCAGCCCCGGCGTGCCGCCTGCCAGCACGCTGGCCGCCAGGCCACCACCCGCCTGGGTGCCGGTCACCGGTGCGCCGGACCGCTCGAACTGGCGCGCGCGCATTTGCTGCTGGCGGTTGGCCAGCACGTGGCGCAGCTTGCGCGCCAGCTCTTCGCGCCGGTACGGCTTGCTGAGCAATTCCACGCCCGCGTCGAGACGCCCCTCGTGCACGATGACGTCCTGCGCATAGCCCGACGTAAACAAGACGGCGATATCGGGCTGCAACTCGCGCGCCTGGCGCGCCATCTCCGTGCTGCTGACGGGACCGGGCATGATCACGTCCGTAAACAGCAAATCGATCTGCGCGCCGCTGTGCAGCACGGCCAGCGCGCTTTCGCCATCCTCGGCCTTGAGCACCTTGTAGCCGAGCGCGCCAAGCATGTCGACGACGGTCGTGCGCACGCCCACGTCGTCTTCCACCACGAGCACGGTTTCCGTGCCGCCCGTGACGACGCCGCTCAATTCCAGTTCCTCGTCCGCTTCCGCCATCAGGGAACGGGGCAAATAGATTTTGACTCCCGTGCCCACGCCAGGTTCACTGTAAATGCGGATATGGCCACGGCTTTGCGTGACAAAGCCATACGCCATCGACAAGCCCAGGCCCGTGCCCGCGCCTTCCGGCTTGGTCGTGAAAAACGGCTCGAACGCGCGCTGCAGCACGGCGCCGCTCATGCCTCGGCCCGTGTCCGTCACCGACAGCATCACGTACTGGCCGGCCGGCACGTCGACCAGGTTGTGCACATACTGCTCGTCGAGCACGACGTTGCCCAGCTCGATGGTCAGCTTGCCCGCGCCATCCATGGCGTCGCGCGCATTGATGGCCAGGTTGAGGATCACGTTCTCGATCTGGCTGCGGTCGACCAGGGTATTCCACAGCCCGCCGCCGCCCACCAGCACGATGTCGATCGCTTCGCCCAGGGCGCGCCGCAGCAGCGCATCCATGTTGCGCACCACGCGCGACAGGTCGGCCACGACCGGTTGCAAGGGCTGGCGCCGCGCAAACGCCAGCAGGTGCGACGACAGCTTGGCACCCCGCTCGACGGCAGCAATCGCCGTGTCGAGGCGCTGGCGCATCAAGCCATCCGTGCCCGCCAGGTGCTGCAGCAAATGCAAATTGCCCGAAATGATTTGCAGCACATTATTGAAATCGTGCGCGATGCCGCCCGTCAGCTGGCCCACGGCTTCCATCTTTTGCGCCTGGCGCAGCGCGTCTTCCGCCTTGGTGCGCTCATTGACTTCCTGTTCGACCCGGTGTTCCAGCGTTTCGTTCAATTCATGCAGCGCTTTTTCCACGCGGCGCCGGTCCGTGATATCCGTCTTGACGGCGATCAAAGAGCGCGTATGACCCTGCTCATCGACCAGGCGGCTGACATTGCTCGAGACCCACACTTGCGAGCCATCGGGCTTCAGGTAGCGCTTTTCCAGCGAGAACGACTCGCCCGTTTCCACGAGGCGCCGGAACAGCACGCTATTGCCGGGCACGTCCGCCGGATGCATGATGTCGTTCATGTTCAGGCTCAGCAGTTCCTCGGCGGACCGGCCCAGCATGCAGCACAGGGCGCCGTTGACCCTCTGGAAACGGCCGTCGAGGCCCAGCTCGGACAAGCCCACCGAAGCCTGGCCGAAAATGGCCGCCATGCGCTCCTGGCTGGCGTAAAGTTCATCCTCGATCTGGCGCCGCTCCGTCACGTCGAACGACACACCCACGTAGCGGCGCTGGCCCGGCACGCGGCCGGCCACCACCTCGCCCTGGCGCGCGATCCAGCGCAGCGCCCCATCGGCCGGGCGGCGGATGCGGTACTCCACGTATTCGAGGGGATTGGGCGCCACGTCAAGCTTGCTCGGTCCAACCTTTTGCTGGTCGCGCGCGTCGACCAGGCTCACCAGCAGGCCTTCCGTCACGTCCTCCTCGTCGCCGATGCCCCACAGGCGGCGGAAGGTGGGCGACACCAGCATCGCGCCCGTCTCGGGGAACCATTCGAAGGTGCCGATGCCGCCTGCCTGCTGGGCCAGGCGCAAACGCTCCTCGCCTTCCATGCGCTCGGTGACGTCGATGCCTTCGACGAGAATGCCCGTGACCACGCCCTCGTCATCCTTGATGGGCTGGTAGACGAAATCGATCTGGCGCTGGCCCGTCTGCCCGTCCGCCGTCCGCAGATCCACGGTCACCTGGCGCCCTTCGTACGCTTCGCCCGTGCGGTAGACCTGATCGAGCAGCGCAATAAAACCTTGCTCCTTGACTTCTGGCAAGGCCGCTTCGACCGTCTTGCCCAGCAAATCGCGGTGGCCGACCAGGCGCAGATAATGTTCATTCGCCAGTTCGAACACGTGCTGCGGTCCGCGCAGCAAGGCCATGAAGCTGGGCGCCTGCTGGAACAGGGCGCGCAGCAGCGCGCGCTCCTCGCCCAGGCGGCGGTTGGCCGCGCGCACGGCCTCGCTCTCGGCCTGCAAGGTCGTATTGAGTTTGCCCAGCTCGGCCGTGGCCAGCTTCAGCTGGCGCCCCTCTTCCATGCGCGCCGTCAATTCCAGCGCCGTGCACAGCACGCCGTCCACCTGGCCGTTGGCGCCATGCACGGGCGTATAAAACAGGTCGAAGCAGACGTCGGCGCGCTGTCCGCCGCGCAACAGCGGCAAGCAGCATTCGCGGTGCACCTGCGTCTCGCCGCGCAGCCCCGCGTCGAGGATGCGCGCATTCCAGTCCCAGATTTCGGGCCAGATGCCCGGCACCGTGCCGCCCAGCGCCGCCGGATGGCGCTCGCCTGCGATCTGGATGTAGTCGTCGTTGTAAATCATCACGTGCTGCGGGCCCCACATCAGCACCATCGCCATCGGCGAATTGAGCACGATGTCGACGCTGGTGCGCAAATGGGCGGGCCAGCCATCGAGCGGGCCCAGGCTGGTGGCGGACCAGTCGTGCTGACGCACCAGCTCGCCCATGCTGCCGCCGCCGCGCGGCCAGGCTGGCGCGCTCATGTGGCCAGTCCCGCTTGCACGCACACCTGGCACTGGCGCGGGATGCGCACGGTCGCCAGCGTGCCCTGCGCGGCCGTCGAACTGATCTCGACCGTGCCGCCGTGGGCCTTGACGAACATGTTCACCGTGTACAGGCCCAGTCCCAGGCCCTGCCCCGTCCGGCGCTTCTCGCCCGCTTGCTGGAATGGCTCGAACAGGGTCGGCAGCAAGGCGGGGGGGATAACGCCGCGATTGGCGATGCGCAACTCGATGCGCTCGGCATCCCGTCCATCGAGGGCCAGTTGCACGGGCGCCCCCGCCTCGCCATGCGTGATGGCATTGTTTAACAGATTCGACATGACTTGCGACAGCAGGCCCGCATCGCATTGACCGTGCAGGTCGCCCACGCTGCTGACTTCGACAAGCGGGGCCTGCCCTGCCGTCTCGCACTCCTCGACGATGGCGCGCGCCAGCGCCAGGTAGTCGTGCGTGCTACTGCGCAACTCCATCGTGCCGGAACGGATGCGCGCCAGGTCCAGCAACTGGTCGACCATGCGCCCCATGCGCTTGGCGCTGCTTTCGATGCGCTGCGCCGTGACGATCACCTTCGGGTGGTCGCTCATCATCGGCAACAGCATGGCGCCGTTCATCACGACGGACAAGGGCGTGCGCAAGTCGTGGCCCAGCACGGCCGTGAACAGCTCGTTCAGGTGCAAGGCATGCTTGAGCTCGTCGAGCTGGGCCGACAATTCGCGCTTCTGCTGGTACAGCTGGACGAGCACGGCCACCTTGCTTTGCAAGGCTTTCACGTCGATGGGCTTGTACAGGAAATCGACGGCGCCCGCCTCGTAGCCGCGGAAGCTGTAGCTCGGCTCGCGCGACGCGGCCGTGAGGAAAATCAGGGGAATGCTGCGCGTGCGTTCGCTGCCGCGTATCAGCTCGGCCAGCTCGAAGCCATCCATCTGCGGCATTTGCACGTCGATCAGGGCCAGCGCCACTTCATGCGTCAACAGCAATTCCAGCGCTTGCGCGCCAGAGTTTGCCTTCAGGATGACAATACCGGGCCGTGCCAGCACGGCTTCGGCGGCGACCAGGTTTTGCGCGATGTCGTCAACGACGAGGATATGGATAGGTGCGGTCACGGGGTCATCTTCAGGCATCGCAACGGCAAGATGCCATCGTGTTTCGATATGGACATAAATATTGTTTCAATTCTCACATATATTACACGCACTACACCACTCCCATTCACTTGTGTTCGCCATTGCCCAACAATGCCAGGCTGGCCGCCATCTGCGGCAAATCGAGCACGCGGTCGGCGCCGGCCCGCTTGAGCGCGGCGGCCGGCATGATGCCACAACTGGCCCACTGCGGGTCTTGCACCCAGGCACTGCCGCCCAGTTGCCGCACGCGCGCCAGGCCCGCCGCACCATCGGCCGAGGCGCCCGTCAGGATGATGGCCAGCATGGTTCGCCGGTAAGCCAGGGCCGCCGTTTCCAGCAAGACATCGATGGACGGGCGCGAAAAATACACGGGTTCTTCCTGCGACAGGGAAAAACAGCCATCGGGTTCCACCTGCAGGTGGTAGTCGGGCGGCGCGAAATACACAACGCCGGCCCGCAGCGGCTCCTTGTCCTCGGCCTCGCGCAAGGGCAGCTGGCAACGTTCCGCATACAGCTGCGGCAACTGACTGGAGCGGCCCGGCGCCAGGTGCAGCACCACCACGACCGTTGCGCGGCAGGTCGCGGGCAAGGCGCGCAGCACGATGCCCAGCGCTTCCACGCCGCCGGCCGAAGCGCCGATGGCGATCAGGCGCAGGCCGGCGGGCGGCGGCGCGACGTCGCAGGTCGGCAGCATGTCAGGCACGCTGGAAAATGCGTTCGGCCGGGCTCAGCTCGTTGAAGCTGGCCGCATGGCGGCTGAAATGCAGGCTTTCCTTCATGCCCAAGCCCAGGAAGCCCCGGTTCACCAGCGCTTCATGGAACAGGCCCAGGCTGCGGTCCTGCAAGTCTTTATTGAAATAAATCATCACGTTACGGCAGGAAACCATGTGCACCTCCGAAAACACGCTGTCCGTCGCCAGGCTGTGGTCGGCGAAGACGAACTGGCGCCGCAAGCGCCGGTCAAAGATGGCGCCCTTGTAGGCGGCCGTGTAATAGTCGGACAGCGAGCGCTTGCCGCCCGCCAGCTGGTAATTCTCGCTGAACTGGGCGATGCGCTCGATCGGATAGATGCCCGCTTCGGCGGCGGTCAGCGCTTCGACGTTGATGTCGGTCGCATAAATCATGCTGCGCTCGAGCAAGCCCTCTTCTTCCAGCAAGATGGCCAGCGACCACACTTCTTCGCCGCTGCTGCAGCCGGCCACCCATATCTTGATGGAAGGATAGGTATGCAGGATGGGCACGACTTTTTCGCGCAGGGCACGAAAATACGCGGGATCGCGGAACATCTCGCTCACTTGCACCGTGAAAAACTGCAGCATCTGCGCGAACATGGCGGGCTCGTGCAAGATGCGGTCCTGCAATTGCGACAGGCTGGCGCAGCCGAAGCGCTCCATGGCCTGGCGCATGCGCCGGCGCAGGGAGGCCACGGAATAATCGCGGAAATCGTGCTGATAGCGCAGCAGTATTCCCTCAAGCAATAACTTCAGTTCTATATCGAAAATATCGTCATCTAACAACATCCACCTCATCGGATACCTGACCGTTGAACAGCGTGCAAAGCGCAGCGCGCAGTCACTGCCAAATGCTAGCAGATCGCCGGCAATTATCCTGTAGAGAAAGTTTCAGTTAGGTACGCTGGCGTACACTCACGCGTTTTTTCTGGCTCTGTCATCAGCAAGTAGGGGAAATGCCGGAATCTTCCTGTGGCCGTGCTGTCTGACTCTGCATACTCACTCTGCGGGAGCCAATCATGCGGCCAGCCGAATGGATCACCTTGATTGCGCAGTTTGCCCGGTTGAGCCGACGCCAGCGGCAGGCAGGCATTGCCCTGTTGCATGGCAACTCTCCACACGACGCGACCATCGCGCTGCTGGAAAGCGTGGCCCAGCCGCGATTGGCCTGTCCCGCCTGCCATTCAGACCACTTGCGGGCAAAGGGGCGCTGACAAAGGCGCAGCTGCATCGCTGTTGATTGCCCGTCATCGACAAGGACGTGCTGCTGGTCTCCGACGGCCATGCTGCCTACCGGGCTTTTGCCCGGGAAGCTCGTATCAGCCACCAGGCCGTCAACTTGCGCGCCGGCATCCGCGTGCAGGGCGCCGCCCACGTGCAGAACGTCAACGCGTATCACAGCCGATTGCGACAATGGCTGGGGCCGTTTCATGGCGTGGCGACACGGTATCTGCCGAACTACCTGGGGTGGTGCTGGATACTCGACGCCAGACGCATCCGCTCACCCGAAACGTTATTGAAGGCAACACTGGGCGCATTCCCACATCTGACGGTGACATAGCTTTTTTTCTCAGGCATCCACGCCCTTCATCCCTTCTTCCGTATAGCGCGCGCCGGCCGCCATGCCCAAGGGAAAGGCCGCGTTCATCGCCGCCAGTTCCGCCCCGTCCAGCTGCACGGCCAGCGCGCCGAGGTTGTCTTGCAAATACGCGATGCGCTTGGTGCCGGGAATGGGAATGATGTCGTCGCCTTGCGCCAGCAGCCAGGCCAGCGCCAGCTGGGCCGGGGTGCAGCCTTTCGTGCGCGCCATGTCCTTGACCTGCGCGACGATGGCCTGGTTGCGCGCCAGGTTCTCGGCCGCGAAGCGGGGATTGAAGTGGCGAAAGTCGCCCGCGTCGAGGCTGGCCGCATCGGCGATGGCGCCCGTGAGGAAACCGCGCCCCAGCGGGCTGTAGGCAAAGAAACTGGCGCCCACGCTGCGGCAGGCGGCCAGCACGCCCTGCTCCGGTTCGCGCGTCCACAGCGAGTATTCGCTCTGCACGGCCGCCACGGGGCAGATGGCCGCCGCGCGCCGCAAAGTGACGGCGCTCACTTCGCACAAGCCCACGGCGCGAATCTTGCCCTCTTGCCGCAGTTGCGCCAGCACACCCATCGACTCTTCCAGTGGCGTCTCCAGGTTCAGGCGGTGCAGATAGAACAGGTCGATGCGCTCGACGCCCAGACGCGCCAGCGACGCTTCGCAGGCCTGGCGGATGTAGGCCGGGGAATTGTCGACGCGGCGCGCATAGCTGCCCGCCTCGCGCGCCAGGCCGCACTTGCTGGCGACCAGGGCCTGGCCCGGGTGGCGCGCCAAAAAGCGCCCCAGCAATTGCTCGTTGTGGCCGAAACCGTAGGCGTCGGCCGTGTCGAACAGGGTCACGCCCGCCGCCAGGGCCGCTTCCAGGGTGGCCAAGGATTGCGCCTCGTCCGTGGCGCCATAGAATTCCGACATGCCCATGCAACCCAGGCCCAATGCCGAACTGCTCATACCGCTATTGCCGATGCGTCGTTGTTGCATGCTGCTCTCCTCGGTGGTTGACTCGATGCCGCCAGTCTGGACCGCGCCGGCTGGCAAGGGAATGCCCGATTTCGTGATACCTTTCTGGTATGAGAGCCCTCGATACCCATGCCTTGAGCCTGTTTTGCGCCGTCGCCCGCTGCCTGAACTTCCGCCAGGCGGCGGAGCAATTGCACATGACCCAGCCGCCATTGTCGCGCGCCATCAAGGGGCTGGAAGACAGGCTGGGCGCGCGCCTGTTCGAACGCGACACGCAAGGCGTGGCCTTGACGCCAGCGGGCCGTACCCTGCTGCCGCAGGCGCTGCACATCCTCGATTTGCTCGATATTGCACAGCAATCGCTGCGACAAGACAGCGCCCCCGCGCGCCTGCGCCTGGGCTTGACGAGTTCCGTGGCGGCCGGCCTGTTCCGTCCTTTGCTGGCGGCGCTGGAGGAGCAACTGGGCAATATCCGCCTGGAATTGACGGCCGCGCCGTCGCCGCGCCTGGTCGCCGCCGTGCGCAAGGGCCAGCTCGATGCGGCCCTGCTTGCGCTGCCCAGCGCCGCGTTCGAACTGGCAGTGCAGCCGCTGGCGCGCCAACCCATGATGCTGGCCCTGCCCGCCGGGCACCGGCTGGCGAAAAAGCGCAAGCTGAGCCTGCTTGACATCGCCCAGGAACCCATCTACTGGTTCGAACGGGCGCGCCAGCCCGCCTTTTTCGACCATTGCCAGCAAGTATTCCGCCGCCATGGCTTCGCGCCGCATTTCTTGCGCGAAGCGCCCGACCACCATGTGCTGCTCGGCGACGTGGCGGCCGGCAAGGGCATGGCGCTGCTGGCCGACTCGTTCCGCGCGCTGCGCATGGATGGCGTGGCCTACCGGCAACTGGCGGAGGGTGAGGAATTGGCGGCCGGCATCGGCCTGGCCTGGCAGCCTGATGCCGGTCATGCGGCCCTGCCACTGCTGCGCCAGCTGGCGCAGGAACACCTGACAAAGTAAGGGCCGCGCGCGGATGCGCCAGACGCGCTACCATGTCGCCTTCCCCATTTTCAAGCGCCACCACGACCATGACGTTTACCATCAGCGACGCCGCCTACGGCACCGACACCCCCGCAGCAAAACAAGCCATGTACGCGGACTTGCGCTCGCAGCTGCAAGGCTTGCTGTCGGGCGAGAGCGACCTGATCGCCAATACGGCCAACTTCAGTTCGCTGGTCTTCAACACCATGCCGGGCCTCAACTGGGCCGGCTTTTATTTCCTCAAGGGCGATGAACTGGTGCTGGGACCGTTCCAGGGCAAGCCGGCCTGCATCCGCATCAAAAAGGGACGCGGCGTGTGCGGCACCACGGTGGTCGAAGGCAAGTCCATCGTCGTGCACGATGTGCATGCGTTTCCCGGCCACATCGCCTGCGACGTCAATTCCCGTTCGGAACTGGTGGTGCCCGTGTTTGCGCACGGCCAGACCATCGGCGTGTTCGACCTCGACAGCCCGTTGACGGGCCGTTTCGACGACGTCGACGCGCAAGGCGTGGAATCCTTGGTGCGCGTGCTGGAAGCGGCTATCGTTGCTGAATAGTTGCTGAATAACTAGTTGCCTGCCTTGACAGCGATGAATTCGCCCTTGCCGACGGTGGCCAGGCACGTCGTGTAGCGGCTGTCGGCGCGGATGGCCTCGATAAAGTCGGCCATGTCCGCGTAGTGCGAACTGGCGTTGTCGACCACCAGCACGCCGCCGGGCGCCAGCGCGCGGTCCAGCTGCGGCCACCACTGCGCGTATTGCTGGCGCGCGGAATCGAGGAAGATGAAATCGTAGGCGCCGTCCGCCGCATCGCGCAGCACGTCGCCCGCATCCGCCAGCAATTGCCCGATCACGCCCTGCAATTGCGCGCGCACGAAGTTGTCGTGCGCCATGTCGAACTTGTCCTGCGCCTTTTCCACCGTCACGACACTGCCGCCCAGCGCCTGCACGGCGCGTGCCAGCCACAAGGTGGAATAACCGTTCGAGGTGCCGAGTTCCAGCACCCGCCGCGCGCCGCGCGCGTGCACCATCACGGCCAGCAATTCACCCGTGTCGCGCGTGATGTTGAGCATGCGGCTGGCGCGCGCCGTGTGCGCCGCATCATTGGACACGCCAAACGTTTCAAGTTCACTCAACAGTGTATCGATGCTGGGCATGGCGCCTCCTTGTTCAAAACACCAGCATAGCAAAAAAACTATGCCGGTGCGCGGCGCAGCGGACGTTTCAGGTATTGCACCATCACCACGCCCAGCAGGGTCACGCCGCCGCCGATCACATCGTAGCTGTGCAGGGTTTCACCAAGGAACAGCATGGCGATGATCACCGTGAAGACGGGCAGCAGATTCATCAAGGTCGTCGCGCGGCTCGGACCCAGCTTGGCCAGGCCATGCATCCATAAAAACGGCGCGATGATGGAGGCGGGGATGCCGGCAAACAGCACCAGCGGCAAGCCGGCGCCCGTGACGGACGGCGCGGACTGGCTCAGGTAATACACGAACAGCACGGGCACGGCGCACCAGACCTGGATCAGCAGAGAGTGCCAGTTATTCAGGGGAATCTTCCAGCGCTTGAGCAGCACGCCATAGCCCGCATACGACAAACACGCCAGCAACATCAGGGCGTCGCCCACGGCCGCGCCGTGCGCAATCAGGGCGGCCGGGTCGCCATGGCTGAGCAAGTAGGCGAGTCCCAGCAGCGACACGAGACCGCCAAACACGCCGCCCACGGTGGGCGTCTCGCCCAGCAGCAGCACGGACAGACCCACGGCCAGCAGCGGCATCAGCGAGGCGAGGATGCCCATATTGGTCGCCGTCGTCGTTTGCGCGGCGATGTAGGCGAGGCACTGGTACATGACCATGCCCAGCATGCCCAGCACAAACAGCTTGCCCAGATACGGCCGCACCACGGCCCGCTGCTTCCACACGGCGCGGCCGAACACGAGCGCCAGCAGCACGCCGGCCAGCAGCCAGCGATAGAACGAGATGGCGGCCGGGTCGATCACGCCGACGGCCATCTTGCTGACGATGGTATTGATGGCCCAGATCAGCACGGCGATCACGGGTAACAGATAGTGCTTGGCTTGCATGTGGCGTACTCCAGTGTTCAAGACCGCCATTTTCGCATGGTCTGATTCCATGGATATAATGAAAATCGGACAAACGATGCGAAGAACAGGACAAAGACACCATGGCCAGCAACCAGCATTTCCCCGCCGTTTCCGACGTCCTGCCCTATCCCGTGTATTTCCGCCTCGACGATTACCACGCGCACCAGCAATTCGATTACCAGAGCCATCCGTGGGGACAGCTCACGTATTGCTCCACAGGCGTGATGGAAATCATGGTGGCGGGCCAGCGCTACCTGTCGCCGCCCCAGTACGCCGTATGGATACCGCCCGAGACCTTGCACGACGGCTATATCCGCCAGGATGTCGTATTTCACTCCGCCTACATCGACGCCAGCCTGTGCACGCAGTTGCCGGCGCAGCCGTGCGCGCTGGTATTGAGTCCCCTGCTCAAGGCCATACTCGGCGACTTCGCCGCGCGCAACGTCACCACGCCCGCCACCGAAGCCGACCAGCGCCTGGCGCAGGTGCTGGTCGACCAGCTGCGGCTGGCGCCGTGCAGCCGCAACTACCTGCCAGGCAGCGACGAGCCCGTCATCGCGGCGCTGCTGGCCGCCCTGCAGGCGGAGCCCGGCAGTAACCGCTCACTGGCCGAATGGGCCGCGCAATTGCACGTCACGGAACGCACTTTGGCGCGCCGCTGCCAGCGCGAACTGGGCATGCCGTTTGGCGAATGGCGCCAGCGCCAGCGCTTCCTGGCCGCCCTGCCCCTGCTGGAAAAAGGCGACACCGTGCAGGCGATCGCGCTGGAACTGGGCTACAGCACGGCTTCCGCCTTCATCGCCATGTTTCGCCGCCAGGGCGGCGGCACGCCCGACCAGTTCCGCCGCGGCTTGCGCTGAAAAAGCGGATCGGCTTTGTCATGGTTTGTCATATGGGGATGCTAAAATTCAAACATCTTTCCAGAGAGCAAAAGGACGCGCATGAACCCCAGCACCGACACGGCCACCGATATCGAGGGCAGCGAGGACATGCCCCAGGCATCCGCAATGGCCGTGACGGCGCCAGCGCCCCTCAAGCTCGACAAGGAAGAAATACCCACGGTGCTGGGCAAGCTGCGCTCCCTGGTGCAGGACAAGACGCGCTTCGAGCCGCAGGACATCACGCCGCTGGACGAGGAAGACGTGCTGCAGGATTTTTCGCTGCAGGCGAACTACGCGCTCGAGGCGCGCTTCGAGCAGCGCGTCATCAATGGCTATTTCACGCCAGCGGGCAATGACTGCCGCTGTGGCTCCCACGAGGTGGGAGCACTCGCTCACGCGCAGGAGAAGGAAAGGCTGCGCCGCGCGGCCGGCAAGCTCGACAATGCCCTGCGCCAGCCGGGCCAGGCCTACGACGGCGTCGAGGCGGGCATCTACCTGCCGCACGCCGTCAAGTACTGGCATCTGGACACCTGCGGCAACTGCCATGGAAAAGGCCGCATCGGCTGCCACACCTGCCACGGCGCGACGACGGAAACGTGCTGGAACTGCCATGGCGGGCGCACCGTCAGCTGCGACGGCTATGGCTGCTACGGCAGCGGCAAGGTATCGTGCTCGTATTGCAGCGGCAGCGGCACGGTCTCCGAACAAGTCACCGACTACATTACGGTGCAAGTACCCACTACCACCTACAGCAACGGCAGCTCGCACACCAGCTACCACAGCGAAACGCGGCCCCAGTACCGCACCGAATACCGCTCTTGCTACCATTGCAGCTACGGCAAGGTCACGTGCAATAGCTGCCACGGCTCCGGCAACATCAATTGCGGCACCTGCCGCGCCAGCGGCAGCGTGACGTGCCGTACCTGCAGCGGCGTGGGCGACTTGCGCTGCAACCCGTGCGACGGTTCCGGCAAGGTGGGCAAGGCGGCCTGGGTCGACGTGCACGTGACGCCGGGCTACAGCGTCAGCCTGCCCAAGCAGGCGCCCGACGACGCGCGCCGCATCCGCGACAAGGAAAGCGTGCACTCACTGGCGGACATTGCCAGCAGCCTCGCCCTGGCGAAAGTGAGCATTTACAATGAAGACCAGCCGCAGGAAGTCGACGCCCTGTATGGCGGCAAGCTGCGCATCGTGCGCCTCGATGCATCATGCAACGCAGAAAAGCACCATCTGGTGGCGTACGGCACGGACTTGCGCTGGCTGACCCTGGACGACATCGTGGAAAAGCTGCTGCGCGGCGACCTCAAGGCGCTCAGCGACGCGCTGGCCGGCAGCGCCGACGACGGCCTGTTCTCCGCCCACGTGCAAGGCTTGCTGACGCCGCTGCGCGACGTGGCCGCCTCGGAACTGAATGCGGACGTCATCGAATCCGTCCTCAGCGGAGAAGCCGACCACGCGCACGTCGATGTCGTCTCCGCCGACTATGCCAACAATGTGCGCACCTGCGTGCTCGGCGCCTTGCGCCAGGTCTACACGCGGCTGGCCAAGCAATTCTGGTGGAAAAGCGCGCTGGCCGCGCTGGCCGCCGCCATCGCCACCTGGTTCTTCGCCGGGCGCGGTGCGGCCGCCGTCGCCGGCTTGCTCGTCACGGGCGCCGGCTACTGGCTGTTCAACCGCAAGGTGAAAGCCGTGCTGAGCGAGGCGCTGGGCGGCGAGCGGCAAGCCGAACGGGCCATGGGCATCGCCGGCAAGGGACGCCGCAACCAGCTGGCGCAAGTGCTGATCCTCGCGCCCGCCAGCCTGGCCGTGCTGGCCGCCAGCTATGGCTTGCCCGTGCGCGTGCGCCCGGTGTCCCCACCGCCGCAAACGGCCATGGCCTCGGCCCCCGTCGCGCCCCATGCGCCAGCGCCCGTGCCGCCGGATGCGAGCAGCGCCAAGGCCGTCAAGCTGTACGAAAATGGCGACAAGGCGCAGGCCCTGGCCATGCTGGAAAGCCTGGTCGGCAAGGGCGACGCGGGCGCGTATGGCCTGTATGGCTGGATGCTGCTGATGGGCGAAGGCAAGCCCGGTCCCGTCACCGCGCCAACGGCGCAGCAGCGGCAAGCGCGCCAGGTGGCCGCCAAGCCCCTGATCGGCAAGGGCCTCGTGAAGAACGACAGCTATGCATTAACGGCGAAAGGCGTGATGCTGGCAGAAGGCTGGCAGGAACCGCGCAACATGGCGCGCGGCCTCGACCTGCTGAAACAGGCGGCGAACAAGGGCAATGCGCAAGCGATGCACTTGCTGGGCCTGTACAACGTGCGCGGCTACCAGATTCCCGTCAACCACAAGGAAGCGCGCAAATGGTTCACCCTGGCCGCCGACAAGGGCAGCGCGGGCGACATCTACAACCTGGGACTGATGGACTGGGAAGGCGCGGGCCTGGCGCGCCCGGACCGCGCCAGCGCCATGCAGCGCTGGAAGATCGCCGCCGCCATGGGAGAAGAACGGGCCATCAAGGCGGTGGCGCAAGGCAAACCTTAAGCTGCCGCCGCCAGTGCCTGCAAGGCCATCGGGTTCGGCGTCGGCTCGGCGATTTTCGTCAGCAGGTTGCGGTCCGTGTGGTGGAACGGTTCGTCCTTGCCGCGGATAAGCATGACCGTGTCTTCGTCGTAGCCCCAGGTGCCATCGGCGTGGATATCGACCTTGATCCGGTATTCGACGGTGGTGAATGCGTGTTCGAGGAAGGGATTCGAGCAGATGCCGTACGCCGTCGAATCGCGCTTGGCCACCAGTTCGAAACTGGTGGCGTCGGCCGTCGTCGTGCCGGACGCCATGGCGATCTGGCCGCGCGGGATGGCCAGGGTCTGGATCACGGCGCCCGTGGCCGGTTCCCACAGCCAGTAGCCGACCTGCTCATGATACGTCTTGACTTGATCCGGCTTGGTGATGTGGATGTAGTAGCGCAAGCCGTAGAACAGTTGCGGGCCGTTGGTGACGGGGTCGATCGGCTGCAGTTCGATGCGCTCGACGAAGGCCTGCTTGCGCGGGCCGTCCGCTTTCGGCTTGACGTCCAGGCCGCGCGTGCCCGTCCAGATGCCGGCCATGCCCGTCAAGGGGCCCAGGTTGTTCAGGGTGTGCACGTCGGCGGACGGCTCGGTGTAGATATCTTCGGGAAAATCGCTCATGCGGAAGTCTTCAAAATGGGGCAACGGTGCTTGCCGCCATTGTAAGACGCAGGGCACTCTCAGGGAAAGAGCGCGATGTGGCGTTCGATGAACAGCAGGGCGGCGGCAGCCAGCGCGGGGCGCTGCGCTTCGAACACCGTTTCGTCGCGCGTTTGCAGCAGATTGGCGGCCACCTCGGGCAGGTCCAGTGCGCCGGCGATGAGCGCCGCCACCGCGTCGATATTCACGTACAGGGCGCTGTCGTAACCTTCCCAGTCCACATAGGCCAGCCACTCGGCCAGCATCACCATGCCAGCGACGGGCGGCGCCAGGGCCGCGATGCGCTCCGCGCGCAGCACGCTGTCGCTGCCGATGCCGATGCCTTCCTGCTGCAGCACGGCCAGCGCCACGTGCTGCAGCGCGTCTTCCGGATCGCGCCGGTATTTATTCAGCAGACGCTGCGTCAGCGTATAACGTTCGGCCTCGATGCCGCGCAGGGCGGCCGCCACGTCGTCGTCATGCAGCGCCAGGTGGCGCGCCGCGCAAGCGACATCCACGCCGGCTTTCGCGGCGACGATATCGGTGAGCTGCTGCCGGCGCGCGTCATCCATGCTTACACCAGCGGCTCGGTCGAACCGGTCAGGGTAAAGATTTCAAAGCCCGTGTCCGTGACGGCCAGCGAGTGCTCGAACTGCGCCGACAGCGAGCGGTCCTTCGTCACCGTCGTCCATTTGTCGGGCAAGACCTTGACCTGGTAGCTGCCCACGTTGAGCATCGGTTCGATGGTAAAAATCATGCCCGGCTCCAGCACGATGCCCGTGCCGGCGCGGCCATAGTGCAGCACTTGCGGCGTGTCGTGGAAGACCTGGCCCACGCCATGGCCGCAGAAGTCGCGCACGGAGGAAAAGCCCTGCGCCTTGGCCACCGCTTCGATGGCGGCGCCCACGTCGCCCAGGGTCGCGCCCGGACGCACGGTGTGGATGCCGGCCATCATGGCTTCATATGCCGTGTTGACGAGGCGATTGGCCAGGATGGACACGGCGCCCACCTTGAAGGTGCGGCTGGTGTCGCCGAACCAGCCGTTGAACTTCGGCGTCACGTCGATGTTGAGGATGTCGCCCACTTTGAGGATCTTGGTGTCCGACGGGATGCCGTGCGTGACCACGTGATTGACGGAGATGCAGCTGGCGTGCTTGTAGCCGTGGTAGTCGATGGTACCCGGGATGGCACCGGCGGCGCGCATGAACTCTTCGCACAGGGCGTCGAGCTTGGCCGTCGACACGCCCGGTTTCACGAAAGGCGCGATGTAGTCGAGCGTGTCGGCGGCGATGCGGCCGGCCGCGCGCATGCCGATGAAACCTTCTTCGTCGTGCAGGGGGATTTTCTTGCCGTGTTCAAGCTGGGTGGAATAGCGCATGGGGATTCTTTTCTTTGTTAGTGTGAGGTGGGGTGGGCGGCCCAGCCGCGCACGGCGTCGTGCGAGGCGCGCAGCATGGCGTCGACGCTGGCCGGTATCGGTCGCTCCTGGGTCAGGTAAGGCTTGACGACGGCCACGGGCGCGTCGATCAGCACGAATTTGAGCAGCATGTGATCGAGGTCCAGCTCCGTCGTGGCGGGCATGGACTCGGCGCAGCGGGCAAAGCAGGCGTCGAGCGCGGCCTGCTCTTCTTCTACGGCGGCCAGCAATTCCTCGCTGAGGCCGTTGCTGAAATCGGGGTTGTCCGCGCATTGCAGCAGGAAGCGCGCATACACGGGTTTGCGCCGGCACCAGTCCAGCAAGCCGTGCACGCCGGCCCAGGTGTCGCCGCCGAGCCAGCGGCTGGCCACTTCCTCGCGGAAGTCGCTTTTCACGCGCAGCCAGGCGCGCGCCAGGATGGCGTTGCGCGAATCGAAGCGGTGATACACGGAGCCGATGGGCGCGCCGGCCTTGACGGCGATGGCGGCCATCGAGACGGCGCCCACGCCGCACTGGGCGGCGACGGCGATCGCGCTGTCGATGAAGTTGTTTTCGTTGAATTTGGCTAGTCTGACCATTCAAATAGAATACAGATTCTATTTGAATCCGTCAAGCGGCCCCAGATGCGCCGACAAGAGTTGCCCCGCTGCCTTACAATGGTATGCACGAACCGCTACAAGGAGAATCCGCTTGCTTACGCCCCCCTTCATCGCCTCCTCCCGCTTCGACGATCCACGCCTGGCGTTGGAACAAGTGCAAGCCATTTACCGCAGCAGCATCGAACATTTGCGCGATGCGCTGCAGCGCTTTGTCGCCGGCGAAGACATGCACGAAAGAGTGCGCGCCTGCTACCCCTTCGTGCGCATCCAGACCGATACCGTGGCGCGCGCCGACTCGCCGCTGGCCTACGGCTTTGTCGCCGGCCCGGGCGTGTTTGAAACCACCCTGACGCGCCCCGACCTGTTTGGAGATTACTACCTCGACCAGTTCACCCTGCTGCTGAAAAACCATAACGGCGGCCAGACGGTGCACCTGGAAGTGGGCGTCAGCGCCCAGCCCATCCCCGTGCATTTCTCGTTCGCCGAGCATGACCATATCGAGGGCAATATGGATGCGGGACGCCGCATGGCCATGCGCGATCTGTTCGACCTGCCCGACCTGTCAGCCATGGACGACGGCATCGCCAACGGCACGCACGAACCGGCGCACGGCGAAGCGCAGCCGCTGTCGCTGTTCACGGGACCGCGCGTCGACTACTCGCTGCAGCGCCTGCGCCACTACAGCGGCACCTCGCCACAGCACTTCCAGAACTTCGTCCTGTTTACCAATTACCAGTTCTACATCGACGAATTCATCCGCCTGGGCCACGCCATGATGGAGCGCGCGCCCGATGCGACCGCGCCCTCGGACGACGATGGCTACATCGCCTTTGTCGAACCGGGCAACGTGGTCACGCGCAGGGTCGGCCAGACGGTCGAGAGCGAGGATGCGCTGGGCGCCGCGCCGCCGCGCCTGCCGCAGATGCCCGCCTACCATTTGCTGCGCGCGGACGGCAGCGGCATCACCATGGTCAATATCGGCGTGGGACCGGCCAATGCGAAGACCATCACCGACCATATCGCCGTGCTGCGCCCGCACGCCTGGCTGATGCTGGGGCACTGTGCCGGCTTGCGCACCACGCAAAGCCTGGGCGACTACGTGCTGGCGCATGCGTACGTGCGCGAAGACCACGTGCTCGACGAAGACTTGCCGCTGTGGGTGCCGATACCGCCGCTGGCGGAAATCCAGCAGGCGCTGCAAACGGCCGTGGCGGAAATCACCCAGCTGACGGGGCATGACTTGAAACACATCATGCGCACGGGGACGGTGGCCAGCACGGACAACCGCAACTGGGAACTGCTGCCGCAGCGCACGCCGGAGCGCCGTTTCAGCCAGAGCCGCGCCATCGCGCTGGACATGGAAAGCGCGACGATCGCCGCCAACGGCTTCCGTTTCCGCGTCCCCTACGGCACCCTGCTGTGCGTGAGCGACAAGCCGCTGCACGGCGAAATCAAGCTGCCCGGCATGGCCAACCACTTCTACCGCGAACGGGTCGACCAGCATCTGCGCATCGGCATCCGCGCCGTGGAACTGCTGCGCCGCCAGGGCGTGGATCGCCTGCACAGCCGGAAATTACGCAGCTTTGCGGAAGTGGCGTTTCAGTAAGCGTGCGTCAGGGGAAAAACCGGGGATCGTAGCTCCATCGCCTGACGGTGCTGGCGGTGACCGCCGCGGCATCGGCATGGCGGGGGTTGAGCAAGACATTGTATTCGTCGGGCACGATCACGGAAGGCACCAGCAACAAGGCGGATTTTCCCGCTGCAATCCAGCCATCGCCAGCCCGCTTGCCCGACAAGCCGGCCGGTATGGCGTCCCAGCCGCCAGGAAATGGATCGAGTACCTGACGCGCACTCCACACGCCATCGGGAATGGCGATACGCACCAGGTAACGGTTGAATGGCAGGCCGCCGCCCCGCAGGTAATGCACGGTTTCCAGGGTGGCCAGGGCGATACTCGTCGAACAATACACGACGGGCGCGCCCTTGCTGTTCCAGCGGCCACCCGTGATCCTGGCGCCGGTGCCGCTCAGGTCACTGGCGGCATAAGCTGGCGTCTCGACGGCAATACGCCAGAGCACGTTCATGCATAGGCCCCGCTCTGCGTCATGGACAGCAATTCCGCCACCAGTTTTTGCCCCTCGAAGGTGTCCATGTAGCTGGCCGGCGTGGCACCCGCCAGCGCAGGCAGCGGTTTGCTCAGCCAATCGGAGACCCAGCGCGCCGCGTCAAAACCGGCGGGATCGCCCGATTGTTCGACCATCGCCTGCACCATGCCAATCAGGGTTTCAATCCCCAGCACGCGCTCCGATTCATCCTTCGACAGCAAGCTGGCGTCTTTTTCCTTGCGGCTGATGGTGGCGCGCGACAGTCCCAGGCTGGACAACAGGAATTCCTTGCTCATGCCCATGCGCGCGGACAGCCGGCTGATCGTCGAGGCTGGAATACCCCGCCGTATCAGCGCAATGCGCGCATCAGTATCAAAACCGTACAGCGCCATGCCTTCGTACAGCGTCCTCGATTGCTGAGCCGGGACGGGAGCATCAATGTGTCGTTCCATAGTCACCTCCTTTAAGACGTTAGTATAGCTCAAATGAGGCAAGTCACAAGAAAAGCACAAGGTCAAAAAAATGCCGCTCAGCGCAAGCTGAACGGCATGAGCGGCGGCGCCGCACCGTATTCCAGGAGGTTTCTTACAGGAAGCGGTCCAGTATCTTGCGCGTCGTCTTGTCGATATTGAACATGTCGCGTATCAAAAAGTGGATGCCGTGATTATCGGCGATCAAGAGCGAGGTGGCGCCGATGCGGCGGATGTCTTCCTCGCCTTTCAGCACGAACTGCGTCTCGCCCCGGTCCGTGTCGACATGCCAGGTGCACGGCGTGGCGAAGCTGGAAACGCTTTTCACGCGCGCGATCTCGGGCATGAATTCGCGCCCTTCCAGCTCTTCCTGCAGCAGGCTGCGCGCCGGTTCCGGCAAGGCGTCGAGGCGGTCGATCCACGCCACTTCCTTGCCATCGCCCAGCACCAGCGAAATGCCTTCCGACGGCGACTGGATGGGGAAGGCGCGCACGGGCGCCACGCCCTCAAAAACCTGGCCGTTCGCGTCCGTCATCACCAGCTTGCCGAAGGTGTCGCGGTGTAATGTAAAAGTTGTGCTGGCCATGCTTATTCCTTGTCGTCGAGCGCGAGTTCGTTGTTGCGCGCCTGTGCTTCGTAGAGGCGGAAATAGGCGCCCTCTTTCGCCATCAATTCATCATGGCTGCCCACTTCGACGACCTGACCGCGGTCCAGCACCACCAGGCGGTCGGCGCGGTGCAGGGTCGACAGCCTGTGCGCGATGGCGATCGTCGTGCGGCCCTGTACCAGGTTGTCCAGCGCCTTCTGGATTTCCTTTTCCGTTTCCGAGTCGACCGACGATGTCGCTTCATCCATGATCAGGATGCGCGGATCGATCAGCAGCGCGCGGGCGATCGAGATGCGCTGGCGTTCGCCGCCGGACAAGCCCTGACCACGCTCGCCCACCATCGAATCGTAGCCTTGCGGCAGGCGCAGGATGAATTCGTGCGCATGCGCGGCGCGCGCGGCGGCGATAATTTCCTGGCGCGTCGCGTGCGGCTTGCCGTAGGCGATATTTTCCGCGATGGTGCCGAAGAACAGGAACGGCTCCTGCAGCACCAGGCCGATGTTGCGGCGGTAATCGGAGACGGCGAACGAGCGGATGTCCACGCCGTCGAGCAGAATCGCCCCTTCCGACACGTCGTAGAAACGGCAGATCAGGTTGACCAGGGTGCTCTTGCCCGAACCGCTGTGGCCTACCAGGCCGATCATCTCGCCGGCCTTGATGTTCAGGGTGATGCCGCGGTTGACGGCCCGGTTGCCATAGCGGAAGCCGACTTCGCGCAAGTCGATGCGACCTTCGATCTTGTCCAGTTTCACCGGTTGCGCCGGTTCCGGCACGCTCGACACGTGGTCGAGGATGTCGAAGATGCGCTTGGCGGCCGACGCCGATTTCTGCGTCACGGAGACGATGCGGCTCATCGAGTCGAGGCGGCCATAAAAACGCGTGCTGTAGGCGATGAAGGCGGTCAGCACGCCGACGGTGATTTCGCCGCGCGACAGCTGCCAGATGCCAAAGCACCAGATGACCAGCAAACCCATCTCCGTCAGGAACGAGACGGTCGGCGAGAACAGCGACCAGACCTTGTTCAATTTGTCGTTGACGGCCAGGTTGTGCGCGTTGGCGTCGCGGAAGCGGGCCGCTTCGCGTTTTTCCTGCGCAAACGCTTTCACCACGCGGATGCCGGGAATCGTATCGGCCAGCACGTTGGTCACTTCGCTCCACACGCGGTCGATCTTTTCAAAGCCCGTGCGCAGGCGGTCGCGCACCAGGTGGATCATCCAGGCGATGAAGGGCAATGGCGCCAGGGTCATGATGGCCAGCCACGGATTCATCGACCACAGGATCACGCCCGTCATGATGATCATCAGCACGTCGGAAGCAAAATCGAGCAGATGCAGCGAGAGGAAGACGCAGATGCGGTCACTGCCGCTGCCGATGCGCGCCATCAGGTCGCCCGTGCGCTTGCCGCCGAAAAATTCCAGCGACAGTTTCATCAGGTGTTCATACGTGGCCGAGCGCAAGTCGGCGCCCATGCGTTCGGACACCAGGGCCAGCACATAGGTCTTGCCCCAGCCCAGCAGCCAGGCCAGCAGGGCCGAACCGAGCAAGCCGCTCATGTAGTACACCACCAGCCACGGGTCGATGTGCTTGCCGTTCTGATACGGGATCAGCACATTGTCCATCAGCGGCGCCGTCAGGTACGGTGGAATCATGTGCGCAGCCGTGCTCAGCAGCATCAGCATGAAGCCCAGGGCCAGCTGGCCGCGGTAGGGATGGGCGAAGCGCCACAGGCGGAACAGGGTCCAGGTCGATGGCGGCGTGTGCAGCACCTTGGCGCAGATCGGGCATTCTTCCTGCTCCGGCTCCAGAGGCGCCTTGCAGCTCGGGCACACTTCCTGCTCCGCTTCCAGCACGGGCTGGCCCGTCAGGTGACTGTCGAGGCGCTCGACGAACTGTTCCAGCACGCGGATCGCATGCAGGTTCTGGCCCAGGGTGAAGCGCCACGACGCCAGGCGGCCGTGGTCGTCGAACAGTTCCAGGTGGCCGACGCCGGCGTGGTCGTGGTGCGTCAGGCGCAATCCGTGGCGGAAAGACCAACTTTTCCAGACGGTATCGCCCGGCGAACGGGCCAGCAAACGCTTCTCGGTGACAACTATTATGCCTTTTGTGAAACGTAATCGCGCATCGAGGTCAACCTCAACGCTACTTAAAACGTTCTCCCCTGGAGAAAGGTTGCTTTCCACTTCCGCCAGCCAGTGTTCCGGCAGCGAAGTGAGGGGAATAGTTGTTGCAGGAACACTCAGTTCAGTTGTCATCGTAAAGCATACTCCGGCTCGAGGCCAAGCCCTTCAGGGCGGGATTTGGGGGATGGGGCAGTCGCCCGATCAATGTTTGTGTACTGCGCGATGGCGAGGTGGATGCACCAGTGGCAATTTCCTGTATTGTATCGAATGGATGCCTGCCGGTAAGGAATGATGGCAAAACGAAGCAAAAAAATCAGCGGCCAACGTACAGGAGCAAGTATACAACAGCCCGCTGTTGCGCAAATGCTCCAGCTTGGCCCGGAGTCGGTATCTTTATAACAAGTATGGCAACAATTAGTAACAATTAGAATGGCAACACCAGCAGAATACGAGAAGCAAACGCGACAAGAGACCACTAAAAGTGGCACACTGCGCATACCCGGGATAAAGAACCAAGCAAGAGCCTGAAAAGACTCTGTAGAGCCAACATAAAGTATCTGGCGCCCAGACGCCTGGCTTGTTATCAAGAAACCACTTACATGATCAAGAAGAAGAACATCGAATTCGTCCGCGTCACCCACTTACGCGGCCCCAACATCTGGACTTACCGCCCGGTGATTGAAGCCTGGGTCGACATCGGCGAACTGGAAGACTATCCATCCAATACCCTGCCCGGCCTGTACGAGCGCCTGGTGGCGTGGCTGCCCGGCATGATCGAGCACCGCTGCGGCGTGGGCGAACGGGGCGGCTTTTTCGAGCGCCTGCGCGAAGGCACGTGGTCGGCCCACATCCTCGAGCACGTGGTGCTGGAGCTGCAAAACCTGGCAGGCATGCGCACGGGCTTCGGCCAGACGCGTTCGACCAGCCGGCGCGGCGTCTACAAGATGGCCTTCCGCACGCGCGAAGAGCACGTGGGCCGCGCCGCCCTGGCCGCCGCGCGCACACTGCTGATGGCCGCCATCAACGATGAAGCCTACGACCTGGAAGCGGCCCTGGCGCCGCTGCGCGACATGGTCGATTCGCGCTGCCTGGGCCCGAGCACGGCCAGCATCGTCGATGCGGCCACCGAGCGCCGCATTCCTTCCCTGCGCCTGAACGACGGCAACCTGGTGCAACTGGGCCACGGCGCCGCGCAGCGCCGCATCTGGACGGCCGAAACGGACCGCACCAGCGCGATTGCCGAAGGCATCGCCAGTGACAAGGATCTCACCAAATTCCTGCTCAAATCGTGCGGCGTGCGCGTCCCTGAAGGCAGCCTGGTGCGCAGCGCCGAAGCGGCCTGGGAAGAAGCGCAGGACATCGGCGTGCCCGTCGTCGTCAAGCCGTATGACGGCAACCATGGCCGCGGCGTCTCGCTGAACCTGATGACGGAAGCGGACGTGAAGGCCGCCTACGCGCTGGCCGCGCGCAAGGGCGACAGCTCGGCCGTGCTGGTGGAAAGCTTCATCACGGGCGACGAACACCGTCTGCTCGTCGTCGGCAACAAGCTGATCGCGGCCGCCAAGGGCGAGTCGCTGTGGGTCGATGGCGACGGCACCTCCAGCGTGCTGGAACTGGTGAACGCGCAGATCAATATCGACCCGCGCCGCGGCGAAGGCGAAGACTTCCCATTGGGTACCGTCAAGCCGCACGAATCGGGTGAAATCGTGCTGGAACTGCAGCGCCAGGGCATGACCGCCCTGTCCGTGCCGCAGGCGGGCCAGAAAGTGCTGATCCAGCCGAACGGCAACGTGGCCATCGACGTCACGGACGACGTGCATCCGTCCGTCGTGCATGCGGCCCTGCTGGCCGCGCGCGTGGTCGGCCTGGACATCGCCGGCATCGACCTGGTCACCACCGACATCACGCGTCCGCTGGAAGAGCAGCGCGGCGCCATCATCGAAGTCAATGCCAGCCCTGGCCTGCTGGCGCACATCAAGCCGGGCGTGGGCCAGCCCCGCCCTGTCGGCGCGGCCATCGTCGACCACCTGTTCGCGCCCGAGGAAACGGGCCGCATTCCGCTGATCGGCGTGACGGGCACGCGCGGCGCCAGCCTGATCGTGCGCATGCTGTGCAAGCTGCTCAACCTGTCGGGTCTGCATACGGGCGCCGTCTGCAGCGAAGGCATGTATCTGGACCAGCGCAGAGTCGTCAGCAGCGATTGCGTGAACTGGGACGCGGGCCAGCGTTTGCTGCTCAACCGCACCGTGCAGACGGCCCTGTTCGAGAGCAATCCGCGCATGATCCTGGCCGAAGGCCTGGCCTACGACAAATGCCAGGTCGGCATCGTCACGGACATGGGCAGCCTCGATAGCGTCAAGGATTTCGACGTGCTGGATGAAGCGGGCCTGTACAAGGCCGTGCGCAGCCAGGTCGACGTGGTGGTGCCGACGGGCGTGGCCGTGCTCAACGCCGCCAACGCGCACGTGCTGGAACTGGCCGAACTGTGCGACGGCACCGTGACCCTGTATGCGCAGGATGGCGGCTTGCCAGCCATCGCGGCGCAACTGGCCGCCGGCCAGCGCGCCGTCTTCGTGCGCGGCAACCACATCGTGCTGGCCGAAGGCGGCATCGAAACGGTGTTGCTGTGCCTGGACCTGCTGAAACCGGCCACGGCCGGCAATGTCGACAGCGTGCTGGCCGTCGCGGCCGCCGCCTGGGCCATGAATCTGCCCGTCGATCTGATCTGCGCCGGTTTACGTACCTTCGACGCGGCTCCCGGCTGCATCGGCAACTGAGGCAAAGCAGCACTCAAGCCCGGCCAGGACGGCCGGGCCCACAAGAACACAACAGGATTACGGTTTAATTATGGAAGTATCTCGCGTACGGGCCTTGCGTGGCCCTAACCTCTGGAGCCACGACACCGCCGTGGAAGCCATTGTTTCCTGCACCACGCAGGAACTCGACATCGCCCAGCTGCCCGGCTTCGAAGCCCGCCTGCGCGCACTCTTTCCGCAACTGAGCCCGCTGCAACCGCTGGGCAACTACAACGCCGCGCCAATGGCGCAGGTGCTGGAACTGGCGGCGCTGGGCCTGCAGGCGCAAGCCGGCTGCCCGGTCACCTTCAGCCGCACCACGCCGACCCTGGAAACGGGCATCTTCCAGGTCGTCGTCGAATATTCGGAGGAAGCCGTCGGCCGCCTGGCCCTAGAACTGGCGCAGCAGCTGTGCCGCGCCGCGCTCGACGATGCGCCGTTCGACCTGGCCGGCGCCCTGCAGCAGTTGCAGGAACTCGATGAAGACGTGCGCCTCGGTCCATCGACGGGCGCCATCGTCAACGCCGCCGTGGCGCGCAACATCCCGTTCCGCCGCCTGACCGAAGGCAGCCTGGTGACGTTCGGCTGGGGCAGCAAGCAGCGCAAGATCCAGGCCGCCGAAATGGACGGCACCAGCGCGATCGCCGAAGCCATCGCGCAAGACAAGGAACTGACCAAGAAGCTGCTGGACTCGGCCGGCGTGCCCGTACCGCAAGGCCGCGTCGCCATCGATGCGGACGATGCCTGGGCCGCCGCATGCGAGATCGGCCTGCCCGTCGTCGTGAAGCCAAAAGATGGCAACCAGGGCAAGGGCGTCACCGTCAACGTCACCACGCGCGAACAGCTGACGGCCGGCTTTCTCGCGGCGCAGGAATTCCGCGACGATATCCTCGTCGAACGCTATCTGCCGGGCCACGATTTCCGCTTGCTCGTCATCGGCAACAAGATGGTGGCGGCGGCTCGCCGCGACCCGCCGCAAGTGGTGGGCGACGGCCAGCATACGGTGCGCGAACTGGTCGACCAGGTCAACCTGGATCCGCGCCGCGGCAGCGGCCACGCCACATCGCTGACGAAAATCCGCTTCGACGACATCGCCCTGGCCAGCCTGGCCAAGCAGGGCTACGTGGCCGACTCCGTGCCGCCGGTCGGCCAGCGCGTGATCTTGCGCAATAACGCCAACCTGTCGACGGGCGGCTCGGCCACCGACGTCACCGTCGACGTGCACCCGGAAGTGGCGGCGCGCGCCGTCGCGGCCGCACACATGGTGGGCCTGGACATCTGCGGCGTGGACGTGGTCTCCGACAGCATCCTGAAACCGCTGGAAGAGCAGAACGCCGGCATCGTGGAAGTGAACGCCGCACCGGGCCTGCGCATGCACCTGGCGCCGTCGTTCGGCAAGCCGCGCCCTGTGGGCGAAGCCATCATCGCCGCCATGTTCGCCGAAGGCGACGATGGCCGCATTCCCGTCGTTGCCGTCACCGGCACCAACGGCAAGACCACCACCGTGCGCCTGATCGCCCACCTGCTCACCACGTCGGGCCTGCGCACGGGCATGACCAATACCGATGGCGTGTACATCGAAGGACGCCAGATCGACAGCGGCGACTGCAGCGGCCCGCGCAGCGCGCGCAACGTGCTGCTGCACCCGGACGTGGACGCGGCCGTGTTCGAGACGGCGCGTGGCGGCATGCTGCGCGAAGGCCTGGCTTTCGACCGCTGCCAGGTCGCCGTGGTGACGAACATCGGCGCGGGCGACCACCTGGGCCTGAACTACATCACCACCGTGGAAGACCTCGCGGTCCTGAAGCGCGTGATCGTGCAGAACGTGGCCGACAGCGGCGTGGCCGTGTTGAACGCCACCGATCCGGCCGTGGCCCGCATGGCCAAGAATTGCAGCGGCACGGTGACCTTCTTCGCCGCCGACAAGACGCATCCCGTAATGGCCACGCACCGCGCGCAGGGCAACCGCGTCGTGTACGTGGAAGACGGCAAGCTGGTCGCGGCGCAAGGCAAGGAACGCCACGAAATCGCCCTGTCGCAGGTGCCGATCACGCGCAACGGCGCCATCGGCTTCCAGGTCGACAACGTCATGGCCTCCCTGGCCGCCGCCTGGGCCGTGGGCCTGGACTGGAAAACCATCGCGCTGGGCTTGAAAACCTTTGCCAATGAAGCCGACAATGCGCCGGGCCGCTTCAACGTGTTCGATTACAAGGGCGCCACCCTGATCGCCGACTACGGCCACAATCCGGACGCCATCCTGGCACTGGTGCAGGCGGTGGAAAGCATGCCGGCCAAGCGCCGCTCGGTCGTCATCAGCGGCGCCGGCGACCGCCGCGACGAAGACATCCGCCAGCAGACGGAAATCCTTGGCGCCGCCTTCGACGACGTGCTCCTGTACCAGGACCAGTGCCAGCGCGGCCGCGCCGACGGCGAAGTCGTGGCATTGCTGCGCCAGGGTTTGAACGGCGCCAAGCGCACCAGCCATATCGATGAAATCAACGGCGAATTCGTCGCCATCGACAAGGCCCTGGCACGCCTCGGCGAAGGCGACCTGTGCCTGATCCTGATCGACCAGGTGGAAGAAGCGCTGGCGCACATCGCCAAGCGCGTCGCCGAAGCCTAAGCACAGCATCGCTGCGCACGAGGGCGGCCTGCGGGCCGCCCTTTTTCATCCCTGCGCCTCAGTCGGCACCGGCTTTCCCGATCGCCTGCGCGGCCAGCGCGCCGGCCCGCATCTCGCTGGCAAACAGCGTCGCCGCATGCGCGATGGCGCGGGTGGCACGCGCGAGGAAATGCGTCCAGTGCTGCTGCTCGAGCAGCAGCATCTCGATGCAGAACCACACCTGGCCGCGCTGCACATGGCCTTTCACCAGCTTGATGCGGCGGTTGACTTCATCGAGCGCGGCATGCACGCGCAGCAGCTCTTCCTGTGTATCGATACTCCACACATTCGGCAACAGCAGTTTTCCAAATTGCGCGTCATCGGCGTCAAAGCACAGGACATAGCCCATGCCTTCGAAACGGAAGACGATATCGCCATCGCTGTCGATCTGCGCCTGATATCCGTCCGCTTGCAAGTGCCGCAGCAACGGTTCGGTGATAGTGGATGCCAACATGGTGCTTCCTTTCATTGAGTGGGATGGCGACGCCCCGTCTGGTGCCGCTGCATCGCTACCTCAACGCCGCCGCCGGCAAAAAATACAAAACTATTTTCGCCACGTGTGGAGAGCGGGCAAGGCCGGCAGGCGCATGAATGCGGCAGGGATACCGGAATTGATATGGACATCGCAAAAGAAGTCATTTGTGGCGCAAAGTCATTCCCCCCTACCATGCTTCCTGAGCCAGTTCCTGCTCTGGCGGCGACTGCCGCAGCGTTCTCAACATAACTAAAATACAGGTGGAGACAAGATGATGCAATTGATGGCACCGGGCACCCGCACGTCCCGACAAAACACACGCTTGACCTTGAAGGCGACGGTGGCCGCCTTGGCCGGCGCCGGCCTGCTGAGCAGCGCTTCCGTCCGGGCGCAACAGGCGCCCGCAGTGGAAACACCGGTGGAAGAAACGGCGGCGCCGGCGCCGGCCGACAATGCCGGCATGGCCGTCGTCGCCGTCACGGGCGTGCGCAGGGCGGCGCAAAGCGCGCAGACGATCAAGAAAAACAACGACCAGGTGGTCGACTCCATCGTCGCCGATGAAATCGGCAAATTCCCCGACAAGAACGTGGCCGAAATCCTCGGCCGCGTGACGGGCGTGCAGATCCGCCGCGAAGGCGGTGAAGCGGGCACCGTCATCATCCGCGGCTTGCCTGGCGTGGTGACCCTGCTCAACGGCCGCGAAATGTTCACGTCCGTGGGCCGCAGCCTGTACCTGGCCGACATCCCGACGGCCATGCTGCAGCGCGTGGACGTGTACAAATCGCAGGGCGCCGACATGGTCGAAGGCGGCACGGCCGGCGTGGTCGACGTGCGCACCAACCGCCCGTTCGATTTCAAGGGTTTTACGGCATCGGGCAACGTGCGCGCCGAACACCGCGACAAGTCCGGCTCGACGGACCCGAACGTCGGCGGCATGGTCTCGAACCGCTGGAAGACCCAATACGGCGAATTCGGCGCCCTGCTTGGCCTGTCTTACCAGCGCGGCAGGTACTATGACGAGACAATCTGGAACGCCGAACCCGTCAAGCGCCCCGACGCGGGCAACATCACGGGTCCCGATTCCGTCGGCATGATCCCCACCGTGGGCGACCGCAAGCGCTACGCGGCCAACGCCGCCTTCCAGTGGCGCCCGAACTCGCAGGTGGAAGTGTATGCGGAAGGCATGTCAACCCTGATCAAGCACGCCTTCGACAGCCAGTTCTTCGTCGGTTCGCTGCCCTGGGGCCAGAACCCGGACATCACCCTGATCCCCGGCACCAATCAGGCGGCCACGGTGGGCAAGATCGACGGCCCCTGGTCGCCGTTCACGCTGGGCTCGACCCAGGCGCGGCGCGACCGCTCAATCGGTTCGCAAGGCGCCATCGGCGCGCGCTGGGACATCACGCCGCAGCTGCGCGCCACGACGGAGCTGGCGCGCACGGTGAGCAACTTCGAGCGCGAATTTCCCATCCTCGACTTCCTCGCCCATCCGACCAGCATCATCGGCAGCACGAACGTGAACGGCGGTGCGCAGATCAGCTACCCCGGCTACAACATGACGGATCCGAAGAACTACACCCTGCTCGGCTTCTACGACAATCACAGTCACGACGAAGGCAGCTCGACCGACTGGCGCGGCGACGTCAGCTACGACATGGACAGCACGGGCTTCTTCCGCGAATTCTCGGGCGGCGTGCGCCTGGCCAAGCGCAAGGCCGAATCGGTCCGCGAAAAAAATGGCCAGGGCGGGCTGACGTCGACGATCTATGCGGATGCGATTCCCGGCCTGGCGTGCACCTCGCACGAGAACACGGGCAACTTCGGCCTGCAAAGCTGGCTGACGCCATGCCGCGACTTCATGCTCAACAACACGGCCGCGCTGCGCCAGCTGTTTACGGGCAGCAGCGAACGCAGCCCAGACGATCCGATGACCCATTACAAGGATGTGGAAAAAACCAATGCCGTCTACGGCAAGGCGCGCATCGGCTTTGACCTGGCGCAAGTACCGGTCGACGGCACCCTGGGCGTGCGCGTGGTGCAGACCAAGCAGGACTTGCAAGGCAATTCCTCGCAAAACGGCACCATCACGCCCGTGCGCGTAAAAACCTCGGACACGGACGTGTTGCCCAGCATGACCTTGAAAGCCATGCTGCGCCAGGACCTGATCGCCCGCATGACGGCCGGCAAAGCCGTGCAGCGCCCGAACTTCGCCGACTTCAACCCCGGCGTGAGCCTGGGCCAGAGCCTGGAAATGGTGCGCCCGACGGGTAGCGGCGGCAATCCCGACCTCAAACCCGTGGAAGGCAGGAACCTCGACGTGGCGCTGGAATGGTATTTCGCCCAGACGGGTTCCGTCACGGCCACCGTGTTCCGCCACAACTTCAAGAATTACATCCTGTCCGGCTCGGCCAAGGAAACGTATGGCGGCATCGAGTACGACATCACGCGTCCGCGCAACACCTCGAAAGGCCATCTGCAAGGCCTGGAAATGGCGTACCAGCAGTTCTATGACAAGCTGCCCGGCTGGATGAGCGGCCTGGGCCTGCAGGCGAACGCCACCTACATGACGGGCGAACTGGAAGAATTGAACGGCAGCGTGCACCCGTTCACCGGCATGTCGAAGTGGTCGGCCAATATCGTCGGCCTGTACGAACAGGGACCGTGGTCGGCGCGCCTGGCCTACAGCTGGCGCGACAAATACGTCGACGACTACAACTACCGCGGCAAGGGCATCCACCTGACAGTGGCGCCAACCAAGACCCTGGACGCGTCGGTCTCGTACAAGCTCAACCCGAACACCACGGTGACCCTGGACGCGAACAACCTGCTCGATTCGACCTACCGCGACTACCACGACACGCCGGACTATGTGCGCGACGTGCGGCGCTATGACAAGGTCGTAGGTTTATCCGTCCGCTGGAGCTACTAGTGAACACCTGACCAAACCGGCTGCGCGGCGCGCTTTGCGGCCGGCGATGCACACGGCACTACAGTGCCGCTGCGCTTCTCGGCCACAAATCACTGCCGCTCGCGATGGTTTTGTCAGGCGTCGAAACGTCGTTGAAATACATGTCTTCTTCCTTGAGGAGTTTCAGCGCCAGCTGGCAACGGCTGGCGTTTTTTTGCCTTGAGGAATCTATCCGACACAGGAATTGATTTAACGCAAAGTGGCGGCGCCGGGGCGCTTTTATGCTGGCAGCTTGACCATCGAACCCGGCGGGGACAGCATGCGCGATGCACGGCACGTCGATACACAGCTATTTCAACCCGATATCCCCGTGCGGCTCGACATGCGCACGGCGGCGCTGGTCGAGCATGCGCTGGCCTTGCAGGAAATGGCCGGCACGGGCGCCGCCGCCCTGTTTTTGCACTGCCACGACGTGCCGCTGCCCACCGCCTTGCGCGTGCTGACGACGGGACCGCACCGCAAACCGGCCGCGCCGCACCTGTTTGCCCGCCTGCGTCCGCGCACGGCTGCCCTGGCGCAAGGCGCGCCGCTACCGGCGCGCTGACGAATCCTGTACCATCGCCGCAACCTATCAAATGAGGCACGGCGATGCAGGCAGCGACACCCCACGATTCCTATGCGGCACTGATGGACCTGATCAAGGCGCGCCATGCGGAACTGAGCCCGCAATTCCAGGCCGGCGCCCGCTACCTGGCCGACCATCCGGACGAAGTGGCCGTGTCGTCGATGCGCAGCATCGCCGCGCGCGCGCAGGTGCAATCGGCCGCCCTCGTACGCCTGGCGCAGCAACTGGGCTTTGCCGGCTGGCCGGAACTGAAAGCCATCTTCGTCGAACGCCTGCGCGCGGGACAGGCCGGGTATGCGGCAAAAGCGGGCGCGCTGGCCGGCAAGGACGGGGACCTGGTCACCGAAGTATTCTCGGTGCAGCAGCGCAACCTGGCCGCCACGGAAAGCGCCAACCACGCCGCCCTGGAGGCCGCCGCCGCTCTGCTGCAGGCAGCGCCCCGCGTGCACGTGGCCGGTTTCCGCGCCGCCCACCCCATCGCCTACACCCTGCATTATCTGTACCGCTTGCTGCGCCCCAGCGTGCAGCTGCTGAGCGGCCAGGGCGGCACCCTGGAAATGGACTTGCGCGCCCTGCAAGCGGACGAAGCCGTCGTCGTCGCCAGCTTCGCGCCGTATTCTAGCGAAGCGCTGCTGGTGGCGCAGGCGGCGCGCCAGGCCGGCTGCCAGGTGGTCGCCATCAGCGACAGCGCCATGTCGCCGCTGGCCCTGCTGGCCGACGCCAGCATCGTCATCGCCGTCGACAGCCCTTCGTTCTTCCCCTCCATCGTGGCCGGCGTCGCGGCCGTGGAAAGCCTGGTGGAATTGCTCGTGGCGCGCGCGGGGCCCGATGCCGTACTAGCCATCGGCGCGGCGGAAAACCAGTTGCGGACGCTGGGTGCCTATGCAAAAACATCAAATGATGCAACTTAAATATAAATACATCAAACGTTGCAATGTGGCGCAACGCAGCCTATAATCGGCCATCTCCTCCTTGCCGATAAGAAAGCGATGCCATGAGCCACGTCTTCCACCGCAGCCTGACCGCCAGCTATCCCGTCGCCGCCGGCGGCGATGGCCCCTACCTGATCGATGCCGATGGCAAGCGCTACCTGGACGCCTGCGGCGGCGCCGCCGTCTCCTGCCTAGGCCATTCGGATGCGGCCGTGATCGCCGCCGTGCAGCAGCAGATTGCCACGCTGGCGTACGCGCACAGCTCCTTTTTTACCACCGAACCGATGGAGCAGCTGGCCGACTTCCTCGTCGCCCGGGCGCCAGCCGGCATCGACAGCGTGTATTTCGTCTCGGGCGGTTCGGAAGCGGTGGAAAGCGCGCTCAAGCTGGCGCGCCAGTATTTCGTGGAACGGGGCCAGCCGCAGCGCCGCCACGTCATCGCGCGCCGCCAAAGCTACCACGGCAATACGCTGGGCGCGCTGGCCACGGGCGGCAACGCCTGGCGCCGCCAGCAGTTCGAACCGCTGCTCATTGGCGTCACCCACGTGTCGCCCTGCTACGCCTGGCGCGACCAGCAGGAAGCTGAAACGGATGGCGACTACGTGGCGCGCCTGGGCCAGGAACTGGAAGACCATATCGCCGCACTGGGCGCGGACAACGTCATGGCCTTCATCGCCGAACCCGTCGTCGGTGCCACGGCCGGCGCCCTGCCCGCCGTCGCCGGCTATTTTGCGCGCATGCGCGAGATCTGCCAGCGCCACGGCATCCTGCTGATCCTCGACGAAGTCATGTGCGGCATGGGCCGCACGGGCAGCCTGTTCGCCTGCGAGCAGGAAGGCGTCACGGCTGACCTGATCTGCATCGCCAAGGGCCTCGGTGCCGGCTACCAGCCCATCGGCGCCGTCATGGTATCGACGGATATCCGCGACACCCTCCGCGCCGGCACGGGTTTCTTCCAGCACGGCCACACGTATATCGGCCACGCCACGGCCTGCGCCGCCGCCCTGGCCGTACAGCGGCAGATCGAGGAACGCGATTTATTGGCCAACGTGCGCGCCATGGGCGGCCTGCTGCAAGAACGGCTGCGCCAGCGTTTCGACGGCCATGCGCACGTGGGCGACATCCGCGGCCGCGGCCTGTTCCTCGGTCTGGAACTGGTACAGGACCGCAATACCAAGCAGCCGTTCGACCCGGTCCGCCGCCTGCACGCGCGCATCAAGGCGCAAGCCATGCAAAACGGACTGATGTGCTACCCCATGGGCGGCACCATCGACGGCCTGCACGGCGACCACATCCTGCTGGCGCCGCCCTACATCGTCGACGCCAGCCACGTCGATGAGATCGTCGGCAAGCTGGGCATGGCCATCGATGCCTGTGTGGCGTAACCGCGCATGCCTGTGGCAGAAACGCGCAAAGGCGACTGCCAGCAGTTTCTGTTCACTCCTTGTCAATATTAATTGACTTATTCTAAACAATCGTTTTAAATCAGGAAGTTACTCAAAATCAATCATCTTGGGCATTCAATCATCGCATTACCCCTTTTCGATGCTTGACGCCCACGTTGATGCACTCTGAAGCCAAGGTATATGGAACTGCTCGACTCCCTGCGTCAGCCCCCACTGCAAGACGACACGATCAGCGGACACTATGAAGTGCGCCGCTTGCTGGGCGAAGGCGGTTTCGGCCATGTATTCGAAGCGTGGGATGCCAAGCTGTGCCGTAGCGTGGCGCTGAAGCGGCTGAAACCGCAAGCGGACGTGCTGCATCCGGAAAAACTGATCAATGAAGCGCGCCTGGCCGCTTCGCTCAAGCATGCGGCCTTCGTGCGCATTTTTGCCATCGAGGGCCAAGGCACGGGCCAGTCCATCGTCATGGAACTGGTCGAAGGCCAGACCCTGGGCCAGTTCATGCACGGCGGCAAGGCAGACTTGCAAGCCGCACTCGACATCGCCTACCAGATCGCCGACGCGATGGACGAGGCGCACGCCATGGACCTCGTGCACGGCGACCTGAAACCGTCGAACCTGATGCTGGAAGCGGACGGTCAAGTGCGCATCCTCGACTTCGGCCTGGCCCGCCACATCGACCCGCAAGCGACGCAAACGACGACCCTGTGCGACCTGCAAGGCACCATCGCCTACATGGCGCCCGAGCGCCTGATGGGCCGCCTGCCCGACACGCGCGGCGACGTGTATGCCTTGGGCGCCATGCTGTACGAAATGCTGGCCGGCCAGCGCCACTTCGCCCACCTGAACGGCCTGGCCCTGGCCTCCGCCCACATGCAGGCGACGGAACCGTGGCCCGACCTGCCGGACTCCGTCCCGCCCGCCATCAACGCCCTCGTGCGCGCGATGACGGCGCACGACCCGGCCGAACGGCCACGCACCATGCGCGACGTGCGCGAGGCGCTAGGTGTACAGCAAATACCTGCGGCAACAACGACCGCCCTCGACGCCGACAGCAAGCCCGCTCAGCCTGCCAAGCCGCCGGTCTCAATTGCCATCGAGCTACAAGTTCCCGTCAAGCGCGCCTTGCTGGCGGCAAGCGCCATCGTCTTGCTGGGCCTAGGTGTCTGGCAAGGACCAAAACTATGGGCAACAGTAAGCAGCCAATACGCCACAAAGCCATATTCGGAAATGGCTGCGATGCAGGCAGGCATGGAAGCGTTGCGTCTATTTGACCGGGATACCAGCCAGGCACAGGCAATCGGACATTTCATGACTGTGCTGCAACATAATCCAAGTAATGCGGCGGCAGCAGCAGGCCTGTCACTGGCGTCGAGCTTCCGTTATACGGGAAATGGACGCGATGCTACTTGGCTGCAAAGAGCCGATGTCAGCGCAAAGCAGGCATTGGCAGCAGATAATCAGTTAGCACTTGCCCATGTCGCACAAGCGTGGGTACTGGAATTCCAGGGAAAGAATGACGAGGCGCTGCACGAAGCAAACATCTCATTGAACTTGGAACCAAACAATATGCTGGCGTTGTATGGCAAGGCACGCTTACATATCGCCGCACACAATTTTGATCTGGCGCACGCAGTACTGAAACAAGCCGTTGCGGCTTATCCCAATGAACGCATGTTCGATATGTCACTGGGTGTGTTGAATTACAGAAAGGGTGACTACGCGGCTGCCGAACAAATTTTTCGCAAGTGTATAAGTATGGACCCGCAGTCACCCGGAGCCTATGCCTATTTAAATGCAACTTTGCTGCGCCAGAACCGTGAAGACGAGGCACTTGCGGTTCTCCAGCAAGGTCTGCTGGTGCGTCCGCATTGGGAACTCTACACCAACTTGGGCACCTCGCTGTTTGCCAAGGGCGACTACCTTGGTGCGGTACAAGCATTTGAAAATGCCGTTTCCGAAAAAAAAGGCAGCCCCGGCACCTATTTACTTTGGGCCAACCTGGCTGATGCGCAACGTTGGGTTCCCTCATTGGCCCAAGCATCGAAACAATCGTATTTACGTGCGATCGCCCTGCTGCAACCCATGCTCGCGCGCATGCCCAATGACATTACCTTGAATTCGCGCATGGCCCTGTACCAAGCCTACGCCGGAGAAAAGGAAGCCGCTCTGGCAAACGTGCAGCACGCATTAAACTTGGCACCACAGATCGCCGATGTGCAGTTTCGCGCGGCCCTGACGCATGAACTGACTGGCAACCGCAGCAAGGCCCTGGCTGCGCTACTACAAGCCAGCAAGCTTGGCTACCCTCTCAATCTGATCGAATCAGCGCCCGATCTGTTGAACCTGCGGCGTGATGCCCGTTACCAACAATTTCTCATCAACCTGGAAAGAGACCGTAAAAAATGACGCCTGTAAGCCCTTGGATGAAGTTATCCGTGCACTTCGATGCAGACCAGATCACCAACCAGCTCGACTACAACTTCACCTCTTGCGATGGCACGGCCGATCCCCGCCATGGTCCCTACATGGGTGGCGTGCATTTCCAGAAAGGCCAGCATGTCTATCTCGACGTTACCTGCTGCGGCTCCAAGGATAGCGGCTTCACATCGTTCCAGATCATCGATTGCTGCATCATCACCGTACCGCAACTGACTCAGATTGGCCCGAAAGTACCCACCGTTTATTCACCGCCATCGCCATTCCTCCAGTCGGTAGGCGCCACCTACCATTTCCCGCTGGACTTCGAAATCCAGCAACTGTTGGGCGAACCAGAGCAGGCGCCCCTGCACCGCATCCGCCAAGAGTGGAAACATAATCTGGATGTCGGCTATACCGCTGGTCGTTGGGAATTGTCCTTCGTCATGACGGTACGCATCATGCGCGGCGAAGACACACAACCGGAACTGCGCGTCTTTTCCTTCGACCCGGAAAGCTCGGTGGGCGGCGACGGTAACTTATAAAATCAACTATGCATATTGCTGCCTTTCGATAAGGCATTGATGTCCGCGCATACGCAAAGCCGTATCGACATTGTCGATGCGGCTTTTTCATCTGCGCACGCAATACGCCGCCCTGCCCGCCGAAAGCGGTAAAATGACGGCCTTGAACCCAAGCTCCGCCACATGGCGCGGCCTAGAATGCACATAGCACCACACACAGCCCGGCAGGCATACGCCTCCCTGCCGCCGGACCAACGACAAAGAACACATGACCACCGTCCCAAAAGAAATCAACGCCGCCGCGGCAAAGAAAAATTCGGCTGAAAAGCTCACTCCCATGATGCAGCAATATTTAGGCATCAAGGAGAACCACCCGACGATGTTGGTCTTCTACCGCATGGGCGATTTCTACGAGCTGTTTTTCGAGGATGCGGAAAAAGCGTCGCGCTTGCTGGGCATTACCCTGACGGCGCGCGGCGTGGCCAGTGGCAACCCCATTAAAATGTGCGGCGTGCCATTTCATTCGCTCGACGGCTATCTGGCCAAGCTGGTCAAGCTGGGCGAGTCGGTGGCCATTTGCGAACAGATCGGCGACCCGGCCACCAGCAAGGGTCCCGTCGAGCGCAAGGTCATGCGCGTCGTCACGCCCGGCACCCTGACGGATGCGGACTTGCTGCCGGAGAAGGCCGAGCGCCCGCTGCTGGCCATGTGCAGCATCACGCAGCGCAAGACGGTGACCACGGGCCTGGCCTGGCTGTCGCTGGCCAGCGGCGCCTTGAAACTGATGGAGTTTTCCGGCGACAGCAGCACCGTGGCCGTGCGATTGCAGCAGGAACTGGAACGCATCGTGCCGGCTGAAATTCTCAGCGGCGACAATGGCAACCTGTTTGACGACTACGCGGGCACGCACATCAACCGCGTGCCGGACTGGCATTTCGACGTGGTGGGCGGCCACAAGGCCCTGCTGGATCAATTGGGCGTGGCGACCTTGACGGGCTTTGGCGCCGATGGCCTCGGCGCCGCGTTCGGCGCAGCCGGCGCGTTGCTGCGCTATGCGCAGTCGACGCAGGGACGCGGTCTGCAGCACGTGCGTTCGCTGACGACGGAAACGGAAAGTGAATTCATCGGCCTGGATGCGGCCACACGCCGCAACCTGGAACTGACGGAAACCATCCGCGGCCAGGAATCGCCCACTTTATTTTCCCTGCTGGATCATTGCCGCACGGCCATGGGTTCGCGCATGCTGCGCCACTGGCTGCACCATGCGCGGCGCGACCAGAAGGTGGCGCGCGCGCGCCATGAAGCCATCGCCGCGCTGGCGCAAAGCGAAGCGGCCGGTCCGCTCGCCGCCACTCTGGCGCAAGTGCCCGATATCGAACGCATCACCACGCGCATCGCGCTGCTGTCGGCGCGTCCGCGCGACCTGGCCGCCCTGCGCGACGGCCTGCTGCAACTGCCGGCCCTGCGCGGCGACGTCGTCCGCTGTTATGGTCCTGGCCAGGGCGGCGAGAACGGCTTGCTGGCCACCATCCACACGGCCCTGGCGACGCCGGCCGCCTGCCTGGACTTGCTGGTGCGCGCCGTGGCGCAGGAACCGGCCGCCATGGTGCGCGACGGCGGTGTATTTGCCACCGCTTTCGATGCGGAACTGGACGAATTGCGCGCGCTGTCGGAAAACGCGGGCCAGTTCCTGCTCGACCTGGAAACGCGCGAACGGGCCCGTACGGGCATCGCCAACCTGCGCGTCGAATACAACAAGGTGCACGGCTTCTATATTGAAGTCACGCACGGCCAGACGGACAAGGTGCCGGACGACTACCGCCGCCGCCAGACCCTGAAAAACGCCGAGCGCTACATCACGCCGGAATTGAAGGTGTTCGAAGACAAGGCCCTGTCGGCGCAGGACAAGGCCCTCGTGCGCGAAAAAATGCTGTACGACCTGCTGCTGGCCGACCTGGCGCCGCACATCGGCACCTTGCAGACGATTTCGCAAGGCCTGGCCCAGCTCGACACCCTGAATGCGCTGACGGAACACGCGCAGCAGCACAACTGGGCCGCGCCGCAACTGGTCGACGAGCCGTGCATCAACATCGTCGAAGGCCGCCATCCCGTGGTGGAAAAGCAGATCGAGCGCTTCATCGCCAACGACTGCCGCTTCGTCAACGAGCGCCGGCTGCTGTTGATCACCGGCCCGAACATGGGCGGTAAATCGACCTTCATGCGCCAGGTGGCACTGATCACCCTGCTGGCCTACGTGGGCAGCTACGTGCCGGCCGCGTCCGCCACCATCGGCCCCATCGACCGCATCTTCACGCGCATCGGCGCCACCGACGACCTGGCCGGCGGACGCTCGACCTTCATGGTGGAAATGACGGAGTCGGCCGCCATTTTGAACGGCGCCACCGAACACTCGCTGGTGCTGATGGATGAAGTGGGCCGCGGTACCTCGACCTTCGACGGCCTGGCCCTGGCATGGGCCATCGCGCGCCATCTGATCGACACAAGCCGCAGCTTCACCCTGTTCGCCACACATTACTTTGAGCTGACGCAACTGCCGGACAGCCACCCGAGCGCCGCCAACGTGCACTTGTCCGCCGTCGAGCACAAGGACAGCATCGTCTTCCTGCACGCCGTGCAAGCCGGTCCCGCTTCGCAAAGCTACGGCTTGCAGGTGGCGCAACTGGCCGGCGTGCCGCAGCCCGTGATCAAGGCCGCGCGCAAGCACCTGGCGCGCCTGGAAGCGCAGGCGCTCGACGCCACGCCGCAGCGCGACCTGTTCGCCGCCCCGGCCGCCGATCCGTATGCGCAGGAGGAAGAAGAGGAAGCATCGGCGCCGCTGGCCGCGTTGAACGCGGCGCAGCAAGCCTTGCTCGACGCCATCGCCGACCTCGATCCCGATGCGCTCACGCCGCGCGATGCGCTCGAGCAGCTGTACCAGTTGAAACGGCTGGCCGCCGCATGACCTGCCGGCGCGGCGCGATCCACCTGCTGGCCGCCGGCTTGCTGGCTGCCAGCCTGCCGTGGCAAGCGGCGCTGGCCGCCCAGAGCGACCAGGCCGGCTTCGAGTTTGCCGTGCTGGGCCACTCCTTCAACGCGGGGCCCGACGATGGCCCCCTGAAAAAAGCCATCGCCGACACAAGCGCCTTCAATGCGTCGTTCGTCGTGGCCACCGGCATCAAGGCGGCCAGCGAATCGTGCAGCGACAAGCTGTACAGCCAGCGCAAGGACTTGCTCGACGCCAGCGGCCCGCCGCTGATCGTCTCGCTGTCGGCCAGCGACTGGGCCAACTGCCGCAACTCGCGCGGCAGGGTCAACGCCATCGAACGCCTGAACCGCTTGCGCGACGTTTATTTCGCCGACGACCAGAGCCTGGGCCAGCGCAAGCTGACCCTGTCGCGGCTGTCATCGACGGCGAAGTTCCGCAGCTATGCGGAAAACGCCCACTGGGAATATGGCGGCGTGCTGTTTGCCACCATCAACCTGCCCGCGAATAACAACCATTTCCTGCCGGAAGCGGGACGCAACAGCGAATTCGAAGACCGCCTGGTTGCCAACCGTTCCTGGCTGCAGCGCCTGTTCGCCATGGCGCAGCGCAAACAGCTCGACGGCATCGTGCTGTTTTCCGATGGCGACATGGGCGTGCTCGATGAAGACGACAATTCGTTGCTGCCCAGCTTCAGTTCGAAACAGGACGGCTTTGCCGGACCGCGCAAGCAGGTTCGTACCCTGGCGAAGAAGTTCAGCGGCAAGGTGTTGCTCGTCGATACGCAGCGCGATGGCGACGCGGACGGCAAGGAAGGGAAAAGTAAAAAGGCCGCGGCCAAGGCAGGCGGGCCGAAAATCAGCTGGAAAGGCAACCTGGGCCACGTCAGCATCGACAACGACTGGTCCGCCATCGCCGTACGGCCAGGCAAGACGCCATTCTTTGAGGTGCGTCAACGGGCCGTCAGGCCATCGGCGCAAGCGAGGGCCAAAGCGTCGACTGTACGCCGTTAATAACAGCGGCACAAACGAACAGGCCGGCATATAGCCGGCCTGGAACAAGCAGTATTAATGAATCGGATGCGTACGGAAGTGGTCGCCCTCTTCGCCTTCGCCTTCATCATCTTCATCGCCATGGTCATGGCCGTGTGCGCCATGCACGTGGCCGTGGGCGATTTCTTCGTCGGTGGCGGCGCGCACGTCGGCGACGGTCAGCGAGAAGCGCAGCGCGATGCCGGCCAGCGGATGGTTGCCATCCAGCACGACCTTGTCGTCGGCGATATCGGTGACGGTGAAGATCATCGCTTCTTCGTCCGGCGAATCGCTTTCCGGCATGCCTTCGAACTGCATGCCCACTTCCAGCGGCTCAGGCAGGCGGTTGCGCGGCTCGACCTTGACCAAGGCGGGATCGTATTCACCGAAAGCATCATCCGGTTCGATCTGGATCGTGTTGGAATAGCCAACTTCCTTGCCGTCGAGTTCTTCTTCGATCTTCGGCAGGGTGTTTTCATAATCACCGTGCAGGTAGACCATCGGCTGGCGGCCGTCTTCGATCAGATTGTCTTGCGCGTCTGACAGTTTGTAGTTGACAGTCACGACCGTATTTTTGGCAATCTTCATTATGCTTCCTTTCATTGTATAAGCTGGCAAATTATACCTTCACGCCGCCAACGGCAGGCGCATTCCTGCATTTCCGGTTGTTATAATGGGCGCATGAAAACATTAACTCTCCTCGGCGATATCACGCCGGCGCAATTCCTGCGTGACTACTGGCATAAAAAGCCCCTGTTGATCCGTCAAGCCGTACCCGGCTTCAAGGCGCTGTTCGATTTCAAGGCCCTGGCCGAGCTGGCTACCCTCGATCACGTTGAATCGCGCCTGGTCAGCCATGCGGATGGCCACTGGAACATGCAGCAAGGTCCGCTGACCAGCCTGCCCTCGCTGAAACAGAAGGAATGGACCCTGCTGGTGCAGGGCGCCAACCTGCACAGCGCCAAGGCTGACGCCCTGCTGCGCCAGTTCCGTTTCCTGCCGGACGCGCGCCTGGACGACCTGATGGTCAGCTTCGCCACCGATGGCGGCGGCGTGGGCCCGCATTTCGATTCCTATGACGTGTTCCTGCTGCAAGGCCAAGGCAAGCGCCACTGGCGCATCGGCGCGCAGAAAGACTTGAGCCTGATCGACGGCTTGCCGCTGAAAATCCTCAGCAACTTCACGCCCGACGAAGAATTCACCCTGGAACCGGGCGACATGCTGTACCTGCCGCCCCACTACGCACACGACGGCGTGGCCATCGGCGACTGCCAGACGTATTCGATCGGTTTCCGCTCGCCTTCGTTCCAGGAACTGGGCGAAGCTTTCCTGCAATTCATGGCCGATTCGATCGACTTGCCGGGCATTTACAGCGATCCGGACCTGAAAGCGTCGGGCAAGCCGGCGGAAATCCCCCGTGAAATGCTCAGCACCATCGCGGAAGAGCTGAACAAAGTGCGCTTCACGGAAGAAGACGTCACGATTTTCCTCGGTGAACACCTGTCGGAACCGAAGCACAATGTGTTTTTCACGCCGCTGTCGAAACCGCTGACGGTGGGCCGCTTCGCGGACGCCGCGCAGAAAAAGGGTGTCGTGTTGTCGCGCAAGACGCTGATGCTGTATCGTGGCAAGAATGTCTTCATCAATGGCGAATCGTTTGCCATTGGCAAGGCCGATAAAACGGCCCTGGAAACCCTGGCCAACGAACGCGCCCTGGATGGCGCCGCCGTGGCCCAGGCTTCCGATGACGTGATGGATGCCTTGTACACCTGGTATCAGGATGGCTGGATCGAACTGGCTTGAATGGGTGCGGCGTAGCAAAGTGGTATTACAGTAGGCAAAATAACAGCTTCTGCGCCAGCGCAATGAAACATATTATTTTTATATCGTTTTGTCGCGCTTTCGCAAAACACTTACACTTGCTTGCAATTTGCTTCGGCAAATATTGCGATATCACAAAATAGTTGCGAATTTGCCTCTTGCTCCTATTGCGACGCACCAAAAATCGCTATAATATTCGGTTAGGAAGTTTCCGTTGTCTGGCAGGCACCACCTGGTACGAAAAGCCTTCGAAGACGACCTAACGAGCGATAATTACCGGTAATTATTCATCGCAACAATGTTGATTTATTTTTTGAAATAATTAAGGAAAACAAATGAAAAAATCCCTGCTGATCGCCTCCCTGATGGTTGTTGCTCTGGCTGCTTGCAGCAAAAAAGAAGAAGCTCCTGCACCAGCACCAGTAGTTGAAACCCCAGCACCAGCACCAGCAGTTGAAGCTGCTCCAGCTGCTGCTGCTGACGCTGCTGCTTCGGCCGCTACCGACGCTGCTGCTGCTGCTTCGAGCGCTGCTTCGGCCGCTTCGGACGCTGCTGCTGCCGCTTCGGCTGCTGCATCGGCTGCTAAGTAATTTAGCACCCCGCAAGAAAGAAAGCCGGCCTTCGGGCCGGCTTTTTTGCGTCCGGCGTGTTATCCGCAGGATATGACGCCGGACGCAGGCAATAAAAAAGGCTGGCCCGGTTTCCCGGGCCAGCCTTTTTTAATGCGCGGCAGGTTTGGATACCTGCCGCGTAGCTGACGCTTATTTCAACTGATCGTTCAGCAGGCCCAGGATCTTCTCTGCCACTGGCGAAGTGTCGGGTTTGCCTTCGTTGCTGAGGATGCTGACCAGGCTGGTCGAACCCGTGCCGGCCTTGACGAGAACGCGGTAGCGCTGCGCTTCCTTGTCCTTGTCGGACGACGAGCCCCAGCTGAACAGTTTCGAGAAGAAACCATCTTTCTTGACGGCGTCCGGATCGACGTAACGCACGAAATACGTGCCTTGCGTGCGGTCGCGGTCTTCCACGGTGAAGCCGACGCGGTCCAGCGCCAGGCCGACACGGCGCCAGGCGCGGTCGAACGCTTCATCGACTTCGATGGCGCGCGCAGGCGTGGCGGCGTCGCCGACCAGCTTGGCGTGCTGCGGCTGCACGATGGCGGCGTCGACAGCCGTCTTCGCCTGCGCATCGTCGCTGGCCGCGCCCAGGCGCGTCATCAGCTTGGCCAGGAATTGCGCTTCCAGGCCCGGATCGTTCGGGCGAGCGGTCCAGGTGGTGGTTTCCTTGTCGCGGCCCGTAACGACCTCTTCCACGCCGCGGTGGCTGATGTAGATCTCGGTCGAACCGTCGGCCAGGCGCTCCACGCGGGTGCGGAACTTGTCTTTTTCACCGGTCGAGTACAGCGAGTCGAAAGCCTTGCCGATGGTGCTGCGGATAAAGTCCTGCGGCACCTTGGCGCGGTTTTCGTTCCACTCGGTTTCCATGATGCCGGCCGTCGGCTGGTCGACGGCGATGGAAAAGCCCGAATCTTCCCAGAACTGCTTGAGTTGCGGCCACAGCACTTCAGGCGACTGCTTGACGACCAGCCAGCGCTGGTTGCCCGCGCGCTCGACCTTCACGCCGCCTGCCGTGACCGGCACGACACCGACCACGCCATCGGCGCCCACGACGACAGGCGTACCGGCCGTGGCGTTGCGCTGCGCGTTGTAGCCGGAAGCGGTGGCCACGCCGTTTTTCGCATCGGGCAAGGAGTAGCGGTTGTCCTGCTGCAACTGCGTCAAGTCAGGCGGCACGTCCAGGGTACCGGCTTTCTTGACCGACTTGTAGTCGACCTTGTCGCCGCCTACTACCGAACTGATCATGCCGCAGCCCGCGAGGCTGGCTGCGATGGCGCCGATGACGATGCCGCGGACGGCGATGGTGGCAGGCGCCGATTGGTTTTTCTTGCAATTAGTCATGTCGTAACTGGATAAGAAGCTAAGTAGCAGCTGGAATCAGGGAAGGTCCGGACTGGTCGAGTCCGGGCTTGAAGTTCGGCCTTAAGACAGGATACCGGCGTCGCGCAAGGCATCGCGCACGGTGGCATGGCAGTTTTCAGCCAGCGGCACCAGCGGCAAGCGTATGCCGGCAGGCATCAGGCCCATTTCAGCCATCGCCCATTTGACGGGCACCGGGTTGGGCTCGACAAACAGCTTCTGGTGCAGAGGGAAAACCTTGTTATTGATGGCGATTGCCGTGGCGCGCTCGCCCGCCATGGCCGCGACGCACAGTTCGTGCATGGCGCGCGGCGCGACGTTGGCCGTCACGGAAATATTGCCGTGGCCGCCGCAGAACATCAGCGCCATGGCCGTCGGATCGTCGCCCGAGTACACGGCGAAGTCCGCTGGGACCAAACGCAGCAGGTCGATGCCGCGGCCGATATTGCCGGTCGCATCTTTCACGCCAACGATATTCGGGATGGCGGACAGGCGCACGATGGTCTCGTTGCTCATGTCGGCAACCGTGCGGCCAGGCACGTTGTACAGGATGACGGGAATGTCGACGGCTTCGGCGATGGCCTTGAAGTGCTGGTACATGCCTTCCTGGGTAGGACGGTTGTAGTATGGCACCACTTGCAGGACAGCATCGGCGCCCGCTTCTTTCGCGTAACGCGTCAGTTTGATGGCCTCGGCCGTGGAGTTGCCTCCGGCGCCGGCGATGATAGGAATGCGTCCCTTGGCATGTTCGACGGTCAACTGTATCAGTTCGCAGTGTTCTTCCACGCTGACTGTTGCCGATTCGCCCGTTGTGCCAACGATGACGATGCCGTCCGTACCCTCGGCGATATGCCAGTCGATCAGCTTGCGCAGACCTGGAAAGTCCAGACTGCCGTCTGCGTGCATCGGGGTGACGATTGCTACAATGCTGCCCTTGATCATAGTAAGTTTATAGCGCCGATAAATAAAACAACGATTGTAGCGGATAGCCCGCGCCTGTGGTGCATTCTGACATAGTATGGCCGCTCAAAACGTCGGCAGCAGCGCTGCCAACCGTGGAAAATCCGGCCGGACGGCACAAATTCGTTGCACCAGAGCAGCTTTTGGCTGTTCCACGCGCCCATCCTCATACGCTACCACACGCAAGCCCTGCTGCACCGCCCAGGTCAGCATTTCGCCTTCCTTCAGCAGGAATTTCGGATTCGACGGCTTGCCGAACTGCTCATTGCCTTCGGCAAACGTTTCGTACAACAACACGCCATCGGGTGCCAGGCTGGCAACCATGGCGTCCAGCAGCGGCCGGTGCAGATAATTGGTGACGACGATGCCGGCAAAGCGGCCGGGTGCGAAGGGCCACACGGCTCCCGGCGCCTCCAGGTCCACCAGCGAAGTGGTGATGCCCGTGCCGGCCGCCTTTTCCAGCATTTCCGGATCATGGTCGAGCGCGATCACGGGGTGGCCCAGGCTCACCAGGTGGCGCGCATGGCGGCCTGCGCCGCAGGCCAGGTCCAGCACTTCGCCGCCCGGGATCAGGGGCGCCCAGCGGCGCAGCCAGCCGGAAATCGCTTCGGTTTCTAATATTGGTTCAGTGACTTGCATCGGTACTTCCATCAATTATTTGCGACTATCCAGTTGCTTGTTTCACGTCAACAGGGCCGTCAGCGGCGTGACCACGGTGACAAAAATGCCGATGACAAATTCGATCGCCGCCAGCAAGGCGCGGTTCAAGATGCCCGTATACATCAGCAGCACCAGGGCGCCGAACACATACAGGCTGTAGCGCTCGATGCTGGCGTACGGGCGCGCCAGCTGCATCGGCAGCAAGCCCGTCATGATGCGTCCGCCATCGAGGGGCGGCACGGGAATCAGGTTAAAGACGAACATGGCCGCATTCACGCTGACGCCGGCGCCCGCCATCTTGCGGAAAAACATGCCCATTTCCGTCGGCGGCATAACGCTGAGCACGACAAAGGCGATCATCCAGCCCAGGCCCATGGCGAAATTGGCGCCAGGCCCGGCAAAGGCCACCCAGGCCATCTGCTTCTTCGGATTGCGCAGCCGGCTGAAATCGACGGGCACCGGCTTGGCATAGCCGAACGGCACCTGGATCGTGAAATACAGCATCAAGGGCAGCAAGATCGTGCCGAAAGGATCGATATGCCGGATGGGATTGAGGCTCAGCCGGCCCTCGTTCGAGGCTGTGGGATCGCCGAAATAGCGGGCCGCGTAGCCGTGCGCCGCCTCATGCAGGGAAATGGCAAACAGCACCGGCACCAGGTACACCGCAACGGTCTGGACTATCGTATTGAAATCACTCATGACCGCGATTCTACCAGAGGCGCCATAGCCTCTTTCTTACGTTGTCATTAAGAACAGATGAAGAGCGGCGCGGCAAGGACGCACCCTGCCCCTCTACAAGCCCAGCACGGCCGGGTCGCCGCGTCCCACGCGCACCACTTCCGGCTCCGGTCCCGTCAGGTCGATCACGGTGCTGGGGCCATGCGCGCAGACGCCGCCATCGATGATCAGGTCGACCAGCTTTTCCAGGCGCTCGCGGATGGTGTCGGCATCCGTCAGGCTCTCTTCGTCGCCGGGCAAGGTCAATGTCGCGCCCAGCAGCGGCTGGCCTAGCTCTTCCAGCAGGCATTGCACGATGCGGTGCTGCGGCACGCGCAGGCCGATGGTCTTGCGCGATGGGTGGCTGAGGCGGCGCGGCACTTCCTTGGTCGCTTCCAGGATGAAGGTGTAGGCGCCCGGCGTGGCCGCCTTGAGCAGGCGGAACTGGCGGTTGTCCACGCGGGCGTACACGCCCAGCTCGCTCAAGTCGCGGCACAGCAAGGTGAGATGGTGCTTTTCATCCACGCCACGGATGCGGCGCAGGCGCTCGACGGCGCCCTTGTCGTCGAGCTGGCATACGAGCGCGTAGCAGGAATCCGTGGGCAAGGCCACGACGCCGCCGGACTGGATGATTTGCGCCGCCTGCTTGATCAGGCGCAATTGCGGATTATCAGGGTGAATCTGGAAAAATTGACTCATGTGTAAGCGTTCTGGCGGACCAGCTTGTTAAGTTAGCATTATTGTACGCCGCGCAGCGCGGCGATGCGTTGTTCGATCGGCGGATGGGTGGCGAACAGCGCGCCCCAGCCACCATTGCCGCCGCTGATGCCCAGCGCCTGCATCGATTGCGGCAGCTCACCCGGATGCACGCCGCCCAGGCGGGCCAGCGCGTGCATCATCGGCGTGGGACTGCCCAGCAGCTTGGCCGAACCGGCATCGGCGCGGAATTCGCGCTGGCGCGAGAACCAGGCAACGATGATGGAAGCGAGCAGGCCGAAAATCACTTCGCACACCATCACAGTGACGAAATAGCCGATACCGCGCCCGCCGCCCTCGCGGTTGTTATTTTTCAGCAGCACATTGTCGACGAAGAACCCCACGACGCGGGCCATGAAGACGACGAAGGTGTTCACCACACCCTGGATCAGGGTGAGTGTCACCATGTCGCCATTGGCGACGTGGGCGATCTCATGGCCCAGCACGGCTTCGACTTCATCGCGGTTCATGCTTTGCAACAAGCCCGTGGAGACGGCCACCAGCGCCGAATTCTTGAAGGCGCCCGTGGCAAACGCATTCGCGTCGCCTTCGTACACGGCCACTTCCGGCATGGCGATGCCGGCCCGCTCGGACAGCGCGCGCACGGTATTGACCAGCCACAATTCCGTCGACGAGGTCGGGTTGTCGATCACGCGCGCGCCCGTGCTCCACTTGGCCATCGGTTTGCTGATCAACAGGGAAAAGATCGATCCCGTGAAGCCCACCACCAGCGAAAACACCAGCAGGCTGCCCAGGTTCAGGCTGCTGCCGCGCGCCGGATTGCCCACGCCCAGCAAACTGAGCACGAGCGACAGCACCAGCATCACGGCCAGGTTGGTGGCGATAAAAAGGACGATACGTTTCATGGGCAATGGCTCCGGAAAAAACAAGAATAACTAAAAGATAAGTATGCTGCCGCGACTTTTCAAGCCCGCGCGGCAGGCGCAGGCCAGCCGCGTCCTAGAACCAGTCGTGCCAGATGGGCGTAACGCTGGCAGGTAAAGGCGGCAACTTGGCAAAATCCACGCGCGATTCGCCCGGCGCATGGAAATCCGTGCCGCGCGAGGCGAGGAAGCCGTAGGCGTTGGCCAACTGCGCGTATTCCGGATACTGGTCCGGGCTATGGCTGCCCGTGACGACTTCGATGGCCACGCCGCCGAGCTGCTTGAATTCATCGAACAGCACGCCTTGCGCCATGTCGCTGAAACGGTAGCGGCCCGGATGGGCAATGACGGCCACGCCACCCGCGCCGCGTATCCAGCCCACCGCTTCGGCCAGGGTGGCCCAGCGGTGCTCGACGTAGCCAGGCTTGCCTTCCGACAGGTACTTCTTGAACACGTCGGGGATGTTCGCGCATTTCCCCATTTCCACGATGTAGCGGGCAAAGTGCGTGCGCGACATCAGGTCCGGGTTGCCGACGAATTTCAAGGCCCCTTCATAGGCGTCGGGGATGCCGGCCAGGTCCAGTTGGCGGGCGATTTCGCGGCCGCGCGCGTCGCGCCCCGAGCGCGTCTGGTGCAAGCCCTGCACGAGGCCCGGATTGTTTTCATCGACTTGCAAGCCCACGATGTGCACGGTTTCGCCGGCCCACGTAATGGAAATTTCCACGCCGGCCACGAAGCGCATGCCCAGGTCCAGTGCGGCCGCGCGCGCGGCGGCCACGCCCGACACTTCATCGTGGTCCGTCAGCGCCCACACGTCGACACCGGCCTTGCGTGCGTAGGCGGCCACGGCGGCGGGCGCAAGTACGCCGTCGGAAATATTCGAATGACAATGCAGGTCGACTTTAAGCATGTGAAAACAATACCCTGCACGGGCTCAGCATGGAAGAAGTTTTCATTGTACGCTGCTTGTCCAATAGCGCTGCGGCGTTCCCGACACACATCAGGCCAAAAAGGCTTCCACGAGACGCGCCAGTGCCGCCGGCTGGTCATGGTGCAGCATGTGGCCCGCGTCCAGCATCATCTCGCAGCGCACATCCTTGATGCAGGCCAAACGCCGGTCGATTTCGATGCGGGCCTGCTCCTTCGGCCCCATCCATTGCCACATATTCGTGTCATCGGCCTCCACCCACAGCACAGGTGCCGTGATGCGGCGCCAGCACGCCATCACTTCTTCCACCTGGTACAGGATGGGATTGACCCGCTTGTGCTGCGGGTCGCCCATGATGTCCCACTCACCCGCCTCGTTCTGCGCCGACCAGTGCTCGGCGAGGAAAGCGGCGCGTTCGTCCGGCAGGCGCGGGTTGGTCTTTTGCAGGCGCTCGGCCACAGCCTTTTGCGTGGGATAGCTGCGCATGGCGGGCGGCTCGCGCAATTCGTCCAGCCACTTGGCGTAGCGGCCCGGCGCCTGCTCCGGCCTGGTTGCCATCATGCCGAAGCCTTCCAGGTTGATGAAACGGCTGATGCGCTCGGGCCGCACGCCCGCGTACAGGCCGGCCACGTTGGCGCCCATGCTGTGACCGAGCAGCTTGACGGGGGCATCGGGCGAATAATGCAGCAGCATGGCGTCGAGGTCGGCCAGGTAGTCGGGGAACCAGTAAGTGTCCGATTGCGTGTAGTCGCTGAGGCCAAAGCCGCGCCAGTCGGGCGCGATCACGTGCCAGTCGCCTTGCAACTCGTCGACGACGAACTGGAACGAGGCGGCCACGTCCATCCAGCCATGCACCATGAACAGGATGGGCGCCCCTACACGGCCCCAGTGGCGCACGTGCGTGCGGGCGCCGCGGATGTTGATGAATTCGGAACGGGAAAGTTTCATGGGTTTCATCTCATTGCCTGCCTTGAAAGTGACGCGAATGGCGCCACATGCTGTGTCTGTAGATAGTGCGGACATAAAAGTACGACCGTTCGATAATTATACCGGATTGACGGCCGGCGCCCGGACTTGCCCTGCAACAGCGTAAAATAGCGCAAAACTTCCGCGTCCGGCCGCGCCCGGCGCTTCCACCACCGCCACAGGCTAACGATGACACTCTACCAATTGGGCGCCGATGCGCCGCAGATTGATGCTTCCGCTTTTGTTGCCGACACGGCCAACGTGATCGGCAAGGTGACCCTGGAAGCGAATACGTCCGTATGGTTCGGCGCCACGATTCGCGGCGACAACGAACGCATTACCGTGGGCGCCAACAGCAATGTGCAGGAAGGCGCCGTGCTGCACACGGACCCGGGCTACCCGCTCGACATCGGATCGAACGTCACCATCGGCCATCAGGCGATGTTGCATGGCTGCACGATCGGCGATGGCGCCCTGGTCGGCATCCAGGCCGTGATCCTGAATGGCGCGAAGATCGGCAAGAATTGTCTGGTCGGCGCGGGCGCCCTGGTCACGGAAGGCAAGGAATTTCCCGACAATATGCTGATCCTCGGCTCACCGGCAAAAGCCGTGCGGGCCCTGACCGCAGACGATATCACCAGGCTACAAGGCAACGCCGTGAACTATGTGCAACGCGGCCAGCTATTTAATACGCAACTCAAGAAGATTGGATAAAAGTATGACGACTGAAACCACGGGCGCCGTCAGCGCTGCCGCCACCGGCCAGGATACCCTGCAAAAATTTATTTTCGACAACGCCGCCGTGCGCGGCCAGTTCATCGACGTCTCCCACACCTGGCAGGAAGTGGTGTCGCGCCACGCCTACCCGACGGCCGTGAAAAAAGTGCTGGGCGAAATGGTGGCTGCCGCCGCCCTGCTGTCGGCCAACCTGAAATTCAACGGCTCCATCATCATGCAAATCCATGGTGACGGTCCCGTGCGCCTGATGGTCGTCGAGTGCGATTCCGACCTGCGTTTGCGCGCCACGGCCAAGCTGGACCCGGACGCCGCCATTGCCGACGGCGCCACCGTGCCGCAATTGCTCAACGCCACGGGCAAGGGCCGCTTCATCATCACCCTGGACCCGGCCGACAAGGTGCCAGGCCAGCAGCCGTACCAGGGCATCGTGCCGCTCGACGGCGACGACATGGCCACCGTCATCGAAAACTACATGTTGCGCTCGGAACAGCTCGACACGCGTCTGTGGCTGGCCACGGACGACACCGTCTCGCGCGGCCTGCTGCTGCAAAAGCTGCCCCACCATGGCGGCAAGGCCGAAGCGACACCCGTATCGGAAGAAGATGCGCTGGACACGTGGAACCGCGCCGTGATGCTGGCGTCGACCCTGAAAGAGGAAGAAATCCTCGCTACCGACATCGATACCCTGATGCAGCGTTTGTTCTGGGAAGAAACGATCCGCGTCTTCGACCCGCTGCACCCGAGCTTCCACTGCACTTGCACGCGCGAAAAAGTGGGCAATATGCTCAAGATGCTGGGCGAGCAGGAAGTCAACGATACTCTGGCTGAAATCGGCCACGTGGGCGTGAACTGCGACTTCTGCGGCCAGCATTATGATTTCGACAAGGTCGATTGCGCGCAGCTGTTCATTACGGATGCGCCGGCCGAAGTCCTGATTCCGCCAGCCGCCAGCATCAACTAAGCCCGACCCAGCATTACAGTTTCGCCATCATCGTTCCGCGCCGCCCCTGAGGCGGCGCAATTGTTTCTGCTGTCATCTTCCCGTCATCAGTTCGTCATCAGCCCGTCACGCGCCGCCGTTACGCTGCGCAGCTTGCATTACCCACACTACTTTCCACAGGCTGATGATGACCACCCACTTGACGCTGGCCTTGCGCCGCCATTCCTTCCACGTATTGCTGGGCGCTTGCGCCGCAGGCTTGAGTTTGCCTGCCCTGGCGCAAACGGTCGTAGCCGCCGCCGTGGCGTCCGCAGCCACCGAGATGGCCGCGCCTGCCGCTGCCGCCGACGACGGCTCACCGATAACCACCGTGGAGATTTCCTCGCGCAAGACGCGCTCCTCGGTCGCCCTGAGCAAGAATGAAATCCAGAAAATCCTGCCCGGCACGAATCCCCTGAAAGCCTTGCAAACCTTGCCTGGCGTCAGCTTCCAGACGGCTGATCCATGGGGCAACAACGAGCAGAACCTGTCGCTGTTCGTGCATGGCTTTTCCGGCCAGCAACTGGGCTACACCATGGATGGCGTGCCGCTGGGCGACCAGCAGTACGGCAACTACAACGGCCTGTCGCCGCAGCGCGCCGTCATCAGCGAAAACGTGCGCAGCGTCGTGCTGTCGTCGGGCGCGGGCGATTTGGCCACGGCCTCGACCAGCAACCTGGGCGGCACCATCGAAACCTATTCCAGCGACCCGCTGGCCACACAGGGCGCCAGCGTGCAGCAAACGGTGGGCAGCCACCGCACTTCGCGCACGTTTGCCCGCTACGACACGGGCGCCTTCGGCGACGGCGGCAGCGCTTATTTTTCCATCCTGCACCATGAAGCGCGCGCCTGGGACTTCGATGCGCGCCAGGGCGGCGACCAGTTCAACGCCAAATACGTCAACCGCAGCGACGCGGGCAAGCTGACCCTGTTCTTCAATTACTCGGACAAGATCGAGCCGAACGAAGACAGCACCGTGCACGTGGCCGGCGAAACGAGCGCGCCGTACACGCGCCCCTTCCTGTACCCGGATTTCAAGGCGGCCCTCAATTATCTGTCGCCGACGGGCGCCACGCCTGCCGCCGACGGCAACAATTACCGCAATTACTACAGCGACGCGCAGCGCACCGATTACCTGGCCTACGCCAAGTTCGACGCCAACTTGTCCGAAGGCATGACGTGGTCGAACCAGGTGTATTACCACAAGGATGACGGCGCGGGCGTGGTGGCCGGCCCCATCGGCGTGGCCGGCTTGCCGGGCCTGTTCAGCGTGTACTATCCGAAACAGAATTTGAAGGAAGTCTTCGGCAACTCGGGCTATGCCGTGCGCACGACGGAATACGACATCAAGCGGGGCGGCTTCATTTCCACCTTGCGCAAGGAAATCGGCGAGCACCAGATCGAAGCGGGCCTGTGGCTGGAACAGAACCGCTCGTCCGCCTACCGCCGCTGGTACGCGCTGGACGTCAACAACCCAACGTCGCCTTACGACCGCCCCAGCAATCCTTTGATCACGCAATACGGCAGCGAGATCGACAACAAGGTGGTGCAGCTGCACTTGCAGGATGAATGGCGCATCCGCCCCGATATCGCGCTGCAGGCCGGCTTCAAGTCCAGCCTGCAGTTTGCCGATGGCCAATTCCCCGTGCAGCCGGCCAGGGGCGCCATCGCCGGCGGTTCGACGGCCTTGCCGGTCGGCACCATCAACACGAAAAAATGGTTCTTGCCGCAAGTGGGCGCGCGCTGGGATGTCACGCCGCAAGACCAGCTGTACTTCAATATCCAGAAAAACATGCGCCAGTTCGTCACCTATGGCGGCGGTGGCGCCTCGCCATGGAGCTTGTCGAGCCAGGCCGCTTTTGATTTGTTCAAGCGCGACGCCAAGCCGGAAACGGCCCTCACCTATGAAGTGGGCGTGCGCGGCAGCCATCCATTGAACATGGGCGCCATCACGGCCATCGATGGCCAGGTCAACGTCTACCACGTCGACTTCAGCAACCGCTTGCTGCAGATCAGCCCGACGCCCGTGATTTCCTCCATCATCGGCGGCAACCCCGTGCTGGCCAACGTGGGCAGCGTGCGCACGGACGGCATCGACATCGCCGGCACTGTTCACTTCGGCAACAATTTTTCGTTCTACAATGCCTTGTCATACAACCGTTCGCAGTACGCGGACAATTACAACAATGGCGCCGCGCTGGTACTGACGGCCGGCAAGAACGTGCCGGGCTCGCCGGAATGGCTGAACAAGTTCGTGGCTTCCGCGACGTTTGGCGATATCGAAGTACAACTGACGGGAGATTACGTGGGCAAACGCTACGCGACGTACACCAACGATCTGTCCGTGCCCAGCTATTTCCTGATGGGTCTGGGCGTGTCGGGCAAGCTGCCGGCCATGGCCAGCTGGCTGAAAAATCCGCGCTGGCGCCTGAACGTCAGCAACCTGGCCAACCGCGAAGGCGCGCTGAACGTGGTCGTGGGTGCGGCAGACAAAACGTATAACACCTTCCCCATCGCCCCGCGCCAGGGATTCCTTACCTTGACGGCGGACTTCTGATGCGCGCGCCCATCCTCCCGCAGCGCCACTTTTCGCGCCGCAGCTTCGTCCGCGCGGCCGCCGGCGGCCTGGCGCTGGCCGCCGCGCCGGGCTTTGCGGCCGGCCTGCTGGCCACGCCCCCAAGCCGCCCGCTCGTGTTCGCCCACCGGGGCGCCAGCGCCCTGCGTCCCGAGCACACCCTGGCGTCGTACGCCAAGGCCATCCTCGACGGTGCCGACTACGTCGAGCCGGACCTGGTGGCCACGCGCGACGGCATCCTCGTGGCGCGCCATGAAAGCAATCTGATCGACACCACCGACGTGGCGCGCCGTCCCGAGTTCGCCAGCCGGCGCGGCAAGAAGATGGTCGACGGCGAATGGCACGAAGGCTGGTTCGTCGACGACTTCACCCTGGCCGAACTGAAAACCCTGCGCGCCATCGAACGCTTGCCGAAAGTACGCACCGGCAACACCCTGTACGATGGACAATTCCAGATCCCCACATGGGAAGAAATCATCGATTTTGTTGCAGCGCAATCAGCCGCCAGCGGCCGCATCATCGGCCTCGTGCCCGAGCTGAAAAGCTCGACCTACTTTCGCGATGCGGGCCTGGCACTGGAAGACCGTTTCCTGTCGACCATGCTGGCGCACGAATACACGCGCCGCGCGCCGATTGAAATCCAGTCCTTCGAAGTGACAAATTTGAAATACTTGCGCGAGAAGCTGGGACGCCGCGCCAACGTGCGCCTGATGCAGCTGGTGGTGGGCGGCGACGTACGTCCGATGGACGTGGCCAAGGCGGGCGGCAAGCTGACGTTCGGGCAGATGACGACGCCGGCCGGCCTGCGCGACATCGCCGCCTACGCGGACGTGGTGGCGCCGCCAACGCGAGCAATCATCGCATTGGGCGCCGACCAGCGCCTGGCCCAGCCCTCGTCCATCGTTGACGATGCGCACCAGGCGGGCTTGCTGCTGCACACGTGGACCTTCCGTCCGGAAAACCGCTTCCTGGCGGCCGACTTCCGCGACGGCAACGGTGAAAACGCGCGCAACGAAGCCGGTTCCGTGGCCGAAATGCGGCGCTATATCGAAACGGGACTGGACGGCTTTTTCAGCGACGATCCGGGACTGGGACGCATCGCCGCCGGATAAACATTTCGTAACAAATTCTTTTTCAAGGCGTGGCCGGCGGCTACGCCCTTATTATTCGTTTCTTGAATTTCTGAAATTGGAATTTGGAATTAGACATATATCGCGAACTCCATTATTGTGCAATGCAACAACAGACCATTCATGGAGGGCATATGTCCACTTTTACCAACACCTACAGCAACGACAACGACAATTACTTCAGCAACCTGGGCCGCGCCACGCGCGCCTTCCTGGGCGCCCTGCTCGCTTCCAAGCCGTACAGCGCACTGGCACAGAAGGAAGTCATCGCCAGCAGCGTCACCGATGAAGAGCAGCGCTATGTGCGTCCAAGCAAGCGCGACATCGCCCTGCTGAACTCGGAAGCTGCCCGTTACGAAAACCTGATGCCGAACTTGGCTTCTGAACTGCGCTTCCTCGCTTCGCGCGGCTAAAAAATCACGACTAATTTAAAAGGAAATTTTATGATGTTTCTCGAAACCGCATTGATCGCCGTAGCCGTCGTCGTTACCGGCATCCATTTCTACCTGATCTCGACCGGCAAGGCCCGTTTCTGATCAGCAAGTAGCAAGGCAGTTGCAATAATAATGTGATATGTCAGCCTGGCAATCGGTCCAGGCTGACAAGTGGGAAGTAGCAAGTACTCAGTGCGGCGCGGCAGCGTCCACCGGCGTTTCCATCAGTGGCGGGGTTTGTCCCTTGCGCACGATCTGCACGAAAATCTCATTCTGTTTGACCATGCCCAGCTCATAGCGGGCACGCTCCTCGACGGCGCCCGTACCATCTTTCAGGTCGCGCACTTCGGATTCGAGCTTGGCGTTTCGCGCCTTCAATTCCATATTCTTTTTATTGGCCACCGCCACCTGGGCTTCCATGTCGGCAACGCGCAGCCAGCCGCCTTTACCCAGCCAGAGGGGAAATTGGATCAGCAGCAGCAGGGCTGCCAGGGCGAGCGTAATCAGGCGCATGGGGTAGTCGGTTAACAAACCGGCCGGATATCTCCGGCCGGCCAGTGGGTTTTACATCAGCTTACTTCAGATTATAGAACGCATCGCGGCCAGGGTAGCTGGCGATGTCGCCCAGGTCTTCCTCGATACGCAGCAGCTGGTTGTACTTGGCCATGCGGTCCGAACGCGACATCGAGCCGGTCTTGATCTGCAGGGCGTTCGTGGCAACGGCGATATCGGCGATGGTCGAATCTTCCGTTTCGCCCGAGCGGTGCGAAATGACGGCCGTGTAGCCGGCGCGCTTGGCCATTTCGATGGCGGCGAAGGTTTCCGTCAGGGTGCCGATCTGGTTGATCTTGATCAGGATCGAGTTGGCGATGCCTTTCGAGATGCCTTCTTTCAGGATCTTGGTGTTGGTGACGTACAGGTCGTCGCCGACCAGTTGCACTTTCTTGCCCAGTTCGGCCGTCAGGATCGCCCAGCCGTCCCAGTCGCCTTCGTGCATCGCGTCTTCGATCGAGATGATCGGGTACTTGTCGCACCAGGTCGCCAGCAGGTTGGTGAACTCGGTAGCGGTCAGGCTCAGGCCTTCGCCTTCCATTTCGTACTTGCCGTTCTTGTAGAACTCGGACGCGGCGCAATCGAGGCCGATGGCGATCTGCGTGCCTGGCTCGTAGCCCGCTTCTTCGATGGCCTGGATGATCAGCTTGATGGCTTCTTCATGGTTGGCCAGCGATGGCGCGAAACCGCCTTCGTCGCCCACGTTGGTGTTCAGGCCCTTCTTGTGCAGGATCTTTTTCAGCGTGTGGAACACTTCCGCGCCGTAGCGGACGGCTTCCTTGAACGACGGGGCGCCCACTGGAATGATCATGAATTCCTGGATGTCCAGGTTGTTGTCGGCGTGCGCGCCGCCGTTGATGACGTTCATCATCGGCACTGGCATCTGCATGGCGCCCGAACCGCCGAAATAGCGGTACAGCGGCAAGCCTGCTTCTTCGGCGGCAGCCTTGGCAACGGCCATGGAAACGGCCAGGATGGCGTTGGCGCCCAGGCGCGATTTGTTTTCCGTGCCGTCCAGGTCGATCAGGGTACGGTCCAGGAAAGCCTGCTCATTGGCGTCCAGGCCCATGATGGCTTCGGAGATTTCGGTATTGATGTTTTCGCATGCTTGCAGCACGCCCTTGCCGAAGTAGCGCTTGGCGTCGCCATCGCGCAATTCCACGGCTTCGCGCGAACCGGTCGAGGCACCCGACGGCACGGCCGCACGGCCCATCACGCCCGATTCCAGCAACACATCGCATTCGACGGTCGGGTTACCGCGCGAGTCCAGGATTTCGCGACCGATAATATCAACAATAGCACTCATGTCATTCTCCAAAGTTAAGCGTAACAGGGGCTGCACACTGCGTTCTGATGCGCAATTGCACAAAGGGGGCAAAGAAACTCCCGGCGGTAACCATCTGGCCGGGAGCTGTCTTACGGGTAATACTGTCGCTATCGACCGGCGTTATTCAGCGACGGCGTTGGCTTCCTTGTGCGCCAGCGCTGCCTTGATGAACGAGGTAAACAACGGATGGCCGGTACGTGGCGTCGACTTGAACTCGGGATGGTATTGCACGCCCATATACCATGGGTGGGCATTATCACCCGTGCGCGGCAATTCCATGATTTCGCACAAATCTTCGCTCGGCGTGCGGGCCGAAACGATCAGGCCAGCCGCTTCGACACGGGCCAGGTAGTGATTATTGGCTTCGTAGCGATGACGGTGACGCTCGGTCACCACGCTGCCGTAGATCTCGGCGGCGAGGGTGCCCGGATTGACGGCGCAGGTCTGCGCGCCCAGGCGCATGGTACCGCCCAGGTCCGAGTTTTCATCGCGCAACTCGACTTTACCATCGTGGTTTTGCCACTCATTGATCAGTGCAACGACAGGTTGATCCGTATCAAGGTCGAACTCGGTCGAATTCGCGTTCGGCATGCCTGCCTTGTTGCGCGCGTATTCGATCAAGGCCACTTGCATGCCCAGGCAGATGCCCAGGTAAGGGATCTTGTTTTCACGGGCGAACTGGGCCGCCTTGATCTTGCCTTCCACGCCGCGCTTGCCGAAGCCGCCCGGTACCAGGATGGCGTCGTACTTGCCCAGGTTGTCGCAACCGGTCGTTTCGATTTCTTCCGAATCGATGTACTCGATGTTGACGCGGCTTTCCGTGTGGATGCCGGCGTGGCGCAGCGCTTCGATCAGCGACTTGTACGACTCGGTCAGCTCGACATACTTACCGACCATGCCGACGGTCACTTCCGCCTTCGGGTGTTCCATCGTGTAGATCAGCTTGCTCCAGATCGACAGGTCGGCCGGTGCGGGATCGAGGTCCAGCGCATCGCAGATGATCTTGTCGAGGCCCTGGTCGTGCAGCATTTGCGGCACTTTGTAGATGGTGTCGACGTCCCACACGGAAATGACGGCGTCTTCCTCGATGTTCGAGAACAGCGAGATTTTCGCGCGTTCGTCTTCCGGGATGGCGCGGTCGGCGCGGCACAGCAACGCGTTTGGCAAGATGCCGATTTCGCGCAGCTTTTGCACCGAGTGCTGGGTCGGCTTGGTTTTCAGCTCACCGGCCGAGGCGATGTAAGGCACCAGGGTCAGGTGGACGAAGGCCGTGTTCTTGCGGCCGGCGCGCAGGCTCAGCTGACGCGCCGCTTCCAGGAATGGCAAGGATTCGATATCGCCGACGGTGCCGCCGATTTCGCACAGGGCCACGTCGTAGCCTTCGGCGCCACGGCGGATGTAATCCTGGATTTCATTGGTGATATGCGGAATCACCTGCACGGTCTTGCCCAGATATTCGCCCCGGCGTTCCTTGCGGATCACCGATTCATAGATCTGGCCGGTGGTGAAGTTATTCACCTTTTTCATGCGGGTGGAAATGAAGCGCTCGTAGTGACCGAGGTCGAGGTCGGTTTCGGCCCCGTCGTCGGTGACGAAGACTTCACCGTGTTGCATAGGGCTCATCGTGCCAGGATCGACGTTGATATACGGGTCGAGCTTGAGCATGGTGACTTTAAGGCCGCGCGATTCGAGGATCGCAGCGAGGGAGGCGGCGGCAATCCCTTTTCCAAGGGAAGACACAACGCCACCAGTGACGAAGACAAATTTGGTCATTGCAGATGGTGCCGAACGGCACGTGCGGGAAATTGAAATTATACACTAAAGCCCGCCTGCGTCGCCCCCCGCGCGCGGAAATTTGCGCCAAATACCGACTATCCCTCCCCCTCCTGCTGTCTACGCACAACAAATGCGCGATGAGAAGAATTGAAATATTTCCCATTCAATATTTTGTGTGGGAGAGCGAACAGACCCTGCCGCACCCTGGCGGCAGACTGGCATTTTCAACAGGAGGTCCATCATGAGCTACGAAGAACGCGACGCCTACGGCATGTATGTCAACCGCGGCCACAAGGGTCCCGGCCCGGAACTGATGGGTGCCGACACCCTGATCGGCGACCATGTGCACAACGCCAAGGATGAGCATCTGGGCGAAATCAAGGAAATCATGATCGACATGCGCAGCGGCAAAATCGCCTACGCCGTCATGTCCCACGGCGGCGTTTTCACCATCGGCGAAAAGCTGTTCGCCGTGCCGTGGGAAGCGCTGCTGCTCGACACCGTCAACAAGCGCTTTATCCTCAACGTCGACAAGGAACGCATCGAGAACGCGCCCGGCTTCGACACGGATAACTGGCCGAACATGGCGGACCAAGCCTGGGCGACGTCGATCCATAGCTATTATGGAACGACGCCACGCGAGTATTAAGAGAGTATTAATTAACCCAAAACGAAGAGCTGGGGTCGTACCCTGCAGGGGGAATCCGAAGGAAACGACCCCAGTATTTGCACTTGGGCTTAACTAAAACCGGTACTCCAGCCCCGCCACATATGTCCTGCCCCGCGCCGTACTCATCGGCGTATTGTCGTTCGACTGCGACGGCATCGAGTTCAGCCGGTTCAGCGCTTCCGAGTAATTCTTGTCCATCGCGTTCTGCACGGACAGGCGCAGGAACAGGTTGTTCGTCACTTGCCAGCTCGCATACAAATCGATCACGGCCGGGATCTTCGGATTGTCCACCTTCGCCACTTCCCCCGTCACCTCATCGGCTTCGTTGTCCGGCGACAGGCGGCGGTTCGATCCCGTGTGCTTGATGATGGCGCCGATTTCCATTTTATTGTCCAGCAAGCGCGTGCCCACGTCGAGGTTGTAGTAGGTGCTGGGCAGCTCACTGATGTCGGACGCGCCAAACCACGCGCTGGCGATCGAGGTGGGCTGGCTGGTCTTTTCACGCGTGTACGACAGCCGCGCAAAAGCCGGGCCCAGCTGGTACTGCGCTTCCAGTTCCCAGCCGCGCGTATGCACGGGCGTGGCCGAGTTGATGTAGATATACATATTGGTCACGTATTCGTCGACCGTCTCCCAGTCCGTGGCGATCACTTCCGACATATTGCACTTGCGCCCGTTGTCACAGACGAGGAAGGATTGGCTGGTGATATAGCCGTCGATCTTGCTCTTGAAATACAAGGCCTTGAAGTTCAGCGCATCGTTGGCGCTCAGCAAACCGTGCAGGCTGGAATTGAAACCCAGCTGATAGGTCGTCGCCTTTTCTCCCTTCAGGAAGGGGTTCATCGAGGCCCCGCCGTCGTTCGAGAAAAACACTTCCTGCGGATTCGGCCCGCGCATGGTGCGGTCGGCGCTGGCAAATGGCTGGAACCACGGCGTCATCTGTGCGGAAACGAGCAGCGAGGGATTGATCCCGTGTTCGTTCAGCGCGATATTCGCCTCCCCTTGCGGGAAACATTTCACGCGCTCGTCACAAGCCGGCTTGTAGCCCGTCAATTCGAAACGCGTGTAATTGAGCCCGGCATTGATCTGATAGATACCGCGGTTGTATTGCAGGCCCGCATACAGGCTGTCGATCTTTTGCTTGCCGGTGGGGCCAAAAATATTGTTTTCAATCGACTGCCGGTTGGCATCCGGATTGTCGGGATCGTCGACGAGGCTTTCCACGTGCTTGCTGTATTGATTGCGCATCCGCTTGCCGCCCACGGTCACCAGCGCGTCGCCGCCCGCCAGCTTGAAACTGCTCGTGTTGTTGATGTCGAACGCGTCGGCGCGATTGGCCGTGCTCGTGTTGACGAAATTGATCAAGGCTTCCGGCATGTATTTCTGCCTGCCGCGGCTGCTGCTGGCCACCACATTGAGGTCGATCAATTCCGAAAACGGCGTGTAGTGATATTTCACATAGTAGTCATCGCTACGGATATCGCGGCGCGTGAACGTATTGCGGTAATCGCGCGCCGACAGTTCCAGCGCATGGAAGTCGCTCAGTTTCAGGTCCAGCTTGAGCAATTGCGACTTCGGCTTTTGTTGATAGAAACGGTTGTAGCCGAAGCCGAATTGCTCGCTGTCCGTGCCCTTGCCATTCTTGTAGTTGTTGCCGATCACGCTCGCGCTCGTGGCGGCCATGAAGCCGACGCTCCCGCCATCGAAGGCGGGGTTTTTCATGGCCACGGCCAGCATGGCGCTGCGTCCCACGCCGTTATTGCCAGCAGACATCTTCGTGCGCGCGCCCATCTTCTCGCCCGCAAACACCACGTCATCGACGCCGATGGTGCGGAAGTTGGCGCTGCCGCCCAGCGCATTGACGCCGTCGCCGCCGACGGCATTACCGCGCGACACGTCCACGCCGATGATGAAATTCGGGTCGATCAGGGCGCCGAACTGACTGCTGGGCACGCTACCATGCGCCACTTCCGACGGGGCGCTGCCATAGTAATTCTGCGTCACGCCATCGACCATGGTGTTGACCCGGCCAAAACCAGACAGGCCGCGGATGTTGACGCTGACAGCCCCTTGCGCGGGATCGATCTGGGTAAACGTGCCCGGCATGCCGCGCAGTATCTGGTCGACCGGCTGCAAGCGCGTATCGGCGCCGCGCGCGCTGACGGCGCCCGGTTTTTCCAGCGCCTGCTGTTCCACGGGCACCGTTTCACCCGAGACATTCAGTGGCGAAAACACGACCTTGCCATTCTCTTGTGCCTGTTGCGCCCATCCCTGCTGCGCGAGCAACGCCGTACAGATGCCCACAGCCTGCGTCATTGTCTTGATATGCATACACCCTCGATTTCTTATGTGATTGAAAATTCAGCTGGTGCCGTGGCCGCTCTCGGCGTCGAGCTTGAACGACACGGGCAAGGTCACCGTCACCGTGCCCTGGTGCAGGACGTCGTCGGGCGGCGCCGGCAGCGGCTGCGCGCGCTGCAGCACTTGCAGCGCTTCGCGGTCGAGCAGCACGGTGCCCGATGAGGTGACCAGTTCGCTGGCCAGCAGCTTGCCGTCGCGGTCCACCTGGAAACGTACCCAGGCGGCGCCAGCCCGCTTGCGCTGGCGCGCGTCGCCCGGATAGCGCTTGAAATGCGCCAGATGGCCGAGCACGCGGCTTTGCCAGCTGGCGGGCGCCGCATTGGTCGACGGCGTATCGCTATCGAATGGTGCCGCCTGCGGACCACGCACGGCGGCGGGCGCCGGCGTGGCGCTGCTGCTGGCTTGCGCGGGCACGGACACTTCCTTCGCGGCATCCTTGCCCGGCTCCGCCGACGGAATCGCTTCCGCCTTCGCTTCTTTTTCTGCGGCGACGATATCCGGCGCGGCGGCGCGCGCCAGCACGGGCAGCGCCTCTCGCCGAGTCGTACTCTTTGGCGGCCGGGAATCGCTGGACGCGGCCGACTGGCGCACCCCTGCCGCTGCCGCCTGTTGCATCTCCGGCGACATCGCTTGCGCGGCAAACACCACCATCACGCTGGCGGGCGGCTGCGTGAGAGCGACGCTGACGGGCTGCCAGCCGGCCCACAGCAGCAGCGCCAGCACGGCGGCCACTACCAGCGACGTGGCGACGCCCCAGCTCAATATCGGACGCGGATTCACCCGCCCTCCCGGCCCACCAGGCCCACTTTCAGATAGCCGGCCTGGCGCAGGGCATCCATCACGCCCAGCACGTCTTCATACGCCGCTTGCTTGTCGGCCTGGAAAAACAGGGTGCGCTGACGGTCACCGCCCGTTTGCGCGTCGAGCAAACTGCCTAACTGCTCGCGCGCCACGGGCGCTTCGCCCAGGTACAGGCTGCGGTCGGCTTTCAGGGAAACGAACAGGGGCTTGTCGGGGCGCGGTGCCGGCTTGGTCGTGGCAGCCGGCAGGTCGATTTTCAGGTCGACGGTGGCCAGCGGCGAGACCACCATGAAGATGATCAACAGCACCAGCATCACGTCGATGAAAGGCGTGACATTGATCTCGCAGAGTTCCGGCATGTCGGCCGTATCGTCGTCCGACGAAGGAAACAGGGACGCCATGATTCAGGCCTGCTTGCGCGTGTCGAGGTCGCGGCTCAGCATCAGCAGCACTTGCGCGGAAGCGGCGCGCAGCTGCGCCTTGTACTGGTTGATGCCGCGGCTAAGTACGTTGTAGATGACGACGGCGGGAATCGCCGCCACCAGGCCCAGGGCGGTGGCCAGCAAGGCTTCCGCGATGCCGGGCGCGACGGTGGCCAAATTCGTGCTCTGGCTGACGGCGATGCCGATGAAACTGTTCATGATGCCCCACACGGTACCGAACAGGCCGACGAACGGCGCCACGGCGCCGATGCTGGCGAGCAGACCGATGCCTTGCGTCATGCTGCGTATATTGTGCGCAATCCACTGTTCCTGGCGAAAGCCAGCCCGCTCCTTCAGGGCCGGCGCCGGCGCGCTGGCGTGCGACAGAGTCAGTTCCTGCTGCACATCGCCGAGCAGCTGTTGCGCCAGCACGGACGCCCCGCTCTTTGCCGCCGCGTCCGGCAGCGAGGTGGCCATCTTCAGCACGGCGACGGCTTGCGACGCTGCGCGCCGCGCCTGCAGCAAACTGGCGCCCTTCACCAGCAAGACCACCCAGGTGGCCAGCGCGGCGACCAGCAAGCCGACGAGCACGCTTTTGACGACCTGGTCGGCAGCGAAGAACATGCCCAGCGGCGACATATCGTGCGGCAAGGCAGACGCTTGCGCCGTGGCATGCAACAGGGAAAGAACGACGCCGCCAGCGGCGGCTTTGAGACAGGAGATACGCATGGAAGCTTCAACAGGTAACAGGCATGGCTGCGCCAACGGCGCGCACGCGCATGCAAAAAAATCGGACGGACTACCTGGCTGCTGCGAAGAAGCTTGCTGGGGGAGAATGCCGGGCTGAACGCCCGGCGGAGGTGCTACGGCTTACTTGGCGCTGGCGACGGCGGGCGCCACAACTGGCGTGAACCAGACGAAATCGGCCTGCGGCGCCAGCACCGTCGCGCCCTGCTGGGCCAGGACCAGCACCAGCGGCGCGGGACCGCCCGTCAAGTCCTGCACGTGCAGCGGCACGCCCAGGTCCTTGTGCGCATGGTAGGCGCCGGCGATCAGCACGGCAGGCGCGGGCGCGGCCAGCAGGCGCTCGGCCATCCGGCGGTCGCGCTGCTGCTGCACCGACAGCATGGCGGCCAGGCGCGGCTCGTCGATCTGGTTGTCGTGCATGACGCGGATAATGTCTTTCAATTTTTCATGCACCTTGCCATCGTTGGCCAGGTTCGAATGCTTGCCCTGCACGGCCGGCTTGTCGATGAACAGTTGCTTGATCTCGCTTCGGTCCAGGTTGGCCGACCAGACGGGATACGGCGCGCGCATCACGGTCATCACCAGGTCGCCATACTGCGCCCATTTCCAGTTCGGCTGCCAGGCCAGCAGCTCGGCCACGTGTTCGGGGCGCACGACGGGATCCGTCTGCAGCCACGGCTTGACCTTGTCCACCTTGGCCTGCTGGTCCGGGTTCAGCATTTCCAGCAGCACGCTGCCTTGCGGACGCTGGCCCTGCAGTTGCTGCAGCAGCCATTGCTCGATCTGGTGATGGCTGAGCTGGTCATGCTGCTCGCCCACGATCACCCGCGGCGCGGCGGCCAGCTGGGCCAGCAATTGCTCGGCGCTCACGCGCTGGCCGCTGCGCAGGTCGACGATCTGGCCCAGCTGGCGCACGTCTTGCGCCGCGGCAGGCACAATGGCGGTGGCGCCGGCACCGGTGACGGGTGCGACGCTGCTACAGGCGCTCAGGGCCAGTACGCAGGCGGGCAGGACGGCGGCGAAGGACAGGGGAAATCTCATGGGCATGGCCTTTCGGGTTGAAGCACGCATTGCAAAATAACTACTGGCGGGCATTTTAATAGAAATGATTCTCATTTACAACCAATGCACGACACACCATGCAGATTTTTTTACGACTGGCAAAAATGGGGCTTCGGTGAAATCTCCAGGTGCGGGGTAGAATAAAAAAAACGGAGGACTTGCGTGAATCAAACTGACCAGTTGGCGGTACTGAAAAAACCGCTGCCAGACTCTCTTGCTGCCGTACTTTCCCTGATCTTTGCCGACCGCTTTTCCATGACGCAAGCCATGCGTGCACACCATGGCCGCGACGAGTCGAGCTATCCCCCCATGCTGCCGGATGCCGTCATCTTCGCCCATTCCACCGAGGAAGTGGCGGCCGCCGTCAAGCTGTGCAGCGCGCACGACGTGCCCATCATCGCCTACGGCAGCGGCACCTCGCTCGAAGGCCACGTGCTGGCCCTGCACGGCGGCGTGACGATTGATCTGTCGCAAATGAATCAGATGGTCGCCGTGCATGGTGAAGACTTGACGGCCACCGTGCAGGCGGGCGTGACGCGCAAGCAGCTCAATGAAGAAATCCGCGACACGGGCCTGTTCTTCCCCATCGACCCGGGCGCCAATGCGTCCTTGGGCGGCATGGCGGCCACGCGCGCCTCGGGCACGAACGCCGTACGCTACGGCACCATGCGCGAAAACGTGCTGGCTCTGACCGTGGTGACGGCCGATGGCCGCATCATCAAGACGGGAACCCGGGCGAAAAAATCGTCGGCCGGCTACGACCTGACGCGCTTGTTCGTCGGCAGCGAAGGCACCCTGGGCATCATCACGGAAGTGACGGTGAAACTGTATCCGCTGCCGGAAGCGATCTCGGCGGCCGTGTGCTCGTTTCCCGGCACGGGTGAAGCCGTCAGCGCCGTGATCCAGACCATCCAGATGGGTATTCCTGTGGCGCGGGTCGAGTTTCTCGATGAAAATGGCGTGAAAGCCATCAATGCCTACGACAAGATGGCGCTACCGGAAAAACCCTTGTTGCTGTTTGAATTCCACGGCACGCCGGCCAGCGTGGCCGAGCAGGCGCAGCTGGTGCAAGCCATCACGGCCGAACACGGCGCCAGCGATTTCGAATGGGCCAGCCGCCCCGAAGACCGCTCGCGCCTATGGGCCGCGCGCCACAACGCGTATTTCGCCCTGCTGCAGATGCGCCCCGGCAGCCGCGCCATTTCCACCGATTGCTGCGTGCCGATTTCGCGCCTGGCCGAATGCATCCTCGCCACCAAGGCCGATTGCGAAGCACAGGGCCTCGTCTACGCCATCATCGGCCACGTGGGCGACGGCAATTTCCACGTGCAGATGCTGGTCGACCCCGACGACCCGGCCGACATCGCGCGCGCGGAAAAGGTCAACAGCGACATGGTCACGCGCGCCATCGGCATGGATGGCACGTGCACGGGCGAGCACGGCGTGGGCATGCACAAGATGGCGTTCCTCGTGGAAGAACATGGTGTAGGCGCCATCGACACCATGCGCGCCTTGAAACATGCGCTGGATCCGAAGAACATCATGAACCCGGGGAAGATCGTGCGCTGGTAATCAATACCAACCCAAAAAGCAAATGCCGGGGTCGTACCCTGAGGGTACGCCCCCAGTCCTTGTCGTTGGGGTGATTTACAATTCCATGCGCATCGGCACGAAGGCAATCCCGCCCGTCTCCACCTTCGGCCCCGTGGCGACAAAACCCAGGCTTTGGTACAGGGGCAAGGCATACATCGAGGAATTGACGGTAAAGGCCGTCACACCGCCCCTGGCCAAGGACGCATCGCGGGCTGCCTGCCACAAACGGCGCGCCATGCCGCGCCGGTGCAGGGCGCGCGGCACGAACATGTGGAACAGATGCGTGTTGTCGCGCATGGCCACGACGCCGGCCAGTTCGCCGTCGATATGCGCGAGCTGGTAATGATAGTTCGGCAGCGACAGGTAATTTTCGATGGCCGGCTGGCGGCAGTTTTCAATGAACTTTTCCGCCCCCGCACCGTCCGGATGCAGGGTCAAAAAGGGCATCAAGTCGTCAATCAGGGCGACGATGGCGGGCGCGTCGGCGACGAGGGCGGGACGCAGTGTCGGTTCGGGGAATGTTGTCATTCTTAAATAATGCCATGCCTTGGTCAAACAAGACAATTCTCAACAGAAATCACGGCTGCTGGTGCGCAAGCGTCCCAGCAGATGCGACATGTCGACCAGGCGCTTGGCCACCAGATTGCGCACGATGCCCTCGCGCTGCCACACGCCGTACACGCCCAGCAGCGGCGCACTCAGCACTTCGCGCCGCTGGCTTTCCACCAGGTCGGGCCAGACGATGACGTTGACCGTGCCCGTCTCGTCTTCCAGTGTCATGAAGATGACGCCCTTGGCCGTCCCCGGCCGCTGGCGCACGGTGACGATGCCGCAGGCACGCGCCACTTGTCCGCTCGTGTACGTCATCAGCGTGGACGCCGGCATGAAACGCTGTTCCAGCAATTGCCTGCGCAGCAGCGCCAGCGGGTGGCGGCCCAGGGTCAGGCCTTGCGTGCGGTAATCGCTGACGATGCTCTCGCCTTCCGTGGGCGCGGCCAGCACGGGCAAATCTTCCTCTTGCGTCGTGGCGCGCAGCAAATCCTTGTCGGGCACGGCGCCGGCCGCCTGCCACAGCGCCGCGCGCCGGTGGCCGGCCAGCGCGTGCAGCGCATTGCCGGCAGCCAGCACCTGCAAGTCATGACGATCCAGGCCGCCACGCCGCGCCAGGTCGGCCACGTCGACAAAAGCGGCGATGGCGCGCGCATCCTCGATGCGCCGGGCCGCCTCGGCACGCATGCCGAACAGGCTGTTCAAGCCCAGGCGCACGGCGGGCGGGGCGTCCTGCCCTTCCTCCAATGCCGCTTCCCAGGCGCTGACGGCCACGTCGACGGGCAGCACTTGCACGCCATGCCGGCGAGCATCCTGCACCAGTTGCGAGGGACTGTAAAAGCCCATGGGCTGGCTGTTGAGCAAGGCGCACAGAAAGGCGGCAGGTTCGTGGCATTTCAGCCAGGAACTGGCATACGTCAGCAGGGCGAAACTGGCCGCGTGCGACTCGGGAAAGCCGTATTCGCCAAAGCCCTCGATCTGGCTGAAGATGGCCTCGGCAAACTTTTTCTCATAGCCATTGTCCACCATGGCATCGACGATGCGGTCATGGTAATTGTTCATGCCGCCCTTGCGTTTCCAGGCAGCCATGGCGCGCCGCAACTGGTCCGCTTCACCGGGCGTGAAATCGGCTGCGATGATGGCCACCTGCATCACTTGCTCCTGGAAAATGGGAATGCCCAGAGTGCGTCCCAGCGCCTTTTCCAGGCCCTTCGGATACTCGACCGGTTCTTTCTGCTGGCGGCGCTGCAGATACGGATGCACCATGCCGCCCTGGATGGGGCCGGGGCGCACGAGCGCCACCTCGATGACGAGATCGTAGAATTCACGGGGCCGCAGGCGCGGCAGCATGCTCATCTGCGCGCGCGACTCGATCTGGAACACGCCGATGGTGTCGGCCTCGCACATCATGTCGTAGGTGGCAGGGTCTTCGCGGGGAATATCCTGCAGGCGGAACTCCTCGCCACGCCGCGCACCGACCAGTTCCAGGGCGCGGCGCAGGGCCGACAGCATGCCCAGCGCCAGCACGTCGACCTTCATCAAGCCCAGTTCCTCGAGGTCGTTCTTGTCCCACTCGATGACGCTGCGTTCGGCCATGCTGGCGTTTTCAATCGGCACCAGGCGCGACAACTTCCCGTGCGCAATGACGAAGCCGCCCGGATGCTGCGACAGATGGCGTGGAAAGCCCAACAACTGCTGCGCCAGGCCGGCCCACTGCTGCGACAATGCCGCTTCCGGGTCCAGACCGCATTCGGCCAGGCGGTCCAGCAGATCACGCTTGCCGTCGAACCAGCGATGCGCCTTGGCCACTTTTTCCACGATGGCCAGGTCGATCCCCAGCGCCCGGCCGCTGTCGCGCAAGGCGCTTTTCGGCCGGTAACTGATCACCACGGCGGCCAGCGCGGCCCGCTCGCGCCCATATTTGCCGTAGATATATTGGATCACCTCTTCGCGCCGCTGGTGCTCGAAGTCGACGTCGATGTCGGGCGGCTCGTTGCGCTCGCGCGACATGAAGCGCCCGACCAGTGAATTGCCGCGCGCCGGATCCACTTCCGTGATGTGCAGGCAATAGCAGACGGCCGAATTGGCGGCCGATCCCCTGCCCTGGCACAGGATGTTTTGCGAGCGGGCAAAGCGCACGATGTCGTACACGGTCAAAAAGTACGCTTCATACGACAACTCGGCGATCAGCTCCAGCTCCTGCTCGATCTGCTCCTGCACGTTGGCTGGAATACCCAGCGGAAAGCGGATACGGGCGCCCGCATACGTTTCCTCGCGCAGATAGGTGGCCGGCGTGTGGCCGCCCGGCACCAGCTCGTCGGGATAGTCATAGCACAGACTGCCAAGGGAAAATTCGCACAGCTTGGCGATGCGCACGGTTTCCGCCAGCGCTTGCGGCGGATACACATTGGCCAGACGCAGGCGCGCGCGCAGATGCTGCTCCGCGTTTTGCGCCAGCGCATAGCCGCACTCGCTCACAGGCTTGCCCACGCGGATCGCGCACAAGGTGTCGAGCAAGGGCTTGCGCGAACGCACGTGCATGCACACGTGGCCGATGGCCACCACGGACAAGCCCAGCGCCTGCGCCGCCTCCTGCACGGCGCCGCGGTGCGCGTCATCCTGTGCCCGCTGCAGCAGGTTCAGGCCAATCCAGCTGCGCTCGCCGCCAAAGGTGGCCGCCATCCACGCGCCTTGCGCGCGCAGCGTTTCGGGCTGGGCCGGATAGCTGGGCAGCAAGATCATCAGGCAGCCGGGCAACCCCCGCAAATGGGCAAACTCGGCCGAGGGCGCGGCGAAATCGTCTGGCGTCAGCAGATAGCGCCCCTTGGCCGCCCGCGTGCGCGCCATCGTGATCAGCTCCGACAAGTTGCCATAACCATCGATGTCTTGCACCAGCGCCAGCAAGGACAGGGCCGGACTGCCGTCGGCCTGCGTCAAATGAAAATGCGCGCCGATAATCAGCGGAAACCCGGCCCGCTTGGCCGTCGCATGCGCCCGCACGACACCCGCCAGCGAGCACTCATCCGTAATGGCCAGCCCCTTGTACCCGAGCTGGACGGCGCGCGCCACCAGCTCTTCCGCATGCGAGGCCCCATGCAGGAAGCTGAAATTGCTCAGGCAGTACAGCTCAGCATACTCGGGTAAGACGGCGCCCCACATGATCTACCTCAATACTGTATATAAACACAGTATATTATACTCATCTGCAATCGGACTTATCGTTTATGCTCGTGTTTTACCTTGCACATCGCGCGCCATGATCGTCCACTTATTAAAATGTTTCGGCGCCGCACCCGGTGGCGGCAATGCGGCGCTGGTCGTGGAAAATGACCATGGCAGCGAAACGGCGCGCCAGCAATTCGCCCGCGAGCGCAATGTGAGTGCCTGCGTCTTCCTCGACCGGCAAGCGGACGGCGGCATCGTGCTCGACTATTTTTACCCGCACACGCGCAGTCCCCTGTGCCTGCACGCCACCCTGGCCGCCGCGCACGTGCTGCTGACGGCGCTTGGCGCCCCGGCAGCCTTGACGGTCACCACGGCCATGCGCGGGCAAGCCTTGCGGCTGCTGCGCCGCGTAGAAAATTTATTCATTGGCCTGGCACAGCAGCCGGCGCCGGCCGTCATGGTGGAAAAATATGTGCCGTCGGAACTGATGGGCCAGCACATGCACTTGCTGTCGCCGCCCGTGGTCGCCTCCGTCGGCAGCCCGAAGCTGCTGCTGGAAGTGGCCGACAGCACCATCCTGCGCGCGCTGCGGCCGAACCTGGAACTGATCGCCGACTGGAGCGCCTTGCACAAGGTTAACGGCTGCTATGCGTATTGCCGCACGGGCGAGAACACATACGAGGGACGCAATTTCAACCACCTCGACCCGGCACTGGAAGACAGCGCCACGGGCGTGGCGGCGGGCGCGCTGTCAGCGCACAGGCAACAGTCGCTGCATCTGCATCAGGGCCACGTGACGCAGCAGCCGTGTCTGATCGAAGTGCAATACAGCCCTGCGGAAATCCTGGTGGGCGGCATGGTGCAGCGCAGCACCTGAACGGGGCATGCCGCACCAGTACAAGGCAAGCCGGGCAGCGGCGAAAAGATAATCAACCAGGAAACAACAGTTACTACAAATTTGTAATAACAAAACAAAGTATCGCTGGTGAATGATGAAATGATGGCACTAGAATCAAGTCACAATACCACTTGGAGATACTGCGTGCCGACCCTCACCACCTTGCGTAAAGCAGTCCTCATCAGCCTGTACGGCAGCGCCGCCCTGGCCGCCTTCAGTCCCGCCGCCATGGCGCAGAGCAACGATCCTGCGGCCACGGAAGGGCCCGTGCAAACGGTCAGCGTGGTCGGCTCGCGCCGGGTCGCCAGTTCCGCCACCGATACCATGGTGCCGGTCGATATCATTCCCATTTCCAAGGTAGCCGAGCAAGGCGGCCAATTCGACCTGGCGCAATCGTTGCAATACATCTCGCCTTCGTTCAATTCCACGCGCCAGACGGGCGCCGACGGGGCCGACCTGATCGATTCGGCCGCCCTGCGCGGCCTCGGCTCCGACCAGACCCTCGTACTGGTCAATGGCAAGCGGCGCCACACGACGGCGCTCGTCAACCTGTTCGGCGCGCGCAACCGCGGCAATACGGGCACGGACATGAATGCGATTCCCTTGTTGGCGATCAAGAACGTGCAAGTGCTGCGCGATGGTGCCGCCGCCCAGTACGGCTCGGACGCCATTGCCGGCGTGATCGACATCGAACTGAAGAAAAACCTGGGTTGCGAAGCGGTGGCCGGCTACAGCCAGTATTCCGCAGGCGACGGCAAGAATTACATGACCTCCGCCTACTGCGGCATCGCGCTGGGCGACAAGGGCACGCTCGCCATCACGGGCGAATACCTGGACCGGGGCCGCTCGAACCGCGCCGATTCCGACAGCATGCGCATCATCGGCGACACCAAGTCCAAGAACAAAACCCTGTACGTCAATGGCGACTACGCCACCAGCGGCACGGGCAAGCTGTACTTCACGGCCGGCACGCAGACGCGCGACGCCTCGAGCGCCGCGTTTGGCCGGGGCGGCATCGGCAGCGACGACATTCCGTCGCGCAATTCGGCGGCCATGTACCCGGACGGTTTCGTGCCTTTCATTAACGGCAAGATCGACGACCAGTACGCCACCATTGGCCACCGCAGCCAGATCGGCGAATGGCATGCGGATTTCTCGCAAACCTATGGCTACAACAAGATGCGCTACGACATCAGCCATACCCTGAATGCCTCGATCGCCAACCGCGATCTGATGAACGGCGGCAAGGGCATCAGCGCCAGCAACTTTGACGCGGGCGGCTTTTCGTTCCAGCAGCTGACCAGCAACGCCGACTTCAGCCGCTACTACGACACGGTAATGAGCGGCATGAACGTCGCTTTCGGCGCCGAATACCGCAGCGAGGAATACAAGATCATGGCCGGTGAAGCGGCTTCCTACATCGACGCCGACGGCGTGGGCGTGGGCGGCAATGCGGGCAGCCAGGGCTTTCCCGGCTTCCAGCCCGGCGACGCCACCAAGGCCCGGCGCCACAGCATCGCCGCGTATGGCGACGTGGAACTGGACTGGACGGAACGCCTGAAAACCCAGGCCGCCCTGCGCTATGAAAAATTCAGCGACTTCGGCTCCACCGTGACGGGCAAGCTGGCCGCCAGCTATAAAGTGGCGCCGAACGTGCTGCTGCGCGGCTCGGCCAGCACGGGTTTCCGCGCGCCATCGTTGCAGCAAGTATATTTCTCGTCCACCTTTACCGACTTCATCGGCGGCGTGCCCACCGACGTGGTGCTGGCGCCGAACGGCGGCACCGTCGCCAACGCGGCCGGCATTCCCAAGCTGAAAGAGGAAAAATCCACCAGTTTTACCTTGGGCACCACCTGGACGCCCACGCAAGCCATTTCCGTGACGGCCGACTTGTACAACATCAAGATCAAGGACCGCATCGTGCTGTCGGGCCGCTTCAATGCCGACAATTACCCTGACCTGGCCGCGCGCCTGGCCCTGCTGGGCGTGGGCGAGGCGCAATTCTTCGTCAACTCCATCGACACGCGCACGCGCGGCCTGGACCTGACGGCGTCGCACAAGGGCGAACTGGCAGGCAACCGCCTGACCACCTTCCTGGCCTTGAACTTGAGCAAGACGGAAGTGACGAAAGTCAAGACGCCCGCCTCGCTGACGGGCTTCGAGGATGTCCTGTTGTCCGAGCGCGAACGCCTGTTCATCGAACAGGGCGGCCCCCGTTCGAAAGCCACCCTGGGCTTCGACTACGTCACGGGCAAGCTGGAATCGGACTTGCGCATCATCTACTTTGGCCCGCAAACCCTGGGTACCTTCAGCGGCACGGCCGCCGGCGTACCCAACGCCCATTACGCGGCCAAGACCTCGGCCGACTTGAGCTTTACCTACAGCATCAACAAAAATACCAAGCTGACCTTTGGCGGCAACAACATCTTCAACGTCAAGCCGACCACGCAAAACGCGGATGAAACGGACAACGGCTTCAAATACGACAGCGTGCAGTTCGGCCTGAACGGCGCCTCGTATTTCGGACGGCTGTGGGTGAAGTTCTGATCACCGTGTCCGCCTGAAAAAACAGCGGCTGCGCCAGCATGGGCAGCCGCTGTTTTTATGTCGGCATCACCATTCAATGCTCCTCGCCCGCATAGATCCACATGGGCTCTGTTTTCCCGGCGCGAACAAATCCCATGGATTCGTAGAACGCGATGGCCCTGCCGTCCGCCGTCAGCATTTGCTGGTGAAACCCCGCGTATCTTTCCAACATGGCCGCCATCATCTTTCTGCCGACGCCCTGGCCTTGCGCCATGGGATCGACAAGCATATGCGGAAAGTAGACAACCAGATGGCCATCGGAAATGGCATTGCCGATGCCAATCAATTTGCCATCGGCACGGGCCGTCACCAGGCTGTGGGAATTGCGCAGCGCGGCCATCAACTCCCTGGGTTTTTCCGCGGACGACCAGTGATTGGCCTTGTAGAGGGCTATCACTTCTTGCTCAGCGATCACATCATTCATGGAAATTTGCATCGGCACGGCCTTCTTTATGGATGACGCTGACCTTCGCAACGGGACGGTCCCAGCGTTTCGATCACATCACCATCTATTGTATCGATCCACGCCCACAAGTTCTCACAGCTCATACACACCCATGCTCCAGTAGCGGCTGCCTTGCCTGTTGCGGGCAAGCCAACCCAATGCCTGCAGTTCCTTGCCGATCAAACGATTCATGATGCCATGCCCGACCAGCAGCACAGGCCCCTTGGCGGCCAGCGCAACAAGCCGCCCGGCGGCAGCCCTGGCACGCTGCCGGGTGATCGTCAGCGAGTCCGAGCCGCGCGCATAACCGCAAAGCCAGAGCAGGCGAAAAATCGCTGCCCAGGCTGGAGGCGGCAGCCAGGGCGCTTTCCAGAGGGCAAAGGGAAGCTCCGCTTCCGTGAAAATCGCCTCTTGTGTGAAGGGGAAATCGCCCAGCGCCCTGGCCGTCGAGCATGCCCTGGGCGCCGTACTGGCCACGATGGTCGACGCGGAAAACGCTGCCACGGGGCACTCCGCAGGGATGCCGCCTTCCTTGATCAGCGATTGATTGTAGAGATCAATCCACTGTGCCATTTGCATGGGCGCTATCCAGCCACCCTTGGCGAGTTGCGGCTCGCCGTGACGCATCAATGTTATACGCATGTCGTCAGATCACCTCGCACATTTATCAGTCCGTTTCATTGCCCTGCGGCTCCCGGCCAGCACGGCCGTCATGAACAATCTTTGCCCTGCGGCGGAAAGCACGGATAATAGCGCCTAACTCATAAGCACTGTATTGGATTACCTCATGGAAATTAAAGTCAACTTTCTCGACAAGCTGCGTCTCGAAGCCAAGTTCGACGATTTTACGGTCATCGCCGACCAGCCCATCCGCTACAAGGGCGATGGCTCGGCGCCTGGCCCGTTCGATTACTTTTTGGCATCGTCGGCCCTGTGCGCGGCCTATTTCGTGAAGTTGTATTGCGATACACGCAATATTTCCACTGAGAACATCCGCCTGTCGCAAAACAATATTGTCGATCCGGAAAACCGTTACCAGCAGATTTTCAAGATCCAGGTCGAGTTGCCGGCCGATATCTCGGCCAAGGACCGCCAGGGCATCCTGCGCTCGATCGACCGTTGCACGGTGAAAAAAGTGGTGCAAACGGGCCCCGAGTTCGTGATCGAAGAAGTCGAGAACCTGGACGCCGATGCCCAGGCCTTGCTGGCCCTGAATCCGGCCCCTGGCGCGAATACCTATATCGTGGGCAAGGATTTGCCGCTGGAACAAACCATCGCCAATATGTCGGGCCTGCTGGCGGGCCTGGGCATCAAGATTGAAATCGCCTCGTGGCGCAACATCATTCCGAACGTGTGGTCGCTGCATATCCGCGATGCGCATTCGCCCATGTGTTTCACCAACGGCAAGGGTGCGACCAAGGAAAGCGCGCTGGCGTCGGCCCTGGGCGAGTACATCGAGCGCCTCAGCAACAACCATTTCTACGCCGGGTCGTTCTGGGGCGAGGACATCGCCAACGCGCCATTCGTCCACTACCCGAACGAGCGCTGGTTCAAGCCGGGGCGCAAGGATGCGTTGCCGAAGGAAATTCTCGATGAGTATTGCCTGGACATCTACAACCCCGATGGCGAACTGCGCGGCTCGCACCTGATCGACACCAACTCCGGCAATGCCGAGCGCGGCATCTGCTCGCTGCCGTATGTGCGCCACTCCGATGGCGAGATCGTGTATTTCCCGTCGAACCTGATCGAAAACCTGTACGTCAGCAATGGCATGAGCGCCGGCAATACCCTGGTCGAAGCGCAGGTGCAATGTCTGTCGGAAATTTTTGAGCGGGCCGTCAAGCGCGAAATCCTCGAAGGCGAAATCGCCCTGCCCGACGTGCCGCAGGAAGTGCTGGCGAAATACCCGGGCATCGTGGCCGGCATCGCCGGCCTGGAAGAGCAAGGCTTCCCCGTGCTGGTCAAGGATGCGTCGCTGGGCGGCGTGTACCCGGTGATGTGCGTCACCCTGATGAACCCGCGCACGGGCGGCGTGTTCGCCTCGTTCGGCGCGCACCCGAGCCTGGAAGTGGCGCTCGAGCGCAGCCTGACGGAATTGCTGCAGGGCCGCAGCTTTGAAGGCCTCAACGACTTGCCGCAGCCGACGTTTGCCAGCGAAGCCGTCACCGAACCGAACAACTTCGTCGAACACTTCATCGATTCGAGCGGCATCGTCTCGTGGCGCTTCTTCAGCGCGAAAGCCGACTACGATTTTGTCGAGTGGGATTTTTCCGGCCACGGCGAAAACTCGAATGCCGAGGAAGCGGCGACCCTGTTCGGCATCCTCGCCGGCATGGGCAAGGAAGTGTACACGGCCGAGTACGACCAGCTGGGCGCCACGGCCTGCCGCATCCTCGTGCCCGGTTATTCCGAGGTGTATCCGGTCGAAGATCTGATCTGGGACAACACCAACAAGGCGCTGCTGTTCCGCGCCGATATCCTGAACCTGCATAAGCTGGACGATGCCGGCCTGGAAGACTTGCTCGATCGCCTGGAAAACAGCGAGCTCGACGAGTACGGCGACATTGCCACCCTGATCGGCATCGAATTTGACGAAAACACGGTCTGGGGCCAGTTGACGACCTTGGAATTGAAGCTGCTGATCCATCTCGCCCTGCAGCAGTTCGAGGAGGCGAAGGAACTGGTGGAAACCTTCCTGCAGTACAACGACAACACGCTCGAGCGCAAACTGTTTTACCAGGCCATGAACGTGGTGCTGGAAGTGGAGCTCGACGACGCGCTGGAACTGGACGATTACGTCGTCAATTTCCGCCGCATGTTTGGCAACGAACGGATGGATGCAGTGCTGGGCTCGGTGGACGGCAGCGTGCGCTTCTTCGGCCTGACCCCGACCAGCATGCAGCTGGAAGGCCTCGACAGGCACCAGCGCCTGATCGACAGCTTCAAGAAACTGCACGCGGCGCGCGCCAAGGCGGCGGCCCGCTAGCATCACCACCTGGAAGCGATGCCATGGCCACACTGGAATTCTGGTTCGATTTCGGCAGCAACTACAGCTACCTGAGCGCCATGCGCATCGAAGCGCTGGCGCGTGAAAAGAAGGTGCACGTGATCTGGAAACCCTTCCTGCTGGGCGTCGTCTTCAAGGCGTTGGGCTGGCAGACATCGCCCTTCATCTTGCAAAAACTCAAGGGCGACTACACGTGGCGCGACATGGCGCGCCAATGCGAAAAGTACGCGTTGCCATGGCAGCAGCCGAGTTCCTTTCCCCGCACGGCCCTGTTGCCCATGCGTGTCGCCTTGATCGGCGCGGACCAGGGCTGGATTGCGTCCTTTGCGCGCCGCATGATGGCGATGAATTTTGCCGCGGACCGCGATATCGACAACATCGAGGCCGTCAGCGAAGCCTTGGAGGAGCTGGGCCTCGATGCGCGCGCCGTGCTGGCGCTGGCTTTGACACAAGATAACAAGCTGCGGCTGCGCCACCAGACCGAGCAGGCACAAGCGCTGAACCTGTTCGGCGCCCCCAGCTTCGTCAGCGCTGGGGAATTATTCTGGGGCAATGACCGGCTCGAGGATGCACTGCTGCATGCAGCAGCCAGCCACCGTTAAGCTCAATTCCCCGCCAGCGCCGCGATCTCTTTGCGCATGTTGTCTATCGCCCGCTCGTTATACTGGTCGGCGAAATACGCATCGCCAAACAGCTGGCCCGCCTGCGCCTTGCCGCACAAATGCTGCAGGGCCAGGCCCCGCTGCTGGTTGAAGCGCACGGGGTCCACGTGCGCGTATTCTCTTCCGATGGCTTGCGTGTAGGCTTGATACACCTCTTCATCCTGCCCCAGGATGGCCAGGTCGGCGCTGAGCATGGCGTCCTTCAGCGCGTGGCTGATGCCGGGTCCCTGGAAATGGTCCGTGGCGCGTATCAATTGCGCCACATCGAGGTTGTCGCCCGCATCAAGGCCGCTGGCCAGCCACAGCTGGGCGCTCGCCTCTTCGCTCGAATACAGGGCATCGTCGTCGTGGCTGTAGACGGCGTCGTGGAACCAGAACGCTTTCTTGACCAGCGCGCTGTCGCGCTTGGGTGCAAAGGTATTGTCGGCCCACACGCGGATCTCGGACAGGCCGTGCACCAGGTGGTCGAGGTTGTGATAGTGGCGATCCGCGCCGCCATACGCCTGCGGTCCCGTCAGGTGGGCGAACCAGTGATCCGCCAGCGCGATGTCGGCCTGCGACGCGGTGGCATAATTCCACAGCGCTTCCCACTCCTTGCGCAGACAGTCGAGTATCCACGCCTGGTAGGCCGGGCCGGGGACGAATTTCTTCATGGTCCAGTTCCAGCCGACGGGCCCTTCCAGCGCCTTGACGAAGCTGGAACTGACGGAGCCGAGGTCGCGCGGCGGCATCACGAAGATGGTCTTGGCGCCCTGCAGCACATCCACATTGGTTTGCTGGATCAGGTTTTCATAGTCGAAATCGGCCGTCGTGCGGATGCCGCGTATCAGGTAGTCGCAGCCGTGCTTTTTCGCCGCGCGCGCCGTGTAGTCGCCCTTGACGATGACCACCTGCACATTGTCCCAGCCGCACTCGCGCGCGCTCTGTTCGATGATACGCTTGCGGTCTTCGGCGGGAAATTGGGGGCGCTTGGCGGGGTTTTGCGACAGGAAGACGATCACCTCGTCGGCGAGCGAACGCGCTTCGCCGATCACCCACATATGGCCGTTGGTGATGGGGTCGAGGGTTCCTGAAAAGCCGATCTTCTGCATGCTGCGCTCCGTTTGCTTGATTGCTTATTGCGCAGACAATATATGCCAGCGGCGCGCGCGTCAATGCAACATGCCAAAGATCATGATCAAAACATTATTTTTTCACGGCTTGCGGGAATTCCACACGCACGCACAGGCCGCCCAGACGCTCGGATTTGTCCAGCACCAGGCGCGCGCCGTGACGCTCGGCAATGGCCTTGATGATGGCCAGGCCCAGGCCGCTGCCGTTGGCGTCCGTGCCGGGCACGCGGTAGAAGCGGCTGAAGACGCGTTCGCGTTCCTCGGGCGGGATGCCGGGGCCGCTGTCCTCCACCGACAAGGTCACGCCGACGGGGCTGGCGCGCAGGTCGATGTCGACCGTGCCGCCCTGCGGCGTGTATTTGATGGCGTTGTCGACCAGGTTGCGCAGCATGATGTTGAGCGCGTCGGCCTGGCCCGCCACCTTGGCCGCGTCCATGTGATGCAGGCCCAGGTCGATCTTGCGCGCCTGCGCGATGCCGGCCATGTCGCCCAGCGCGCGCTTGACGACGTCGTTCAAGTCCACCGCCTGCAACTGGTCGCCGCTGGCGGCGCTCGCTTCCTGGCGCGCCAGCACCAGCAACTGCTCGACCAGGCGCGTGGCCCGTTCGATGCCGGCGCTCACGCGCGAAATGGCCAGGCTGCGCTTTTCCTGCGATTCGGCCCGCTCCAGGCTCAATACCTGCAGCTTCAATGCCGCCAGCGGCGTACGCAATTCATGCGCGGCATCGGCGACGAAATGCTGCTGCGCGTCGAATGCCGTTTTCACGCGGCCGAACAGCAGGTTCAGCTCATGCACGAGGGGGCGCACTTCGTCGGGCAAGCCCGCTTCCGAAACGGGCGACAGATCGTCCGCCTGGCGCGCCGCCACCTGCTTGCGCACGCGCGAGACGGGCGCCAGCGAACCGCTGACGACCCACCACACGACGAGCATCAATATCGGCGCCATCAGCGCGATGGGACCGACCGTGCGCAGCGCCAGGCTGCCGGCCATGCGCTTGCGCACGGCCATGTCCTGGGCGATCTGCACGGTCTGGGAACTGGTTTGCACGGAGAAGATGCGGTAAGTGGTGCCGTTGGCCTTCACGTTGGAAAAGCCCAGCACGGCGCGCTGCGGCAGTTCCGCGCGCGTGATCGAACGGAACACCTGCACGCCGTCCGGCGTCCACACCTGCACCACCATGTCGTTGTTGACGGGGTCGGCCGGCAAGGCTTGCGCATGGTTGGCCAGCGGCGCGCCGGAGCGCAGCGACAGGGCCATCTGCTGCATGTGATAGTCGAATATCTGGTCGGCGTCGTACAGGGCGCTGCGGTAGGCGATCGATGCCTGCGCCAGGGCCGCCATGATGATGGCCGCCAGCAAAAACCACAGCAGGCGGCCGCGCAGCGAGTGCGTCACCGTGACCTTCATCCTCATGCCTTGGGCACCATGTAGCCGAGACCGCGCACGTTCTGGATCAAGTCGCTGCCCAGTTTCTTGCGCAAGCCGTGGATATACACTTCCACGGCATTGCTGTTGACTTCATCCTTCCAGCTGTACAGTTTTTCTTCCAGCTGCGCGCGCGACAGCACGATGCCGGGACGCGCGATCAAGGCTTCCAGCACGGCCCATTCGCGCGCCGACAGGTTGACGGGATGGCCTTCGGCGATCACTTCGCGTGTCAGCGGATTGATGGAGACGCCCTGGTGTTCGAAGACTGGTTCCGGCCGCCCCGAGGCGCGCCGCAACAGGGCGCGGATGCGCGCCAGCAGTTCGTCGAGGTCATACGGTTTGAGCACGTAATCGTCGGCGCCCGCGTCGAGGCCGGCGATGCGCTGCTCGATGGCGTCGCGCGCCGTGGCCACCAGCACGGGCGTGTCGAGCTTGCGCAAGCGCATCGAGCGCAGCACGTCGAGGCCATCCTTGCGCGGCAAGCCCAGGTCCAGCAGCACCAAATCATAGGTCTGCGTCTGCAGGGCCGTATCGGCCATGTCGCCATCCTTGACCCAGTCCACCGCGTAATGCTCGGCGCGCAGCAAATCGAGCACCACCTCGCCGATCATCGTATCGTCTTCTACCAGCAATAAGCGCATGGCTTGCCTCTCTATCTTGTTATGCTTGCTTTCACCCCGACGGGGGAATGTGCCCCAATGGGACACATTCCGATCACGAAGTGACTGCCCCCGGTACTCATTAATTAACCTAAACGCACGGGAATAAAAATCTTGTCGGGTCCCCGCTGTATCAGCAAGGCGACCGATTTGGCGGATTTTTCCACCACGTCGCGCACCTGCTCGACCGTGTTGACGGGGCGGCCATTGACCGACAATAGCACGTCGCCCGGCTGCACTCCGGCATTCGCGGCAGCGCCGCCCGCATCTTCCACCAGCAGGCCGGCGCTGATGCCCGCCTCGCGTTTTTCATCCGATTGTAACGGACGCAGGGCCAGACCCAGCTTTACCTTGCCGGCGGCGCTGTCGCTCTTCGCCACTTCGGCCACCTTGTCGGCCGCATTGCCCAGTGTTGCCGTCAGGCTCACGATCTTGCCGTCACGCCAGACATCCATGGTGATCTTGTCACCTGGCAAGGACGTACCCACCAGCGCCGGCAAGTCGGCCGAGCCGATGATGCGCTGGCCATTCACCTTGCGCACCACGTCGCCCGATTTCAGGCCCGCCTTGTCGGCCGGGCTGCCCCGCTCCACGTTGGCCACCAGCGCGCCTTCCGGCGTGGCCAGCTTGAACGAATCGGCAAAGCCCTGGTTCACTTCCTGCACCGTCACGCCCAGCTTGGCGTGGCTGGCCTTGCCCGTGGCAACGATCTGGTCCTTGATGCGGCCGGCCAGGTCGATGGGGATGGCGAACGACAGGCCCTGGAAGCCGCCCGTCTGGCTGTAGATCTGCGAATTGATGCCGACCACTTCGCCACGCGTATTGAACAGGGGGCCGCCCGAGTTGCCGGGGTTCACCGCCACGTCCGTCTGGATGAAGGGCACGTTGCTGTCGTCCGGCAGGGAACGGCCCTTGGCGCTGACCACGCCGGCCGTCACCGTGCTGTCGAAGCCATAAGGGGAACCGATGGCCAGCACCCACTCGCCCACTTTCAGGTCGCTCGAATGGCCGAGCGGCACGACGGGCAGGTTGTTGGCGTCGATTTTCAGCACGGCGATATCGGTCTTCGGATCCGTGCCCAGCACCTTGGCGCGGAATTCGCGACGGTCGTTGAGCTTGACGGTCACTTCGCGCGCATCGCGCACCACGTGGGCGTTCGTCATGATGACGCCGTCCGGGCTGACGATGAAGCCGGAACCGAGGCCGTGCGTGGGCACGTCGCGGCCACCGCGTTGCCCGCCTTGCGGCCCCTGGAAGCGGCGGAAGAATTCGAAGAAGGGGTCGTTGCCGAAGTCGTCATTGCCGGCCTGGGCCGATGGGTCGTAGGCCACCTTGGTGCTGCCCGTGACGCTGATATTGACGACGGCAGGGCTGTTGCGCGCGGCGATCTGGCTAAAGTCGGGCAAGGCCACCAGCGGCGCGCTGGCGGCGGGCGCCACGGCGGCGGCCACAGGGGCGGCGGGCGAGCCAGCGGCGGCGTTCGCGCCGGCATTGTTCTGATGCACCACCATGGCGCCACCGGCACCCAGCACACCGATCGCGGCCAGCGCGGCTACGGTGCGTTTGATTTTCAGGGATGCGGTATTCGTTTGCTGTTCCATGAATTGCTCCTCATTCAATGAGATTTTGATGTATGCAATAGTGGGCCACGAGTCTTAGGCGGTGCTTAACATTTTTCCATTTGGAAACAGGCATTTGCGCCTTTAAGCATGGCTTAATCTGGCCTGCCGCACGCACCTTGCATGGCGCTCAATGAAGGGCCCGAACGGGCTCCAGACGTGACACTGGCCGGATCAACCGGCCAGTATTTTACTGCATGGGGAAGGAGAAAACCCTCCCGGCCGCCAAGGCGCCCGAAGGGACGCCGAGGTCAGCTCACCTCAGATCAAGCTGCCTGACGCTGTTCCAGGGTGCTGACGGTGGCGCCAGTGCTGGTGCCGATCTCGATCTTGCGCGGTTTCAGCGCTTCCGGCACTTCACGCACCAGGTCGATGGTCAGCATGCCGTTTTCAAACGTGGCGCCCGTGACCTTCACGTGGTTGGCCAGCTGGAAACGCTGTTCGAAATCGCGGGCAGCGATGCCGCGGTGCAAGAACGTGCGTTCGACGCCATCTTTCTGCTTGCGGCCAGTGACGTGCAGGGAGTCGCGTTCGGTGATGATGTCGATCTCTTCACGCGAGAAGCCGGCCAGTGCCATCACGATGCGGTACTTGTCTTCCGACACCAGTTCGATGTTGTACGGCGGATAGCTCGGTTGCGCATCGGCGCGTTGTTCGTTGAGCAGCTGTGCCAGGCGGTCGAAGCCAATGGCGGAACGGTAGAGGGGAGCAAGGTCAAAAGTACGCATGATAAATATCCTTTTCAAATGAAGCGATAAGAGGGGCGGACCTCACCGTGAGCATCCGCTTGTTACCGATATACGGCCTCTCCAGCCCCTTTCAAGGCCTTGAAATTGGCGAAAAACGCCCCAGAGACCGCTCAATTTGTAAGAAATTTTTACATGGCCAGCCCAGGGGGATTTTGCATGACCGCCCCTATGCGCGGCCGGCTTTTGGTGTATGCTGGCGACATGAACAATGACACCGACATCCAGCTCAGCGGCCCCTTCAAGGCCACCGACGGCTCCGGCCGTGCCCACGACATCAAGGCCATCCGCATCTTCGACGAAGGCTACGGCATCATCGACGTCTACGTCGATTTCGCCGCCCCGCTCGAAGCGGGCGCCTACAAGGACAAGACCCTGGTCGGCCACATCCTGGCCCGCCTGCGCAGCCTCGGCTACGTGGGCCCCGACTTCGGCCATGGCGACCTGGGCTTGCAAGACAAGAAACTGATCGTTCTGGAAGCGCCCGAGGAATTCTCGGCCTTTGCCGTGAGCAAGGGCTGGAAAGATCTTTCGGCCGAGTTTGACGAAGACTGATCCGTTTTCTCCCCCATCTGCGCCGCGCCAGCTTCTGCTGCCGCGGCGTTTTTCATGGGCGGCCGCTTAGTGACTTAGCTGATATAGCGCGCGCTCCACGCGGCGATGACGTTGGCGACGTAGGCCGCGTCATCGCGCCCCGTCAACAGATGGTCGGCGTCGTCGAGCGAAACGAAGCTTTTCGGGTGCTTGGCCGCCGTAAAGATATCCATCGCATTCGACAGGCTCACCGTCGTGTCGTTCGGCGCGTGCATCACCAGCAGGGCGCGGCGCAGGCCGGCGATGTGCTCTTTTAAGCTGTGGCTGCCCGCGTCATCGACGAATTGCTGGCGGATGCGGAAGGGCCGCCCTTCCAGCTGCACCAGCGCTTCGCCCTCGGTGGCGATTTTCTCGAGGTGGTCGCCAAACATGCGCGTCACGTAGGCGGGCGTGCCCGGTGCGGCCAGGGTCACCACGGCCGTCGCTTCCGGCACTTGCGACGCGGCGGCCAGCACGGCGGCACCGCCCAGGCTGTGGCCGATCAGCAATTGCGGCGCGGCGTGCCTGGCCCGCAAAAAGTCGGCGGCGGCGACCAGGTCGGCCACGTTCGACGAGAAATTCGTGGCGGCGAACTCGCCCTCGCTGGCGCCCAGCCCCGTGAAGTCGAAGCGCAGCACGGCGATGCCGTGCTCCGTCAAGCCTTGCGCGATGCGCCGCGCGGCCAGCACGTCCTTGCCGCAAGTAAAACAGTGGGCGAACAGCGCGTGGGCACGGATGGCGCCGTCGGGCGCATCGAGCCGCGCCGCCAGCACATGGCCGTGCGCGCCGGGAAAATCTTGCCTGGTCGATTTCATTGTCTCGTATCAAAGCTGCCGCGCAGCGCGGCCGATGGCGCATTGTAGCGCCGCCCGGCCACTGCCTGCGTTAATCCCTCTTCGGAATATTGACGCCTTTGGCAACGGCTGGCCTGGCCAGGAACGCATCGAGCACGCGCTGCACGTTCGGGAAATTTTCAAAACCGACAAGGTCGCCTGCGCCATAGAAACCCACCAGGCAGCGCACCCACGGGAAGATGGCGATGTCGGCAATCGTGTACTGGCTACCCATGATCCAGTCGCGGCCCTGCAGGCGCTGCTCGAGCACGCCCAGCAGGCGCTTGGCCTCGCCGATGTAGCGTTCCAGCGGACGCTTGTCCTCGTAATCCTTGCCGGCAAATTTATGGAAGAAGCCCACCTGGCCGAACATGGGGCCGATACCGCCCATCTGGAACATCAGCCACTGGATGGTTTCATAGCGCAGGCCCGCGTCCTGCGGAATGAACTTGCCCGTCTTTTCGGCCAGGTACAGCAGGATGGCGCCTGACTCGAACAGGGCCAGCGGCTTGCCGTCGGGACCGTTCGGGTCGAGGATGGCGGGAATCTTGTTGTTGGGATTGAGGGACAGGAACTCGGGCGATGTCTGGTCGTTCTGCTCGAAGCTGACCAGGTGCGGCTCGTACGCCAGGCCCAGCTCTTCCAGCAAAATCGAAACCTTGATGCCGTTCGGCGTCGGCAGCGAATACAGCTGCAAGCGTTCGGGATGCAGGGCAGGCCATTTTTGGGTGATGGGGAAGTCGGAAAGCTGTGTCATGGATATCCTTCGTTTCAATTAAGATGCGGCGCCGGGAAGCCAGTATAGCCAAGCACGGCAGTTTCAGCAGGACAGCGCATTCAGCCAAACAAACCATGCAAAAACCAGCGCGGCGCGGCGTCTTCTCCGCTGCCGGCGATGCGCTCGCGGTAGACCCAGTAATGAGCATGGTCAAGGCCTTCGGCGATGAAATAATCGCGCGCTTGCGACTGGCCCCACCAGCCCGCCTCTATGCGTTCGGCAACGGACACCATTTTCAAGGGCGAGCCATAGAATGGCCGGTGCTCGCGCATCAGCAGGGCGATGGGCTGGGCCAGCAGCCAGCCGGGACGGGGCATGCCGGCCAAGCCGGGCGGCAAGTCCGGCTGGGCGTTCCTGGCGCCAGGCTTGGTCGGCAGCGGCAGCCACTGGTTGGCCGCTTCGGGACGGTAATCGGCGCGTGGTGCTGCCTGCAAGACATTGTCGCTCCCCAGGCGCGCCACCAGCAATTCCAGCAAGCGCTGGCGCTCCTGCGGCGTGCCGCCCGGCTCGGGGAACAGGCTGTCGCTGGGCGGCGCCATCGGCTGCACCTGCAGCGCTTCCAGGGTCAGGCCGATCACGGGGGCGTCCAGCGTCAGCTGGGCCAGGCGCTCCTTGAGCAGGCGCACCAGATGCTCGTCGCGCCACACGGCCTCGCCCAGCGCCAGGTCGATGATGGTGGGCGCGCGCGCCACCCTGCCCCGCTCGTGCGCCAGCAACAGCTGGATGCGCTCGACGGCAAATTGCCGCGCGCACAGCCAGCCCGTCATTTGCTGCAGCAGGCGGCGCGCGCCGAACAGCAGCGCGTCGGCGTGCTCCACGCGGTCGAACAGTTCCAGGCTGGCGCGGAACGTGGGCGGCGCTTCCAGCCACACGAACAGTTCCGTGCTGTGGCCATGCGCATCGTCGAGCATGTCGAGCAAGGCCCCGCCGCAGCGGCGCTGCAAGCCGGGCCGGGGCAAGTGGCGCAGCTGCCCCAGGGTGCGGCAGCCGATGCCCTCGAACCAGTCGAGCCAGGGGCGCGCGGGCGGCAGCAAGGCGCACGGCAAGCGGTCGAGGCGGCGCACGAGACTGGCCATGCCCAGCACGCGGCCCTGGCGCGTACCGGCGCGCGCCAGCAGCCAGGCGCCGCGCGCCGTGGGCGCGCACGACAGCTGGGCCGTGTAGCCGAGTGCGCGCAAGCTGGCCGCGATGTGCCGGCACAGGGCGCGCACGCCGCCGAACAGGCGCAGGCTGGCGCCCGCATCGACCAGCAGGGTCGCTTCCTCGCCCAGCGCCACCAGCGGCGAATATTGCAGCAGCGCCAGCGCCACCGCTTGCAGGGCTTGCGCTTCCAGTTCAGGAGAGCGCTCGTGCAGGCGCGCCTGCGGCGCCAGCATCAGCGCGCCCGCGCGGCGCATGCCCGGCCGGATGCCGGCCGCCAGCGCCAGCGGCGACACGGCCATCACTTGCTCCTGCTCCAGCACCACGCTCAGGTGGTCAGCCGACCAGCGCGGGCAAAATACTTCGAGCGGGAGCCGGGGCAGGCACAGGCCGATCCAGAGTCGCATGACGCAGCAATAAAGAAGGTGGTTGCAGGGGCAGGAACAGGGGCGCGTCGCGCTGCGGTCCCCGGCGCTTGATGAAACCGATGTCGATACCGCCGGCGGCCGGGCGCACGGACAGGCGCAGCGGCGCCGGCGACGCATCCTGCGCGCCGTGCAGGGGGCGCAGCATGCAGAACAGGGTGTTGCCGCTTTGCGCGGCCAGGTGCAGACGGCGCAGGCTGTCGGCGCGCACGTGCTGCTGCCAGAACAGCAAGGCGCCGCACGTACCGCTGCGCAAGATGTTTTCCGCCGCCCACAAGGCATCCTTGCTGCCGGCGCTTTTAAGCCACAGCAGCTGCGACGGCGCCAGCCCCTGCGCGGCCAGGGCCAGCGCTTGCGGCGGATGGGGCGGCTGCAGCAGCACGATGGGCAAGCCCTGCAGTTGCGCCAGCGCGGGCGCCAGCAGCCGCAATTCGCCGCTGCCCGGCTGCTGCACCAGCAGGTCGATCAGGCTGCCGCTGGGCCAGCCGCCACCGGGCAACTGCGCGGACAGGGCGGCAAAACCCGTGTCCAGGCAGCGCGTGGCGCCCTGCCCCAGCTGCGATGCACGCCATAAAGACGGGTGCAAGGCTTCCGGCGAGGCCATCAATTGAGAATGTTGCATCATTGGCTAGATAGATAAATACTGTATGCATATACAGTACTATCCAGGCCCGCTTTTGGCAAGGTTTATCTCACTGCCGCTGGCGCCGGGGCCGCTCCGCCATGTCCGAAAAACCCCGTTTTTGGTATCGATTGCTGTACCATAAGCACTCTCCTTACCGCTCGGCAATGCACCGGGCGGCTTCCTCCGTCCATAAGGAAACGCATTTGACCACCATCCAAATCATCAGCGCCATCGTCTTCGGCCTCGCGCTCATCCACACTTTTGCCGCCAAGTCGTTTGAAACCTTGTCGCGGCGCCATCCCCGCCATGCGGGCTTGCTGCACTTGCTGGGCGAAGTGGAAGTCGTGTTCGGCTTCTGGGCCTTCATCCTGATCATCATCATGGCCTTTGTCTCGGGCAGCGATGCGGCCATCGAGTATGCCGAGTCGCGCCATTACACGGAGCCGCTGTTCGTCTTTGTCGTCATGGTCGTGGCCGCCTCACGCCCCGTGCTCGACGCCGTGCAGCGCCTGTTGAAAGGCGTGGCGCGCGTCATGCCGCTGCGCACGGAACTGGCCCTCGTCTGGCTGGGACTGGCGCTCGTGCCCCTGACGGGTTCATTGATCACGGAACCGGCCGCCATGACCCTGGCAGCGCTGATGCTGGCGCCGCAAATCTTCCGCCCGGGCATCCCCGAATGGCTGAAATATGGCGCGCTGGGCGTGCTGTTCGTCAACGTTTCCATCGGCGGCACCCTCACCTCGTACGCGGCGCCGCCCGTGCTGATGGTGGCCACCACGTGGAACTGGGACAGCGCCTACATGGCCAGCCACTTCGGCTGGAAAGCCGCCATCGCCGTGCTGATCAACGCCACGGGCGTAAGCATATTGCTGCGCAAATATCTGCACAGCAACACTTCCGACATCAAGCCGAAGGCCGGCGAGGTGGAAGCGCCAAAAGTGCCGCTGGCCGTCAGCCTCGTGCACATGATCGTACTGGCCGGCGTGGTGACACTGGCGCACCATCCCGTGCTGTTCATCGGCCTGTTCCTGTTCTTCCTCGGCTTCGTGCAGGCGTACGAACGCTATCAAAGCCCGCTGATCCTCAAGGAAGGCTTGCTGGTCGGCTTCTTCCTCGGCGGCCTGGTGGTACTGGGTGGCATGCAGCAATGGTGGCTGCAGCCCATCGTTTCGAGCCTGAAACCGCTGGCCCTGTTCTTCGGCGCCCTGGGCTTGACGGCCATTACCGACAATGCGGCCCTCACTTACCTCGGTTCGCTGATCGTCGGCATGACGGATGAAGCGAAATACATGCTGATGGCGGGCGCCGTGGCCGGTGGCGGCCTGACCGTCATCGCCAATGCGCCGAATCCGGCCGGCGTGGCCCTGCTGCGCCGCGGCTTCAAGGATGAATCGATCGGCGCCGTCGGCCTGCTGGCCGGCGCCCTGCTGCCGACGGCCGTGGCCGGCCTGGCCTTCCTGGCCCTGTAAGTCTTCACGGGGCGGCTGCCGGCCGCCCCTGCTCCCTTCAGTTTCCCGCCTCAGTTGCCTTCATACACCAGGAAATGCAGCCGGTCATAGAACAGGCTGTAGGCGTAGTCGAACGTGCCCACGCTGCGAAAACCCTTGTGCAGATACACTTGCAGCGCTTCGCTCTTTTCCCACACGGTCAGGGCGACGCGCGCGCAGCCCTTGCGGCTGGCCAGGTCGCGGATCTCATGGAACATTTGCCTGAATAAACCCTGGCCCCGGTATTTCTCGTCGATGGCCAGGCTGCTGACGAAACAATCGTCGGCACGCGCATGCGCGAGCACGAAGGCATCATAGGCATCGTCGAGCGCCTTCATGTCGTCGCGGTAATAGGAGACGGCGCCGCAGGCCTGGAACTCGTCCATCGTCGCGGCCGTGAAGAAGCCGATGAAGCGCCCGTCCTCGTCATGCAGGCCGTGGATGTGCGCCAGGTACGGATCGATGTTTTGCCGCCGCTGCAATTCGACGAATTGCAGATTGAGTTTATTGCCGAACGAGCAGTATTCCAGGTAGCTGGTGGCAAACAGCAGCTTCGCCATGCGGTTCTTCGACTCGTCGTCCAGCAGTTCGCCCGGCACCAGCGTGAGCGGCGCATGCGACAGCAGGTCCGCCTGCGCCTCGTCACTTGGCGGGGCGGCATCGCCGGCGGCCGGCATGCGGCTGCCGTGGCGGCCCACGGTGGGACGCCAAAAATTGCCGGCGGCAATATGCTGCGAACGGTGGGCCAGCAGGTAGCGGCAAAAGACGCTATTCACGCGGTCGAGCTGCGGGTCGTCCGACAGCACCGAATAATAGTGAAAATGCTCGATGTCGGCCCGCAGCTGGGCCGCATACGCCATGCGCGGCACTTCCTCGATGTCGAACACGTCGACGATGTCGGGCAAGCGCAAAGGATCGTCGAGCCGCCAGCCGATCTCGTCGAGCCGCGCCACGCAGCGGGCATACGCGCGCCGTTCCTCGTCGCTCAGGGGAATGTGCATGCCGGTAATGATATCGTCCAGCAAGCGCATGCCGCGGATACCGCCCGCCACCGCTTCGCGCGCGCCGTCATACAGCACGCAATAGCGCTGGTAGAACTCGGCATGGCTGAGCACGGTCACGCCCAGGTTTTTCTTCCATTCCGCATAGAACTGGCCAAACAGCTGCCCCTCGAATTGCGGGCAGGAACGGGGAACCTGCGCAGCGATGCCCGCATAGGCAAGGTTCACATTGCGCTGGATCTCGCGCAGCGCCGCATCGTTCTTCTTGGCGATCAGCATGCCCGTTTCATCGAGAAACAGATTCATCCAGCTGACGTGCCGTCGCTCCTCGCCCTCGCCTTCCCCGCGCTGGAAATAGTCGGGCACTTCCGGCTTCATCAGGAAAATCGTCGCCGGATTATGCGGAATCGTATCGACATCCATATACAGGCCGCCGTATTCGCACATGATGAGGATGCGGAAATAATCGGACAAGGTGGCGAAGTAGCGCTGCGTATGCAGCGTGTCGAGGATGTCGAAGCGGGCCGGCGCGAAATCGAGCGCCAGCGCGCGCAGCGAGTTGATGTGCAGGGTCGTGCCGCCGATGGCGTAGCGACCTATGGTGTAGCGCCCGGCGCCGCCCGTGGGACTGAAGCGCTCGTCATTGCGTAGCTGCTGCGCATCCCACACCCACAGGATGGAGACGTACGGCGCGCCGCCGTTGCGCCGCACTTCTTCCAGCGCCGCGCCCCACTGCCCGATCGCTTCCGCTGCGATGGCCGGCAAGGGTCCGCCCATCCAGATGCGGTGCAGGTAGCGCTCGTCATCGCCGAGCGCGCGCGTGGGGATGCAGCTGAGCGAAGAGCAGCTTGCCGCGTTTAAATGGTTGAAATTCTGGGCGACGAAGCTGCGCAGGGCCGCGATGCCCGCCTGGTGCTCCGCGGCCAGTTGCCCCAGGTCGCTGCCGGCCGGCCGGACGTCGGCCAGCGTGATGTAATCGAGTTTCAGCCGGTGGATGCGAAACTCGTATTCGAGGTTGAAAATCTTTGCTTGATCGTGTTTCGAGGCCAGGTCATCTATTTTCATGGGCGCACCATTTTCCGCAGGAGAGTGTCAATAAACTTCGCAGGAGGTAAAACAAGGTCGAGAGCAAGCGCATCGTTGCGCCATCAGTGCCGGGCCAGCCGCACCCCGCTTTCCCGGCGTCCCGCCATGCCCCGCGTAAACAGCAGCAGGCAGGCCGTGATGACCACGATGACGGGGATATTGAGCAGCGCATACGTTTCCAGCGCATAGCCGAAGCGCTGGCACAGCACGTTGTACAGCTGCAGCCAGGCGGACAGATAAATGCAGTACAGCAAGCTCATGGCCGCCGTCGTCAAGGTCATCGATTCCTTGCTGGCCGTGATCGCGCTGCGTATCAACGCGCCGTTGAACAGGCCGAAGCCGATGGAATAGACAAACATGCAGGCGGCAAACACGCCGACGTGGTGGCGGCCCGCGCCGGCGCCCAGCATGCCGGCGGCCGCGATCAGCCCGCCCAGGCGCAGCAGGGAGACGAGCGGGAAATCCTGGCGCAGGCGCTGGATGGCAATGCTGCTGAGAACAAAGCCCGACAAGATCACGCATTGCAGGGCGATATACGTGGCGTACGAGGCGCCCATTTCCTGCAGCACGAAGATGGGCGAAAAGCCGATCCAGGCCGTCAGGGGCACAGTGGCCAGACCGGCCGTGAACATGCCGAACATGAAGCGCCCGTTGCTGAAAATGGCCGCATAGCTGCGCACGATGGCGGCCAGGTCCGGGCGCGTGACCGGCGGCGCCGTGCGCGGCATGGTCTTGAACAGGCCCAGCAAGGACAGCAGCGCCAGCAGGCCCGAGAGGAAAAAGACGTAGCGCCAGTCCAGCCGGCTGATGATGGCGCTGCCGAGGATGGGGCCGGCCAGCGGTGCGAGGATGGTGGTGCTCGACAGGATGCTGCTGAGCTTGACGGCCGCCATGTCGTCGAACAGTTCATGGATCATGGCATAGCCGACAAAGATGAAACAGCAACCCATGCCCTGGATGAAACGCACGGCGAGAAATTGCTCGATCGAGGCCGTCAATGGCACGGCCAAGGTCGCCAGCAGGAACAGGGTATTGCCAGTGAGTACGAGCTTGCGCTTGCCGATGCAGTCGGCCAGGGGCCCGAGGAAAATCTGCAGCGAGCTGCCGCCCAGCAGATACAGGCTGAGGGACAGGGGAACGAACTTTTTCTCCGCCTGGAACTCCTCGACGATGCCCAGCATCGCCGGCATGATCATGTCGTTCGACAGATAGATGTTCAGCTCAAAGACGAGGAAAAACGCAAAAAACCACAGCAACTGCTTGGACTTGATGGACATGGCGCGTTCCGTAACGTGGGTGGCTGCCGTCAGTGCGTATCTGCCGTCGGGGCATGGGACGGCGGACACGGCTTCACACTGAAAACGTGTACCAATTGTATACCAGTTCGTATTTTTAACGCCTGTTTTTGTGTTTTTTAAATACCGAAGCAATACCACTTAAGTGAAATACAGGGAGCTGCGGGATGAGGAATCTGCGCTGAAAAAGGCGCGGCCAGCGTGCCGGCGCGCGGCAGCGGCCCTGCGGAGGAAGGGAAAAGCGATGCGTACCAGTGCCTGTCGCACCGTTGCGGCGCGGCAGGCACTGCCGCTTACCGGCGGCGGTGGCTGGCGAAGAAATCGAGCAGCATCTTGCTGGCGTCGGGCTTGGCCTTGTCGTTGAATGGCAGGCTGGCGTCGCCGCCGCTCCACGCGTGCTCGAGGTACTCGACCTGCGCCACGCGCAGCAGCACGTCCTTGCCCACCTGATACTCGTGCAGCGCATAGGCATGGGCCGGATTGCGCCCGCCCGCCGCGCCGCCGGGCAGGCGCTGCGCCGTCACCACGGTATCGGACGGCAAGCGGTTGACGCGCACGCTCTGGCGCACCAGCTGCGTCTGGTTGATGGGCCGCACCACCTTGTCGGCCAGCCCTTGCAGCAGGATGGTGGGCAGGCGGGGAAACGCGGGCTGGCGCGCCAACACTTCATCGATGGCCGCATCGGCACGGGCGCTAGCGCCATGCTGCATCACGCCCAGCGCGCCGATCAGGTTATGCCCGGCGCCAAACACGGGCCCGGAATGCAGGCCCAGCGCCGCGAACAGATGGGGATGGTTCAAGGCCACGATATGCGCCATGCCGGCGCCGGCGGAAATGCCGCAGATATAGATGCGCGCGCGGTCGATCGCATAGCGGGCCGCTACCTGCTCGATGGCGCCGACGATCAGGCGCACGTCGCCGCCGCCCTCCTGCGTCAGCTTGTCGTACCACTTCCAGCAGCGGCGCGCATGCGAGCGCAGCGATTGCTGCGGATACAGCACGGCGTAGCCCTTGCGCTCGGCCAGGCGGTTCATGCGCGTGCCGTCGGCAAACTGCGTGGCGCTCTGCTCGCAGCCGTGCAGCATCACTAGCAGCGGCCGGCCCCGGCTGCGCATGGCGGCGCTCGGCGCCTTCTCGGGCAGGTACAGGAAATACGGCAGGCGCCGGCCCGGCAACTGCCCCAGTTCCGGCAACGGCGCATAGTGGGCGGCCAGCCACTTGCCTGGCGGCGGCGCCGTTCGCTTGCGCACGCGCGGCGGCGACAGGGGCGTGGCAAAGGGCGCCAGCGAGGGCGTCGCATCGCCAGCCGGTCTGGCACGCGGCTTGGCGATTGTTTTGGCCTTGGCCTTGGCCACGGGCTTGCTGCGGGGTTTGGCCGTGGGCTTGGCCGGCGCGGGGCCGAACAGCACCTTGGCCAGCCGGGTCGCCGTGCGCTGCTGCGCCTTACCGGCGCGCAATAGCCCGCGCAGCCATTTGGTGGCGGGCTTTACCATGGCACGCGGCGCGCGTGTCGTTGTGGAGCATACCGCAAGTTCATCCTACTGCAGCGTTGCGTCATCAGCATGTGCGGCTCCTCCTTGGAACGCATAGAGTACCGCAATTGGCTGACAGCACCGTACGTTTGCACACGGATAAAAGTGCCGCTGGCACCATTGAGGCAGATCAAACGCGACATAGTGCGTATGCTTAATCTGGATGTTCGATCAGCACTTCACACGAGGAGAGAACACCATGAGCTATCTGGACCGCGATATCCTGGGCATGTACCGCAACCACGACGGCCCGGGGCCGGCCCTGATGGGGGCCGATACCCTGATCGGGGACGATGTCTACAATCACAACGACGAGGAGCTGGGCGACATCAAGGAAATCATGCTCGACATGCGCACCGGCCAGATCGCCTATGCCGTGCTGTCCTTCGGCGGCGTCCTGGGCATGGGCGACAAGCTGTTTGCCGTGCCCTGGGAACGCCTGACCCTGGACACCGTCAACAAGCGCTTCCTGCTGAACGTGGACAAAGACTTGCTGAAAAACGCTCCCGGCTTCGACAAGGACAACTGGCCCGACATGGGCAGCGAAGCCTGGAACCAGCAGATGGAAGCGTTCTACGGCAGCGGCACGCGCTACGGCAGCATGGCAGGCAGCCACATGCCATCGGGCAGCGACCTGCGCGGCGGCGCCAGCCTGCAATCGGGCAGCGAAGGCAGCATGTCCGGCAGCTCCATGAGCGGCAGCCGCGCCGGCACGGGCAGCAGCCAGGGCGACCTGGGCTCGCGCTCCTCGCTCGGCGACGATGATGATCTCAATAGGCGCACTTGAGAAACCGGGTGAAGGCAGGTCGGGTAGATCAGGTAGGTCGGGTAGGTCGGATTAGCGGCGCAGCCGCGTAATCCGACACCACCGGCGACACTATTAACACCACTAAACCGCCAAACCGTTAACCCGGCTGGCACCGCTAACCCTATCCACCGTCGCGCCAACGATATTGTCGGATTACGCGTGCCCTTCGGACGCGCTAATCCGACCTACCGCTGCATCGACTCCCATACCTTTTGCAGGCGCTTGGCCGACACCGGCATCGGCGTGCGCAATTCCTGCGCAAACAGCGACACGCGCAGCTCTTCCAGCATCCAGCGGAAGTCGACGAGTTTCGGGTCCGTGTTCTTGCCGGCCTGGCGGTCCTTGGCCTGGCGCAGATACGGCGCGGCGGCCGATTGCCATTCGGCCATGAGCTTGGTGTCGCGCGCAGGGTCGGCGCGCAGCTTTTCCAGGCGCACGTTAATCGCCTTCAGATAGCGGGGGAAATGCGCCAGCTGCGTGTACTCGTTTTCCGTCAGGAAGCGTTTATGTACGAGTCCCTGCAGCTGCGACTGGATATCGGTGGCGGCCGCGGCCGGGATATTTTGCAGGCGCTTGGGCAAGCCGTGGAATTCCGTCAGCACTTGCGACAGCAAACGGGCGATTTCATTGACCAGCAAGACGAGGCGCGACTTGCCCTCCGCCTGGCGCTTGGCGAACGAGGCGGCATCCAGCGGCAGCGGATCTTGCAGGCAGGCGATATCGAGCGCCTTGTTGATGATTTGCTCGCGCAACTCTTCCTGCGAACCGAGGGCCATGAATTGCATGCCCATCTGCTGCAGGCCGGGAATGCTTTTCTCGACGTACTTGATCTGCTCTTTCATTTGCAGCGCGAACAGGCGGCGCAAACCGATCTTGTGCGTGCGGGCGGCCACGGTCGGGTCGTCAAACACTTCCAGGTCGCAATGCGTGCCCTTGTCCACCAGCGCGGGGAAACCGATCAGTGTCAGCTTGCCCTGCACGATTTCTAGCAGCTCCGGCAATTCGCCGAAGGTCCAGGCCGTCAAGCCCATGTGCTGCGAGACGGTGGCGTTGCCTGACGCCGGCGCGGCCGCAGCGGCTGCGCCCTTGGCCGGCGCGCCCCCCTTGCCCGCCGCCGCGTTGACGGCGGCGCCCTGCGCTTGCGCCTGCAGCCGCGACGCCACTTGCGCGCCCGCCACCTTGGCACCCGGTGTGCCCGTGCCGGACACGCCCGATACTTCGGCCAGCTTCTGGAAACTCTGGCGCGCCTGGCCGCCGAATTCCGCTTGCAGGGTGGCCAGGTTGCGGCCCATGTCGAGCTGGCGGCCATGCTCGTCGATCACCTTGAAATTCATGAAGTGATGGGCAGGCAGGGTTTCCGGCTTGAAGTCCGTCGTCAGCACGTTGATGGTGATCTGCGTGCGGATATCAAGAATGATGGCGTCGACCAGGTCACCGCGGCCAAACACACTCGCTGCATGCACGCGCTCGCAGAATTTCGCGGCGTAATCGGGCAGCGGCACGCAGTGACGGCGCAGCTTTTGCGGCAGGGATTTCAACAGCAGATGCACTTTTTCCTTCAGCATGCCCGGCACCAGCCATTCGCAACGCTCGCGCGGCAACTGGTTCAAGGCATACAGCGGCACGCTCAAGGTCACGCCATCGCGCACGCTGCCCGGCTCGAAGTGGTACGTCAGGCCCATTTCCAGGCCCGTCACGGACATGGTTTTCGGGAACAGGTCGGTCGTCACGCCGGCCGCCTCGTGGCGCATCAGCTCTTCGCGGTTCAAATACAGCAGCTTCGGATTGTCGCGCGTGGCTTCCTTGTGCCACTTCTCGAAACCGGCGCCATTGCACACGTCCGCCGGCAGCAGCTTGTCGTAGAAGGCGGCGATCAGTTCATCGTCGACCAGCACGTCCAGGCGGCGCGATTTATGTTCAAGGTTTTCGATGTCCTTGATCAGCTTGTGGTTGTGCGCAAAGAAAGGCGCGCGCGTGTCGAAGTCGCCGCCGACGAGCGCGTCGCGAATGAAGATTTCACGCGCTTCCGGCAAGTTGAAATTGCCGTAGTTGATGCGGCGCTGGCTGTACACCACCAGGCCATACAACGTTGCCCGCTCGGACGCCGTTACCTGCGCCGAACGTTTTTCCCAGCGCGGCTCGCCCCACGATTTCTTCAGCAAATGCACGCCGACTTTCTCCAGCCACTCGGGCTGGATCTGCGCCACGCAGCGCGCGTACAGGCGCGTCGTGTCGACCAGTTCGGCCGCCATGATCCACTTGCCCGGTTTTTTCAGCAGCGAGGAACCGGGCCAGATATGGAACTTGATGCCGCGCGCGCCCAGATAGCCGGCGCCCGGCTCGTCCTCGCCCTTGAAACCGATATTGCCCAGCAAACCGGTCAGCAAGGCCATGTGCAGGTTGTCGTAGGTGGCCGGCGCTTCGTTCAAGCGCCAGCCCTGCTCCTTGACGATGGTCAGCAACTGCGAATGCACGTCGCGCCATTCGCGCAAGCGCATCTGCGACAGGAAATTCGTGCGGCAATTGTCCTGCAACTGGCGGTTGGTTTTCTTGTGCTCGATGGCGGACTCGAACCAGCGCCAGATTTTCAGGTAGCTCAAGAATTCCGACTTTTCATCGGCGAATTTCTTGTGCGCCTCATCGGCCGCCTGCTGGTGTTCCATCGGGCGGTCGCGCGGGTCCTGCACGGACAGGGCCGAAGCGACGATCAGCACTTCCGTCAGACAGGCGTTATCGAGCGCGGCGAGTATCATGCGGCCCACGCGCGGGTCCAGCGGCAGCTTGGCCAGCTTGTTGCCCAGCGGCGTGAGTTTATTGACTTCATCGACGGCGCCCAGTTCCTGCAGCAGCTGGTAACCGTCGGCGATCGCGCGCGCCAGCGGCGGCTCGATGAAGGGGAAGGTTTCCACGTCCGTCAGGTGCAAGGACTTCATGCGCAGGATGACGGCGGCCAGCGAGGAGCGCAGGATTTCCGGCTCCGTGAATTTCGGGCGCAGCAGATAATCCTGCTCTTCGTACAAACGGATGCAGACGCCGTCGGCCACGCGGCCGCAACGCCCGGCGCGCTGGTTGGCGGCGGACTGGGCGATCGGCTCGACCTGCAATTGCTCCACTTTATTGCGGTAGCTATAGCGCTTCACGCGCGCCAGGCCCGCGTCGACCACGTAGCGGATGCCGGGCACGGTCAGCGAGGTTTCCGCCACGTTGGTGGCCAGCACGATGCGGCGCGCATTGCTGGTCTTGAAAACGCGTTCCTGCTCTTCGGCCGACAGGCGGGCGAACAGGGGCAAAATCTCCACGTGCGGCGGATGGTGCTTGCGCAACGCTTCGGCGCAGTCGCGGATTTCGCGCTCGCCCGGCAAGAACACCAGCACGTCGCCCGAACCGATGCGGCACAGCTCTTCCACGCCATCGACGACGGCATCCATCAGGTCGCGCTTTTCACGCGCGGCGGCCGTCCTCTGTCCTGGCTTGTCGGCGTTCGCGCCCGAGCCGGGCATGGCCACCTGTTCGCGCTCGACGGGACGGTAGCGCACTTCCACCTGGTACAGACGGCCCGACACTTCGATCACGGGCGCCGGTTTTTCCGGCGTGCCGAAATGGCGCGCAAAACGTTCCGCGTCGATGGTGGCCGACGTGATGATGATTTTCAGGTCGGGCCGGCGCGGCAGCAGCTGTTTCAGGTAGCCGAGCAGGAAGTCGATGTTCAGGCTGCGTTCGTGCGCTTCATCGATGATGATGGTGTCGTAATTTTTCAACAACGGGTCGGTCTGCGTCTCGGCCAGCAAGATACCGTCCGTCATCAGCTTGACGGACGCGCCCTTCGTCAGGGTGTCGGCAAAGCGCACCTTGAAACCGACCGTTTCGCCCAAGGGCGTACCCAGTTCCTGCGCGATGCGCTTGGCCGTCGACGAGGCGGCGATGCGGCGCGGCTGCGTGTGGCCGATCAGGCCTTTCTGTCCCCGTCCCAGTTCCAGGCAAATCTTCGGCAGTTGCGTCGTCTTGCCGGACCCCGTCTCGCCCGACACGATGATGACCTGGTTTTCCATCAAGGCCTTGGCGATTTCCTCGCGCCGGCCCGAGACGGGCAAGTCTTCCGGATACGTGATCGGTGGCAGCGGGTTGCGGAACGCCTTTTCCGCTTCGCGCGCGGCGCGGGCGGCATCCCGGCTTTCCCGGCCATCCTGTCCCTCGCGCGGCGCGCGCTGCTGCTGTTGCTGCCGCTGTTGTTCTTTCGGCTGCTCCGCGCGCGGCGGCTGCTGCCTTTGCTGGCTCACGGGCGGGCGCTGGCGGCCCTGCGCAGGCGTGGCGGCAGACGTGGAAACACCCCCGCTGACGGGCACATTTGCAACGTTGGAAGGAGGGGAAGACTTATTGCTGGCTGAAGACATTGTTTTTTTACAGGTATTTTAAGCGCGCACATCGCGCAGCGAATTATAATGCGCTTAATGGAAAACCCTACCCAATTCGTCCAATGGCTGCGCTCCGTCGCGCCCTACATCCACGCCTTTCGCGGCAAGACCTTCGTGGTCGCCTTCCCCGGTGAACTCGTCAGCGCCGGGGCGCTGCAGGTGCTGGCCCATGATTTGTCCCTGCTGCATGCGCTGGACATCAATGTCACCGTCGTCTACGGCTCGCGGCCGCAGGTGGCGGAACAGCTGGCCCTGCGTAACGTCGAAGGCCGCTTCCACAACGGCGTGCGCATCACGGACATCGCCGCGCTGGAATGCGCGAAAGAGGCCGCCGGCGAGCTGCGCCTCGATATCGAGGCCGCGTTCAGCCAGGGCTTGCCGAACACGCCGATGTCGCATGCGGCCATCCGTATCATTTCAGGCAACTTCATCACGGCGCGTCCGCTGGGCGTGATCGATGGCGTGGACCTGGAACTGACGGGCATCACGCGCAAGGTCGACGCCGAAACCATCCATTCCATCCTCGGTTCGGACGGCCTGGTGCTGCTGTCGCCGCTGGGCTTCTCGCCCACGGGCGAAGCGTTCAACCTCACCATGGAAGACGTGGCGTGCAGCGCCGCCATCGCCCTGCACGCGGACAAACTGATTTTCATTACCGAAACGCCAATGATGGAAGACGCGACGGGGGTGGAAATCCGGGAACTGTCGTCGCACCAGGCCGAAGCCGTGCTGATGGCCGGCTTCCTGCCCGACGCCACGGCGTTTTATTTGAAACATTGCGTCAAGGCTTGCCACAACGGCGTCGAGCGCTCGCACATCGTGCCGTTCTCGATGGACGGTTCGGCCCTGCTGGAATTGTTTACCCATGATGGCGTCGGTACCATGATCAGCCATGAAAACCTGGAAAGCCTGCGCCAGGCCACCATCGAAGACGTGGGTGGCATCATCAAACTGATCGAACCGCTGGAAGCGGACGGCACTTTGGTGAAACGTGGCCGCGAGCTGATCGAGCGCGAGATCGATTATTTCTCCGTCATCGAGCATGACGGCGTGATCTTCGGCTGCGCCGCCCTGTACCCGTTCCCCGCGCAAAAGATGGCGGAAATGGCATGCCTGACCGTCAATCCTGAAGTGCAAGCCCAGGGCGACGGCGAGCGCATCCTGAAACACATGGAAAACCGCGCGCGCGCCGCCGGCCTGAACAAACTGTTCGTGCTGACCACGCGCACCTCGCACTGGTTCAAGAAACGCGGCTTCGTGCCGGCCACCGTCGACGATTTGCCGAAGGACCGCCAGCATATGTACAACTGGCAGCGCAAGTCGCAGGTGCTCATCAAGACCCTGTAACCCTGAACAAAGAAAAAGCCCGGCATGCCGGGCTTTTTTACGTTGGAACCGTTATTTGATATTCAGCGGCGCAAACGATTTGACCAGGTCGTCGAGCGCCTTCAATTGCGCCAGGAACGGTTCCAGCTGGTCCAGCGGCAAGGCGCTGGGACCGTCGCAGCGGGCGTTGTCCGGGTCAGGATGGGCCTCCAGGAACAGGCCGGCGATGCCGACGGCCAGGCCGGCACGGGCCAGGTCCGCCACTTGCTGGCGGCGGCCGCCCGATGCGGCGCCACCAGGGTCGCGCTGCTGCAGCGCGTGCGTGACATCGAAGATGATGGGCAAGTCGTCGCACGTCTTCTTCATGACGCCAAAGCCCAGCATGTCGACCACCAGGTTGTCGTAGCCGAGGCAGGTGCCCCGGTCGCACAGGATCAATTGATCGTTGCCCGCTTCCTTGAATTTCTCGACGATATTGGCCATCTGGCCAGGGCTCAAAAATTGCGGCTTCTTGATGTTGATGACTTTGCCGGTTTTCGCCAGGGCCACGACGAGGTCCGTCTGGCGCGCGAGGAAGGCGGGCAATTGCAGCACGTCGACCACTTCGGCCACCTGCTGCGCCTGCCATGGCTCATGCACGTCGGTAATCACGGGCACGCCGAACGCCGCCTTGACGTCCTGGAAGATGCGCATGCCTTCTTCCAGGCCCGGGCCGCGGTAGGAATGGATCGATGAACGGTTGGCCTTGTCGAAGCTGGCCTTGAACACATAGGGAATGCCCAGTTTTTGCGTCACGCGCACATATTCTTCGCAGGCGCGCATGGCAAGATCGCGCGATTCGAGCACGTTGATGCCGCCAAACAGCGCGAAGCTGCCCGTATTGCTGACGTCGATGCCATGGACTTTCACTGAGGTCATAGGGATTCCATATTGGTTAATTGTTACTACTTGCTTGGAAGAGGCGCTGCCAGCGGCTGGCGCGATAAGGCATCTTACTAGCTGGGGCGTCGCAGATCAAATTTGATCCAGCGCAAGGGCGCGGCAAACGGCGTGTCGCCAGGCCGCGACGGCCCCGCGAGGGCCGGCGCAAAGTGCCTTATAATCACGCTTTATCTCTACACTGATTCAGGAGCACAGATGGCCCGCACGATCCACTGCATCAAACTCAACAAGGAAGCCGAAGGACTGGATTTCCCGCCGTACCCGGGCGAACTGGGCAAGAAGATTTACGAATCCGTGTCGAAGGAAGCATGGGCTGCCTGGCTCAAGCACCAGACCATGCTGGTCAATGAAAACCGGCTGAACCTGGCCGACGCGCGCGCCCGCAAATACCTGGCCACGCAGATGGAAAAGCATTTCTTCGGCGATGGCGCCGATGCGGCCATGGGTTACGTGCCGCCAACGGAGTAAGTTTTATCGCTTGCCCGTGACCACGTCACGGGCAGTTTCCCCTGCGTTTCACGCCCGCCCCCGCCGATTCACGGCCATCCTTCCCCGTTTCGTCGCACACCGCTCGCCGCCCATGCCGCCCGCTGGCACAGTACGTCCATCGACAACCTCATTCCAAGGCGGACACCATGTTGCAGCAAATCTTCAGCCACACTCCCCTCTACGTCTGGGCCATCCTGGGCTTTCTCGTCTACCGGGGCGTGCTGGCCAGCCGGGCGCGCGAAGTGACCTTGCGCAAGCTATCCATCATTCCCCTGGTGATGCTGGCGCTGTCGCTGAGCGGCGTGCAGGGCAGTTTCGGCTTCGATGGCGTGGCGCCGTTCGCCTGGATAATCGGCGCCCTGGCCGGTGCGGCGCTGGCCTGGACGCTGACCGATGCGCGCAAGATCGTCGCCATACCCGAGCGGGCCAGCGTGCGGCGTCCCGGCAGCTGGGTGCCGTTGGCCCTGATGATGAGTATCTTCTGCATGAAATATGCGGTGGCCGTGACCCTGGCCATCGCCCCGGCCTATGCCCACGCGACCGGCTTCATCGCACCCGTGTGCCTCGCCTATGGCTGCTTCAGCGGCATCTTCCTCGGCGGCTTGCTGCGCACCATGGCTGTGTACCGGGCTGTGCAAAGTGAAGGCTGGGGTCAGACCCGGCGGGGGAATGCGCCCCAGTGAGGCGCATTCCGATCACGCAGTGACTGACCCCGGATTTCTGCTGCGTATCAGTATGCCAAAGTACGCACGCCTTCCGGCATGCCCAGCAGGCAGACATTGGCGCCGCGCACGGCAAACAGGCCGACGGCGATGACGCCGACGATCTGGTTGATCTGCTGTTCCAGCGCCACCGGGTCGGCAATTTTCAAGCCCAGCACGTCGATGATTTCGCCGCCATTGTCGGTAATAAACGCTTCCGTGCTGCCAGCTTTCAGGCGCAAGCGGGGCGTGCCGCCCAGCGCAGCCAGCTGGCGCGAGACGGCGGCGCGCGCCATCGGCACCACTTCCACGGGCAGCGGGAAGGCGCCCAGGGTTTCCACCAGTTTCGAGCCGTCGGCGATGCAGACGAACTGTTTCGCGACGGACGCGACAATCTTTTCACGCGTCAATGCCGCGCCGCCGCCCTTGATCATGGCGCCGCTGGCCGTGATTTCATCGGCGCCGTCGATGTAGACGGCGATCGATTCGACGTCGTTCAGGTCGAAGACGGGAATGCCATGGCCTGCCAGACGGGCGGCCGTCGCTTCGGACGACGCGACCGTCCCCCTGATGCGGTCCTTGATCTTGGCCAGTTCATCGATGAAAAAGTTGGCGGTGGAACCGGTGCCGACACCGATGATTTCACCGTCCACCACATAGTCTATGGCGGCGCGGGCTACGGCTTGCTTCAATTCGTCTTGGGTCATGGCAAAAAAAGGCTAAAGTGAGGAATACCGCTATTTTAACGGATTGCCGGGCCGGCCAGCCGGCCATGATGACGGGCCATGCGACGGGATACAACAGGCAAGCTGGAAAACTTTGCCCCAGAGCAATTCCCAAGCCGATTACTCTCTATGCCCTTTAAAATATGCGAAAATGGCACGATAGCCCGATATGACGTTCCAGGAATAGCACATGAATCACAGTAAACAGGTACTTGTTGTCGATGACAGCCGGGTTTCACGTTTGATGTCGCATCAGTTCATCCTCAGCAAACATGCCGACTGGCAAGTGATTGAGGCGGCGACGGGTGAAGAAGCCCTGGAAAAAGTCAAGACCGTCAGCCCTGTGCTGATATTGCTGGATGTCAACATGCCCGGCATGGGCGGCGTGGCGGCGGCGGAACAATTGCGCGCGCTGTGCCCGCAAACACACATCGTTCTCGTTACGGCCAACGTGCAAAACGCAATCCGCAACCGCGCCAGCGAACTCGGCGTCGGCTTCATGGAAAAACCGATCACGGAAACGCGCATTCACCAGCTGATCGAGTCACTGGGACTGTGAGCATGGTCAATCTCTCCGAACTCGAGAACGACGCCCTCGTGGAGATATTCAACATCGGGGTGGGCCATGCGGCCGCCGCGATGAGCGAGATCGTCAATGAAGAAGTCACCATGTCGGTGCCGTCGATCACCTTCCTGAACCGTGCAGACGCGGCTGCCTTGCTGGGCAGCAAGAAGGATGGCGAACGCATCTGCGGCGTCAGCCAGCATTACGATGGCGCCTTCGCCACCGAAGCCATCCTGATGTTCCCCGAAGACAAAAGCCTGGAAATCGTGCGCCTGATGGTGGGCGACGCCATGCCGCTGCAGGAGCTGACGGAGATGGAACAGGAGGCGATGAGCGAAATCGGCAACATCATCCTCAATTCCTGCGTGGGAACTTTGGCCAACCTGTTCGACAGTGAACTGCATGGCTCGCTGCCCCTGTACCACGTGGGCACCAGCGCGGAAATCCTGTCCTCGTTCGGCGGCCACGACGACGACGCCGTCGTGCTGATGCTGCATATCGACTTCGTGCTGTCCAAGCACCAGATCCACGGTTATGTGGCATTCGTGCTCGACCTGTCCGCCTTGCACGACCTGAAGCAGCAGGTCAGCCGCTATCTGGCCAAGGTCCTGGGACAGGCGTGACGATCATGCCGGATGCCTTGCACCGCCTCGCCCTGCTCGAAAGCATCATCGGCGCCGTCAACCTGGGCGCCATCGTGCTCGACGAGCAGCACCGGATCGTGCTGTGGAACCACTGGATGGCGCGCCACTCGGTGTGCCGGGCCGGCGCCGTGCTGGGCCAGGATTTTTTCGCCGTCTATCCGGAACTGCGCCACAAGCGCATCGCTTCGGCCATCACCCAGGCCCTGCGCGACAATTTCCAGTCACTGCTGTCACAAACCCTGCACAAGGCGCCGTTTCCCCTGTACACGCATGGCACGGCCGAAGGGCGGGAGCGCATGCAGCAGGCGATTGCCGTCACGCCGATCAATTTGCCCGGCTCGCCGCGCCACTGCCTGATCCAGATCAATGATGTCACCATCGCCGTGGGCCGCGAAAAGCTGCTGCGCGAACAAACCATGGTGCTGCGTTCGCAAACCTTTGCCGACGGCTTGACGGGCATTGCCAACCGCCGCCACTTCGACGTGGCCATCGAAAAGGAAATGCGGCGCGCCATGCGCACGGGCAGCCCCCTGTCGCTGCTGATGATCGACATCGACCATTTCAAGGATTACAACGACCATTACGGCCACCAGCAGGGCGACGATTGCCTGATACGAGTGGCGGCCGAACTGGCCGCCATGCTGCAGCGCCCTACCGACCTGCTGGCCCGCTATGGCGGCGAGGAATTTGCCGCCATCCTGCCAGACACGGACGCGGCGCAGGCGCTGCGCATGGCCGAGACGATCCGCCAGCATGCGGCCGGCCTGCGCATTCCCCACGCCAAGACGGGTAATGACCTCAAGCACATCACGGTCAGCATCGGCATCGCCACCCAGCATCCGCAGCAGCAGCCAGCCGTCGCCGCCCTGATCGGCGCCGCCGACCGCGCTCTGTACCTGGCCAAGGGCGCGGGGCGCAACCGCGTGATGGTACAGCCGCTGTAAAAAAGCTATGTCATCGTCAAGTGTGGGAATGCGCCCAATGTTGCCTTCAATAACGTTTCGGGTGAGCGGATGCGCCTGGCATCGAGTATCCAGCGCCATCCCAGATAGTTCGGCAGGTAGCGCGTCGCCACGCCATGAAACGGCCCCAGCCATTGTCGTAATCGGCTGTGATAGGCGTTGACGTTCTGCACGTGGGCGGCGCCCTGCACGCGGATGCCGGCGCGCAAGTTGACGGCCTGGTGGCTGATACGAGCTTCCCTCGCAAAAGCCCGGTAGGCGGCATGGCCATCGGTGACCAGCAGCACGTCCTTGTCGATGACGGGCAACAGGCAATGATGCAACTGCGCCTTTGTCAGCGCCCCTTTGCCCGCAAGTGGTCTGAATGGCAGGCGGGACAGGCCAATCGCGGCTGGGCCACATTTTCCAGCAGTGCGATGGTCGTGCCGTGTGGCTGGTTACTACGCAGCAGGGCAATGCCTGCTTGCCGCTGACGTCGGCTCAACCGGGCAAACTGCGCAATCAAGGTGATCCATTCGGCTGGCCGCATGATTGGCTCCCGCAGAGTGAGTATGCAGAGTCAGACAGCACGGCCACAGGAAGATTCCGGCATTTCCCCTACTTGCCGATGACAGAGCCTAAAAAAGCAACGCAGGGCAAAGGATTCCAGTAGACATCTTTACGGCGTGTGCGTAGACTCGTCAGTGATTGCAGCAACAGTAACAAGAATTTATCTGTGGTATCTATCCCTGCGCATGGCTCACCATGCGGGACACGGCCAGGAGCGCTTGTGAATCTCGATCCTCCCCTCAGATCCGGCTTGCCGGGTGCCGGCATGGATACGACCATGGTGAACGGCATGCGCCTGCTGCTGTCGAGCGCCACCTTGCTGACCCTGTTCATCGATCCCGAAAGCGCCGGCAAGCTGAGCAAGATCACCTGGCTGATCTTTTCCGCCTACACCATGCACAGCCTGCTGCTCTACGCGCTGGCCGTCCTGGGCTTCAGCCTGCCTCAGGATATCTTGCTGTATTGGCTGGACGTGGCCTGGTATGCGCTGATCGTGTTTTCCACCAGCAGCCATAACAATTTATTCTTCCTGTTTTTTTTCTTTGCCATCCTGACCTCGTCGTTCCAGCGGGGCTTCGAGGAAGGCGCGCGCGTCACGCTGGCCTCGGCCGGCCTGTTCGCCGCCACGGCCCTGTTCGGCGAAACGGATGCGGAACTGTCGCGCCTGCTGCTGCGCACCACCTTCCTGCTGGCGCTCGGCTACATGATCGCCTACTGGGGCGGTTCGGCCATCACGCAGCGCAGCCACCTGGCGCTGCTGCGCGATGTCAGCCAGCTGTCCAATCCGCGTTTCGGCGTCGACCAGACCATTACCTCGGTGCTGGAAAAAACCCGCAGTTATTTTAACGGCCGCAGTTGCCTGCTGGTCATGCAGGACAAGGGGACCCGGGTCTGGTCGCTGCGCAGCGTGCTGCAAACGGCGACGGGCGTCGTGCACACCAGCTCGCTCCTCAGCGACGACGCGGCCAGTCCCCTGCTCGCTTTCCCGCACGATAAAATCGCCCTGTACAACCAGCCCGCAGGCCCGTGGCTGCCGTGGATAGGTGGCGCGCGCATGCTCGACCCGGACAGCGGACGCTGGCTGCGGCACGACGACGCGGCAGGCGCCCGCCTGGCGGAACTGCTCGAGGCGCACGCCTTCATCAGCGCGCCGCTGCCCCTGCGCAATGGCAAAGGGCGCATCTTCATCGTCTCCGCCACCAGCATGAGCAAGACGGACGCCCTGTTCCTCAGCCATATAGGCGCGCAGGCGTTTCCCGTCATTGAAAACATCGATTTGCTCGACCGCCTGGCGTCGCAGGCGGCCTCGCGCGAGCGCGAAAAGATCGCGCGCGACTTGCACGACACGGCCGTCCAGCCGTATATCGGCTTGCGCCACGGCCTGGCCGCCCTGCGCAACGAAGCCACGCCGGGCAATCCGCTGCTGCCGGAACTGGAAAAGCTGATCATCATGTCGGGCCAGGTAATCGCCGACCTGCGCAGCTACGCGCGCACATTCAAGAACGGGCAAGTGCAAAGCGAGCCGGAACTGCTGGTCGCGCTGCGCCGCCAGGCCACGCAGATCCGCGAATTCTATGGCATCGACATCGCCCTGCAGATCGAAGGCGACCTGCACATCAACGACCGCCTGGCAGCCGAGGTATTCCAGATCGTCAACGAAGGCATGAGCAATATCCGCAAGCATACGTCGGCACGCCACGGCGCCGTCAAGCTGACCTGCGTGCAGGGCGCGCTACACATCAGCATCGACAACGAATGCGCCGCCGCGCACGTCCCCGATTTCCTGCCCGACTCGCTGGCCGAGCGCGCCGCCGCCCTCGGCGGCACGGCCCGCGTCACGCACGGTATGCTGGGCAACACCTCCGTGCAGATCGAGATCCCCATATGAATGACTTACGCCACATGCCGCCGGCCAGCCACGTCATCAGCGTGATGCTGGTGGACGATCACAAGACCATGCTGTGGGGCCTGGAGCGGCTGATCGGCGGCGAACACTCGGGCATGCGCGTGGTCGCCACGGCGTCCGACAGCAGCGAGGCGCTGGAGCAGGCGAAGGCACTGCAGCCGGACGTGATCGTGCTGGACCTGGACCTGGGCGGCATCAGTTCGCTGGCCATCCTGCCCGCGCTGGCGCAGTGCGGCGGCACGCGTGTGCTGGTGCTGACGGCCAGCCACGACCAGGCCATCCTGGACCAGACGGTGCTCAAGGGCGCGCGCGGCATCGTCAGCAAGGATGCGCCGGCGGAAATGGTCCTGAAGGCCATTGAAAAGGTGTACCAGGGCGAGCTGTGGCTGGAACACGCGATGCTGGGACGCATGCTGACGCAACTGACCCAGCCCGGCGGCGGCTCGGCGCAGGCGATCGCCATCGCCAGCCTGACCCTCAAGGAACGAAAGATCATCGCCGCGCTGGTACACGGCAGCGGTACGCCGGCCAAGCTGCTGGCGGATCAGCTGTTCATCTCCGAACATACCTTGCGCAATCACCTGACGTCGATCTACCGCAAGCTGGGCGTGTACAACCGCCTGGAACTGTACGCCTACGCCACCAAGCACCAGCTGGGCCAGTTGCCGCCCGGCACCTGATCCCGCCGCTACCCTGCGCGGCCACGGCCGCGCACTCCCGCCCTACTCCCCCTTCGCCAGCCGCTGCACGGCCTGCGCCCCTGCGCACGCATGTGCGCCAGACTCGACCATGACAATTGTCACGAAAAAAACAAGCAGTTCCTCCTTGCAATAAAAGGATGTTCTTCTGATGTAGATCAAGGTGCCAACTTCTATAGTGGTTTTACCGGAGTGCAAATCACCGCACGGCCCACCACGACACGGAGCACAGCATGCGCCTTGACAAGTTTCTTCCGACGTCCCTGATCGCCTATTTCCAGGGCAAGGAAAAAGCTGCGTTCTACCGCTATGCGCTCGTGGCGGCCCTCATGGCGGTGGTGTGCATCATCGGACTGCTGGCACTGGGCGAAAGTCCATGAACGCGCCAGGTCGTAGCACCAGGAAGCAACACCGCCATGCCGTTTCATCCACCGCTGTACCTTAACCACCACCAGGAGCTGTCATGAACCTCATCAAAAACTTTATCCGCGAAGAAGATGGCGTCACCGCAATCGAGTACGGCCTGATCGCTGCCCTGATTGCCGTCGTGATCATCGCCGCCATCACCATCGTCGGCACGCAGCTGAAAAAGACCTTCAGCACGATCGGCACCAAGCTGACCACCGCCAACTCCGCGGCAGCCTGAACACGGTAACCGGGCTGGAACAACGTCAGCCCGGTTACCGCCCAGTTAGCACCACAGGCCAGTTTTTCCTGCTTACCTATCAGAGGCCCATCGTGAAATCTCTCTTCAGCCGTTTATCCGACGACTCCGCCGTCACAGCGATCGAATACGCGCTGCTGGCGGGCCTGATCGCGGTAGTGCTGGTCATCACGATCACCCTGCTTGGCGACCAGGTCAAGCAGCTGTTTGTCTACGTCAAGGACCAAGTGGTCCTGGCCCTGTCATGAACGCCCTGCGCGCCTCGCTGCGCACCCACCGCGTCCTGCTGCTGATCGTGCTGCCATACGCCGCCGCGGCGATGCTGCTGGCCGGCGGCCTGCCCAGCGCATCGGAGATCCTCAACGTGCTGGCCGGCTTCCTCGTGGCCATCCTCACGGGTCCCGTCTTCATTCTGTGCGGCTACACCATCCACGTCATGGTGATGAAACGCCCGCACCGCCTGTGCCACTATCTGTACCACGACCTGCGCCGCTACCTGAGCAACGAGCGCCTGCTGCACGCGCTGCCGGCCATGCTGCTGATCCCCGTGTTCGCGTCCAGCTTTACCGTCTTCAAGAGCGCCATCCCGCGCCTGCATCCCTACACCTGGGATACCACCCTGTCCGCCTGGGATACCGCGCTGCATGGCGGCATGGCGCCGTGGGAAAGGCTGCAGCCGCTGCTTGGCCATCCGCTGGTCACGGGCTTGCTCAACTTCAGCTACCATTTCTGGTTCTTCCTGTTCTACGCCATCCTGTACTGGCTCATCCTCGACACGCGCCGCCCGCTGCTGCGCATGCAGTTCCTGCTCAGCTTTGCGCTGACCTGGATCGCCCTGGGCAGCATCCTGGCCGTGCTGTTTGCCTCGGTCGGCCCCTGCTACTACGGCCACTTCCACAGCAGCGACCCGTATGCGCCACTGATGGCCTACCTGCATGAGGCCAACCAGCACGTCCCCGTCTGGGCCCTGCAGGTGCAGGAGATGCTGTGGCAAGGCTACCAAAGCAAGGGCGCGAACGGCGAACTGGGCATCTCCGCCATGCCCAGCATGCATGTGGCCACGGCCGTGCTGATGGCCATCGTGGGCTGGAACGTCAGCCGCGCCGCCGGGATCGCCCTGTCCGCCTTCGCCGTGCTGATCCTGCTCGGCTCCATCCACCTGGGCTGGCACTATGCGCTCGACGGCTATGTCGGTGCGGCCGGCGCGGCGCTGGTGTGGCGCCTGGTGGGGCGGATGCTGGGCAGCCAGGCCACGGTACCGGCCATGCACATGGCCACGGCGCCCTGCATGAGCAAGGAAGGACTGACATCATGAACGCCCACCTGCCCATGCTGCTGTGCCTGGCCGTACTGGCCACCCTGCTGGCCGCCGCCCTGTGGCACGACCTGCGCACGCGCCGCATCCCGAACCGGCTGGTGCTGTGGGGCACCCTGGCGGGATTGATCCTCAACAGCTTCGTGCCATCGGGCGCCGGCCTGTTCGACGCTTCCTTCGGCGGCCTGGGCCTGCTGCAGGCGCTGGCAGGCGCCGCTGCCGGACTGGCCCTGCTGCTGCCCATGTACCTGCTGCGCGCCCTGGGCGCCGGCGACGTCAAGCTGATGGCCATGTGCGGCGCTTTCCTCGGCCCCGACGCCGTGCTCGAAGCGGCCCTGCTCACCTTCCTGTGCGGCGGCGTGCTGGCCCTGGCCGCCGCGCTGGCGGGCCAGCGCCTGCGCCAGGTGCTGAAAAACACCTACCACATGATGCTGGGCGCGCTGCTGCACAGCCTTGCCGGCGGCGCCGCCACGATCGCCGAACCGCCGCCCGCCACCGGCAAGCTGGCCTACGCCTTCGCCATTGCCGGCGGCACCGGCTTGCAGGTGTTCCTGCAATACAACCACCTGTGGAGCCTGCGCTGAAACGCGCCGCTCCGACGACCCGCCACCATAGGACCTGACCATGAACGCCCTCGCCATCCTCTGCCACTCGCGCCACGCCAGCCTGTTCACCAGCATCGCCATGGCTTGCCTGTGGACGTTCTTCGCCAGCGCCCACGTGCTGGGATTCCTGCACAGCGGCGACTGGAGCTATCTGCTGTTCTGCGCCGCCGAAACCCTGGCCGCCCTGTTCTTCATCGTGCGCTCGACTCCCGTCAGCGTCTCGACCGATGCGGGCGACTGGCTGCTGGCCATCGGCGCCACCTTCGCCCCCTTCCTGCTGTCCCCCGCCGACATGGCCATCTGGCCCGGCGCACGCTACCTGCTGGCCGTCGGCAGCCTGCTGCAGATCGCCGGCCTGCTGTCGCTGAACCGCAGCTTCGGCCTGGTGGCGGCGCAGCGCGAGATCAAGACGGGCGGCGTCTACCGCGTGATACGCCATCCGCTGTATGCCAGCTACCTGATTTCCCTGAGCGGCTACCTGCTGTCCAACACCTCGCCCGCCAACGCCGTCATCTATGTCGCGACGATGAGCATGATGGTGATGCGCCTGCTGCGCGAAGAGCGCTTCCTGTCCGCCGACGTGCGCTATCGCGTCTACATGCGCCAGGTGAAGTACCGCCTGCTGCCTTTCATCTTCTGATATCCGGCCACCCGAGCGAGGAGTACCCATCATGCCTGACACCTATCCAGAACGCAGCGACGGCGGCGGCGTCGAACCGGCCGCCAAGCGCGCGCCACGCACGGTCGAGGAAACGGGATTGCCCTTCCTGTTCCTGGTCGAACTGCTGGTCAAGATACTCTTCCTGCGCGGCCAGATCGGCCTGCCCGCCCTGTCGACGCACGTGAAACTGGGCGCCGGCGTGCTCGAACCGCTGCTCACCTTCATGCGCGCCGAAAAACTGTGCGAAGCGCGCCGCAACGGCGGCAGCGGCACCGACGCCGACCTGTACTACCTGCTGGGCGACCAGGGCCGCCTGCGCGCCGCCGAGTACATGCGCCGCAATGCCTACAGCGGTCCCGCCCCCGTCACCCTGGCCGATTACAGCAACCAGGTGCTGGCGCAAAGCGTGGCGGACATGCAGGTCACCCGCGACGATGTGCAGCGCGAATTCCGCGACGTGGTGGCCAGTTCGGCCGTGCTCGACCAGCTGGGCGCGGCCATGAATTCCGGACGCGCCCTGTTCTTCCACGGCCCCGCCGGCAGCGGCAAGAGCTACCTGGCCGAGCGCCTGAACGGCCTGCTCAGCGGCGCCATCGCCCTGCCCCATGCCGTGATGGTCGACGGCGAAGTGCTGCCCTTCCTCGACCCCATGCTGCACACCCTGTCGCGCGGCGGCCCCGTGCCGTCCGACCCGCGCTGGGTACGCGCCGAGCGCCCCGCCGTGCTGACGGGCGGCGAGCTGACGCTCGACATGCTGGACCTGCAATTCGACCAGGGCAACCGCCTGTACCAGGCGCCGCCGCACCTGAAGGCCAACAACGGCATCTTCATCATCGACGACCTGGGCCGCCAGCGCTGCTCGCCCGTGGAACTGATGAACCGCTGGATCGTGCCGATGGCGCGCCACATCGATTACCTGTCGCTGCACACGGGCTACAAGTTCCCCGTGCCCTTCGACGTCATCGTCGTGTTCTCGTCGAACCTGGCGCCGCAGCACCTGGCCGACGACTCCTTCCTGCGCCGCATCGGCTACAAGATCCATGTCGGCCCCCTGAGCGCCTACCACTACCTGGCCGTGTTCCGCAGCACCTGCGCGCAGCTGGGCATCAATTTCGACGAAGCCTCGTACACCTACCTGCTGCACCTGCACAGCCAGTACGGGCGACCCCTGCTGGCCTGCTATCCACGCGACATCCTGGCGCAGGTGTGCGACCAGGCGCGCTATGAAGACCACGCGGCGCAGCTCAATCCGGAAGTGCTGTTCTGGGCATGGCAAAACTATTTCGGCAGCGATGACGACCTTGCAAGCACACATAACGGACCGGCAGCGGTCCAGCACAAAGGGGAAGCAAAATGAGAAACGCACGCGCTCTGACGATGATGGCCATCGCGGTCATCCTGGCGTTCGCCGCGGTCATCGTGGCCGCGCGCTGGATCAATGCCCAAGCCTCGGGCAACATCAACAAGGTGGCCGTGGCCCAGGTCGACATCAGCCTGGGGGCACGTCTCACGCCCGACATGGTGCGCATGGTGGACTGGCCATCGAACGCGCTGCCGCCCGGTGCCATCAACGATCCGAAACTGCTGGAAACGCGTGTCACGCGCACCAGCATCCAGCACGGCGAACCCATCATGGAAGGCAAGCTGGCGCCTCCCGGCACGCAAGGCGGCCTGTCGGCCGTCGTCGCCGAAGGCAAGCGCGCCATGACCGTGCGCGTCAACGACGTGGTGGGCGTGGCCGGCTTCGCCCTGCCCGGCAACTTCGTCGACATCCTCGTCAACACCCAGGGCGAAGGAGCCCGCAAGACGCCGGACCGCGATCCGAACATTTCCAAGATCGTGCTCGAACGCATACTCGTGCTGGCCATCGCCCAGGAATCGAACCGCGACGACACCAAGCCCAAGGTGGTCAACGCCGTGACCCTGGAACTGACGCCGGACCAGGCGGAAAAACTCGACCTGGCCCGCAGCGTGGGCACCCTGTCGCTGGTGCTGCGCAACCAGGTCGAGGACAAGCCCGTCAACACGGAAGGCGCCACCAAATCCAGTCTGCTCGATGAAAAAGTCGCCGTTGCCGCCCCCGCCGCCATGGTGCAAGCCAAGCCGCTGCCACGCCGCCGTCCCGCCGCCGCACCAACGGCACAGGCCGGCCCGCGGGTCGATGTCATCAAGGGGCTGGAACGCAGCTCCCAACAATTCTAACCTGCACCAGAGGAGTCACGCCATGAGCACATATTGCACAGCAAGCGGAAGCCGGGTACTCAGCCTGGCGCTTGCCCTCGCCATGATCGGCGCCCTGGCGCCCCAGGCACGCGGCGAACCCGTCGCCGCTGCCGCCACCGCCGTTGCCGCCGACACGGGCACCGCCCGCGGCAGCCGGGCCGCCGCCCGGCCCAAGGCCACGCCGCCGCAAAGCGAATCGCGCGCCGGCCGCACCGAGATGGCGCCGCAAATGAGCCTGGCCGAAGGCAAGTCGACCCTGATGCGCCTGCCGTTCGCCGCCAGCCGCATGTCCGTCGGCGACCCGCGCATCGCCGACGTCATCCTGCTCAATCCCAACGAGGTGTATCTGCTGGGCCGCTCCGTCGGCACCACCAACCTGATCCTCTGGAACAAGAGCAATGACGCCACCATCATCGACCTGGCCGTCGGCATCGACAGCAGCAGCCTGCAGGCCCGCATGGCCGAACTGCTGCCGAACGAAAAGATCCACGTCACGGTGGCGGGCGACACCCTGATCCTGTCGGGCATGGTCAGCGACGTCGTCAAGGCCGACCAGGCCCTGTCGCTGGCGAACGCCTACGTGCAGCGCGGCGCCCGCAGCGGCGGCGCCACCTCCGGCGCGGCACCAGCGGCCGGCTCCGCCGCGCCCGCCCCCGCCGCCACACCCGATGCGGGCACGCCGCGCGTGATCAACCTGCTGTCGATCGCCGCGCCGCAGCAGGTGATGCTGGAAGTGAAAGTGGCCGAAGTGTCGAAGGTGCTGGTCGACCAGCTGGGCGCCAGCCTGGGCATCAACAAGACCATCGGCAGCTGGTCGTATTCGCTGCTGTCCAGTCTGCTCAGCAACAATCCCAGCGGCTTGAGCGGCGCCAGCAAGAACAACTTCTTCAACCTCGACGCGCAAAAACGCGATGGCCTGATCAAGGTGCTGGCCGAACCGAACATCATGGCCATCAGCGGGCAGGAGGCCAGCTTCCTGGCCGGCGGCAAGATCTTCATCCCCGTCAGCCAGACCAACAATGGCGGCGTGCCCACCATCACGCTGGAAGAGAAGGAGTTCGGCGTGGCCGTGAAATTCACGCCCACCGTGCTCGAAGGGGGGCGCATCAATCTGAAGGTGGCGCCGGAAGTGTCGGACCTGAACAAGGACGGCATCGGCATCACGGCCACGGGCATCTCGGCCACGGCCGTCCTGCCTTCGTTTACGACGCGGCGCGCCACCACGACGGTGCAGCTGTTCGACGGCCAGAGCTTCGCCATCGGCGGCCTGATCAAGAACAATGTGACCAGCAATATCAAGGCCCTGCCAGGCCTGGGCGAAGTGCCCGTGCTGGGCGCCCTGTTCCGCAGCACGGACTTCCAGACGGACCGCTCGGAACTGGTCTTCATCATCACGCCGCACCTGGTCAAGCCGCTGCCGGCCGACTACAAGCTGCCCACCGACGGCTACATCCAGCCGACGCGCGGCGACATGTTCATGCAGGGAAAAATGGAAGGCAGCGCACCCACAGCGGCACCAATGCCTGCGGCAACGGCCCCCATGCAGCCGCAAGCGGCCGCGCCCCAGCCTGCCGCCGGCTTCGACCTCAAATAGGAGAACACCATGAAAACCGCACATTGCCTGCCTTGCGCCACCCTGTTGTCGTTGCTGTCGCTGCTGGCCGGCTGCGCCGCCACCACCACGCCCGTGCTCGATTCGCACTTCGGCGAATCGGTGGCCCTGCTCAAGGCGCAGCAGATCATGTATCCGGACGCCTACCGCAATACCGACCCGGTCAGCGGCATCGACGGCAAGGCCGGCGCCAGCGCCTACCAGCGCTACCAGAAATCGTTCGCGGCGCCGGAACCGCAACCGAATGTCTTCACCATCGGCGTGGGCGGACGCCAGTAGGCGCCGGTTCCGCCACGCACTCCCCCCAGGCCACCAGGAGACAGCCATGAACACCGCATTTCGCAGGCACGACAAGCAGCAGGGCGCGATCGCCATCGTGCTGGGGCTGACCCTGGTGGTGCTGTTTGCCATGGGCGGCCTGGTGCTGGACCTGGGCCACCTGTACATCGCCAAGACGGAACTGCAGAACGGCGCCGACAGCGCGGCCCTGGCCGGCGCCGTGGAACTCAACCAAAGCGCCACCGGCATCGACAATGCGCAGGCCAAGGCCATCGCCATCGCGCAAAAGAACCGCTACGACTTTTCCACCGCGCTGACCATCACGGCCGCCAACATCGAGTTCGGCCCCAGCCCGGACGGCCCCTGGTCATCCGGCGCCAGCGCCCGCACCAGCCCGGACGGACAGACCTTCATCCGCGTCGACACGGGCAGCAAGACCTTCGCCACCTACCTGATGGGCATCGCCGGCATCGCCAGCACCAGCACCTCGGGCGTGGCAGTGGCGGGCCGCTTCGTCAACGACGTCACGCCCATCGGCGTGTGCGCCGTCGATCCGGCCAACAAGACGGCGCAATACACGTATCCGGCCGCGCCGGCCGGCACGGGCCTGACGGAGCTGGTGGAATTCGGCTTTCGCCGCGGCGTCACCTACAATCTGTTCGGTCTCAATCCGCTGGGCGGCTCGTCCGATCCCTACCTGATCAACCCCGTCGACGCGCCGCCCGGCAGCTGCAGCGCCTCGCATTCGAGCGCCAACTCCACCGCGCCATTCATGTGCACGGGCAGCAGCGCCGTCATCACCAGCGGCACGGGCCAGGTCTACACGAACACGGGACTGACGGCCTCGCTGGCCGCCTCGCTCAATTCGCGTTTCGACGATTATTCCTCGCCCTCCGTGTGCGATCCCGTGACGGCGCCGCCCGACACCAACATCAAGGAATATCCATGCGTGGGCGCCGCGTCGCCCTGTACCGCCACTGCCGCCAACTCGCCACCCACGGGCTGGATGGAACCGGGCGCCAGCACCCTGCCCAGCCAGCAGCCCGTCAGCCTGGCCGGCAACAAGCCGAATTACCAGCTGCCGTCGGCCGGCAGCGTGCCGGCCCCCTCGGCCACGTTCGCCCAGTTTTCCGGCTACGGCGTGCTATGGTCCTACGGCCCCGCCTACCAAAGCAATGGCGCCACCCCGGCCAAGGCCGGCACGGCGTACAGCGTGGCGGACGGCAACGCCAACCCCCTGTATAGCACGGCCAAGGCGAATTACTTCGACACGGCCAGCTACCCCGTCAGCCCCGGCGCAGGCTTTCCTGCCAGTACGCCGCCTTCGCCGTACAACCAGACCAGCGGCCCCACGTTCCAGGCGCCCTCGGTGGCCCATCCGGGCCAGCGCAACCGGCGCATCCTCAACGTGGTGCTGATCGACTGCCGCACGGCGCCCGTGGGGCCGGCCTCGTGCGGGACCATGAATGCGGTGGGCATCGGCAAATTCTTCATGACGATGAAAGCCGATTTCAGCGGCGGCACCAAGCGCCTCGACGTCGAGTTCGCGGGCCTGATCGAGCCCGTGCCGAATTCCGAAATCAAACTCTACAGGTGAGGCGGCTATGCGCAACCACTTTTCCCATCCCAGGCAGCACGGCGGCGCCGCCGTCGAATTCGGCATCGTGCTGGCCCTGCTGATCACCTTGCTGGCCGGCATCTTCGGCTTCGGCCGCGCGTTCTGGTACTACGACGCGCTGACCAAGGCCACGCGCGACGCGGCGCGCAACATGTCCGTCAAGGCCAAGGCCGGCATAGCCTCGCAGGGCGTGCCGGCGGCCAAACAGACGGTGGTCGACGCGGCCATCAGCGCCGGCATCAGCGACTTCGTCACGGCCAACGTGACGGTCACCTGCCTGGACGCGAGCTTCAACGACAGCAGCTGCACCGATGGCACGGCGCCGGGCGGCATCCGCGTCGAAGTCGTCAACTACACGCTGTCGGTGGGCCAGTACCTGCCCTTCGTGATCGGCGCGGCCAGCAGCTATGCCACGCCGCTCTCGCCGCGCACCACCATGCGCTACATGCTGTAAGGAGAACGCCATGCGCCACCTTCCACCTGCCCCCGGGACCGGCCGCCAGCGCGGCGCGGCCGCCGTCGAATTCGCCCTGGTGGCGCTGCTGTTTTTCACCCTGCTGTTCGGCATCCTCGAATTCGGCCGCATGCTGTTCCTGTACAACACGGTGCAGGAAGTGAGCCGCCGCGCCGCGCGCGAAGCGGTGGTGCGCTGGATCGACCAGACCGACGCCGTCAAGACCCTGGCCCTGTTCGGCGGCACGGCCCTGCCGGCCGCGCCGGAACTGACGGCCGCCAACATCACCATCCGCTACCTGAACAAGAGCGGCGCCGAAGTGACCTTGCCGCCGAGCGACCCGGGCGACAACCTGTCGGCCTGCGGCGACAACACGCGCACGGCCAGCTGCATCGACAGCGTGCGCGTGTCGATCGACAACGTCAGCTATACGCCGATGGTCAGCCTGTTCGGTTTTCTCAATATTGCCGTGCCGGCCTCGGTGGTGGTCATGCACGCCGAAAGCCTGGGCTTCCAGATCAATTGAACACCTTACCGTACACTTTACCGGGGAGTACCAAGTGAATATCGTCATCGTCTCGAAGAATGAAGCCCAGCTCAAACGGCTGACCCGCCTGCTGCGCGAACGCAGCTCATCCGACCGCGTCGCCCTGCTGGCGAGCATACCGGATGTATTCGACAACGGCGCCACGCCGGAAGTGCTGCTGCTGGAGCAGGAACAGACGGGCGAGACGGAGCTGGAACAGCTCGAACTGCTGGGCGGGCGCCATCCGAACCTGGCCATCATCGTGCAATGCCCGCAGCAAAGTCCGCAATTCCTGCTGCGCTCGATGCGCGCCGGCGTGCGCGAAGTGCTGCAACCGGACGACGACGCGTCCCTGTGCGCCGCCTTGCGCCGCATCGAGGAAAAGCTGCAAAAGCAGGTCACGCGCAAGGGCCAGGTGCTGGCCTTCGTCTCGTGCAAGGGCGGCAGCGGCGCCACGTTCATCGCCGCCAACCTCGGCTACGCGCTGGCCGCCGGCGAGCAGCGCAAGGTGGCGCTGTTCGACCTGAACCTGCAGTTCGGCGACGCCGCCCTGTTCGTCTCGGACCACAAGCCGGCCGCCACCCTGTCGCAACTGTCGCAGCAGATCGTGCGCCTCGACGCCTCGCTGCTGGCCGCCAGCATGATCCAGATCACGCCCGCCTACAGCGTGCTGGCCGCCGCCGACGATCCGGCCCATGCGGCCGACGTCGAAGCCGACCATATCGACCGCCTGCTGACCCTGGCGCGCAGCCAGTACGACTACATCCTGCTCGACGTGGGGCGCGGCCTCGACCCCGTCAGCGTGCGCGCGCTGGACCGGGCCGACCTGATCTTCCCCGTGCTGCAGGCAACCTTGCCGTACGTGCGCGACGGCAAGCGCCTGCTCGACGTATTCCGCGGCCTCGGCTACCGCGAAGACAAGATCCGCCTGATCCTGAACCGCTATGCCAGCAGCGATAACATCCGCGTGGCCGACCTGGAAGCGGCGTATGGCAAGCACGTCTACAAATCCATCCCCAACCACTACGAGGCGGTGGCGGCCTCCGTCAGCCAGGGCGTGCCCATCCTCAAGCTGACGCCGCACAACGCCGTCTCGCGCGCCCTGCAGGAACTGGCCGCCAGCCTGGCCGGCGAAACCCCGCCCGCCGCGCAAAGCTGGGTTTCGCGGCTGCTGGCGCGCGCCTGATTCCCTACAGCGCGCTTGATTCCCTACATTTACCGGAGACCGACCATGACTGCCGAAAAACTCACCCTGCGGGACCGCCTGGGCTATGCCCAGGATGACGCCAGCCAGAATGACGATGCCGCGCACCAGGGCGCATCGAGCCAGAGCTACCAGCAACTCAAGCACCGCACCCACCAGGCGCTGCTCGACCGCGTCGACCTGGAAAGCATGCAGCGCCTGTCGCGCGAGCAGATCCGCGAAGAGCTGAAGATCCTCGTCAGCGACGTGCTCACGGAAGACAATGTCGTGATCAACGAACTGGAACGGCGCTCGCTGATCCGCGACATCCAGGACGAGGTACTCGGCTTCGGCCCGCTCGAGCCGCTGCTGGCCGATCCCGGCGTGTCCGACATCCTCGTCAACACCTACCGCCAGGTGTATGTCGAGCGCCACGGCCGCCTGGAGCTGAGCGACGTCTGCTTCACCGACGACGCGCATTTGATGAAGATCATCGACAAGATCGTCTCGCGCGTGGGCCGGCGCATCGATGAATCGAGCCCCATGGTCGATGCGCGCCTGCCCGACGGTTCGCGCGTCAACGCCATCATCCCGCCGCTGGCCATCGACGGGCCCGTGATGTCGATCCGCCGCTTCTCGGCCCAGCCCCTGCGCCTGGCCGACCTGCTGCTCAAGCACAGCCTGACGGAGGAAATGAGCACCACCCTGCAGGCGCTGGGCAAGGCCAAGGTCAACATCCTGATCTCGGGCGGCACGGGCAGCGGCAAGACCACCATGCTCAATGCGATTTCCGGTTTCATCAGCACGGCCGAGCGCATCGTCACCATCGAGGACGCGGCCGAACTGCAGATGCAGCAGCCGCACGTGGTGCGCCTGGAAACGCGGCCAGCGAACATCGAGGGCAAGGGCGAAGTGACGCAGCGCGCGCTGGTGCGCAACGCGCTGCGCATGCGCCCCGACCGCATCATCCTGGGCGAGGTGCGCGGCGCCGAAGCGCTCGACATGCTGGGCGCCATGAACACGGGCCACGAAGGCTCGATGGCCACCATCCACGCCAACACCCCGCGCGACGCGCTGACGCGGCTGGAAAACATGATCAGCATGGCCTCCGCGGCCCTGCCCGTGAAAGCCATGCGCCAGCAGATCAGTTCGGCCATCAGCGTGGTGGTGCAGGTGTCGCGCCTGACGGACGGCAAGCGCAAGGTCACGTCGATCCAGGAAATCACGGGCATGGAAGGCGAGATGATCACCATGCAGGAAATCTTCACCTTCCGCCAGACGGGCATCGGCGAAGACGGCACGGTACAGGGGCATTTCCATGCCAGCGGCGTGCGGCCGCGTTTCCTCGAACGCCTGCGCGCCTTCGGCATCAGCCTGCCGGAAACCCTGTTCGATCCCGCCCGCCAGTACCATTAAGGGGAGCATCATGGACTATCTCTATTACGTATTCGCCATCCTCACCTTCATCGCCGTGGTACTGCTGATCGAGGGCGTGTACCTGGCGTGGAACACTTCGCGCGGCCCGGAAGCGGAAAGGGTCGCGCGCCGCCTGCGCATCATGTCGGCCGGCGCGCATGGCGACGCAGGCAGCTCGATGATCAAGAAGCGCCTGCTGAGCGACACCCCTGCCCTGCAGCGCGTGCTGCTCAGCGTGCCCCGCGTGCATGCGCTCGACCGCCTGCTCGAGCAGTCTGGCCTGAGCTGGAGCGTGGCCAGCTTCGCCGGCGTGATGCTGGCCACGGCCGGCGCCGCGTTTTTGCTGCTCAGCTACATCAGCGTACCGTGGCTGCTGCGCCTGCCGCTGGTGGCCGGCGCGGCCCTGCTGCCGCTGCTGGTCGTCTTGCGCGCCAAGGCCAAGCGCCTGCAGCGCATCGAGCAGCAATTGCCCGATGCGCTGGACCTGATGGCGCGCGCCCTGCGCGCCGGCCACGCCTTCCCCACGGCCCTGAAAATGGTCGGCGATGAAATGAACGCGCCGCTGGCCGTGGAATTTCGCGCCACCTTCGACGAAGTCAATTTCGGCATCGCCATGCAGGACGCCCTGATGAACCTGGCCACGCGCGTGCCCAGCACGGACTTGCGCTACTTCGTCATCGCCGTGCTGATCCAGCGCGAAACGGGCGGCAACCTGGCCGAGCTGCTCGACAGCATCAGCCGCATCATCCGCGAGCGCATCAAGCTGCTGGGACAGGTGCGCGTGCTGTCGGCCGAAGGCAAGCTGTCGGCCTGGATCCTGTCGCTGTTGCCCTTCGGCGCGGCGGCCATGATCCACCTGACCAATCCGCAATTCCTGGAAATGCTGTTCGTCGACCCGGGCGGACGCAAGATGCTCGTCGGCGCCCTGGTGATGATGGTGTGCGGCATCCTGGTCATGCGCAATATCATCCGCATCCGCGTCTGAGCCCGCAAGGAGAACTCTCATGAATCCCGTCCATTACGCCTTTCTCGCCCTGCTCTTCATCGCCGTCTTCGGCACCGTGCTGGTGGCCATGCGCAGCTTTGCCCCCGATCCACTGCGCCAGCGCATGGACAACGCCACCGGCAAGAGTGCGGCGGCGCCTGGCGCCTCCGCGCCCAGCCCCTGGCTGGCGCGCATGGTGCGCCTGAGCGGTCCGCTGGCCAAACTGTCGATTCCCGACCAGGGCTGGGAAGGTTCCGTGATGCGCCGGCGCTTCATGAATGCCGGCCTGCGCCAGGCGTCGGCGCCCATCCTGTTCTTTTCCGCCAAGACCATGCTGGCCATCGGCCTGCCCCTGCTGCTGTTCCTGGGACTGAGCGCGTCGGGCAGCCAGGTGGCGGGCAAAGCTCTCTTGTTCTGGCTGCTGATCGTGGCCGCCATCGGCTACTACCTGCCCAATATCGTGCTGGCGCAAATGATCAAGCGGCGCCAGCGCGACATCTTCGAAAGCTTTCCCGATGCGCTGGACTTGATGACGGTGTGCGTGGAAGCGGGCCTGGCCATGGACGCCGCGCTGGCCAGGGTGGCGGCCGAGATCGCCCTGAAAAGCGCCGTGCTGGCCGAGGAATTGCACCTGGTGATGCTGGAACTGCGCGCCGGCAATACCAAGGAGCGGGCGCTGCGCAACCTGGCCCTGCGCACGGGCGTCGAGGATGTCGACGCGCTGGTGGCCATGCTGATCCAGGCCGAGCGCTTCGGCACCAGCATCGCCGCCTCGCTGCGCGTGCAGTCGGACCAGCTGCGCACCAAGCGCCGCCAGATGGCCGAGGAAGAAGCGGCGAAGATCGCCCTCAAGCTGCTGTTCCCGCTGATCTTTTTCATCTTTCCTTCGCTGCTGGTCGTCCTGATGGGACCAGCGTTCCTGCAAATCTACCGCGTGCTCCTGCCCAGCATGGGCAGCGGCAGCTGACCGGAGAACCGCCATGTCACAGCACACCACCCTGATGCTCATGCTCGCCTGCGCCGGCCTGCTGCCCGCCTGCGGCCACCTGCCCGGCCCCGCCAGCCAGGGCAACCATGCCGCGCCACCGCAGGCGCGCATCGATGACAGCCCCGCCACCCGCAGCGCCGCTTTCTGCAAGCTGGGCAAGCGCATGCAGGAACTGGGCGACCCGCGCGCGGCAATGGAGGCGTACCGCGAAGCGCTGCTATTGACGCCCGATTCGGCCGATGCCCGCAATGGCGCCGCCGTGCTGCACGCGCAACTGGGCCAGCTGGAAACGGCGCGCGGCATGCTGCAGGCGCTGGCGCAAGAGGCCCCGGCGGCCAGGACCTACAACAACCTCGGCTACGTGCTGTACCTGCAGGGCGATTACGCGCAGGCGGCCAGCGTGTTGCGTCAGTCGCTGCAGCTCGACAACGGCCAGCAGCCGGCGCGCGCCAACCTGGATCTCGCCATTGCGGCGCTGGCGCGCAGCGTAGGAACAGTCGATGCGGTCAACACCGCCGCAGAGGCCATCGCGCCCGACCTGGCGCCGGCACCTGCGCCAGCGGCGCCCGCCAGTCGCTTGCAGCTGACGCAGTTACAGCCGAATATCTTCACGCTGAGCTGGCGCGACGCGCCCGTGGCCGCGCGCACAGCCTTGCCGGCCCCGGCAAAACCGGTGGCGCCGGTGGCAACCCTGCCACGGCTGGAAGTCATCAACGGCAATGGCGCAACGGGGATGGCGGCGCGCATGCGCGGCATGCTGGGCGGCATGGGCATCAGCGTCCTGCGGCTGGGCAACCAGCGGCCATACGTGGTCCGGGCCAGCAGCATCGTCTACCGCCCCGGCCACGCCGAGGCGGCGGCCACACTGGCCCTGGCGCTGGGCGGCATGCCGCAAGTACAGGCATCGGACGACAGCGGCGTCGGCGCGGGCGCCGACCTGCGTATCTTGCTGGGCAAGGATGCGGTAGCCAGCCTGGCGGCGTCAGCGCGGCAGCAGTTGACGGTCGCCGGGATTGAGTAGAAAACCCTGCAGGATGTCCTGCAGCTGCGGCAGCTGCGCCACGTAGGCGGGAATGCCCAGCTGGCGCGCGCCGAAGTAGTGGGCGATGATGTCGCCCTGCTGTTCCATGTTGAAGTCGGACAGGGCACCGCCCGCCTGCGCATCGTAGCGGTAGGCGCGTTGCCCGATGTAGCCGCCGCGCAGCGCCAGCAGCACGCCGTGCAGCAGCACGCTGTAGCCGAGCTGGTACTGCCACACGTGCACCATTTCGTGGATGAAGAACAGCTTGCCGCCATTGCCTTCGCGGGAAAAATCGTCGCGGTACTGGGCCGGCATGAAGTGCAGGCTGCCGCGCGGCGTCATGGCCGTGTTCTGGTCCTGCAAGCCGAACGGAAGAAAGGAGCCGCGCACGACGCGCACGCGCGCGTAGTCGATGGCGCCCTGGAAGACGCTGCGGGCCATGGCGGTTTCGCCGATGGTGAGGGGGCGGCGCAAGACTCGCATAAAGAATAGGGAAGAAAGCGCGGCAAGCGGGAAGCCTGCCGCGCGGGTACCGCTTAAACCGAACGCAGGCCGCTGGCAGCTTTCGCGATTTCAGTGATGCGGTCCCAGTTGCCGGCCGCGATCGCGTCTTTCGGCGTCAGCCACGAGCCGCCCACGCAGGCGACGTTTTTCAGCGCCAGGAACTGCGACGCCGTCTCTTGCGAGATGCCGCCCGTCGGGCAGAACGTCACGTCCGGCAGCGGGCCGTAGATCGCGTTAAGCATGCCGATGCCGCCCGCCGGCACGGCCGGGAACAGTTTCAGCTGCTGGAAGCCGTTTTCACGCGCCGCCATCACTTCGCCTGGCGTCATCACGCCTGGCAACAATGGCAGGCCGCTGCTTTTCGCCGCCGCCACCAGGGCGGACGTCAACCCTGGCGACACGCCGAAGACGGCGCCCGCATCGCGCGCCTGCGCGAATTCCTCGGGACGCGTCAGGGTGCCGACGCCGACGATGGCGCCCGGTACTTCCGACATGGCGCGGATCGCTTCCAGGCCGTGCTTGGTGCGCAAGGTTACTTCCAGCACGCGGATGCCGCCCGCCACCAGCGCGCGCGCCAGCGGTACGGCGTGTTCAGGATCGTCGATCGCAATCACGGGGATCACGCTCGAGGTGCGCATAATTTCCAGTAGTGTCATGGTCATCTCTTATTTCCTAGCCAAAAAGTCTTCATCGGAACCCGGTACGGTGTCACCGACATTGTCGGCGTCGTGCAAGGCGACGGTGGTGGGAATCGGCGACGGCAGGCCGAAGGTGGTGGCACCTTCTTCCGCCGCGCTGACGGTGGAACGGAACATGGAAAACAGCTCGCGGCCCATGCCGACGTGGTTCGGCGACAGGTCGGTCGTGACCAGCGAACGGGCATGCCAGACGTCGGCAGGCACCAGCGCCTCGAGCACGCCGGTAAACGCGTCGAGACGGATGATGTCGCCGTCGCGCACGAGACCCAGCGGACCGCCGGCGAGGATTTCTGGCGATACGTGGATGGCGGCCGGCACCTTGCCCGACGCGCCCGACATGCGGCCATCGGTAACGAGCGCCACGTGGCGGCCCGCATCCTGCAGGTTGGCCAGCGCCGGCGTCAGCGCATGCAGTTCCGGCATGCCGTTGGCGCGCGGGCCCTGGAAGCGCAGCACGGCGACGAAGTCGCGGTCCAGCGTACCGGCCTTGTAGGCGGCCATGAATTCTTCCTGCGAATTGAACACCAGGGCTGGCGCTTCGACCGTGCGGTGCTGCGGCTTGACGGCCGAGACCTTCATCACGGCGCGGCCCAGGTTACCGGCGACCAGGACCATGCCGCCGTCCGGCGCGAACGGGTTCGAAGCGGGGCGCAGCACGCTGTCGTCGGCGCTGGCGGCCGGTGCATCTTTCCAGAAGACCTTGCCGTCTTCGCCGAGGAACGGTTCCATGCAGTGCGCGCGCAAGCCGTGGCCCAGGATGGTGTTGACGTCTTCGTGCAGCAAGCCCGCGTCCAGCAATTCGCGGATCAGATAACCGGTGCCGCCGGCCGCGTGGAAATGGTTCACGTCGGCGTCGCCGTTCGGGTAGATGCGCGTGAGCATGGGCACGATGGCCGACAGTTCATTGAAATCGTTCCAGTCGATGACGATGCCGGCCGCCTTGGCGATGGCCACCAGGTGCAGGGTGTGGTTGGTCGAACCGCCCGTGGCCAGCAAGCCCACGACGGCGTTGACGATACATTTCTCGTCGACGATATGGCCGACCGGCAGGTAGCTGCCGCTTTGCGCCGTGATGACGGCCGCGCGCTGGGCGGCGGCTTTTGTCAGCGCATCGCGCAGCGGCGTGTTCGGCGTGATGAAGGCGGCGCCCGGCAAGTGCAGGCCCATCACCTCCATCAGCATCTGGTTGCTGTTGGCGGTACCGTAGAAGGTACAGGTGCCGGCGCCGTGGTAGGCTTTCGATTCGCCTTCGAGCAAGTCTTCACGCGTGGCCTTGCCTTGCGCATACAGCTGGCGCACCTTGGCTTTTTCCTGGTTCGACAGGCCCGACGTCATCGGACCGGCCGGCACGAAGACGGCGGGCAAGTGGCCGAAGTGCAGCGCGCCGATCAACAGGCCCGGCACGATCTTATCGCACACGCCCAGGTACAGGGCGGCGTCGAACATATTGTGCGACAGCGCCACGGCCGTCGACATGGCGATGGTGTCGCGCGAAAACAGCGACAGTTCCATGCCCGGCTGGCCTTGCGTCACGCCATCGCACATGGCGGGCACGCCGCCGGCGAACTGGGCGACGGCGCCCACTTCGCGCACGGCTTGCTTGATGATCTGCGGGAAGCCTTCGAAAGGCTGGTGCGCCGACAGCATGTCGTTGTACGAGGACACGATGGCGACGGACGGCTTCTTGTATTCCTTCAGCGACAATTTGTCGTTGGCGGGAAAGGCGGCAAAGCCGTGCGCCAGGTTGGTGCACGACAGGGCGCCGCGCTGTACGCCCTGGATGCGGGCCGCATCCAGGTGCGCCAGGTAGGCGCCGCGCGATGGCCGGCTGCGCGCGATGATGCGCGCTGTTACGGATTCGACTACTGGATGCAGCGCCATATGGATTTCCTTAAAAATGAGTATTTCGTGAAATTTTACTACAAAACGGTGAAGAAGAAGCACTCTTGCATGGGCCGACAACAGAAATAAGCGACAGATTGCGGCGTATCAAGGCAAACCCGGGCCATATCGCGTATCGGTGCCTGCCAACATGGCCCTTATATGTCACTGGCGCAATCGCTAAAAAAAGCACAACAAAATCCGCTTCGCGTCACAAACTGTAGTGAAATTACGTTTTTCTGATGTATTATTCTCATACCAACGCCCGATCCGCTGTTCGCCACGACGAACGCGCCGCGCTCCTTTCAACCGAGACAAGCACCCAAGCCGACCGCCATGCGCCAGCCAGCACCCACTCCCGCCATCACCGCCACCGCCAGTTTCCAGTCCCTGCAAGCGCATAGCGCCAGCCTGCGCGACGTGCATCTGCGTCAGCTGTTCGCGGCCGACCCCGCACGTTTTTCCAGCATGACGGTCGATGCGGCCGGCCTGCTGCTCGATTACTCGAAGAACAGGGTCGACGCCACCACCATGCGCCTGCTGATGGACCTGGCACGCGAGCGCGGCGTGGAAGCGCAGCGCGAAGCTATGTTCACTGGCGAGAAAATCAATCTTACCGAACATCGGGCCGTTCTGCATACCGCTTTGCGCGCGCCGCGCGGCACCAGGCTGGTCGTCGATGGCCAGGATATCGATGCCGACGTACAAGATGTGCTGCAGCGCGTGAAAGCGTTTACGGACAAGGTCCGCAATGGCAGCTGGCTCGGCTACACGGGCAAGCCGATTTGCGACATCGTCAACATCGGCATCGGCGGCTCGGACCTGGGCCCGAAAATGGCGTGCCTGGCCCTGCGCTCCTACGCCAACCCGGGCCTGGAAATGCATTTCGTTTCCAACGTCGACGGCCACGACATGGAAGCGACATTGTCCAGGGTTGATCCGGAAACGACCTTGTTCATCGTGGCATCGAAAACTTTCGTTACGGCTGAAACCATGCTCAACGCCAACACGGCGCGCGCCTGGTTCCTGCTCGAAGGCGAAGAAAGCGACTTGGCCAAGCACTTCGTGGCTGTCTCGACCAACACGCAAGCCATCGTCGACTTCGGCATTTCGCCTGACAATATGTTCCCGTTCTGGGACTGGGTCGGCGGCCGTTACTCCGTCTGGTCGTCGATCGGCCTGGCCGTGGCCCTGTCCGTGGGCTTTGAATACTTCAGCGATTTCCTCGCGGGCGCGCATGCGATGGACCAGCATTTCCGCCAGGCGCCGCTGGAACAGAACATGCCCGTCGTGCTGGCCATGGTCGGTTTCTGGAACCGCCAGTTCCTCGACTGCGGCTCCGTTTCCATCGCGCCGTATCACCAGGACTTGAGCCGCTTTGCCGCCTATCTGCAACAGCTGGACATGGAAAGCAACGGCAAGCGCGTCACCAAGGATGGCGTGCCCGTCGATGTGCCGACCGGCCCCGTCATCTGGGGCGATTGCGGCACGAATGCGCAGCATGCGTATTTCCAGCTGCTGCACCAGGGCACGGACATCACACCGATCGATTTCATCGCCGCCCTGCGCGCCACGCACGATTTGCCGGGCCACCACGACGCTCTGCTGGCCAACTGCTTCGCCCAGTCGGAAGCCTTCATGACGGGCAAGACGGGCGAGGAAGTGCGTCTTGACTTGCAGGCGCAAGGCTTGCCGGACAGCGAGATCGAAGCGCTGGTGCCGCACAAGACTTTCCCAGGCAACCGCCCCAGCAACACCATTTTGATGGATCAGCTGACCCCGACCACCCTGGGCGCCCTGATCGCGCTGTACGAACACAAAACCTTCGTGCAAGGCGTCCTGTGGAACGTCAACAGTTTCGACCAGTGGGGCGTGGAACTGGGCAAGGTGCTCGCCAAGAAAATCCAGGCCGAACTGACGGGCGAAGCCCGTCCCGACCACCACGACAGCTCGACCAATGGCTTGATTGCCCTGGCGAAAGCCGCCAAGGCGGCGTACTAACTTAATTGAGGTTTATGAATATTTACGAAATCAAAGTAGTGAGCGACAAGCCCATGCAAGTGGGCGAATGCCCGCTATGGCATGGCAAGGAAGCGGCCCTGTACTGGGTCGATATCGATGGCCGCGCCGTGCACCGCTTGCACCCGGCCAGCGGCAAGCATGAGCAATGGAGCATGCCGACGGAACCGTCAGCGCTGGCCATCAATGCGGGCGGCGGCCTGATCGTGGCCTTGCGCAGCGGCTTTGCCCACCTCGACACGAAGACGGGCAGCCTGGCGGAAATCGCCCCGGCGCCTTTCGACATGGCCACCACGCGCTTCAACGATGGCAAGGTCGACCCGGCAGGCCGTTTCTGGGTCGGCACGATTTTCGAACCGCGCAACGCTGACGCTGCAGAGATGTTTGTGCTGGAAAAGGGACAAGTGCGCAAGGTCTGGTCGGGCGGCATGACCGTGTCGAATGGCCTGGGCTTCAGCCCGGACAAGCGCACCATGTACCACTCGGACACCACCACGCACCGCATCGACCGCTTCGATTTCGATGCGGCCTCGGGGGCCATTTCCGCGCCGCAACCGTTCCAGCGTTTTTCCACGGACAAGAAAGCGTTTGATTACGGCGGGCGCCCAGATGGCGCGGCCGTTGACAGCGAAGGCAATTACTGGTCGGCCATGTTTGAAGGCGGCAAGATCTTGCGCTTCGCACCCGATGGCCATCTGCTGGGCGAAATCAGCGTGCCCGTGCGCTGCCCCACCATGGTGACGTTCGGCGGGCCCGACCTGCGCACCCTGTACATCACCAGCGCCAGCCACAACCGTTCGGCTGCGGAGATCGCCGACTACCCGTTGACGGGCCACGTGCTGTCCGTGCGCGTGGACGTGGCGGGCCAGCCGGAAACAGCTTACCAGGCGTAATCCGACACCATTGTTGCGCGTGGCGGCGTCGGATTACGCGCAGCTTCGCTGCGCTAATCCGACCTGGCGGACTGCCCGTGGCGGACCGGCCGTAATCGTTTGCCAGCAAGAAAAAGCGCCGGCACCCGCAAGGGTCCGGCGCTTTGCGCAACGGCGTAGGTCGGATTGGCGGGACGAAGCCCCGCGTAATCCGACAACAGTGTTAACCATGGCCGCGTCAGATTAACGCGACAATACCTTGCGTATCGTCTCGGCCAGTTCAGCCGCCACGAACTTGGCCACATAGCCATCGGCGCCCACGCCCTTGACGTGGTCTTCGTTGGTCGAACCCGTCAGCGACGAATGGATCACCACGGGGATGTTGGAGAAACGGCCATCGTTCTTGATGTTGCGCGTCAAGGTAAAGCCATCCATTTCCGGCATTTCCAGGTCGGTCAGCACCAGCGCGACCTTGTCTTTCGCCGTCTTGCCTTCCGTCGCCGCCTGGGCCGAGATCGCCTGCAGGCGTTCCCATGCTTCCTTGCCCGTCTTGGTCATGATGAAAGGCACGCCCATCGCTTCGAGACCCTTTTCGATCAGCGAGCGGGCCAGCGAGGAATCGTCGGCCGCGAGGATCACGGCGCCGGCCGGCAAGCGCACTTGCGGGCCGATGCTGTTCTCGTCCACGTCCGGGTCGCCCGACGGCAGCACATTGCGCAGGATTTGCTCCACGTCCAGCACTTGCGCCAGGCGCGTCTTGTCCGTGTCGCCATCGAGGCGCGCGATGCTGGTGACGAGGCCGCCACCGACGCTCGATTCGGCCGACAGCACCTGGTTCCATTCCAGGCGCACGATTTCATCGACCTCTTCCACGGCAAACGCCTGTGTCGAGCGGGCAAATTCGGTCACCATCAGTATCTTCAAGCCGCTGCTCTTGCAGCCGACCGCCATCGGCAAGTCGATCACGGGCACGATCTGGCCACGGATATTGACCACGCCCAGCATGTGCGGGTGCGAACCGGCCACGGCCGTGATGGCCGGCATTTCCATGATTTCGCGGACTTTGAACACATTGATGCCGAACAGTTCGCGGCTGGTCGAGTGATCGCTGGTGCCCAGCTTGAACAGGAACAGTTCGAATTTGTTATTGCCCGTCAGGCTGGTGCGTTCATCGACATCTTGCTGCATTGAATTCATTGTGTCCCCTTGAGCCGTCTTGTAAAGTTAAGTCGCCTGCCCCTGATGCTGCGGACAGTGCGGACTGCACGTCGCACGGACGTCGGATGGCGGGTTCGGGGCATGGCCGGCGCTAGCGGTGCAGTGTGTATCGTGCAATTTCATACAACCAATAGTTGCTATCGATTCGAGCTTGAATTATACGGTTTTTTACTTTCCTCAAAGCTACTTTACGCTGCCAACGGCGATACTGGCAGCATTTCTTGATTTGCCTGTTGCTACAGCGCAAATGATGATGGAGAGAACTAGAAATTTCCCTGGCAACCATGGTTGCTTTGAAAAGCCATGTGACAAGCACGACGCTGCGCCAGTGCCGGTGAACGGCATATAATGGCCATGCCGGCATCGCTGGCAGGCATAGCGGGCAAAATGGCGACGGCAGCGGCTGGAATGTAGTAAAATTTCTTGCAATTGCCTGTTCTACGTAGTAAATTTACACCACCGATTATAGTAGCGACAGACTGGCACTTCCGGTCGGTTTCCTCCCCGCTCCGGCCCTTTTACTTTTGCGACGACACTCACTTATGGCACTTACCGATTTTGACCTGGTCCTGTTTGGCGGCAGCGGCGATTTAGCAATGCGCAAGTTGTTGCCTGCAATGTATGCGCGCGACGTCGCGAACGATTTGCCGCCGACGGCGCGCATCATCTGTGTGGGCCGCCAGGACAGCGGCCAGGATGCTTTCCTGAAAATGGTGGAAACCAACTCGCGCCCGCATATCAAGGCCAGCACCCTGAATGCCGCCACCTGGAGCAAATTCTGCGCGCGCATCGTGTACGTGTCGCTCAACGCCAGCGATGCGGCCACGTATGCCCCACTGGTCGAAGCGCTGCGCGGCGATGCCGACCTGACGCGCGTGTACTACCTGGCGACGCCGCCCCATCTGTTCGCCCTGATCTGCGACAACCTGGAAGACAACGGCCTGGTGACGCCGAACTCGCGCGTGGTGCTGGAAAAACCGCTGGGCCGCGACCTGGCCAGCGCCAAGCAGATCAATGCCGAAGTGGGCAAGGTCTTCCAGGAATCGCAGATCTACCGTATCGACCATTACCTGGGCAAGGAAACCGTGCAGAACTTGCTGGCCCTGCGCTTCGGCAACATCCTGTTCGAACCGCTGTGGCGCCGCGAATGGATTTCCGACGTGCAGATCACCATCGCCGAGAAACTGGGCGTAGGCAACCGCATGGGTTACTACGACACCTCGGGCGCGCTGCGCGACATGCTGCAAAACCACTTGCTGCAACTGCTGTGCATCGTCGCCATGGAGCCGCCGACTTCGATCGCGCCGGACGCCGTGCGCGATGAAAAGCTGCAAGTGCTGCGCTCGCTGAAAAAATTCACGCCCACCACCCTGGCGCAAAACATCGTGCGCGGCCAGTACCGTGCCGGCCACGTGGACGGCGCCACCGTGCCGAGCTACCGCGACGAGCCCGATGCGCCGGAACATTCGCGCACCGAGACCTTCGTTGCCCTGAAGGCCGAAATCGACACCTGGCGCTGGGCCGGCGTGCCGTTCTACCTGCGCACGGGCAAGCGCATGGCCGACAGCCTGGCCGAGATCGTCGTGCGCTTCAAGCAGATTCCGCACTCGATCTTCAACCAGCCGACGTCGAGCTTCCAGCCGAACTGCCTGGTGATCCGTCTGCAGCCGGACGAAGGCCTGCGCATGAATCTGATGGCGAAGACCCCGGGCGACGGCATGCGCTTGAAACCGGCGGAACTGGAACTCGATTTCCGCGAATCGTTCAAGACCCCGCGCATGGACGCCTACGAGCGTTTGCTGCTCGACGTGCTGCGCGGCCAGCTGACCCTGTTCATGCGCGGCGACGAACTGGAAGCGGCCTGGGAATGGGTCGAACCGATTCTCGACAGCTGGGAACAGAACGACAGCGCGCCGATTCCGTACACGGCCGGCACCTGGGGCCCGGCGGCCGCCAGCGCCCTGATCGGCCGCGATGGCTTGCAGTGGCGTGAAGAAGCATTACCCGAGGATTAACAGGCAAGACAAGGGCCTGCCCGCAGATGGGCAGGCCCTTTACCTGTCATCCCCACACTCCTGAACACCTACCAGAAGACTACCCTGATGCTGCTTGATTCCATCCGCACCCAGCTCGATTCGCTCTCCAAGTCGGAGAAGAAGGTCGCGCTGGCCGTGCTTGACCAGCCTAACCAGACGGTCAGCCAGAACATCACGGCGCTGGCGAAAAGCGCGCAGGTGTCGGAACCGACCGTGGTGCGCTTTTGCCGCACCCTGGGCTATGACGGCTGGCATGAATTCAAGCTGAAGCTGGCGCAGGGCCTGGCCCTGGCCATGCCGGGCGCGAACGAGCAGCCGGCGCAGGATGACCTGGCGGCCGACCTGGTGAATAAAATCTGCAGCCGCTCGATCAACACCCTGCTCGACCTGCGCAACAACCTGAACCCGGAAGCGATCCAGCGCGCGCTCGACATCCTGTCGCGCGCCAGCAAGATCGAATTCTATGGCCAGGGCACGTCGGGCATCGTGGCGGCCGACGCACAGCACAAGTTCTTCCGCTCGGGCGTGCCGACGGTCGCCTACAGCGATCCGAACATCCACAGCATCGCCGCTGCCCTGCTGCGCGGCGGCGACTGCCTGGTGGCCATCTCGCAGCGCGGCAACAGCCCCGCCCTGGTACGCTCCGTGAAACTGGCGCGCCGCGGCGGCGCCGACGTCGTCGTGCTGGCCCCATCGGGCACCCCGCTGGCCGACCTGGCGACCGTGCTGATCCCGATCGACCTGGTCTTCAACACCGACCCCTACACCCCGATTTCCGCGCGCCTGGCCTACCTGGTCGTGATCGACGTGCTGGCCGTGGGCCTGGCCCTGCAACGGGGACCGGAGTTCCGCAAGAAGATGCAGAATGCGCAGAAGGCGCTGCAGGAATTCGACATGCAGTTTGATTCTTTTATTGGCTGAGGGGTATAGTTCCGGAGTAGCAGCAGACGGCTGGGGTCAGACCCGGCGGGTCTGACCCCGACTCCGACCACTTTAACTATCATCTTTCGCCATGAACCAACTCGAACAACTGAAGCAATTTACTACCGTGGTGGCCGACACCGGCGACTTCCAATCGATCCAGGCCTACACGCCGCGCGATGCGACGACGAATCCGTCGCTGATCCTGAAGGCCGTGCAGAAGGATGAATACAAGCCGCTGCTGGAAAAGGCCGTGCGCGACCATCCGAACGCCTCGACCGCCGAAATCATCGACCGCCTGCTGATCGCGTTTGGCGTGGAAATCCTGCAAACCATCCCCGGCCGCGTCTCCACCGAAGTCGATGCGCGCCTGTCGTTCGACACGGAAGGCACGGTCGCCAAGGGCCGCGACCTGATCGCACTGTATTCGAACGCGGGCATCCCGCGCGAGCGCGTGCTGATCAAGATCGCCTCCACCTGGGAAGGCATCCGCGCCGCCGCCATCCTGGAAAAGGAAGGCATCCGCTGCAACATGACCCTGCTGTTCTCGCTGGCGCAGGCCATCGCCTGCGCCGAAGCGGGCGCCCAGCTCATTTCACCGTTCGTCGGCCGCATCTACGACTGGTACAAGAAATCGACGGGCATCGACTACATGGGCGCGGAAGACCCGGGCGTGCAATCGGTCCGCCGCATCTACAACTACTACCGCAAGTTCGGCTACAAGACCGAGGTGATGGGCGCGAGCTTCCGCAACACGTCGCAAATCCTCGAACTGGCCGGCTGCGACTTGCTCACCATCAGCCCCGACCTGCTGCAAAAGCTGGCCGACAGCGATGCGCCCGTGGAACGCAAGCTGAGCGCCGAAGCGGCGCCATCGACCAACGTCGTGCAAATGTCGCTGAACGAAGAAGCCTTCCGCTTCATGATGAATGAAGACGCGATGGCGACGGAAAAACTGGCCGAAGGCATCCGCGCCTTCTGCGTCGATTCCGGCAAGCTGAAACAGATGATCGCCGCACTGCGTTAATTCCGGCACGCGAAAAAAAAGCGGCGTCCGTGCATGCACGGCGCCGCTTTTTTCATGCCCGCGCGATCAGGAGCAACGGAACGTGGCCACGCCCTGGTAATTGGCGCCATTCGCCAGCTGCGTCTTGTAAGCGGCGATCAGCAGATAGCGGCCGGCGCCGCCGTCGCCCAGCATCAGCTGCGCGCCCGTGCCGCTCGACAGGTAGCCGCCGATAATGCTGCTCGACGCGGCCGAAGCCATGCTCGTTGACGCGCTGACCTTGCCCGTGCTGCCACCGGCACTGGCATCAATGGACAGCGCCACCTTGGCGCCGGAGGCATCGAACGACACGCTGGCGGTACCGCTGGCCTTGCCGAAGTTAGCATCCGAGGAGACGCTGGCGCCACCCGTGTAGGCCGGCGCCGTGAACGTACCCGCGTCGCAGCTTGGCGTGCCGCTGGCAGGCAGCGCGGCGAGGGCATTGTAAGCAACGTAATGGGCGCTGGCGTTATTGCCAGGCAAGCTGGTGGCGCCAAAGGTGTTGGTAAACGTCCCCTTGAACCAGCGTCCCTGCGCGAAGCTGGCATCGCCGCTAATTTCGCGCGTGACGGCCGGATTGCCGGTGAAGACGATGCCATTGATGTCGCTCAGGGCGCCAGCAGCGTCCTGCACCAGTGAACCGGCCTTGCCACTGCTCTGCAAGCCGATCGAGGCAAAGACAAAACGGGCACTGTCGCCTTTGACAAAGCGCGCGCTGACGGCGCCCGTGTTTTCGCCAGTGGCTGTGGGCACGACAGGAACGACGGGCGCCACCGGATCAGCAGGCTTGGTCGTATTCACGGCGACCGCCGCGTCGGATGGAGAGGACGAGCCGCCACCACCGCAAGCGGCAAGCGAAGCGGCGATCAGGGTCAGAACAACAGCGTGATTCAGTTGCATACGATTCCAATAAAAAAAAGCAAGACATAAGGAATCCTTGGCACATGCCAAAAATTCAACGTCCAATATTATGCAACATTTCTCAAGAGAATGGTTGCCTTAAAGAAATTTATTAATGCTAACAATGGGACTATAGCTAGCGCGACTGTGTCGTGGCGCCGCGCTGGCGGTAAAATATCTGACTACAGGCCGCCAACGACTACTCATGCAATCACCGATCACCATCCGCCTGGGCCGCCGCGCCCGGGCCCGCATCGCCGAAAACGGGGTGCGCGCCAGCGATATCGCCATCGTTCCTGCCGCCGCTGGCGGACCGAAAGGCTTGATCCTGCACCAGCTCGATTGCTGGCTGTTCGGCGATTTCCTGCCGCAGGCACCGCGCCAGCGCCACTTCGTCGGCGCCTCGATCGGCGCCTGGCGCATGGCCGCCGCCGTGTTTCCCGACCCGGTGGCCGCGCAGCGCCGCCTGGTGCGCGAATACGTGGGCCAGCGCTATCCCGACAAGCCCGAGGCGGCGCACGTCAGCCGCACCTGCCGCGCCCTGCTCGACGCCGTGCTCGACGGCCAGGATGCGCAGCTGCTGCGGCATGCGCAACATAGCCTGTCGGTACTGGCCGTGCGCGGCGTCGGCGCGCTGGCGCAGCCGGGCAAATGGCGCGACCGGCGCGGCTTCCTGCTGGCGGCCGCCGGCAACGCCGTGGCGCGCGCGCGCCTGGCCGCCTCGCTGGAACGCGCCGTGTTCCATGCCGGACCGGACGGCGCCAGCTGGCTGCGCTCGCGCTTCGACGCCTTTCATTCGCACTTCGTGCCGCTGGCGCAAGACAACCTGCGCGACGCGCTGCTGGCCTCCGGCTCCATCCCGCTGGTGCTCGACGCGGTCACGGACATCGCCGGCGCGCCGCCCGGGCGCTACTGGGACGGCGGCCTGGTCGACTATCATCTGCACCTGCCCTACCAGCGCGAACCGGACCTCGTGCTGTATCCGCATTTTGCCGACCATATCGTGCCGGGCTGGCTGGACAAGGCCATGCCCTGGCGCCGCGCGCGCAGCGGCGATAGCGCACTCGACAACATGATCCTCGTCTCGCCCTCACCCGCCTTCGTGGCCAGCCTGCCCAATGGCAAATTGCCGGACCGGCGCGACTTCCCCCATTACGGCCAGGACCACGCGGCGCGCATGCGCGACTGGCGCCGCGCCATCGCGGAAAGCGAGCGCATGGCGGCCGCCTTCGCCCGTTGGGTGGAGCAGCCGGACCTGCGCCAGGCGGGAAATCTGTAGCACGGGCGTGGCTGCAACAGGAGCCGAAACAAGCGCGCTTTTCCCTCGCTTCTTGGTCGCTTCTCAGTGCATACTATGTTGCACAGGCAATTAAATCCCCTCTGCGACAGGAGCTCCTACCATGCACGCCCTCTCCCACCTTCGTATCGGCACGCGCCTGGCTGCAGGCTTCGCGCTGGTGCTGTTGCTGTCCGTCATTTCCACCTCGTACGCGCTGTACAGCGCCAGCGTGAATGCCGAGGCGACGCGGCAAATGATGGAAAAACCACTGGCCAAGGAGCGCCTCGTATCGGACTGGTACGTGCTGATCTATTCGGCCATCGCGCGCACCTCGATGATCGCCAGGAGCACGGATGAAACCCTGTCGAACGTGTTTGCCGACACCATCGCCGACAGCACGAAACAGGGCAGCGAACTGCTGAAGAAAATCGAGGCGCTGCTCGACAGCGACGAAGAAAAAGCCATTTTCAAGGCGTCCATCGCCGAACGCGTCAAGTACCAGGATGCCAAGACCCTGGTGATGAATGCACGCAAGGCCGGCAACGCGGCGCAGGCGGAAAGCACCTACCGCGACAGCTTCGCCCCCGCCGCCACCAGGTACCAGAACAACGTCAAGGCCCTGCTGTCGCAGCAGCGCCAGGCCATCGACGCGACGGCGCATGCGATCGAGGCGGCCAACGGGCGCAGCTTCACCCTGCTGCTGACCTTGTGCGCACTGGTGGTGGCGCTGGGCAGCGTCTGCGCCTGGCTGATCACGCGCTCGATCACGCAACCGTTGAAGGCCGCCGTGAAGGTGGCCGAAACGGTGGCCGACGGCGACTTGCGCACGCATTTCGGCAAAGCCGCCAGCGATGAAATCGGCGACCTGATGCGCGCGCTGCACGGCATGAACGAGGCGCTGCGCAAGGTGGTGTCGGAAGTGCAGACGGGCACCAATGCAATCGCCACGGCGTCGAGAGAGATCGCCGCCGGCAACCAGGATTTGTCGGCGCGCACGGAGCAGCAGGCCAGTTCGCTGGAAGAGACGGCGTCGTCGATGGAAGAACTGACCAGCACCGTCAAGCAGAATGCGGACAATGCGCGCCAGGCCAACCAGATGGCGGTGGCCGCGTCCGGCGTGGCCGAACGGGGCGGCAGCATCGTCAGCCAGGTGGTCGACACCATGGGCGCCATCGATACGGCATCGACGAAAATCGTCGACATCATCGGCGTCATCGACGGCATCGCCTTCCAGACGAATATCCTGGCCTTGAACGCGGCCGTCGAAGCGGCGCGCGCGGGCGAGCAGGGACGCGGCTTTGCCGTCGTCGCCACGGAAGTGCGCAGCCTGGCGCAGCGTTCGGCTGCGGCGGCGCGCGAAATCAAGACCCTGATCGGCGACTCGGTGGAACAGGTCAACAACGGCACCCGGCTGGTGCAGCAGGCCGGCAGCACCATGGGCGAAGTGGTCGACAGCGTGCGCAGGGTCACCGACATCATGGCCGAGATCACGGCCGCCAGCGCCGAGCAAAGCATGGGCATCGACCAGGTCAACCAGGCCATCGCGCAGATGGACCAGGTGACGCAGCAGAATGCGGCCCTGGTGGAAGAAGCGGCGGCGGCCGCCGAAAGCATGCAGGACCAGGCGGCGCGCCTGGCGCAAGTGGCGGCCGGCTTCCAGCTCGACCACGTAGCCGCGGCGGCGCCGGTGCGCACCGCGCGGCCGGCCAGGGCCGCCATCGCCGCCACGCCAAAACCCGCGCCACGCCAGCCCCAGGCCACGGCCGGCAAGCCGGCAGCGCCCAGGGTTGCCGCAGTGCACAAAACGCCATCGCACATCACCGGCGACCAGGACTGGGAAGAATTTTAGGCCCGGTTTTCAAGCACGGTTTCAGGCGATGGCAAGGCGCTTGAAACCATTTGACAGCGGCGCCAAGCGCGCCGATACTGGTTTCAGGTGGGACTGGCGCGCCACCGCGACATGAGACAGCCGGCGCCTCCAGGGAGAGACCATGCGCCCCCATCTTGTTTCCGCCCGCGGCTTCATGCGCCTGCTTGCCGTCCTGCTCTGCGCCACGCTGGCCGCCTGCGCCGCCACGGCTCCCCCCACCTTGCCCCCGATCTTCAACGACAGCGATTTCGCACCGGCCGCCGCCATCGACGCCAGCCAGGTCTTTGCCATCGACGAGACCATGCGCCAGTATGTGCAGACGCAAGTGCGGCACGCGGCGCGCAACGGCAATCCGCGCATCGCGCTGTACGAAGCCTTGTACGACAAATCCAGGCTGAAACTCGAGTACGATGCGGCCCTGACCCGCAATGCGCGCGAAACGTTCGCCGCGCGCCAGGGCAACTGCCTGTCGCTGGTGATCATGACGGCGGCGCTGGCGCATGAACTGGGCTTGCAGGTGCGCTACCAGGAGGTGTTGGGCGAAGAAAGCTGGAGCCGCAGCGGCGACATGTATTTTGTCGCCGGCCACGTCAACCTGGTGCTGGGCCAGCGCCTGGGCGAAAACCGGAATAACTACGATACCAAGGGCACGCTGGTGATCGACTTCCTGCCGTCCGGCGACGTGGCGGGCTACCGCACGCGCGAAATCAGCGAAGCGACCGTACTCGCCATGTACATGAACAACCGCGCCGCCGAAACCATGAGCGAGGGCCAGCTGGACCAGGCGTACTGGTGGGCCCGGGCCGCACTGCTGCAAGATCCCTCATTCAGCGGCGCCTACAACACCCTGGGCGTGATCCAGTTCCGCCATGGCGACCTGGCCGCGGCGCGGCGCACGCTCGCCCATGCGCTGATACGCGCGCCGGACAACACGGTGCTGCTGTCGAACCTGGCGCAGGCGCTGGAAGCGTCCGGCCTGCCCGATGAAGCGCTGCCGCTGCGCCGGCGCCTGCTGGCGCTGCAGCCGCAGCCGCCCTTCCACTACTTCAACCTGGGCAAGGCGGCCATGCAGCAAAACGATTACGTCAAGGCGATACAGCTGTTTTCACGTGAAATCGCGCGCGACCCGTACTACCACGAATTCCACTTCTGGCTGGCGCAAGCCTACGCGCGCCTGGGCCAGCTGGAGCAGGCCGGCAAGCAGCTGGAACTGGCGATGAGCAACAGCACCACGCGCGGCGACCACACGCTCTATGCGGCCAAGCTGCAGCGCCTGCGCGCCGTCACCACGCATTAATCTTCCAGGAACATCTGCTGCAAATCGTTCAGGAAGCACAATCCCCGTTCCGTCGGGCGGATGACCTGGTGGTCGCGGTACAGCAAGCCTTTCGCTTCGGCCGCATTGAGCGGCTGCTCGATGGCGTTGAGGGCCAGGCCCGTGCGCTCGGCGAACAGGTTCGGCCCAAAGCCCTGCGTCAGGCGCAGGGTATTGAGCATGAATTCAAAACCCATTTCCTCGCGCGCCAGTTCGCGCTCTTCCTGCACCGGCTTACCGGCCAGTACCGCGTCCATGTAGGCGCGCGGCTGCTTGTAGCGGGCCTGGCGCAGCACGCGGTGCGGGAACGAGATCTTCGAATGCGCGCCCGCGCCGATACCCAGGTAGTCGCCGAATTCCCAGTAATTGCGGTTGTGCTTTGCCTGGCGGCCCGGCTGCGCGTAGGCCGACACTTCGTAGCGGCCGTAGCCCGCCTGCGCCGCGCGCGCGGCCACCATGTCGGCGATGTCGGCGCTCTCGTCGTCGTCCGGCAGCACGGGCGGATACTTGGCGAACAGGGTGTTCGGCTCCAGCGTCAGGTGATACAGCGACAGGTGTGGCGGCGCGAACGACAGCGCCGTTTCCAGGTCCTGCCGCGCCTCGTCCAACGTCTGCGTGGGCAATGCATACATCAGGTCGAGATTGAAATTGTCGAAGTTGGCGTGCGCGATCTCCACCGCGCGGCGCGCCTCGTTGTCGTCATGGATGCGGCCCAGCGCCTGCAAATGGCGGCCATTGAAGCTCTGGATGCCGATCGACAAACGGTTGATGCCGCTGGCCCGGTAAGACTTGAATTTTTCCGCTTCGAAGGTGCCCGGATTGGCTTCCATGGTGATTTCGCAATCGGGCTCCAGTGGCAGCAGGGTGCGCACGTCCGACATCAGGCGGTCCAGGCCCGCCGCCGACATCAGGCTGGGCGTGCCGCCGCCGATGAAAATCGTGTGGATCTTGCGGCCCCAGATCAGCGGCAGCGCCATTTCCAGGTCCAGCCGCAGGGCGGCCAGGTATTCGGCTTCCGGCAAGTCGCCGCGCACCTCGTGCGAATTGAAGTCGCAATACGGGCATTTTTTCACGCACCACGGGAAATGGATGTACAGCGACAGCGGCGGCAGGGCCGTCAGGTTCAGCGCGCCCGGCTGCAGATATTTCAGGGCCGCCCCGGCCGCGCCGGAAATGCCTTCCTGCGGCGCGGGAGCGGCGCCGGGCCTGGCTGCCGACTTGGCAACGGCGCCCACCAGTTTGATCGGGATCATCGCAGCTTTTCCACCAGCGCGCGCAGGGCCTGGCCACGGTGCGACAGCGCGTTCTTTTCATCGGACGTCAGTTCGGCCGCGCACTTGCCCAGCGCGGGAATGAAGAAGTGCGGATCGTAGCCGAAGCCGCCGTTGCCGCGCGGCGTGGCGATCATCTCGCCATTCCAGCGGCCGTCGGCGATCACGGGCTGCGGGTCGTCCGCATGGCGCACGTACACCAGCACGCAATAGTAATAGGCAGACTTGTCGGCATGCGCCTCGAGGTCGGCGATCAGCTTGGCGCTGTTGGCCGCATCCGATTTCGGCTCGCCCGCATAACGGGCCGAGTACACGCCCGGCGCGCCGCCCAGCGCATTGACGCACACGCCGGAATCGTCGGCCAGCGCCGGCAATCCCGTCAGGCGCGATGCGTGGCGCGCCTTTTGCAGGGCGTTTTCAACGAAGGTGTGGAACGGCTCGTCGCTTTCCGGGACGTCATACTCGCCCTGGGCGTGAACGGAAAAACCGATGGTCGAGAGCAGCTCGTTGAATTCCTTGAGCTTGCCGGCGTTGTTCGAGGCGAGGATGAGGCGTTGGGTCATGTCAGTAGTCCGGTTGAAGTGCCGACATTGTAAACCTTTTGCGTCCCCCTCACCTTGCCCCGCCGCTGCCGGAAAAATCGGCAGGTGTGGGCTTTTTGCCCGGCGCGGCGGGCAATGACATGTAAATCTGTGTAAAGATTACATGCCGAGGGCCTGCTTTTGCAGGGCGATCAGATCGGCGATGCCGCCCTGCGCCAGGTCCAGCAAGCGGTTCATGCCGGCGCGGTCGAAAGCGGCGCCTTCGGCCGTGCCCTGCACTTCGATGAAGTGGCCCGCTTCCGTCATCACCACGTTCATGTCCGTGTCGCAGCCCGAGTCTTCCACGTAGTCCAGGTCCAGCACCGGCATGCCCTGGTAGACGCCCACCGAGATGGCGGCGACAAAGCTTTTCACGGGAATGGCGGCGATCGCGCCGCGCGCCTGCAGCTGGGAAAACGCGTCATACGCGGCCACCATGGCGCCCGTGATCGAGGCCGTGCGCGTGCCGCCATCGGCCTGGATCACGTCGCAATCGAGGTGCAGGGTGCGTTCGCCGAAGGCCTGCAAATCGAAGGCGGCGCGCAGCGAGCGGCCGATCAGGCGCTGAATTTCCTGCGTGCGGCCCGACTGCTTGCCGCGTGCCGCTTCGCGGTCCATGCGCGTGTGCGTCGAACGCGGCAGCATGCCGTACTCGGCCGTCATCCAGCCCTGGCCCTTGCCCTTCAGGAAACCCGGCACCTTGTCTTCGATGCTGGCGGTGCAGATGACCTTGGTATCGCCGCACTCGATCAGCACCGAACCTTCGGCATGCTTGGTGTACTGGCGGGTGATGCGGATGGCGCGCAGCGCGTCGACGGCGCGGCCGCTCGGGCGGGATTCGAATGTCATGGGATGTCCTGTGTGATTGGGGTTGCGGCAGCGATTCTACCACCGCGCGCCCGTCTATTTGCGGCCATGCAACAGCGCAAGGCGCAATGGCAGGCGGTGCACACATGATCCATACAATCCTGCCCCGCCAAACACAATTTTCTTTACAATGCCGTAAAACGCACACTATTCAGCAATTTTCAGGCCATCGTGCTCTTCGGTCTGTTTTGCGGCGCGGGCGGTATTGCCTGCGCTGGCTGATTAAGTGTATAAGTGACTGTATACAAGATCAAATCGGGGAATCCTTTGAGCATTTCAAGCATGACAGGCTACGCGGTTGCCACCAGCGAAGGTGCTGCAGGCACACTGACAATTGAAATCAAGAGCGTCAACTCGCGCTTTCTCGACCTGCAATTCCGGATCAACGACGATCTGCGGGCCCTGGAGCCCGACTTGCGCGCCGCCGTCATGTCCGCCATCACGCGCGGCAAAGTCGAGGTACGCCTGAGCTTTGGCCGCAAGGCCGCGACCGCCGGCACGCAGGCGCTGAACCTGCCCCTGCTGACGGAGCTGGCGCGCCTGCAAGCCGAAGTGGGCCAGCATTTTGTCTCGGCCCCCGTCATGACGGTGGCCGAACTGCTGCGCTGGCCTGGCGTCATCGAAGAAGCGCAAGTGGGACAAGAGTCCTTGCAGGCGGACGTGGGCGCGCTGACCCGCCGCACCGTGGCCGCCTTCGTCGAGAGCCGCAAGCGCGAAGGGGCGGCGCTCGAAGCCGTGCTGGTGTCGCGCATCGAGGCGATGGAAGCCATCGTCAAGCGCATCACGCCGCTGATCCCGCAAGTCGTCGCCGCCTTCCAGCAAAAAGCCATCGAGCGCATGCAGGATGCGCTGGGCCTGGCCAGCCAGGGCTCGAATTCGGCCCTGTCGCGCCAGGACGCCATGGAACGCATCCGCCAGGAAGTGATCTTGTACGGCATCCGCATCGACGTGTCGGAAGAACTGGCGCGCCTGTCGGCTCACCTGGGCGAAACGCGCCACATCCTCACCAAGGGCGGGCAAGTGGGCAAGCGCCTCGACTTCATGATGCAGGAACTCAATCGCGAAGCCAATACCCTGGGCGCCAAGGCGTCCGTCAAGGAACTGGCCGATGCGTCGATGGACTTGAAGCTGCTGATCGAGCAGATGCGCGAACAGGTGCAGAACCTGGAGTAAGCCATGACCGCACCACGCATCCTGACGCTCGCCAGCGTCACCCTGGCGCTGCTGGCGGCAGGCGCGCAAGCGCAACCTGCGCAGCAGCCGTCGCCGTATGCGGTTGAAGGCTGCACCTCCGGGTGTTTCGCTCTCAAGGAACGCGGCGCCGCCATCTACACGGGCGCCGACGCCGCCTCCTACCGCATCTGCTCGCGCAGCAACTTGGGCGCGGAAGTCTCGGTCGACAGCGCCATCGTGCGCATCAGCAACCGCGACTGCACCGATGTGAATGGACGGGCCATCGTTCTCAATAGCGGCGAAATCGCCCTGGGCCGGCTGCCCCGCTGAGGCAGGGCACGCAACTTACGTCAGGCGCGCTCCGGCGCGCCCCCTGTCGCTGGCGGCGATGACGACGCAGGCGACAAACAGCACGATGCTGTATTCCACGCCGCCGGCGCCATGCTCGCCCACGAACCAGCCCTTGGCCGCATGCACGATGACGATGCCGCCGACGCAGATCACCATCAGCCCGGCCGCCGCCCAGCGCATGTATTTGCCGGCGATGAGCAAACTGCCGCAAACGATTTCGACGACGGTAATCGCCCACACGACGGCCAGGCCGTAAATGAATCCCTTGTCTTCCAGGAAACCGGCAAAGCGGGGAATGGTGCCGTTGGCGATGCGCACGATGGCATGCGCCATGAACATGACGGCGATGGCCACGCGCAGCAGCAGCATGGCCTGGGCAACACTGAGAAATGGGAAATTTTTCATGCACGCATCCTGTCGGCAAATAGTTATCAAGAAAAAACCATTCCAAATTAAATAACTATTTCTTCAGGATCACAAGCAAAATATGCGCAGGCCTGGCGGCATCGCGCATCGCGGGGCTGGCTCGCCGCCTTGCCTCTTGGTAAAATACCGAATTGGGCGGCGCCCATGCAAGCGCAAACGCCGCCATCACACGCATATGGAAAGATCCGCATGAGCCACCCTACCGCCTTCTCCGGCAGCCTGTTCGTGGTCGCCGCGCCATCGGGCGCCGGCAAATCGACACTGGTCAATGCATTGCTGGCGCAAGAGCCCGGCATCAAACTGTCGATCTCGACCACCACGCGCGCGCCCCGTCCGGGCGAGCAGCATGGCCGCGAGTACTATTTCACGACGGCGGAAGACTTTGTCGCGCGCGCCGACCAGGGCGAGTTCCTGGAATGGGCGGAAGTGCATGGCAATTACTACGGCACTTCGCGCATCATGGTGGAACAGCAAATGCTGGCCGGCACCGATATCCTGCTGGAAATCGACTGGCAGGGCGCGCGCCAGGTGCGCAAGCAATTTCCCCGCGCGGCCGGCATTTTCATCCTGCCGCCATCGATCGATGCGCTGGAAGAACGCTTGAACAAGCGCGGCCAGGACGAGCCGCACGTGATCACGCGCCGCCTGCTGGCGGCCGGCGGCGAAATCGCACACGCTCCCGAGTTCGAGTATGTTATTATCAATGAAGAGTTTACGGTCGCTTTGTCCGAACTGAGCGCGATCGTGAGAGCGGCCCGTTGCCGGTTTGCGCAACAAGCGGCCCGCAACGCATCGCTATTCGCCCAGCTGGGCCTGCACGCAGAGTAATCCAGCCTGCACGCCAGTTCATACACAGCACCACGCAAAAATTTTAGGAGTTACTATGGCCCGTATCACAATCGAAGATTGCCTGAAGCAGATCCCTAACCGTTTCCAGCTGACCCTGGCTGCGACTTATCGCGCACGCCAGTTGTTGCAAGGCCACACCCCTAAGGTGGAAGCCAAGGACAAGCCTACCGTAGTCGCACTGCGTGAAATCGCTGCCGGTAAAGTCGGCATCGAAATGCTGAAAAAGGTCCCGATGTAGTGGGAACCCGCGTGCCGGAACAGTGCTGACCCCTGGTTCTACCGTATCCTTTATTCACACTGTGAAGCAACGCGACGTTTTATGAGTCTGACCCCAGCCGACACGACTTCCGCAGCACTGCCGCCCCTGGCCCCGCGCCAGGCGGCAAAATCGCAGGGCGCTTCCGCGCCCGGCGTCGGCACGTCCGGCGGCAATCCCTCCGCAGTGCCGCCGGCACCCGCCTTGGGCGTGGCCTCCGTCAGCCACCTGGCCGACAAGCTGGCCGAATACCTGTCTCCCGCCGACCTGAAAAAAGTCAAGGAAGCCTACCGCTTCTCCGACGAAATGCACCTGGGCCAGATGCGCCGCTCGGGCGAGCCGTACATCTCGCATCCGATCGCCGTCGCTGAAATCTGCGCCGACTGGAAACTCGACGCGCAAGCCATCATGGCAGCCCTGCTGCACGACGTGATGGAAGACCAGGACGTCAAGAAGGATGAATTGATCGAGCGCTTCGGCGCACCGGTGGCGCACCTGGTCGACGGCCTGTCGAAACTGGAAAAGATCGAATTCCAGACCCAGATCGAAGCGCAGGCGGAAAACTTCCGCAAGATGCTGCTGGCGATGGCGTCCGACGTGCGCGTGATCCTGATCAAGCTGGCCGACCGTCTGCACAATATGCGCACCCTGGACTTCATGACGGCGGCAAAAAAACGCCGCATCGCCAGCGAGACCATGGAAGTGTACGTGCCGATCGCGCACCGCCTCGGCCTGAACAATATCTACCACGAGCTGCAGGACCTGTCGTTCTCGCACCTGTACCCGATGCGCTACCGCACCCTGGCGAAAGCCGTCAAGGCGGCGCGCGGCAACCGGCGCGAAGTGGTCAACAAGATCATGGAAGCGGTGAAAAGCACCTTGTCCATGGCCGAGCTCGAGGCCGACGTCACTGGCCGCGAAAAGACCCTGTACGACATCTATAAAAAGATGCGCAGCAAGCATTTGTCGTTCTCGCAAGTGCTGGACGTGTACGGCTTCCGCGTGGTGGTGAGCAGCTTTGCCGACTGCTACGTGACCCTGGGGACCCTGCACAGCCTGTACAAGCCCATGCCGGGCAAGTTCAAGGATTACATCGCGATCCGCAAGCTGAACGGCTACCAGTCGCTGCACACGACCGTCATCGGCCCCTACGGCACGCCCGTGGAATTCCAGATCCGCACGCAGGAAATGCACCGCACGGCCGAGTCCGGTGTGGCGGCGCACTGGCTGTACAAGAGCGGCGAATCGAACCCGTCCGACCTGCAGCAGCGCACCCATGCGTGGCTGCAATCGCTGCTCGACATCCAGCAGCAGACGGGCGACTCGGCCGAATTCCTCGAACACGTCAAGGTCGACCTGTTCCCCGATTCCGTCTACGTGTTTACGCCGAAGTCGAAGATCATCGCCCTGCCGCGCGGCGCCACGGCCATCGACTTCGCCTATTCGATTCATACCGGCATCGGCGACCAGACCGTGGCCGTCAAGATCAACAACGAAACCTCGCCCCTGCGCACCGAGCTGCACAACGGCGACATCGTGGAAATCATCACCGATTCCTCGTCGCGCCCCAGCCCGACGTGGCTGTCGTTCGTGCGCACCGGCAAGGCCCGTTCGGCCATCCGCCACCATCTGCGCACGATCAACCTGCCCGAATCGATCGCCCTGGGCCAGCAGCTGCTGTCGCAGGCGCTGCAGACGCTGAACATCGACGCCGACCTGCCAGCGCCATTGGTCGAACGCCTGCTCAACGAATCGAGCGCCAATTCCATGGACGAGCTGTATGCGGACATCGGCATCGGCAAGCGCATGGCCACCCTGGTGGCGCGCCACATCTTCGGTTTGATCGGCGGCGAAGCGGCCAGCATGCCGGTGGAACACAACAGCGGCAGCGAGCTCGACCCCGTCACCATCTGCGGCAGCGAAGGCGTCTCCGTGCAGCTGGCGCCATGCTGTTTGCCGATTCCCGGCGACCAGATCATCGGCCAGCTGCGCCGCGACCAGGGCTTGCTCGTGCACACGAGCGACTGTTCGCAAGCGAAGCGCCAGCGCGCCAAGGAACCGGACCGCTGGATCGCCGTGCGCTGGGGAACCGAACTGAACCGCCGCTTCGACTGCCGCATCAAGGTGCTGATCAACAGCGAACGGGGCATCCTGGCCAGAGTCGCCGCCGAAATCGGCGAATCCGACGCCAACATCATCTACGTGGGCATGGACGAAGACAAGGACAACGTCCTCGACCAGCTGCGCTTCACCGTGCAGGTAAAAGACCGCGTCCACCTGGCCGCCCTGCTGCGCAATGTGCGGCGGGTAGCGGGCGTGAACCGCATCCTGCGCGAACGTAACTAAGAATTGTTGGCAAAAAGCTGGGGTCAGACCCTCAGGGGGAATCCGCCCCAATGGGGCGGATTCCGATCGCGAAGCGACTGACCCTGGATCTCCGCTGCGGGCTACCGGCTTATTTCCGCAACTCGCTGTAAAAACGCTTGGTTTCCGGTGGCGGGCGTGAACCGAGTCTTGCGCGAACGCAATTAAACCCCACGGCAAATACTGGGGTCGGACCCTCAGGGTCCGACCCCAGCACTCACGCTTTGCGGGTTTGCAGTTCCCTCACAAATTTGGCACTTCCAACGACCGTATTGCCACGGCTGGCGGCACGCAATGCCTGAACAGCCGTTTCTTCGTCCGCATGAAATAAAGCAGCGTAGGCTTGCCGCCGCTCATCCGGATTGTTACCCATGCTTAAATAGAGTGGATGCGGCCTTACCAGGGCATCCTCGCGCCTCTCCGCATTACAACGATAGCTGGACCATCGGTAATGCCCCGGATAGCGCACCATGCCCGCACGCACGGGATTGAGCTCAATATAGCGCTGGCATACCAGTAAATAGGTTTCGTCTTGCACCACGCAGGATTTGTAGCGCCCGTCCCACAGCGGCCCGGTCCGACGGCGGCGCCAGTTGATGTAATGCGCATATTCTTGCCCCAAGGCTTTCATCATGCGCGACACGGCAAGAACGCTATCCGCCGAGAGCAACAGATGCACATGATTCGTCATCAGGACATAGGCATGCAGCGCGCAGCTTTGCGCATGTGAGTGCCGCTGCAGTTGTTGCAAATACCAAAGGAAATCGGCGGGATCAAAGAAGCAGATTTGCCTGTCCGCTCCTCGCTGCACCACATGCAAGGGCATACCAGGCACAAACAAACGCTGGACTCTGGCCATGATGAGACTCCCATCAAGAAAAGTCCCAGCGTGACAGGCTTATCAAGACGACCCCTGCGTCACCGCAAACTACCCCTCCCCCGGCGCCGGATACGTCACTTCCAGCAATTCCAGTTCCTGCTCGCCCAGCGGCGTGTTGAGGGTGATCACGTCGCCTTCGCGGGCCTTGGTGATGGTGCGGGCCATGGGCGAGACCCAGCTGATCTTGCCGTTCAGGGGGTCGAACTCGTCGATGCCGACGATGGTGATGGTGTGCGTTTCGCCGTCGCTGGTGCGATAGGTTACCGTGGCGCCGAAAAATACCTGGTCGTTGCCATGGTGCACGCTGGGGTCGACGATGGCGGCCAGGTCCATGCGCTTGGTGAGGAAGCGGATGCGGCGGTCGATTTCGCGCAGGCGGCGCTTGCCGTAGATATAGTCGCCATTTTCCGAACGGTCGCCATTCGACGCCGCCCAATGGACGATGCGCACCACTTCCGGACGGTCGACGTCGATCAGCTGCAGCAGCTCATCCTTGATGCGCTGGTAACCGGCCGGCGTGATGTAGTTCTTGGCGCCGGCGGGAATGGCCAGCGCCAGCGCGGCCGCTTCTTCATCGTCGTCGTTGTCGGATTCTTTTACAAAGGCTTTATTCATCTGCCTATTGTAGCCCCGCCGGGGAGCGGCGGGCACACGGGATACGGGGGCGGACAGGCTTTTTTGACGTATCATCGTGGCAATCGCGGCAAACCTGCGCCGCACACGGAGACGGATGAAAAAATTCTACAGAGTCAGGCGCTGGCTGTTCGCGCCGCTGGTCTACCTGGCCGCCATCTTTCTGCTGATCGAGGAGTGGCTGTGGGCGACCGGGGCGCGCATCATGCAGGTGATCGCGCAGTTTCCGCCCCTGCATGCGCTCGAAGCGTGGATCAAGCGCCTGCCGCCCTACTGGGCGCTGGCCATCTTCGTGCTGCCGGCCGTGCTGCTGTTTCCCGTCAAGCTGCTGGCCCTGCTGGCGATCGCGCGCGGCCATGCATTTTCCGGCATCGGCGTGATCGTCATCGCCAAGCTCGGTGGCGCTGCCGCCGTCGCGCGCCTGTATACGCTGACGCGCCCTACCCTGCTCAGTTTGCCGTGGTTTGCGCGCTGGCACGGCCTGTTCATGGAAACCAAGGACCGCTGGATCGCCCGCCTGCGCGCCACGCGCCCATGGCGCAGAGTCAGCCGCCTGTCGGCAGCGCTGGGCCGCGCCCGCCGCGCCTGGTGGCAACGCCTGCGTACGCGCGCCGCCGCCGGGCGCCACAGTTCGCGTCCGGCACGGGTGCTGCGCCGCTTCGTCGCCTTCTGGCGCGCCCGCCGCTGATGAAGAAAGGCCACTCCATGCACGACACTCCCCGGCTGGCGCCCGCCATGCGCGCGGCGGCGCCGGAAATCTACCTGTACGACGCGGCCAGCTTGCAATTGCTGGACGCCAACGATGCCGCCTGCGACAACTTGCAGTACGCGCGCAAGGAATTGCTGGCGATGACGCCGTTCACCCTGGCGCCGCAACTCGACGCGCAGCAGCTGGCCGCCGTGCTGGCCACCCTGGACGACAGCATCGGCGCGCAAGCCCGGCTGCACGTGCAGCAACGCCGCCGCGACGGCAGCCTGTATTCGCTGAGCCTGCACCTGTCGCGCGCCCACCGCCAGGGGCGTTCCCTGCTGCTGGCCGAGGGCGAAGACTTGCGCACGCCGCAGGCGACGGCGGCCGCCCTGGCGCAGGTGCAGTCGCGCTTCAACGCCATCGTGTCGAACACGCCGGGCCTCGTGTACCAGTTCTGCCTGCATGCGGATGGACGGGCCTCCTTCCCCTACCTGAGCGACGGCTGCCAGGCCCTGCTGGGCCTGAGCCCGGCACTGCTGCACGCGCGCCCGGAACTGTTCTACCAGTTGATCCTCGCCGACGACCGCGCCTCGTATCTGGAATCGATGCAGGCCTCGAAAAACGCCTTGTGGAGCTGGAACTGGGAAGGCCGCATCTGGATCGATGCCTGGAAGGACGTCAAATGGATCAACCTGCGCTCCACGCCGCGCGCGCTGGCCGACGGCACGGTGCAGTGGGAAGGCATCATGACGAACATCACGGAAAGCCGGCTCGAACAGATCGAAGTACGCCAGTCGCGCGCCCGCCTGGCCGAGCTGACGGCGCACATCGACAAGGTCAAGGAACACGAACGCACGCGCCTGGCGCGCGAACTGCACGATGACCTGGGCGGCAACTTGACGGCCATCAAGATGGCGCTGGCCATGCTGGCGCGCCGCCTGCCGCCCGACGACCCGCAATTGCAGGAAAAGGCCGACTATGTCGACGCCCTGGTCGACCGCAGCATCGACGCCGTGCACCGCATTTCGCTGGACTTGCGCCCCTCCATGCTGGACCTGGGCCTGGTCGCCGCGCTGGACTGGCAAGTCAAGGAATTCGCGCGCCAGGCCGGCATCGAATGCCAGTTCATTTCCAACCGCCAGCACATCGAGCTCGAGCTGGACCAGGCGACCAGCCTGTTTCGCATCGCCCAGGAAGCGCTGACGAATATCGCCAAGCATGCGCAGGCAAGCAAGGTCACCGTGCGCCTGGCCCGGCAGCGCCAGCATATCAGCCTGTCGATCGCCGACAATGGCGTCGGCATGCGCCTGTCCGACCGCGCCAAGCCGCAATCGTTCGGCATCCGCGGCATGGCCGAACGGGCCAGCGCGCTGGGCGGCACCCTGAGCCTGATGGATGGGCCGGGCGGCGGCACCGTCCTGAGCATAAAAATCCGGCTGACCACGCCGCGAGAGGCGATAATAGCGGCTGCAGCCAGCGCACCAGCGCAAAGCGGATCGCCATGAGGCCACAGGGCCGCCGCAGGGCGCAGAGATTCAGATAGGAAACAACGCAGTCATGAAAGAAAAAGCCACCATCCGGGTATTCATCGCCGACGATCATGCGATCGTGCGCGAAGGCTTGAAACAAATCCTCGCCGACACGAAGGACATCATCGTGGCCGGCGAAGCTGAAAATGGCCACGACGCCATCAAACTGTTCCGCGGCTCGAAATGCCAGGTGTTGCTGCTCGACATCTCCCTGCCCGACCGCAGCGGCATCGAGGTACTCAAGCAGATCAAGAAGGAAAAGCCGGAACTGGCCGTGCTGATGCTGTCCATGCACCGCGAGGACCAGTACGCCATCCGTTCGCTCAAGGCGGGCGCGGCCGGCTACCTGACGAAACAGAGCGCGCCGCGCGAGCTGGTCACGGCCATTCGCCAGGTAGCGCAGGGCTTGAAATACATCAGCGCCTCGCTGGCCCAGGAATTGGCCAACACGGTGGGCGAAGACCACGAAACGGCCCTGCACGACACCTTGTCGGACCGCGAATACCAGACGCTGGTGATGATCGCCTCGGGCAAGGCCGTGGGCGCCATCGCCGAAGAGCTGAAATTGTCCGTGAAAACCGTCAGCGAATACCGCGCCCGCCTGCTGGTCAAGATGAAACTCAAGAATAGCGCCGAACTGACGCATTACGCCATCCGCAACCAGCTGGTGGATTGACGCAAAGCGGCATGCACGCTGGCATCGGGCGAATTGACAGGACTTCTCCTTGCTTCTCGCACAATAAGTTCTTTGCCAACTCGCATATCATGAGGATAATGAGAAATATCTGAAAAGGCTGTGCCTACATGTCCAGTAAATTGCCATCTTCACCAGCAAGCGCTCCCGCTGGCGCCACGAATGCCGCCGCCGCGATGAACCCGGCCGATATCGCCCGCGAAGCGTTTCGCCGCCTGGCCACGCGCCGCATCGCCCCGACACCGAGCGCCTACCGCGATATCTACAATGAAATCGCCGGCATCAGCGAACCTGCGGACACGCCGGCCGCGCCGGGCGCCGTGCTGGCCGCCAGCGCACCAACGGAGAGCGGCGCGGAAAACGTCCTGACGCAATTTGCCGCCAAGATGAGCGAATCGGCGGGCGAACTGGGCGACTTCGGCCGGCGCTTCCAGCGCGCCCTGAAAGCGCGCGACTGGGACAGCTATGCGCGCACCCTGGCGCAGCTGGCGGAAAAACAGGTCAAGAAAGGCGGCGGCATCGAATTGCCGCCCTTGCCGGACGGCGAACAGACGCGCACCCTGCGTGAATTGCTCAGCCGCACCCTGGGCTTTGCCGTCGCCACCTTGCTGACGGGCACGCCCGCGCTGGTGGAAGAGGCCGAATCGCTGGGCGCGGCCATCAAGCAGGCCCATACGGAAGAAGCGCTGAACGAAGCGGCCCTGCGCCTGAAGCAGCTGTGCTACCAGATCGAACTGAAAAGCGGCGACACGGCCGAGCAGCAGGAACTGCTGCTGCGCCTGTTCAAGTTGTTGCTCGATAACGTCAGCCAGTTGCTCGACGACGACAGCTGGCTGCGCGGCCAGGTCGATGCCGTGCAAAACCTGATCGCCGGCCCGCTCGACCAACGCGCGCTGGAAGACGCCACGCGCAGCCTGAAGGAAGTCATCTACAAGCAAAGCCAGCTCAAACACAGCCTGTCCGACGTCAAGCTGACGGTCAAGAACATGATGATGACCTTCATCGACCGCCTGGGACAAGTGGCGGCCAGCACGGGCGACTTCCATGAAAAAATCGGCGGCTATTCGGAAAAGATCAGCCAGGCGGAAAATATCACCGAACTGAACAGCGTTCTCGACGAAGTCCTGCGCGAAACGCGCATGGTGCAGAACGAAGCCTTGCGCGCACGCGACAAGATGGTGCTGGCGCGCCAGGAAGTGCAGGATGCCGAGCAGCGCATCCACACCCTGGAAGCGAAGCTCCAGCATATGAGCGAACTGGTGCGGGAAGACCAGCTGACGGGCAGCCTGAACCGCCGTGGCCTGGACGACGTGTTCGAGCGCGAGACGGCCCGCTCCGACCGCCGCGGCACGCCGCTGTGCATCGCCATGCTGGACCTGGACGATTTCAAGCGCCTGAACGACACCTACGGCCACCTGGCCGGCGATGCGGCGCTGAAACACCTGGTCAAGATCGTCAAGGAAACCCTGCGCTCGATGGACGTCATCGCCCGCTTCGGCGGCGAGGAATTCCTCATCCTGCTGCCGGAAACGACGGTCGAGGCGGCCTCGTCGACTATGACGCGCCTGCAGCGCGAGCTAACCCGGCATTTCTTCTTGCACGACAATGAAAAAGTCTTGATCACCTTCTCCGCCGGCGTAGCCCTGCGCCTGCCCAACGAAGACCAGGCCGAACTGGTCAAGCGCGCCGACCGCGCCATGTACCAGGCCAAGCAGACGGGCAAGAACCGGGTGGTGGTGGCGGAGTGAGCCCTGCCTGCATCATGCCATGCCGTCCCGCCACCAGGCCGGACGGCATTTTTAATGGCAAGAACAACAACACACCTCTCTCCCCAGCACGCCGCGAGCATGCGCACGATATAAAAATAAAACTATTTTTACCCTCAAGTTTCTTTAAATCATGCCGTCTAGCGCGCGGCCAGCGACAAACTGAAGGGCTAAAAATTAAAATTTAAAGCACTTTTCGCCATAAATTTTCCCGCAGAGCAACCGTTACCCTAAACAACAGCGGCTTGATTGTCCCGGAACAGCGGGGCAGGCCAAAGTGACTAGCACATAGCGCAATGTAGTACCTGTCTGGAGAATTAACATGGCTGCAGTAATTAATACCAACATCTCGTCCCTGAATTCGCAACGTAACCTGTCGACTTCGCAATCGTCCCTGAGCACCTCGCTGCAACGCCTGTCTTCCGGCCTGCGCATCAACAGCGCCAAGGACGATGCTGCTGGTCTGGCAATTTCCGACCGCATGACGTCGCAAATCCGCGGCATGACCCAAGCTACCCGCAATGCAAACGACGGCGTCTCGCTGGCCCAAACGGCTGAAGGCGCGTTGGCAAGCTCGGGCGACATCCTGCAGCGTATCCGCGAACTGGCAGTGCAATCGTCGAACTCCACCAACTCGGCCAGCGACCGCCAGGCGCTGCAAACCGAAGTAGGTCAGCTGGGTTCGGAACTGAACCGCATCGCCACCACGACCTCGTTCAACGGCCAGGCTCTGCTGGACGGCACCATGGGTACGGCCAACTTCCAGGTCGGCGCTGACGCCAACCAACTGATTTCGGCCAATGGCGCAAACTTTCTGACCAGTACTTACGGTAACAACCGCGTAGAAAACGATGCGGTTGCATCGAAAGTTGGCACCATCGCAGCACCGGCAACCAACGTCGTCGCCGCAAAAGATGTCGTCATCAGCGGCAAAGTAGGTTCGGCAACCTACACCACTACCGCAACCGATACGGCAAAATCGGTCGCCGCAGGCATCAATCAAAAAACAGCCAGCACCGGCGTGACGGCAACAGCGAAAACGGAAGCCAATCTGGGCCTGGTCAATGGTTCGTATTCGTTCAACATTGCATCTGACAACAGCAACGGCACCAACCCAGTAACGGTATCGTTCGCTGTCACAGGTGGCGCGACGACGGCAACCGACTTTGCCGCCGGCATCAATGCGATCAATGCGCAAACGGCTAAAACCGGCGTTACGGCCCAGTTCGACGCAACGAATGGCGGCATCAAGCTGAGCAATTCCAGCGGCTCCGATATTCAGATCATCGACAGCAATGCCGCCAACACCCAGCAACTGAAAGTGAACACCTACACAACGGCCGGCGGCATCGTTGCAGGCGCCGATGCCAAGGGTGCATCCGCTACAGCCAACGGTACCGTGACGTTCGATTCCGACAGCAGCTTCTCGGTCAGCGACGCTGGTTCCGGCCTGGGCCTGGGTGCAGCAGCAGCAGCCACCACCAACCAGGGTTCGCAACTGAAGTCGGTCGCATCGATTGACGTCACGTCGTTCGCTGGCGCCCAACTGGCTCTGAAGATCACCGATGCAGCCCTGTCGACGGTCAACAGCCAACGCGCCCAGTACGGTGCATTGCAATCGCGCTTCTCGTCGGCCATCGCCAACCTGCAATCGACGACGGAAAATCTGTCGGCATCGCGCAGCCGCATCGTCGATACGGACTTTGCGTCGGAAACGGCCAACCTGACCCGCGGCCAGATCCTGCAACAAGCTGGTACGGCCATGCTGGCGCAAGCAAATTCGCTGCCAAACGGCGTACTGAGCCTGCTGCGCGGCTAATCTCCGATTAGTCAGGCAACAGCGTAGGACTCTGATTCCCCTGCCGGATTTTTTCGGCCGGGGAATTTTCACTAGGAGAGCACCATGACTATCGACACGATAGCGGCCGCCTCCGCGGCCAGAATAGACAAGAGTTATGCGTCTGCGGACACGCATGCGGCGCGCCCGGCAGCGCCCCGCAGTGCCACGGAGACCGGTGCCACCACGGCACAGCAAGCGAGCAAGGAACCCAGCCGTGAACAGCTGGACAAGGCGGTATCGGACCTGAACCAGTCTTCGCAAATGAAGACCCAGGGCCTGGAATTTTCCGTCGACGAAGACAGCCAGCGCACAGTGGTCAAAGTGATCGACCAGGAAACCAAGGAAGTCTTGCGCCAGATTCCGTCCAAGGAAGCCTTGGCGCTCGCCAAGACCTTCGATGCGGCCAAGGGCTCCCTGATCAGCCAAAGCGCCTGAGATGAAAGCATGTCCACGGCGACAGCATCGTGGCAGCACGCATCAGCAACACACCGGGGCCAGGTAGCCTGACTACCGGGCCCCGCATTTTTACTGGAAATACGGCAACATCCCCCGTTTCCATCCCGTTTTTTTACCCGGGCTGAAAACAGCGCGGTAATTCCCCCTCTCAAGTCCTGATTGATTCTGCCGATAACAGCTTATATTAGCGTTTTCCTAGGAGCATTCCGTGGCCATCACCCCTACAATATCATCGCCTGGCATCGGCGCCGGCGCCAGCGGCCTGGACGTGAACGCCATCATCGACAAGCTGATGACGGCTGAATCCGCGCCGCTGAATCTCTATGACAAAAAAACCGCGTCCTACCAAGCCAAGCTCAGCGCGCTGGGCGCCCTGAGCGGATCCGTCAGCACCTTCCAAAGTTCGCTTTCGGGGCTGACGAATTCCAACAATTTCCGCGCCGTCAGCGCCACGCCATCTGACCCGCTGGTGCTGTCGGCCAGCGCCGGTGCCAAGGCCGTCGCCGGCAGCTATAACATCAATGTTTCCCAGTTGGCCCAGGCGCAGACGCTGACCTCGGGCGGCATGGCCAGCAAGCTGTCCACCATCGGCAGCGGCGCCAAGACGACGGTTTCCTTCCAGCTCGGCTCCCTCGCTGGCGGCACTTTTGGCCTGACCGGCACGACGCTGGGCGGCAGCACCCTGCTCACGGGCGTGAGCAACGGCTCACTGATCCTCAATGGCACGGCCATCCCCACGGATGCCAGCACCAAGAGCGCGCGCGCGCTGGCCGACGCCATCAATGCCAAAAGCAGCACCACGGGCGTCACGGCCACGGCCCAGCCCACGGCCAGCAATGCCAGCATGTTCAGCGGTTTCGGCAATATCGCCACCGGCGCGGACGGCACCTATGCGCTGTCGGTTGGCGGTATCGAAATAGTAACCCAGGGCAATGGCGTCGCCGCAGGCAGCGGCATCACGGCTGCCTCGCTCGATACGACACTTGCCGGTCCGAATGCCGTCTCGAATGCGCTGGCGGCCGCAAATATCACCGTCACCGGCACGGCAGCCGCCGGCAACCTGCAGTTTACGCGCGCAGACGGATCCAACCTCAATATTGAAGAAGTCGTCACAGGCAGCGTCATGGGCGGCGTTGGGCATGCCGCCAATTCCATCAACGATGGCTCGAATGTGACGCTTGCCAGTTCGATTACGCTGGCCTCGGGCAATGCCAGCCCCATCACCATTGCCGGCAGCAATCCGGCCGCAGCCGGGCTGACGGCCGGCACGGGCGGCGCTTATATGAATACGGGCTTCACCCAGGATGGCACGCAGGCCACAGGTTCGGTGGTGATCGATGCCACCAACAACACCCTGCAAGGCATCCGCGACGCCATCAATAACGCGGGCCTTGGCGTCACCGCCAGCATCGTCTCCGACGGTAGCGACAAGCCGTATCACCTGGTGCTCAGCTCGACCAAGACGGGTGCCAATTCGGCCATGAAGATTTCGCTCAGCGGCAGCGACGGCCAGCCCGCCGACAGCGCATTGAGTAACCTGCTGGCCTACGATGTGGCCGGTGCGCAAAATCTGAAACAGAACAGCGCAGCGCAAAACACCATGTTCAGTGTCAACGGTATTCCCATTACCAGCAGTTCGAACAACATCGATACGGCAATTGAAGGTGTCTCACTGAACATTACAAAGACAGGCATCAGCAGTTTGTCGGTTGCCAAGGATACTACTACAGTCAAAACCAGCATCACCGCCTTCGTCAAGGCATATAACGATCTGAACACCTCGATCGGGAAAATGACGGCCTACAATCCCGATACCAAGTCGGGGGCCGTTCTGCAAGGTGATTCGACGGTACAGTCAATCCAGAGCCAATTGCGCAGGCAGCTGGGCGCACCGATTACAGGCTTGAGCAGCGGCATGAGCAATCTGAGCCAGGTTGGCATCTCCTTCCAGAAGGATGGCAGCCTGACACTGGATACAAGCAAGCTCGACAAAGCTATCAGTGCCAATTTCGGCGACATCGCCGGTCTGTTCTCGGCCATCGGCAAGGCTAGCGACAGCAACGTCGCGTTTAGCGGCTCGACGGCCGCCACCAAGCCCGGCACGTATGACCTCACCATCTCCGCCATGGCCAGCCAAGGTTCGCTCACGTCGGATGGAGTACTGCCCGCCAGCACCACCATTGCCAGCGACACAACATGGAACGTCACCCTCAACGATACGGATCCCTCCGCGGCAAAGAACACGGCCGTTGTGACAATTCCGGCCGGCACCTACACTCCTACACAGCTGGCATCGCTGGTGCAGTCATCGATCAACGGCGTAAAGGCCTTTGCGGACGGCGGCTCGACGGTGTCGGCTGCGATCGATGGCACGGGCAAACTGGTCCTTTCCTCGAGCCGCTATGGCTCCGTCTCGAACCTGGCCGTCAGCAGCGGCACGGGAACCAGCATGGAAAGCCTGTTTGGTGCAGCCAAGCCACTCAAAGGCACCGATGTGGCCGGCACGCTGGGCGGGCAGCCGATCGTCGGCTCCGGCCAGACCCTGACGGGCGCCCCTGGCTCGCCAGCCGATGGTTTGAAAATTGAAGTGACCGGCGGCACCACCGGCTCACGCGGCACGGTCAGCTTTTCGCAAGGCTATGCCTACCAGCTGAACAACCTGGCCACCTCGTTCCTGGGCACGGGCGGCATGATCACCGGGCGCACGAACGGCATTAATGAATCGCTGAAAACGGTGGCGGCGCAACGCGACAAGTTCAGCGCGAAACTGACCGACATCGAGGCGCGCTACCGTGCCCAATACACGCGCCTGGACGTGTCCCTGAACAAATTACAGGGTACGCAAACCTATCTGACCCAGCAGCTGGCCGCCATCGCCGCCAACCGTTAAGCGCCATCATCAGGAGAATTACATGTTTGGAACCCAACAACGCGGCGTCAATGCCTATGCCAAGGTCGGCCTGGAAACGGGGATCGGCTCGGCCTCGCCGCACAAGCTGATCGTGATGCTGTACGACGGTGCCCTGGTGGCCGTGCTCAGCGCGCAGATGCACATGAAGTCGGGAAATATTCCGGAAAAAGGCAAGTCCATCTCGAAAGCCATCCAGATCATCGACAACGGCCTGCGCGCCAGCCTGGACAAGGAAGCGGGCGGCCAGATCGCCGAAGGCCTCGACGCGCTGTACGAATACATGAGCGCGCGCCTGCTGATGGCCAACCTGAACAATGATATTACCCTGCTGGAAGAAGTGCAGCGTCTGCTGACCGACCTGCGTGAAACCTGGAATGCCATCGGTTCCACGCCGGCCGCCATCCCCGGCGCCGATTTGAAACGTATGCCCAGCCTTGCGAGCGCCTGACCCATGATGACCAATCAAGAAGTCCTGACCACCTACGAAACCATGCAGACCCTGACGGGACGGATGGTGACCGCCGCCAGCAACGCCGACTGGGACGAGCTCGAAGCGCTGGAACAGCAAGTGAGCGCGCATGTCGAGGCGTTGAAGGCGAATGAAGAAAAAGTCGTGCTGGAAAGCGCGGGCCGCCAGCGCAAGGTCACCCTGATCAAGCAGATGCTGGAAGACGACCGCAAGATCCGCGACCTCACCATGCCGTGGATGGCGCAATTGTCCAAGCTGATCAACAGCACCGGCACCGAACGGCGCCTGGCCAGCGCCTACGGCCTCTAAGCGCCCACGGGGCAAGGTCACTCATGTTGCCGAAGATGGATGCGATCGGCATGACGCCCCTGACCCCGGTCAAGGTCACGCGGGCGGCAGATGCCGTCGCCGACCCACGCCAGGCCGAGTTCCAGCGCTCGCTGCAGGGACTGATCGGCAAATCCATGCAGGGACAGGTGCTGGCCCGCATGGGCGACGGCAGCTACCTCGTGCGCGTGGCCGGCACGCCGGCCCGCATGCAGCTGCCCGCCGGCGCCCAGCCGGGCTCGGAAATCCCGCTGACCCTGATCGGCATCAATCCCCGCCCCTCTTTTCAAATCGGCAATAATCGCGACCAGCCCGCCAGCGCCCTGCTGACCTATGCGGACGCGGAAGCGGAGCCCGAAGCGGCGGAAACGCGCGGCCCCCAGGCCGGCGCCGCCCAGGCGGGCACGCGCGCCAGCAGCACGGCCGCCACCCTGCTCAGCCGTGCGCCCCTGACACCCGCCAATCTGCTGCCCGCCCTGGCTGGCGACACGCCCGCGCCCGAGCTGAGCACCACCGCGCGCGCCATCAGCACGGTGCTGAGCCAGGCGGAAAGCGTGCCCGGCGCACCCCTGTCGCTGGTCGGCAAGACGCCGCTGATGGCCACACCCGGCGCCGCTCCCGCCCAGGTGGCCCAGAAACTGCAGGATGCGGTCGGCAGCAGCGGCCTGTTCTATGAATCGCACGTGGCCGAATGGGCCGAGGGCAAACGCCCGCTGGCCTCGCTGCTGCTGGAGCCGCAGATGCAGAAGGCGGCCCAGGGCGACATGGCCAGGACGGGTACCGACCTGGCTTCGGCGCAACTGATCAATTTGCAGCTGCATACGCACGAACAGGCGCGCGTGCAGTGGCAGGGCGAAGCCTGGCCCGGCCAGAAGATGCAGTGGGATATCAGCCGTGATGCGCCGGAAGGACAGCAGCACTCAGGCACGGAGGCCGACGAGGAAGCGACGGCCTGGCGCAGCAATGTGCGCTTCCAGTTCCCCCTGCTGGGCGACCTGGCCGCGCATGTGGTCCTGCAGGGCGGCAGAGTCGCCATCCAGTTGCAGGCGGGCAGCGAAGGCAGCGCCGACACCTTGCGCCAGCATGCGGCGCGGCTCGAAGCGTCGCTCGACGCGGCGGGCTGGCCCTTGTCATCCTTGACGATTGCCGGCAAGCCGGATGCGACAGGGGACGATGATGCTTGACGACACCAGGCGCAAGGTGCCGCAGACGGCCGTCGCGCTGGCCTACCAGAGCGGCACGCCGGCGCCCAAGGTGGTGGCCAAGGGCAGCGGCCTGATCGCGGACCAGATCATCAGCACGGCGCGCGAACACGGCGTCTTCGTGCATGAATCGAAGGAGTTGGTGGCGCTGCTGATGGATGTCGACCTGGACCGCCAGATTCCGCCCGGCCTGTATCGGGCGATTGCGGAACTGCTGGCCTGGTTATATCATATTGAATCTGCGAATGGCGGGCCGATTCCGCCGCCGCCCGACACCAGCGTCAACCTCACCGATACATAGACAGGCATCAATGCAAGCACATATTATGGATTCCGGCCTCGAAAACTGGCATGATTTTGAAGTGGAATCGCGGCGGGAAATCATCGCCTTGCTGCGCGGCATCAGCGAAAAGAACCAGCTGATCCGCATGCTGATCCACGGTGAATCCGATGTGTGCGTCACGTCCATCCTGGAAGTCGATGCCGACCACAATACCGTCATCCTCGACCGTTCCGTGAATGCCGACCAGAACCGGCGCATGGTGGCCGCCACCGGCATTTCGTTTGAAACCTCGCTCGACAAGATCCGCATCCTGTTTGCCAGCGCCCTGGTGGAAGAGTGCAATTACGGCGGCACGCCCGCCCTGAAAATTGCCATTCCAGAAACACTGATCCGCTTGCAGCGGCGCGAGTACTACCGCATGACGACGCCCGTGAGCAATCCCGTGCGCGTCTCGATTCCCCTGCCACCCTCGCTCGGTGGCGCCGACACCCTGTTTCCGCTGGCCGACATCAGCTGCGGCGGCATCGCCATCCTCGACAATAAACTGATGCTGGGCGAAACCATCGGCAGGGACTATCCCGGCTGCCGCATCGACTTGCCCGACGTCGGCATCGTCACCGCGACCTTGCAAATCCGCAATTCGCTGGACATGACCCTGCTGAACAACAAGCTGAACCGCCGCCTCGGCTGCCAGTTCGTCGACCTGCCGCGCAGCATGCTGGCGCACGTGCAGCGCTATATCACGCGTCTTGAACGCGAGCGGAATGCTCGCATGGCTGGGTTGGGCTGATATTCAGTTAAGTTAACCCAAAACGAAGACTGGGGTCGAACGGGGACGCCGAGTCCCTGAGGGTTCGACCCCGGCCCTTGCGCTTGGGGTGCCATAATTTAAACCTGCATATTCATGATGTCATGATATGCAGAAACCAGCTTGTTCCGCACCTGCACCGTCGCCTGGAATTCGATGCTCGACTTTTGCATCGATACCATCACGTCCGACAGGCTGACCTTTTCGTCGCCCATGGTAAAGCGCTGGCTCAGCGCCGACGACGCCTGTTGCGCGCCGCTCACGGAGTCGAGCGCGCTCTTGAAGGCATCGGCAAAATTCACCTTCGCCGCCGGCATCTCGGTCTGGATCGCCGGTATTTTCGCCTCCGGCCGCGTGGCCGCCGACTTCAGTTGCGCGATCATCGCCTCGATCCTGCTGCTATCGATACCGCCTGTTTTCACTTTGCCTCCCGATTCTGGTCTGCTTCATATCTGTTCCATGCCTGTTGCACCCAGAGAACAAAACCCTGGCTTGCAAGGCAACGACGGGTACAATAACTTCCGTCACATGTTGCCAGGGTTCCACAATACCAGCGCCAACGCCAGCCGCTCGGCCGAGCAGGCGGCAAAAGCGCCTTCTATTTGGACGATTGAAGCGCGTGACAGTGGCGGATAATTCTGCATATCGCCCCCTCCTCCTGTGGAAGCGGCCCCCACTCAATACCCAATATACGCGCCCCGGAAGGCAATCATGGCTGTAGCCGAAGAAATCGATGTGAACCGCATACCGCCGGAACCGGCGCCTGCCCGCTCGCCCGTGGAGTCCATCCAGGCGTTCGCCAAGACGCCGATGGGCAAGAATTTCCTGCGCGGCCTGGGCGTGGCGGCACTGGTCGCCATCGGCGTGGCGCTGTACATGTGGAACCAGCCGCCCGAATACAAGGTCCTGTTCTCCAACTACACGGACCGCGACGGCGGCGCCATCACCGCTTCGCTGGACCAGCTGGGCATCAAGCACAAGTTTTCCGAAGGGGGCGGCGCCATTCTCGTGCCGTCCGAGCAAGTCCACGATGCGCGCCTGAAACTGGCGGCGCAAGGCTTGCCCAAGGGCGGCAACGTGGGCTTCGAGCTGATGGAAAACCAGAAGCTGGGCGTGTCGCAATTTTTGGAACAGGTCAATTTCCAGCGCGCGCTCGAGGGCGAGCTGGCGAAATCGATCGAATCCGTCTCCGCCGTCGATACGGCCAGAGTCCACCTGGCCCTGCCGAAACCATCCGTCTTCGTGCGCGAACAGCAAAAACCGACGGCGTCCGTGCTGCTGAACCTGCACCCGGGCCGCGGCCTCGACCAGCTGCAAGTGAGCGCCATCGTGCATCTGGTGGCGTCCAGCGTGCCGGAATTGCTGCCAATCAATGTCACCGTCGTCGACCAGGCGGGCACCTTGCTGTCGAACCAGGAAAAGGACAAGGACCGCGCCAACGGCATCAAGAGCCTGGACCCGAACCAGCTGAAGTACGTGCAGCAGTTGCAGCAAAGCGTGATCAAGCAGGTCGAATCGATCCTGCTGCCCATCGTCGGCGAAGGCAATGTGCGCGCCGAAGCGACGGCCGACGTGGATTTCTCGCAAAGCGAGCAGGCGGCCGAAACCTACAAGCCGAATTCGCCGCCGGAAGCGTCCACCATCCGCAGCCAGCAAACGAGCGAATCGACGGGCGCCGGCAATGCCAACCCGTCCGGTGTGCCGGGCGCGCTGTCGAACCAGCCGCCAGGCGTGGCGACGGCACCGCTGACGGCCGAGGCGCCGGGCGCACCGGGCGGCACGCCGACGACGCCGACACAGAAGGAATCGACGACGAATTATGAAGTCGACAAGACCGTGCGCTACGAGCAGAAGTCCATGGGCGGCTTGCGCCGCCTGTCGGTGGCCGTCGTCGTCAACTATCGCCGCAGCTTCGACAAGGATGGCAAGGTCACCGTCAAGCCGATTTCCCCTGCTGAAATGGTCCAGATCAATAACCTGGTCAAGGAAGCGATGGGCTACAACAAGGAACGCGGCGACAGCTTCAGCGTGGCCAACTCGCCCTTCGACGGCATCGACCGCGCGCCGGAAGGCAAGCTCGAGTGGTGGCGCGACCCGGCCAACTTGCCGCTGGCCAAGGAACTGGCGAAATTCCTCATCACGGCCCTGATCCTGCTGTATATCTTCATCAAGATCGTGCGGCCGATGCTGCGCCCCGTGATGCGCAAGATCGACGATTTCGGCGCCCCGCCGCCCGTCATCGAGCCGGAACTGGAGAAGACGGACGAAGAAAACGAAGTCCTGCTCAGCGAAGCGGAGCTGGAAGAGCTGGAAGAAGACACTGCCCGCGGTTATCGCGAAAACCTGGCGATGGCCAGGAAACTGGCGCAGGAAGACCCGCGCGTGGTGGCCAACGTGATCAAAGCATGGATAGGCAATAATGACTGAGACAACGGGACTGCAAAAAGCGTCCATCCTGATGCTGGCACTGGGCGAGAGCGAAGCGGCCGAAGTGATGAAATTCCTCGGCCCGCGCGAAGTGCTGAAACTGGGCGCCGCCATGGCCACCATGAAGGGCATCGCGCACGAACAGGTGGTCGAAGTGCTCGACGACTTCCGCGCGCAGACGGAACTCAATTCCACCGTCGGCCTCGATTCGGACGAATACATCCGGCAAGTGTTGACCAAGGCGCTGGGCGACGACAAGGCGTCCGTGCTGCTGTCGCGCATCCTGGGCGGCAAGGATGCGTCCGGCATCGAATCGCTGAAATGGATGGATTCGCAATCCGTGTCCGAGCTGATCCGCAACGAGCACCCGCAGATCATCGCCACCATCCTCGTCCACCTGGAACGCGACCAGGCGTGCGAAATCCTCGGCCATTTCACGGACCGTTTGCGCAACGACGTGGTGCTGCGCATCGCCACCCTGGACGGCGTGCAGCCGGCCGCCTTGCGCGAACTCAACGACGTGCTGACGAAACTGCTGTCGGGTAACGAAAACATCAAGAAATCGTCGCTGGGCGGCGTGCGCGCGGCGGCCGAAATCCTGAACTTCATGAGCGGCGAGCAAGAAGGCTCGGTCATGGACAACATCAAGAACTACGACAACGACATGGCGCAAAAGATCATGGACGAAATGTTCGTGTTCGACAACGTGATCGATATCGACGACCGGGGCATCCAGCTGCTGCTGCGCGAAGTGCAGTCGGAAATGCTGATCATCGCCCTGAAAGGCGCCTCGCAAGAGCTGCGCGACAAGATCTTCAAGAACATGTCGCAGCGCGCCGGCGAAATGATGCGCGAAGACCTCGAGTCGAAAGGCCCCGTGCGCCTGTCGGAAGTGGAATCGCAGCAGAAACAGATCCTGCAGATCGTGCGCCGCCTGGCGGACGAGGGGCAGATTGTCCTAGGCGGAAAAGGCGAGGATTCGTTTGTCTAATTTGATTCCCAAAGAGCAGCAAACCGCCTACCAGCGCTGGGAAATGACCTCGTTTGGCGACGAACGTCCCAGCGTGGTGGCGGCGCGCAAGCTGCTGGAACCGGATCCGGAACCCGAGCTCGACCCGTTTGCGGAAATGCACGAGGAAGAGCTGGCCCCGCCGCTCGAATACCCGACGCAGGAAGAACTCGACGCCATCCGCGAGGAAGCGCGCGCCACGGCCTTCGAGGAAGGCCGCGCGGCCGGCTATGCGGAAGGCCATGCGGCCGGGCATGCCGATGGCCATGCCGAGTCGTATGCGCAAGGCAAGGCGGCCTCCGCCGTGGAGCTGGCGCACCTGCAGACCATCGCCGTCGACTTCGGCACGGCCGTGCACCAGGCCGACGAACTGATCGCCAACGACGTCATGGAACTGGCCCTGCAGCTGGCCAAGGGCATGCTCAAGACTGCCTTGCCCGTGCGCCCCGAACTGATGCTGCCCGTGGTGCGCGAAGCCATCGAATACTTGCCCGTGCTGCAACAACCGGCCTTGCTGATGCTCAACCCGGAAGATGCGCAAGTGGTGCGCGACGGCATCGGCGATGAGCTCGACAAGGGCGGCTGGCGTGTCATCGAAGACCCCAGCGTGGAACGCGGCGGTTGCAAGATCGACACGGCCAGCAACCAGATCGACGCGCAAAGCTCCACCCGCTGGCAGCGCCTGACGCATGCGCTGGGCAAGGACCTGGACTGGCTGGCGCCGTGAGCGAGCCCGTCAAAGGCCCCACTGCCCATGCGGCGCGCTGGCGCGCCTACCTGAACGACTGTTCGGCCGTCGTCGGCTTCGTGGAACCGATGCAAATCTCGGGCCGGGTCACGCGCGTGGCCGGCCTGGTGATGGAAGCCGTGGGCCTGCGCCTGGCCGTCGGCGCCGCCTGCACCGTGCCGCTGCCCAATGGCGGCCGGGTCGAGGCGGAAGTGGTGGGCTTTGAAGGCGACCGCCTGTTTTTGATGCCGCAAAGCGACGTCGAAGGCATCGTGCCCGGCACGCGCGTGTTTTCCGTCGAACCGGCCATCCCCCGCCCCGGCAGCGTGGCGCACCCGCGCCGCCGCCCCAGCGACCGCGCGCGCCACCTGCCCGTGGGTCCGCAACTGCTGGGCCGCGTGCTCGACGGCGCGGGTCGGCCGCTCGACCAGCTCGGTCCGCTGCACACGGTCGACAGCGCCCCCATCAATGTCCGCCCCGCCAATCCCTTGGGCCGCGCGCCCATCGTCGACACGCTCGACGTGGGCGTGCGCTCGATCAACGCCATGCTGACGGTGGGCCGTGGCCAGCGCATGGGCCTGTTCGCCGGTTCCGGCGTCGGTAAAAGCGTGCTGCTGGGCATGATGGCGCGCTACACGGAAGCGGACGTGATCGTCGTCGGCCTGATCGGCGAACGCGGACGCGAGGTGAAGGAATTCATCGAGCAGATTCTCGGCGCCGAAGGCCTGGCCCGCTCCGTCGTCGTGGCCGCGCCGGCCGACACGCCGCCCCTGATGCGCCTGCAAGGGGCCGCGTATGCGACGGCGATTGCCGAACACTTCCGCGACCAGGGGCAAAACGTGCTGCTGATCATGGATTCGCTGACCCGCTACGCCATGGCGCAGCGCGAAATCGCCCTGGCCATCGGCGAGCCGCCCGCCACCAAGGGCTATCCGCCGTCCGTCTTCGCCAAGCTGCCCGTGCTCGTGGAACGGGCCGGCAATGGCGAGGAAGGCGGCGGCTCGATCACGGCCTTCTACACCGTGCTGACCGAGGGCGACGACCAGCAGGACCCGATCGCCGACTCGGCGCGCGCGATTCTCGATGGCCACATCGTGCTCAACCGCCGCCTGGCCGAAGCGGGCCACTATCCGGCCATCGACATCGAGCAATCGATTTCACGCGCCGCCCACTCGATCACCACGCACGAGCACCAGCAGCAGGCGCGCAAGCTGAAACAGCTGTATTCGCGCTATGAACGCAGCCGCGACCTGATCAGCGTGGGCGCCTACAGCGCCGGCACCGACCCCGTGCTGGACCAGGCCATCGCCCTGCATGAAAAGATCGAGGCGTTTTTGCAACAGCAAATCACGGAGCGGGTCAGCATGGACGAGAGCTTGGGGCAACTTACCGCTCTATTCGACTGATTAGGACTTGCATAGCGGGAATATAATCAGCCATGGCTTCTCCTTCCCAACTTGCAACCCTGATCGACCTCGCCCAGCGCGAAACGGACGATTGCGCCAAGCGCCTGGGCGCGGCCCTGAAAGCGCTCGACGATTGCCGCCAGAAGCTCGACATGCTGTCCGGCTACCGCGACGACTATGCCCAGCGCTTCGAGGCGAGCATGAGCAACGGCATCACGCCCATGGCTTACCGCAACTTCCAGGCATTCATGACCAAGCTCGACAGCGCCATCATGGGCCAGCAGCAAGTGGTCGAGCATGCGCAAGCGCGCAGCGACAATGAAAAGATGCGCTGGCAACTGGCCGAACGCAAGCGCATGTCCTACACCACCCTGAACAACCGGGCGCAGGAACAGGCGCTGAAGCTGGAAAACAAGCGCGACCAGAAGGCAATGGATGAGCACGCGGCGCGACAAGCCTATTACAAACGCTAAGCAACACTAAGGCAGCATCATGCAAACCCAGCCAACCCCGATTTCCCAGATTATCTCGCCGAACGCCACGCCGGGCGCCGCCAACCGCAGCCAGCCGTCCACCAGCGGCGCGGCGGGCGACTTCCAGCGCACCCTGAACCGCCAGATCGAACAACGCCAGGCCAGCCGCAACGTGGCGCAAACGCCAGCGCCAGCGCCGGCGGCCCGTCCTGCCAGCCCTGCGGCCACGCCAGCGCCCGCCAATGAAGCAAAGCCGGCGCAAGCGGGCACCGAGCAGGCGGCCAGCAGCGAACAACCGCCAGCGCAGTCCACCGAAGCGACGGCACCCGCCGCCACCGACAGCACGGTGGCCGAGGCCAGCGCGCCCGCAGCCCCCGTCGAGACAACACCGCCGCCAGCCGATCCGGCCGCCGCGATGCTGGCCCTCGTGGGCAGCATCCAGCTGGCCATCCAGCCACCTGTCGCGACAGCCAAGGCCGTGCCGGAACTGCCCGTGCGCGCCGCCAGCGTCAAGGCCGAGGGCCTGGCAACAGGCCCATTGCTGGCTGCCGGCCAGGGCAGCGGCAAGGCCGCCGCCACCGTTACCACGCAAGCGGACAGCGGCGACTTTGCCGACAGCCTGGGCCTGGCCCAGGGCAAGGCGGCCGCCACACCAGGCGCCAGCGTGCCGGCAGGCAAGACCGAACCGGGCAAGCTGGCGATTGACGCGCAGCTGGCGGCGACCGCCAAGGCGGGCAGCGCCGCGGCCGAAGCTATCTTCAAGGAAATGCCTGCCGACCTGAGCCGCCTGGCGGCCCAGTTGCAGCCGAGCACGCTGCAACAGGCCGCGGCGGCCGTGGCCGTGCCGGCCGACAAGCTGACGGGCCGCGTCGGCACGCCGGCCTGGGACCAGCAACTGGGACAGAAAGTCGTGTGGATGGCGGCCGGCGGCGACCAGAGCGCCACCCTGACCCTGAATCCGCCCGACCTGGGACCCGTGCAAGTGGTCCTGACAGTCACCAATGACCAGGCCGATGCCGCCTTCATGTCGGCCCAGCCGGAAGTACGCCAGGCGCTGGAAGCGGCCATGCCGCGCCTGCGCGAGATGATGAGCGAAGCGGGCATTGCCTTCGGCAGCGCCACCGTCTCGGCCGGCACGCCGGAACAGCAAAACCATGGCGAACGGGCCGCCTCGGGCGAACGCCGTGGCAATGGCCAGGGCGGCGGCGTCTCCGGTGGCGAGATCGCCATCGCGCCGGCGGCAGGCGGACGCAGCCGGCCCAGCCTGAGTGCCGTCGATACCTTTGCCTGATGACAATTCGTCGTCCGCAGGCCACAGGCGCGCCCCAAGGCATAACTTTTCGTATAAAAACAGCGAGTTGAAGGCGCTTCCTCCCTCTTTTCACCGCATCCTTCTGCGCAGAATTTGCCGATAATGACATAATGGCGTCGTGATCCACTTCCATGCACTCGAGTACCATTGAAAGCAAATCCAAAAATGAAAGCAGATCCGAAAGCAGATGCAGGCCTGGCCCCCGCCGGCGCCTCGAAAAAGAAGCTTCTGATCATAGTGCTGGCCGCGGTGCTGGTCGCCGGCGGCATCGGCGGCGGTGCCGCCTGGTACTTCCTGCATGGCAAGGCCGATAAAGAAGAATCGGCGCCCAGCAAGAAAAAGCATGCCGCTTCGAAAGCAGGTCCGCCCGTTTTCGTGCCCATCGATGCCTTCACCGTGAACTTGCAGCCGGAAAATGGCGAGCAATATCTGCAGATCGCGTTTACCCTGCAGGTAGGCACGCCGGAAGAGATGGATAGCATCAAGCTGAACATGCCAAAGGTGCGCAGCCGCTTGCTGTTGCTGCTGTCCGGCAAGAAGGCGTCCGAACTCAATACCGTGGAAGGCAAGCAGCAACTGGCGGCCGAAATCATCAATCAGGTGAACCAGCCGTTCGAAGACAAAGGGCCGGAGCAGGACGTGACGGACGTATTATTTACCGCATTCATCATTCAATAAGCAGCCATGGCCGATAATTTCCTCTCCCAGGAAGAAGTCGATGCCCTTCTGAAGGGCGTCAACGGAGACCAGGACGACGCGCAGGCGCCGGAAGACGTCACGGGAGTTCGTACCTACAACCTGGCAACCCAGGAGCGCATCGTGCGCGGCCGGATGCCAACGCTGGAAATTATCAACGAGCGTTTCGCCCGGCTGCTGCGCGTGGGCCTGTTCAACTTCCTGCGCCGCAGCGCCGAAGTGTCGGTCGGTTCCGTGCGCGTGTCGAAATACAGCGAGTTCATCCGCAACCTGGTCGTGCCGACCAATCTGAACCTGGTGCACATGAAGCCGCTGCGCGGTACGGCCCTGATGGTCTTCGATCCGGGCCTCGTCTTCCTGCTGGTCGACAACCTGTTCGGCGGCGACGGACGCTTCCATACGCGCGTCGAAGGGCGCGACTTTACGCAGACGGAGCAGCGCATCATCCTGCGCATCCTCGACATCGTCTTCGAAGCCTATACCAAGTCGTGGGAACCGGTCTTCCCCGTCGAGTTCGAATATATCCGTTCAGAAATGAACACGCAGTTCGCCAATATCGCCACGCCGAACGAGGTGGTCGTAGCGTCCACGTTTACGGTGGAACTGGGCTCCGTTTCCGGACAGATCCACTTCTGCATGCCGTATTCGATGATCGAGCCGATCCGCGATTCGCTGACCTCGAGCCTGCAGGGCGAGGCGCTGGAAGTGGACAAGCGCTGGATCCGCCTGATGACGCAGCAGATCCAGATCGCCGAAGTCGAGCTGGTGGCGTCGCTGGGCACGGCGCGCGTGTCGTTCGATGAAATCCTGAACATGAAGGTGGGCGACATCATCCCCCTGAATATTCCCGAACTGATCGCCGCCACCGTCGACGGCGTGCCCGTGATGGATTGCACATACGGCGTGTTGAACGGACAATATGCATTGAAGGTGGAGAAACTCCTCGCTAATGCCGATAACATGAACAACCACTAAACACCTGACCAAACCTACTGCGCGTCGCGCTTTGCGGCCTGCGATGCTCACCGTGCTCCAGCACGGTTGCGCTTCTTAGCCACAAATCACTGCCGCTCGCTACGGTTTTGCCGGGCGTTACAATTAATATATACACTGGCCGCTTGGCGGCCAACTCTGTACAACAGGAGAAACACATGTCTGACAACCAAGACGACCAAAGCGCGGAAGACGATTGGGGCGCGGCCATTGCCGAGCAGGCCAAGGCGGAAGCCGAAGCGCTGCAGAACCAGGCGGCCAATACGGCCAGCGCGGCCAGCGCCGCCGTGTTCAAGGACTTTTCCAAGCAGGCGTCGAAGTCGGAAACGCACAACGATATCGATTTCATCCTCGATATCCCCGTGCAGCTGACGGTCGAACTGGGCCGCACCAAGATCGCCATCAAGAACCTGCTGCAGCTGGCGCAGGGTTCCGTGGTCGAGCTCGACGGCCTGGCCGGCGAACCGATGGACGTGCTGGTCAACGGCTGCCTGATCGCCCAGGGCGAAGTGGTGGTGGTCAATGACAAGTTCGGCATCCGCCTGACCGACATCATCACGCCGTCCGAACGCATCCGAAAATTGAATAAATGAAGCCTGGCCTGTTGATTTCCACCGTGCTGCCGCTCATGGCGGCATGCAGCATTGCCCTGGCTGAAGCGCCAGCCGCGTCCACGCCGGCGGCCAGCGCCGCCAGCGCTTCCGTCGCGGTGGCCAGCGAGACACCGTCAGCGGTAGCGGCGCCGGCAGCGGCGCCTGCCGTGTCGCCGGCCGCCGCCCTGCCCGCCATGCCGCCCGGCGCGCCGGCGACGATGGCGCCGGCAAGCTCGGCCGGCAGCCTGCTGCAAACCATTTTCGCGCTGATGTTCGTGCTGGCCCTGTTGATCGGCCTGGCCTGGTTCATGAAACGCTATGGCCCCAAGGTCATGGGCGGCAACAACAAGATGCGCGTCGTCAGCTCGCTCAACCTGGGCGGGCGCGAACGCATCGTCCTCGTCGAAGTGGCCGACCAGTGGATCGTCGTCGGCGCCTCGCCCGGCAGGATCAACGCGCTGGCCACCATGCCGCGCCAGGAAGGCGATCTGCCGCAGCTGGCCACGGCGCAAAACGGCCCCGCGGCCGCCAATTTTTCCGAGTGGCTGAAACAGACCATCGAAAAACGCAATGGGAAATAAGCAGCAGATGGCGTGGTCCACCTTGAAGACTCCCCTGACGTGGCTGCTGGCGGCCGCCACCCTGGCCTTGCCGCTGTGGGCGCTGGCCGAACCGGGCATCCCGGCATTTACCAGCACGCCGGCGCCGGGCGGCGGCCAGAATTATTCGCTGCCGGTGCAGACGCTCATCCTGATGACGTCGCTCACCTTTTTGCCGGCGGCCCTCTTGATGATGACCTGCTTTACGCGCATCATCATCGTGCTGTCCCTGCTGCGCCAGGCCATCGGCACGCAATCGGCGCCGCCGAACCAGGTGCTGGTGGGCCTGGCCCTGTTTTTGACCCTGTTCGTCATGGGCCCCGTGTTCGACAAGATCTATACGGATGCGTATCTGCCCTACCAGGAAAACAAGATCACCATGCAGCAGGCGATGGACAAGGGCGTCGATCCCCTGAAAACCTTCATGCTCAAGCAGACGCGCCAGGCCGACCTGGCCCTGTTCGCCAAGATGTCGCGCTCGCCCGCCCTGCAAGGCCCGGAAGACGTGCCGCTGCGCATCCTCGTGCCCGCCTTCGTCACGAGCGAACTGAAGACGGCGTTCCAGATCGGCTTTGCCATCTTCATCCCGTTTTTGATCATCGACATGGTGGTCGCCAGCGTGCTGATGTCGATGGGGATGATGATGATGTCGCCCGCGACGATCTCGCTGCCGTTCAAGCTGATGCTGTTCGTGCTCGTCGACGGCTGGCAATTGCTGCTGGGCTCGCTGTCTCAGAGTTTTTACTAGGGGAAGCAGATGACACCCGAAAGCGTCATGACCCTGGGCCGCCATGCGATGGAAATCACCCTGATGGTGGCCGCGCCCATGCTGCTCGTCGCCCTCATCATCGGCTTGATCGTCAGTATCTTCCAGGCGGCCACGCAGATCAACGAGGCGACCCTGTCCTTCATCCCCAAGCTGGTCGGCATCTTTGTCGCCATCGTCGTGGCCGGCCCGTGGATGCTGTCCGTCATGCTCGACTACATGCGCCAGGTATTTACGGGCATCCCGAACCTGGTGGGCTAGTGCCGCGATTGCTGCCATGCTGACCCTGTCCAGCATCGAACTGAACACGTGGATCGCAGCATTGCTGTGGCCGCTTAGCCGCATCCTCGGCCTGATCGCGGCCGCGCCCCTGTTCGGCAACGCGGCCGTGCCGGCCACCGTCAAGGTGAGCCTGGGCGCGCTGCTGGCCATGATCATCGCCCCCACCGTGCCGGCCTTGCCTGCCGTCAACCCGATGTCCCTGCCCGGCTTGCTGATCCTCACGCAAGAGATGCTGGTGGGCCTGGCCATGGGCTTTTCCATCCGCATCGTGTTTTCCGCCATCGAAATGGCGGGCGAACTCAGCAGTCTGACCATGGGCCTGGGCTTTGCCTCGTTCTTCGACCCGCAAACCAAGGGCAGGTCGTCGGCCATCAGCCAGTTCCTCGTCATGCTGGCCACCTTGATGTTTTTGACCGTCAACGGCCACCTGGTCTTGCTGGCGGCGCTGGCGGAAAGCTTTGTCAGCCTGCCCATTTCGGCCAGCCCCATCAACGGCGGCGGCTTCCAGCAATTGGCGGCCTGGGGCGGAGAAATCTTCCGTTCCGGCCTGCAAATCTCGCTGCCCATCATCGCCGCCCTGCTGCTGACCAACGTGGCCCTGGGCATATTGACGCGGGCCGCGCCGCAGCTGAACATTTTCGGTATCGGTTTTCCCGTCACCCTGGGCGTAGGCTTGCTGGTGATCGGCATGGTCCTGCCCTACCTGGCCACGCCCTTCCAGAACATGTTCCTGCGCGGCATAGAAACGGCGCGTTTGCTGCCGCGCGGCTTTGCCACGCGCGACCGGCCACCGCCGCCGGCGCCGCCGAATCCCCTGCGCCCGGCGCCACCGGCGCCGCTGCCTGCCGCGCGCTGATCAGGGCTATCAGCCCAGCGCATGGCGCAGCAGCAGCGCCGACAGTACGAACATGGTCACGCCGATCAAGCCATCGAGCACTTGCCAGGCCCGGGGCCGCGCAAACCACGGCGCCAGCCAGCGCGCGCCATAGCCGAGCGAGGCAAACCACAGCAGGCTGGCCGCGCTGGCGCCCGCGATAAACCAGGCACGCAGCGCGCCCGGCTGCTGGGCACCGATGCTTCCCACCAGCAATACCGTATCCAGATAGACATGGGGATTGAGCAAGGTAAAGGCGGCCGCCTGCGCCAGGATGGCAGCCAGGCCGAGGCCAGCCCCGCCCTCGGCGGCGTGCAGCTGCTGGGGACGGCGCGCGCGCCGCAGGGCTTGCCAACCGTAGACGGCCAGGAAAATGGCGCCGCCCAGCGCCAGCGCGCTGGCCAGCATGGGACGCTGGCCCAGCGCCCGGGACATGCCCAGGACGCCGGCGGCAATCAGCGCCGCGTCCGCCAGGGCACAGAACAGCACGATGGCGCCCACGTGGTCGCGGCGCAAGCCTTGCCGCAAGACAAAGGCATTTTGCGAACCGATGGCAACGATGAGTCCCAGGCCCAGGGTCAGGCCCTGCGCAAAGACGGAAAAAACCAGTGGTGTGGTGGCGGTCGAGAGTGTCATGCAACGATCTTGCCAGCCGCATGCAATGAAGGCAAACTACCTTTTCTACAGTTAATTAAGGAAAACTTCATTCATGCTCGATTATGCCGCCCTCGCCGCACTGGCCGCCGTCATCCGCGAAGGCAGTTTCGAGCGCGCGGCGCGCGCCTTGCACGTGACGCCATCGGCCATTTCGCAGCGCATCCGCGTGCTGGAAGAGCGCGTCGGCTGCGCGCTGGTGATACGCGACCAGCCCTGCCGCGCGACGGAAACGGGCCGGCGCCTGTGCCAGCACGTGGACCAGGTGCAATTGCTGGAACAGGATTTGCATGGCACCTTGCCGGCGCTGGCAGCGCAGGGCATGTCGCGCGCCAGCGTGCCCGTCGCCGTGAACGCCGACAGCCTGGCCACCTGGCTGGCGCCCGCCATCGCCGCCTTCGCGGCCGCGCATCCGGTGCTGCTGCAAGTGGCCGTCGATGACCAGGACCATACGGCCGAATGGCTGCGCAGCGGCGCCGTGCTGGCGGCCGTCAGCGCCACGGCCCGGCCCGCCTCGGGTTGCAACAGCCGTCCGCTGGGCGCCATGCGCTACCTGGCGGCCGCCAGTCCCGCCTTCCTGCGCCGGCATTTTTCCCATGGCGTGGGCGCCGCCAGCCTGGCGCTGGCGCCCAGCCTCGTCTTCAATGCCAAGGACGAGCTGCAGGCGCGCTGGGTGCGGCGCCTGTGCCACCGGCACGTGGAATTGCCGCGCCACGCCCTGCCCTCGTCGCACGCCTTCGTCACGGCCGCGCTGGCCGGCATGGGCTGGGGCTTGCATCCGCAGGCGCTGATCCAGTCCCATCTCGACAGTGGCAGCCTGGTCGAACTGCTGCCCGACACGCCCCTGGACGTGCCTCTGCACTGGCATACGGCGCGCGCCGCCTCGAGCCTGCTCGACGGCTTGAGCGCCGCCATCCTGGCGGCCGCCCGCACGGGACTGCTGCCGCTCTGACAGCTGGCGTCAGCGCTGGTCGCTGCTGAGTGCGAAGCGCCAGCGCCGCAGGTCGATGTTCAAGCGCAACTGGTGATGCCTGACCAGGTAGCGCACGCCGACGAGGGCCGCCGCCAGGCCCGACAAAGCGCCGATGCCCATTGCCCAGCGCGGGCCGAAGGTGTCGGCCACCCAGCCCACGATGGGCGCGCCCAGCGGCGTGCCGCCCGCCGAAATGGCCAGCACGATGGCCATCACGCGGCCCCGCATGGCGGGCGCCGTCGACAGTTGCACGCTGCTGTTGACGCTGGTGGTAAAGGTTTGCGCCGCGATGCCGATGACCACCAGCATCATGCCGAACAGCCAGTAATTGGGCATCACGGCGGCCAGCGCGCAAGCCAGGCCGAACAGCGCTGCCGCCCCCAGCAGCAAGGCCAGGGTGGGCTGGCCGCGCCCCGCCGCCAGCAGGGCGCCGGCCACGGAACCGCAAGCCATGATCGAGCTGAGCACGCCATACTGGCCGGCGCCCGCATGGAAGGCCGTCACGGACATGGTCGAGAGGAAAATCGGGAAATTCAAGCCGAAGGTGCCGATCAGGAACAGCATCAGCAGGATGGCCATCAGGTCGGGCCGCTGGCGCACGTAGCGGAAACCCTCGCCCAGGCTGGCGCGCGTGGCCTTCAGGCGCGGCGCGCGGCGCAGCAATTCCACGCGCAGCAGCAACAGCGAACCGATCACGGCGGCAAACGAGACGGCGTTGATGATGAAGACCCAGCCGCTGCCGACGCTGCTGATGAGCAAGCCGGCCACGGCCGGGCCCAGCATGCGGGCCGCGTTGAACGAGGTGGAGTTGAGCGCCACGGCATTGGTCAGGTCTTCCTCGGCGACGATTTCGGAGACAAACGTCTGGCGCACGGGCGAATCGAAGGCCGTCACGCAGCCGAGCAGGAAGGCAAACACATACACATGCCACAGTTGCACGAGTCCGCTAATACAGAGCAAGCCCAGGCCCAGCGCCAGCAATCCCATGGCCGCCTGCGTGCACAGCAGCAGTTTGCGCCGGTCGAGCAAGTCGGCCGCCATGCCCGTCAGGGGCAGCAACAGCAGTTGCGGGCCGAATTGCAAGGCCATGACGATGCCGACGGCGCTGGCATTGTGCTGCGTCAACTCACTGAGCACCAGCCAATCCTGCGCCGTGCGCTGCATCCAGGTGCCGACATTCGACACGAGGGCGCCGCCGGCCCAGATACGGTAATTGGGATTGCGTAGCGAACGGAATGTGTTGTTCATCTGCGGGGGTAAGGCCTCCTTGCCTTGGGTTTCAGGGTAGCAATGACGAGCTCATTGCGCCAAACGGTTGAGTAGCGCCACCGCCCTTTCCAGTTCGGTGACTTCGGCCGGCGCGAGCCGGGTTTCGATGGTGCGCGCCAGCCAGTCTTCGCGCGCGGCGCGGCTGGCCGCGATCCAGGCGCGGCAGCTGTCCGTCAGGGTCAGGATGGTTTGCCGGCCGTCAGCCGGATCGGGCGCGCCCGTCACCATCCGCGCTTCCGTCAAGGCTTGCACGGTGGCGGCCATCGACTGGGGCCGCATGCCTTCGGCGCGGGCCAGGCTGCTGGCTGTGGCGGGGCCGTCGCGCTCGAGACGGCTCAGGACGGATGCCTGCGACATGCTGACGTCGCCAAGGTGCGCTTCCTCGCGCAGGCGGCGGCGCAATTTGCCGATCAGGATGCGTAATTCTCCGGCCAGTTGCAGCACTTGTTCGTGGTCTTCTTGCGGGGTGCTCATGGTAGCCGTGTGGTGGATCAACGGGCTCCACTATAACAGATAGCCAGTTAGACTGCACAGTTTGCCTGTACATATTATCCAAGTGACCAGATTGCGGACGCAAAAAAGCCGGGGCGGGAGATGCACTCCCTGCCCCGGCCCGGCTGGCCGTCGTGCTGAAATGACGGCTTAGCTGATGTAATTGAACAGCGACAAACCCGAGATCGAGGTGAACGATTTCTGCGCCGCCTGCAGGGTCACCTGCTGCTGGCTGAAGGTGGAAATGGCTTTGACCATGTCCAGGTCTTGCAGGTCGGACAGGGTGGTGGCGTACTGGATGTCGAGGTCGTCGCCGGCACTGTCGAGGTAATCGAGTTCCTTCATGCGGGCACCCACTTCCGCGCGCACGGACAGCACGTTGTCGTAGGCCGTGTCGAGGATATTATGGGCGGCATTCAAGCCGTTCGTCAGGCGCGCCTGGCCCGCATCGCCGCTGCCTGGCTGGCGCAGCACGCCGATCAGGTTTTTCACGGTGGTAAACAGCGATTCCTTGGCGCTCGGCTCCAGGGTGAAGCTGTCCTGGTCGGCCGGCTTGCCCGTGATGCTCACTTGCTGGCCGTCGAAGGTGATGGCGTCGCCCGCCTTGTAGGGAACGGGCACGGCGGGGTTCGGCACCGTCTGGCCCAGGGTGGCGTCGGTGACGGTATAGGTGGTGACGGCGTCCGTCCCCGTGCCCGTCACCTTGAAGTCGATCGAATACTTGTGCCCCGTCAATGCCGACGGGTCCGTCACCGTGCCGCCCGAAACCACGCCCGAGCCGCCGCGCGTGAAGTTGGCGGTGGCGGCGGCCGTGGTGAACTTGCCGTTGCCCGTCAGGTTGTTTTCAAACACGGCGGCACCGGAATCGCTGGTGGCCAGGTAGCGCGCCGAACCGACCTGCAGTTCGCGCTGGCCCTGGTCGCCCACGTAACTGGCGCCCGTCGGCGTCTGGCTGAATGGCTGGGTCGTGGATTTATAGCCGGAAAACAGGTAGCCGCCCGCGCCGTCGGCCGTATTCGCGATGCCCAGCAAGTCCGTCAGCCGGCCTTCCAGTTCCCTGGCCAGGGTATCGCGGTCGACGTCCTTCAGGGAAGGATTGCCGGCCTTGACGACCAGGTCCTTGACGTCGGCGATCAGCGACGTGGTGCTGGCCAGCGCCAGCTCTTCCTGCGACAGGAAATTCTTCGCGTTCGAACGGTTCGTCACGAACTGGGTATTGATCGATTGCGACTGCGTCACTTCGAGCGCGCGCGCCGAGGCGATCGGATCGTCGGCCGGCGTCAGGTTGCGGCGGTTGGACGACAGTTGCATCTGCGTGCGGTTCAAGGCGCCCTGCAGCGTATTGAGCTGCGAGCTGCCCTGGTCATAAATCATTCGTGTGCTGATGCGCATGATGCTGCCCTTCCAGAAAGCCGCCGCGCGCTGCGCCGCGGCAAAAAATTGATTAACGTCCCAGGCCGATCACCACGTCGAACAGGGTGCTGGCGATCTGCATGACCTTGCCGCACGCCTGGTAGGACTGCTGGTAACGCAGCAGGTTGGCGGCCTCTTCGTCGAGGTTGACGCCGGAAACGGCCTGCTGCTGGGTGCTAACCTGCTGCAGCAGGGCCAGGCTGGCCAGGCCGCTGACCTGCACTTCGCGCGTCTTGTTGCCCACGAAGCTGACGGTTTGCGCATACGAACCCTGGAACGTGGTATTGCCGCCATCGAGGATATTCTTCGTCTGCAAGCCCGCCAGCAGCGCCGCATTGCGGTTGTCGCCCACGCCGCCCGTATTGGGCTTGATGCTGAAGGTATCGCCCTGCGCCGGCGCACCCGTCATGCTGACGTTGATGCCGCCGAAGCTGAAGCTGTCGCCTTCCGTGTAGGGGATGTTGGCCGTGCCGGCCGGATAGGTCGTGGTGGCGCCATTCAAGCCCTTGACCGTCACCGCCTGGCCTGCGGGGAAGCCCGTCAGCGAGGTGGTCGCCTTGTCGTACGTCAAGGTCACGGGACCTGCCAGGGCATTGCCCGGGGCCAGGTAAGCCTTGTCGACGGAGCCGGCGCTGAGCTTGCCAGAACCCGTATTGGCGACGGGCGCCGACGTGGCGATGGGCGCCGCGGCGGCGATCTTGTTGCGGTCGGTGATCAGCACGTTCAGGCCGGCCGCGCCATTCGCCGTCGGCCGGATGACGTAATTGTCGCCCTGGGCGGCCGTGCCCGAGATCGAGAAATCGACGCCGTCGATGGTTTGCGGCCCCGTTTGCGGATACGGATTGATGATGGTGTGGGTACCGTCGGATTCGCGCGTCACCACATAGTTGCTGCCGTCGTATTTCAGGCTGTAATCGCTGGCCGTCAGCTTGGTCGGATCGCTGACCTTGGCCGACAGCACGGTGGTGCTGCTGGTGTTGTTGCCGCGGTCGGCGCCGATCACGGGGTCGGGTATCTTGAAGAAGTCGCCGCCCATGGCGCCATTCAAATCCTGGCCCAATTTGTGCTGGTCGTTGAAGGTGCTGGCCAGCGCGATGGCCACCTTGCCCAGCGAGTTCTGGACGTTGTCCAGGGTGCCGCTGCGAAATTCCAGCAGGCCGCCCAGCGAGCCGCCGGTCAGGGAACTGTCCGGCAGCACGGTGACGGTACTGCCCGTGACATAGCCCACCTCGATGCGGTTCGGATCCGTGCGCGAAGGCGTGGCCGCCAGTTCGAAGCTGCGGTCCGCCACCACCAGGGGCTGGCCCGCGCCGATGGAAATGGTGACGGTATTGTTGGCGGCGGGCTGCACCGTCGCCTTGACGTATTTGTTCAATTCCGTGATCAGCTGGTCGCGCTGGTCCAGCAGATCGTTGGGCTGGTTGCTGGCGTCGACCGACAACTGGGAAATCGATTTGTTCAGGTCGGCCAACTGCTTGGCGTAGGTATTGATGACCGTCACGTTCGACGTGATCTGCGAATTGACGCCGTCGCCGATCTCCGTCAGGCGCGCGCTCAGGCCCTGGAAACGCGAAGCGAGCGAGCCGGCGCTCGACAGCAGCGCCTGGCGCGACGCGACCGACGAGGGATTGGCGCTGAAATCCTGCACGCCCTTGAAGAAATCCTGCATGGCGGGCGACAGGCCCGCCGTGGGATCGGCCAGCAGGTTGTCGATCTGGCTGATCTGCGTGTAATACGTATCGAGGGCGCTGGTCGCGCTTTGCGCGGCATTGACCTGGGTGGCCATGAAGCTGTCGTACTGGCGCTTGATCTGCGACACTTCCGTGCCCGTGCCGACGAAGCCATAGCCGGCAAAGTTGGACTGCGAAGTCTGCTGCAGCACCGTCTGGCGATTGTAGCCCGGTACATTCGCATTGGTGATGTTATGCCCGGTCGTCGACAGGCCCACCTGCGCTGCAAGCAAACCGCTCTTACCGATGCTGAGGAGATTCGAAGTCATGGTGTCTTATTGGTTACCGTCAAATGTATTTACGGCAGCCGCGGCGAAAACTTGAAGCGCGCGGCCTGCACAAGGGACAGGCGGGGGATTAGCCGACCAGCGAATTCTTGATAATTTTTGTCAATTTGGCAGCGTAATTCGGGTCCGTCGCGTAGCCGGCCTTCTGCAGGCCATGGGCGAACGTGCTGGCGTCGCCCGCGCTGGCCAGGACTTTTTCGTAGCGCTTGTTGTTGGTAATTAACTGCGCATAATCCTTGAAGCTGTCCGCATAGCTGTCGTAGGCGCGGAATTTTTCCACCTTGCGCTGCGCCTTGCCATTCACGTATTCCGTGGTGACGGCTTCCGTCACCTTGCCCTTCCAGTCGCTGGAGGCCTTGATGCCGAACAGGTTGTGGCTGCTGCTGCCGTCGCGGGCGATGATTTCGCGCTTGCCCCAGCCCGTTTCCAGCGCTGCCTGGCCCAGCATGAACTTGGCCGGGATGCCCGTCGCGCGGCTCGCTTCTTCCGCATGCACGCCCAGCTTTTCCTGGAAGGCGCGCACGTGCGGCGCCTGCGTGGCGTTGGCCTTGTCGCTCAGCGTCTTGACGGTGGCGCCGCCTGCGCCATCCGTCAGCGCGCCCTGCTGCTGGCGGAACGCGGCCAGCGCCTGCGCCATGCTGGAGGAACGGGGCGACGGCGCTTCGGCGCCATCGGCGGCCAGCGCCTGGTTCGACGACGACAACTGGCGGATCAGCATGTCCGCCAGGCCCGTGCCCCGCTTGGCCAGGTTCTGGCTCGTCTGCTGGTCCAGCATCGAGGTGTACATCTTGCTTTGCTGGCTATCCATGATGCCGTCCTGCGGCGTGGCTTCGCGCATGCTTTTCATCATCATGTTGATGAACATGGCTTCGAATTGCGTGGCCGCCTCTTTCAGGGCGGCGGGGTCCTTCGCCTTGGCGGACTGGCGCAAGCCATCCATGCCCTTGACGTCATAGGCGGCGGTATTGCTGAGGTCGGTTTGGCTGATCATGGCAAGCCCATCAAATGATTTCAAGTTCGGCGCGCAGCGAACCGGCCGCCTTCATCGCCTGCAGGATGGCCAGCAAGTCTTGCGGCGAGGCGCCGATGGCGTTCAAGGCTTTCACCACGTCGGACAGCGAAGCGCCACCCTTGACCAGCATGACCTTGCCCGGTTCCTTCTTGATATCGATCTGCGCCGTCTGCGTGACCACCGTGCGTCCGCCCGACAATGGCGGCGGCTGGCTTACCTGCGGCTCGACATTGATGGTGACGGACAGGTTGCCGTGCGAAATGGCGCACGTTTCCAGGGTCACGGACTGGTTCATCACGACGGAGCCGGTGCGCGCGTTCATGATGACCTTGGCCGCCAGGCGGGCCGGATTGACTTCGATGCTTTCCAGCTGGCCCAGGAAGGACACGCGCTGGTCGCTGCCGCCCGGCGACTGCACCTGGATCACGCGCCCATCGAGCGCGGCGGCCGTGCCGGCGCCGTAGCGGCTGTTGATGGCGTCGACCACGCGGCTGGCGGTGGCAAAATCGGTGGCGTTCAATTCCAGGCGAATCGTGTTGTTGGCGCCCAGCGCCGAAGGCACGCTGCGCTCGACGGTCGCGCCGCCCGAGATGCGTCCCACGCTCAGGTGATTGATGACGACCGAGCTGCCGGCCGCCTGCGCGCCCACGCCGCCGACGAGCACGTTGCCCTGCGCCATGCCGTACACCTGGCCGTCGGCACCCTTCAATGGGGTCATCAATAAAGTGCCGCCACGCAAGCTTTTCGCATTGCCCATCGACGACACCGTCACGTCGAGCAGCTGGCCCGGCTGGGCAAACGCGGGCAAGGCCGTCGTCACCATCACGGCGGCCACATTTTTCAGCTGCAAACTCGTGCCTTGCGGCAAATTGATGCCCTGCTGCTGCAGCATGGCCGCCACGCTCTGGATGGTAAATGGCGTTTGCGTGGTCTGGTCGCCGCTGCCGTCGAGGCCGACGACGAGGCCATAGCCCATCAGCTGATTCTGGCGCACGCCGGCGATGCTGGCCAGGTCCTTGATGCGCTCGGCTTGCGCCACGGGCGCGAGCAGGGAGAGTGCCAGGCCGCACAGGGCCAGCAAGCGGGGAAAGGTCACGGTCGCCATGGTCAGAACGGCAGCAGGCTGAGGAAGAAGCGCGACGCCATCGAGGCCATTTCGGCGCGGTCGATCTGGCTGTTGGTGCGGTACTCGACGCGCGCGTCGGCCACCTGGGTCGATGGCACGACGTTGCCCGTGCCGATGGTGTCCGGATTGACCATGCCCGAGAAGCGGATGAATTCCGTGCCCTTGTTCATGGCGATCTGTTTTTCGCCGGCGACGATCAGGTTGCCGTTCGGCAGCACTTCAATCACCGTCACGCCGATCACGCCGGAAAAGGTGTTGCTGGCGGACTGGTTGTCGCCATCGGCAAATTTCGTCGCGCCATTCGCCGCCACGGTGGCGCCGAAGCGGCCCTGGGCGATGCCGGGCGTGGAAAAGCCCACGCTGCCCGACTTGTTGCCGGAACTGGCGCCCGCCTTGACGGCATTCGTGCGCTCGGTGATGGCGATCGTCATGGTGTCGCCCACGTGGCGCGCGCGGCGGTCTTCGAAGGCGGGACGGTAGGTCGACGGCTGGTAGATGGAGCCATTGTTGACGACCACGGGTTCCGGCATCGGCGCGCGCGTGGTGGTCGGATATTGCACGATGGACGTGGGCGTGATGGCGCAGCCGGACAGCAGGACTGCAGAGAACAAAGCGATGATGGGGTATTGCATGGCGAACCTCCGCTGCCATCCGGCGGCGGATGGCATGACGACTATGAAAATTAAAGTTGCGACAATTTCTGCAGCATTTGATCGGACGTGGTGATGGCCTTGCTGTTGATCTCGTAGGCGCGCTGCGTCTGGATCATGTTGACCATTTCCTCGGCCACGTTGACGTTCGACGTTTCGATATAGCCCTGCATCAGCACGCCGGCGCCGTTGGTGCCCGGGGTGTTGGTCTGCGCCACGCCCGAGGCGCCCGTTTCCATGTACAGGTTTTCGCCCTTCGACTCGAGGCCGGCCGGATTGACGAAGGTGGTCAGCTGCAGCGAGCCGATCTGCGATGGCGCCACGGTGTCGGGCAAGGTGACGGAAACGGTGCCGTCGCGCGCCACGGTCAGGCTCAGCGCATTGGTCGGCACGGTGATGGCGGGCTGGATGACGAAACCTTCGGAAGTGACGAGCTGGCCGTTGCTGTCCGTCTGGAACGAGCCGTCGCGCGTGTAGGCGGTGGCGCCGTCCGGCAGCAGCACCTGGAAGAAACCGGTGCCGTTGACCATCACGTCGCGCGAATTGCCCGACGCCTGGGGATTGCCCTGGGTATGGATGCGCTCGGTAGCCACGGTGCGTACGCCCGTGCCGATCTGCAAGCCCGATGGCAGCTGGGTTTGCTGCGACGATTGCGCGCCAGGCTGGCGCACATTTTGATACAGCAAGTCTTCAAACACGGCGCGCGACTTCTTGAAGCCCGTCGTGCTGACGTTGGCCAGATTATTGGAGATCACGTCCATCTGCGTCTGCTGCGCTTCCAGGCCGGTCTTGGCTATCCAAAGGGAACGAATCATGTTTTTTCTCCAATAACAGCGCTAACCAGCCCTGTAGACTATTTCTATGCAAGCATTATGCGGTGGTCCCCATCAATTCAAAGCGAGGATCTGGGTTGCTTTCGCCGCGTTATTCTCGGCATTCTTCAATAAACTCATTTGCGTTTCGAATTGGCGCGCCAGGGCGATCATGCTGACCATGGAGTCGACGGGGCTGACATTGCTGCCTTCCAGTGCACCGGTGGTCAGCTTGACGGCCTGGTCGGCCTGGGCCACCGTGCCGTCCTTCAGGCGGAAGAGACCGTCGTCGCCGCGCACCAGTTGCTGCTCGGGCGGGTTGACCAGCTTGATGCGTCCCAGCACCGTCGATGGCCCCGGCGGCACGTCCGTGGAAATCGTGCCCACGGTGCCATCGCTGGCGATGGATACCGTCACGCCGGGCGGAATGGCCATGGGGCCCGTATCGCCCTGCACCATCAGGCCCGACTGCGTTTGCAGCATGCCGTTTTCATTGAGCTTCAAGGCGCCGTTGCGCGTGTAGGCTTCGGAACCGTCGGCCGACTGCACGGCGATCCAGCCCCCGTTTTCCACGGCCACGTCGAGCGCGCGGCCCGTGTGCTGCATGGGGCCTTGCGTGAAATCGGAACCGACCGTCGAATCGACGACAAAGGCGCGCGTCGGCATCATGCCGTCGGCCACCACGGGCACGGCGCGGAACGAGTCAAGCTGGGCGCGGAAACCCGTGCTGGTGGCATTCGCCAGGTTGTTCGCCGTGGTCGCCTGCTTGTCCAGGATGTGCTTGGCGCCCGAGCCGGCGGTGTAGATGAGACGGTCCATGTGTTTCTCCGTGCAAAACGAAAGCTGGGGTCAGACCCGGCGGGGGAATGCGCCGCAATGCGGTACATTCCGGTCACGAAGTGACTGCCCCCGGTACCATTAACGCAGGTTAACCAAAGTCTGCAGGACCGAGTCCTGCGTCTTGATGGTCTGCGCATTCGCCTGGTAGGCGCGCTGGGCCGTGATCATGTTGACCAGTTCAGCCGTCAAGTCCACGTTCGACACTTCCACGGCCGAGGCCCGCAAGTCGCCCAGGCCGCCCGAGCTCGGCTCACCCGTCATCGGGCTGCCCGAGGTCGAGCTTTCCGCCCAGGCATTGTTGCCCAGCGGTTCGAGGCCATTCGGATTGGAAAACTTGGTCAGCACCACCTGGCCCAGGTCGCGCGTCTTGCCATTGTTGTACTGCCCCTGGATCACGCCATCGCTGCCCACGACGAAACGGTCCAGCTGGCCGGCCGCGTAGCCATCGGCCACGGTGCGCTTTTCGCTGGTGGAGGAACTGAGCTGCGTCGAATTGGTGAAGTCGACCTTGATCGCCAGGTTCGCGTTCGCGCCCGTGGCGGGGAAGACGGGCAGGTTGACCGTCACCGGCAAGGTTTGCGGCGGCGTCAGGGCCAGCATGGCGGCCTTGTCCAGGCTGCCGACGCTGTTGAATACCAGCGACGCGGACCGCACGGCGGGCACTTCCGTCACTGCGGAGATCCTGCCATCGATCTGGTCTGGCGTCAGACTGGAATTGACGCCGTCCGGCACGGCGCTGCCATAGGTGGCGCTGATGGCGGCCAGCTGGGCGGGGCTGGCGCCAGCCGCCGCCGCGGCGGTGCGTATGGCGGCACCGGCCGCATTGCCGTAGGCAACGGCGGCGGCCGTGATATTGGCCGGCACCAGCGGCACGGCCGTGACGGCGGCCTGGTAGGCGGCGCGCGCGGCCAGCGACGCGGCATCGGTTTGCGCCGCGGCCACTACTTTCGCGCTGGTAATTTCCTTGCCGTCAGTGGCCGTGTAGACGTCCCAGGTATTGGTGCCCGTCTTGACGTAGAAGTTGGACATGGTGTGCGAGTTGCCCAGCGAATCGTAAACGGGCACGGGGAATTGCTTGGTCCACGATTTTTGCTCGCCCACGGTAAACGGCACCACGGTCGGCATGGCCGAGTTGGAATCGAGGTTGACCTGGGTATCGACCTTGGTGGTCGCCTGCGGCGCCATGTCGGCCGGGTCGATCTGCAGCGGCACGGTGGCGCCGGCCAGGATCTTGCCGTTCGCGTCGGCCGGATAGCCGGTCAGCTGGGCTTTCTGCGCATTGATGATGAAGCCGCTCTTGTCGACCTGGAACTGGCCATTGCGCGAATACTGGATGGCGCCGTTCACGCTGGTGCGGAAGAAACCGCCGCCGTTGATGGCGATGTCGAGCGGATTGGACGAACTTTCCAGGTTACCCTGGTTGAACAGCTGCGCCACTTGCGACACGGATACGCCGATGCCCGGCTGGTTGCCGCCCACGCCATACAGCGAGTTGGCATAGATGTCGGCGAACTGCGCCTGCGATTGCTTGAAACCCACGGTGGCCGAGTTGGCGATATTGTTGCCGATGACGTCCAGCGATTTGGCGGCACCGTTCAAGCCGCTCAGGCCTTGTTGGAAAGACATTGTGTTCTCCTGGTAGAAAATAGGGGTAGAGGGTCTACGCTACAAATGAGCGGCTTACAAAATCTGCTTCACATCGGCCATGGTGATGCTGCCCACGCCAGGCACGTTCAATTTCACGCCGCCGGCGCCCGTCGACACGCTGGCGACCGAACCGAACATCAGCGCCGCCGCATCGGTCAGCTTGGCGCCGCCCCGCTTGGCTTCCACGGAAAACGTGTAGGCGCCGTCAGGCAGCACGATGTTTTTGCCGTCCTTGTCAAGCTCGGCCGTGGAACCGTTCCAGCCCAGCGGCAAGGTACCCGCATCCTGCGGTCCCAGGTCGATGGAATGGACTTCCTTGCCCGTGCTGTTGTAGATGATGACCTTGACGCTGTCGACCGGCGTCGCCAGGTCGACGCCCAGCAGGGCCGCGCTCTTGCTCAAGGTGATGTTCTTGCCTGCCGTGAGCACGCCGTGGCCGATGATATTGGCCGCCTGCATGGATTCGGCCTGCTGGTAACTGGTCTTGAGCGTTTCCAGCGTGGTATTGAGCTTGTTGACGCCCGTCACCGTGGACAGCTGGGCCAGCTGGCTGGTCAGCTGTGCATTGTCCAGCGGGTTCATCGGATCCTGGTTTTGCAGCTGGGTCACCAGCAGGGTCAGGAATTTATTCGTTTCTTCCTCGACGCTGCCTTTCGCGGCCGTCGTCTTCTTCGGATTCATCGTCGCCATCAGGTCGGTGACTTTGGCGGTGCTGGTATCGATGGTTGCCATAATGATCAGTCAGCCTTATTGGCCGATGGAGAGGGTTTTCAGGAGCAGCGACTTGGCCGCGTTCATGGTTTCCACGTTGGTCTGGTAGGAACGCGAAGCCGACAGCATGTTGACCATCTCGTCGACCGCGTTGACGTTGGGCATGGTGACGTAGCCCTTCTCGTCGGCGAGCGGATTCTTCGGGTCGTAGACCAGCTTCATCGGCGACGGATCCTCGATCACCTTCTGCACCTTGACGGCCGTGGCGCCGTTGGCCATGGGCACGGCCTCGAACACCACCTGCTTGGCGCGGTAGGCTTCGCCCGTGGCGCTGGTGGCGCTGTCGGCATTGGCCAGGTTGCTGGCCACCGTGTTCAGGCGCTGCGCCTGGGCGCTCATGGCCGAACCGGACACATTGAAGATATTAAACAGCGACATGATTATTGTCCTCCCTGGATGGCCGTCAGCATGCCCTTGATCTGCGAGTTGAGGAACGTCACGGCCGCCTCGTAGCGGATGGCGTTGTCGGCAAAGGCGTTGCGCTCGAGGTCCATGTCGACCGTATTGCCATCGACGGCGCCCTGGGCCGGCGCGCGGTACAGCAGCGGCGTGCCGTCGACCAGGGTCTCGACCTTGCCGCCACCGGTCGCGCCCGCAGCTGCGGCCACGCCCTTGCCCGGCATATGCTGCGGCGCCGTGCCCTTCAGGGCTGGCGGCACGCCGTCCTTGCGCGCCATCGCGCCCTTCAGGGCGGCGGCGAAATCGACGTCGCGCGCCTTGTAGTTGGGCGTGTCGGCATTGGCGATGTTCGAGGCGAGCAATTCCTGGCGCGTCGAGCGCAGGCTCAGCGCCGCCTCGTTGAAGCGCATGTAATCGTCGAGTTTCCCTATCATGTCAGGCTCCGGAAAGATCTGCCACTGGCGCCCGAGATGGCGGAAGGATGGCGGTATAGTGATGACAGGAAACATAGTACGGCGCCCACCAGCAAGACCATCGCCGGATCAGACCGTACTTTTACCCCTTAATCGGCGCTTCGAACGGCGCGGCGCGCACTATCATGGCACTATTCCAGAGGCCTATCACCATGAAAACACCGCTTGCTTCCCTCTTCGCTCTTGCCGCCCTGCCACTGCTGGCCCAGGCGCAAAACGCCGGCCGGCAAACGCCGGAAGCGCTGCGCAACAGCGTGGAACAGTTCCTGCAGGTGCAAAGCAATGGTTTACCAGGCAAGGTGACGGTCACCGTCGGTGCCGTCGATCCGCGCCTGAACCTGGCCGCCTGCCCCGCGCCGCAAGCGTTCATGGCGCCGGGCGCCCGCGCCTGGGGCAAGACCACCGTCGGCGTGCGCTGCACGGCGCCCAGCAACTGGACTATCTATTTGCAAGCGAACGTGGCCGTCGTCGGCGACTACGTCGCCAGCGCCGTGCCGCTGGCGCAGGGACAAGCCATCGACGCCAGCCAGCTGGTGACGATGCAGGGCGACTTGGCCGCATTGCCGGCAGGCATCGCCACGGACATGGCCCAGGTCGTGGGCGCCAGCACGAATATTTCCTTGCCACCAGGCACGCCTATGCGCCTCGACACCCTGCGCCGCAAGCCGGTGGTGATGCAGGGACAGCTGGTGCGTGTCGTTTCCAGTGGAAACGGTTTCCAGGTGGCATCAGAAGGACGCGCCATCGGCAGCGCCGGCGATGGCCAGACGGTACAGGTACGCACGCAGAGCGGCCAGCAGATCAGCGGCGTGGCGCGGGCTGGCGGCATGGTGGAGGTCGCTTTTTAAACTCGAATGGACAGCGATATTGTGGTCCGGCGCACTAAAGTTTCGGAAGAAGGTGCCGATAATGACACATATCCCGGAGTTTTTTGACTTCGACCAGACGAGGATCACGCTGTGAAAATTACCGATAACACCATTAAAAGCAATCCCGGCCTGCCGGTGGCGCCCGCGAGTACCTCGGGCGCCCGGAATGCCGAGAAAGCCCAGGCAACACCGACGACGTCGGACAATGTACGCCTGTCGCCGCAAGGACAGGCATTGGCGGCCAGTGCAACCGCCGGCAGCGGCGCCGTGTTCGACACGAAAAAGGTCGAACGCATCAAGCTGGCGATCGCCGACGGCCAGTTCCAGGTCAACTCAGAAAAAGTGGCGGACGGTCTCCTCGACACGGTCAAGGACTTGCTGCACTCACGAAATAGATAGGTTCCCTCATGCAATCAGTGACTCCGTTTTCCAGCCTGCGCGACGAGCAACAGCTCATGACCACATTGCTGGCATTGATGAAAGAAGAACAGCGGCATCTGGTTGCCGCTGACATCGATGCAATCACGGAGCTCACGGCGCGCAAGACGGCACTGGTCGGACAATTGAGCCAGCTGGCGGCGCAACGCCACCAGGCGCTGGCGGCAGCAGGCTTTACCGCCGCCGAAGCGGGCATGGAAGACTGGCTGGTCAGCGCCAGCGAAGCGGAAGCGGCGCCGCTCTGGAAAGCCCTGCTCGAGACGACGCGCGAAGCGAAGGAGCAGAACCGACTCAACAGCCTGCTGGTCAACAAGCACATGCTGCACACGCAAGGCGCCCTGAACGCCATGCGCCCCACGGCCCAAAGCGGCAATTTCTACGGCCCCAGCGGCCAACCGATGACGAACACGGCCAGCCGTCGCGTCGTGATCGGCTAAGTTCTCACTCGACGTTCACTACTCCAGGCCAGGAAACAGCAGCGACAGGCACAGCAACAAGCCATTGCTGCTCGCATGTGCCGCAGCCGCCGCCACATAGGCGGGCGCCACGCCCATGCTGCGCGCCGCCAGGTAGCAGGCCGCGAAGAAGCCGCCTGCAATGAAAGTCATGCCAGCGTGCAAAATGCCGGAACCACCCATGACATGCAACAGGGAAAACAGTGCCGCGCTGGCCAGCAGGCTGTATCCGGCACGCACCCTGTAGCGGCGCAACACCTCAAGCGGCAGCCACTGCCCGATGATCGTCTCGAACAGCGGTGCCCAGACGACGACCATCCAGAAGATCGTCGCCATGCCGGCGCCTTTCAGCGATGACGCAGCGGTGCCGCCCAGCTGCTCCGGCGAAAACAGTGCCATGGCTGCCAGCAACAACAATATGCAAATGAGACAATTCACGGCGCCTGCGCACAAGCCCAGGCATATGGCGCCCCGCATGGGCCGCGCCGCCATGCGCGCCCGCAGCGCGGCCAGGCTCACAGATGGTTGCAATATTGGCAAATTCATCGTTTTCAACATCCGTGTGCCGCTCCTCATGCGTATCTTGCCCACCCAGGCAAATGTGCGGCCATCATAGCCCGGCGCGGCAGTCACAAACTACGCCAATTGTTGCAAGCCAATGCGGACACGGGCGCAGCAGCCATTCCCTCCAGAACGCCGCACACAGAAACAACAACGGCAGCCCTTCGAAGCCGCACCTTTGAGCGCGCTCAAACTTGAGACGGATGATGACTATATGCTAATCCCTAGCATACGCCGCACATCTCCAGGTGAGACTTTCCTCGCCGACACGAACATCGTTCCGCAGGCATAGCTAATCCATTTCACGCGTCCAGCCTGCGCTTTGCGCTGCGCCATGACGCACTCCACTTCAATCGCAAGTAGACAGGAGCATGATATGAACTCTCTCTCAGTAAGCAAGGCTGGCGCGGCGCTGTTGCTCGGCTGCACCCTTCTGGCGCCGGGCGCCCAGGCCGAAACGCAAGCCGTTTTCTACAACCATCTCGTCTCGACGGCCGTGGTGGCCGCGCCACTACTGGCGCAAGACACCTTGTTCGTCGACACCTTCACGACGGAGCGCGGCTCGCTGCTGCAAACGACCACGTTTACGATCGGCGCCGGCGTGCAGTCGTTCGCGGGGAATGCCGCCTGGCTGGTCACGGGCGCCAACGAAGTCGGTCCCCGCCTGACTGGCGTCAACATTGACTTGTTCGACTCCAGCAATAATCTCGTGCAATCGGATACCTTTGCCGGCATGCTGGGCGCGTTTGCCCATTCGACTTTCAACGGCCTGCTGGGGCCTGGCACCTACACCCTGGTGGCAAGCGGCATCGGCGAGCGTGATTCCGTGCTGGACATTTCCATCACGACGGCCGTACCCGAACCGGCCACCTATGGCATGCTGCTGGCGGGAATCGGCCTGATCGGCTATAGCATACGGCGCCGCAAGACGGCTGACTGAGCGGCATCCGGGCGTCTGCAAGCACTGCCATTGCCGGCAGACATGGGGCCGCGAGGCGGCTCCATGCACGGACTGTGGCTTATGTACGGCTTAGTTTGTGCATGGCTTCGCTCATGCAGGAGCCGCTTCATGCAAGCGCTGGCTTAACACGGGCCAGATTGCGCAGGGGCGGGCTCACGCACTCAACCGTGTGCGGGCCGGCCCGTATGCTGGCGAAATTTCGCGGCGATGCCATTCGCCTTGATGAGGGCGGCGGCCTGCTGTTCCGGCGTCAGCTCGTTTTGCAGCCAGTGCCAGTACTCATCCTGGTAAGGGTTCGTCGTGCCCGGCGTAAGGATATCGCTGTACACCATGCGCAGGGCCAGCAGGTAGCCATACGCTTGCGGCGCGTCTTTCTGCACCACGTCGCCATCGCGCAGATACGCCATCATCAGGGTCGACACGCTGGTCATCTCCGCCTCGTCCGCCTGCGCCGTCAGCTGGGCGATGGCTTGCCGTTTCCATGCCTGCACCAGCGGATCGTCGGGGCGGTTGCGCAGCGCGCTGCGGTCGCCGAACGGGCCTTCCGACAGGAACAGGGTAGCCGCGCCCGGCACGCCGGCCTTCGCGGCGGCGGCCAGGTAGCCGAGGCGGTCTTCGCGCTGGCGCTGCGTCAGGCCCGCGCACAGCTGCTGCTGGGCCGTCTTTTCTTCCACCGTCATTTCGCGCCCCAGCTCGAATTCCAGCCCCGGCAAGCGGCTTTCCTGCTGGAAGACGATGCAGTCGTCGATCAGGTTGTAGGCCGCATACGCGTCTTCCGGCTTGCCGCTGGCGGCCAGGCGCGCAAGCTGCTGCGCCAGGGTCACGGGAGCAGGCCCGGCATCGGCGGCCGGAGTGGCGTCGATATTCAGATACGACGCCAGGCTGCGGCCCGGCGGCGCGCTGGCGACAGCGGTGGCGGCAGTGTCCGGCGCGTCGTCATCAGGCGCCGGCCAGTAAGCGAACGCCAGCACTGCCGCGATGGCGGCGGCGATGGCGATACCGGTCAGTTTGCTATTCATGATGAGGTGGCGCGCGTGATGGGAAACGCACGTTACCACAGGCGCGCGGCAGCGGGCCGCACGCCTCCGCACGCACGCGTCCCGCCTAGCCGCCGGCCTTTTTCGGCTGGTGCCCCAGTTTCACCAACGCGGCCAGGATGATGTCGACATGGTCGCCCTGCACTTCGATCACGCCATCCTTGACCGTGCCACCCGAGCCGCACTGCGTGCGCAGCTGCTTGCCCAGCAGGGCCAGCGCGATGGCGTCCAGCGCCAGGCCCTTGACCACGGTGACGCTCTTGCCGCCGCGCCCCTTGGTCTGGCGCGACACGCGCACCACGCCATCGCCGGCGGGCGCCGCCTTCGCTTGCGCCTTGCACGCGCATTGCGCCAGCGGCTGGCGGCAGGCGGGGCACATGCGGCCCGTTTCGGTGGAATAGACGAGACCGCCCTGGGAGCTGCTTTTCATGATGAAGAAATAAAAGAAAGAAGGCCGCGATTGTACCAAGCGGGGACGGTGCGGGATCAAGCGGGATCCCGCACCGTCCGGCGGCGCACGGCCGACGATGCTATTAACGCAAGGTAAGGAACACGGGATTCGCATAGAACCACAGGCTGCGGTAATTGCGGTCGTTGATATCATTGAAACGCTGGGTGCTGTCCGTCGTGCCCGTGCGCTGGTCGGCCAGCGGCTCGCCACCCTGCGTCAGGCCGGCGACATCGGTTCCCAGATTGGTGCCACGCAGACGGAAATACTGGTTCTTCGTCGCCGTCGTTTCGTAGCTCACGCTGTAGTAGCCGTCAGCCCCGAGTTTCCAGTCCGCGCTGGTAAAGCGCTTGAGCACCCGCGTGCTGGCATTGGCGGCAACATGGTAGGCCGGCGTGCCCGCCGCCGCCTTCGCTCCCACATCACCGACGATCAGGTCGACATGATCGACCACGGGCTTGACGCTGGCGGCCACGCCGCTGTCGACGGGCTTTTCGTGGTTGTTTTTGGCCGGGCTGCGGAAGCGGATGGTGATGGTGACTTTCTCGCCGCTGGCCACTTTCAGCTCTCCGCCCATCTCCTTGCGGTCGTCCTTGCTGGCCAGGTTGAAATCCAGCGCGTTGATCAGGTCGCCATAAGTGGAAAACATCTTGCCCGAACGCAAACCGGCCAGCAAGTCCTTCGCCAGCGGCGCACCCTGCGCGCCGTTGAACACATAGTTCTTCGCATATTCGCCAGGGAAGTAACCGCTGCTGTTGCCGCCGACGATCTTGAAGTGGGTATCCGAATCGGTCAGGTTCCAGATGCGGCGTCCCTCGCCCAGCAGCGCATCCCATGGCCCCCCCAGCTTGGCCACCACGTAATCGACACCGCCATATACGCGCAGCAGCGCATTGTCGTCCGTGTAGGCAGCCGTATAGCCGCCGCGGTCCGGCTCCATCTGGTTGCCGACCATGCCTTCGATGGCGAACATGATGTTGGGGGCGGCATCGTTAAAGGCGCGGAAATCGGCAATGCTGTAGCTGCCCTTGTTGCGCGACGGATGGTTGATGACGGCGTAGCTGGTTTCCGGGTAATTCTGCTTGAGCCAGTTGATGGCTTGCAGTGCATCGGCAGCCGTCCTGTTATAGCGGGCCTCGCCATATTTGCCTTTCCATGCCGCGACGTCGGCGGCGTCGAACATGGCCGCGTCGCGCGTGGTAAACAAATATTCGAACTCCTTCATGCCCCGGGTGCTGGTGCTGAGCTTGTCGGCGCCGTCGAACAGGCCGATGCCGACGTGATCATGGGTCGGCATGTCCCACTCGAAGCCGGAGAAGACAAGCTTGTCGGCGTAGGTGCCGGCGGCCTGCAGCGCCTGGACGCGTGGAATTTCATAGCGCTCGGCGCCGATGGACATCGGGATGGGCGCCGCCAGCGGCGCGCCCAGCGCGTCGCGCGTGGAGACGCGCAAATGGTTGGACAGCGCCATCCAGTCGAGTCCATACGTGGTGAACGACTTGGCCAGCACCTTGTCCAGCGTCTGGCTGACATCGGCGTCGGCCGATTGCGTGGTGTGGGTATGCAGGTCGCCGGCGATCCAGCGGCCGGCTGGCAGCGGCGGCACGCCGCCAGCGGGATCACTATCGCCGCCGCAAGCGGCAACGCTCAACAGGATGGCGATGGCCGAAGGAAGCAACGTTCTGGAGTAAGACATGGGATCGACCTGGAGGCTGAAAAGAAGTGCGACAGCCTAGCATTCCAGTATGACCAGCGAATGACACGCGCCCGATCCGCCGGACTGGCGCCGGCCCGCAAGCCCGTCCTAGTTGGCCGGCGGCGCCGTCGGCACTTCCGTCACCGTTTCGGGGATGCCCGACAAGATCGTCACGGCGACCCGGCGGTTGCGCGCGCGCCCTTCCGCCGTGTCGTTGGGGGCGACGGGAATGTTGTCGGCGTGGCCGACGGCCGTCAGGCGCGACGCTTGCACGCCGCTGGCGATGAACAGGCGCACCACGGCGCTGGCGCGCGCGGCCGACAATTCCCAGTTCGAGGCGAAATTGGAATTGCTGATCGGCTGCACGTCCGTATGCCCTTCCACCTGCACGTCGTGCGTATCGTCCTTGAGCAGCACGGCAACGGCGCGCAGGGCCTGGTCCGACTCCGTCGTCAGGCGCGCCGCGCCCGGGTCGAACAGCACGCTGGCATTGATTTCCACGCTCACGCCGCGGCTCGTCTGCGTGACCCGCACCTTGCCTTCCTTGACCAGCGGCGCCAGCGTGGACGTCAAGTCTTGCGCCAGGCGCGTCATGTGTTCGCGCTCGCGGCGGATGGCTTCCGTGCGGCGTTTCAGGGCGGGGTTCGGCAGCGGGATCGCTTGCGGCGCTTCCATGACGATGGGCGGCGCACCCTTTTCCAGGCTGAAGGCCTGGCCGATGGCGTTCTGGAAGACGCGGTACTTGCCTTCGTTGACTTGCGAAATCGCGTACATCACGACGAAGAACGCGAACAGCAGGGTGATGAAGTCGGCGTACGAGATCAGCCAGCGGTCCTGGTTGTCCGGTTCCTCGTCATACTTCCTGCGCGCGCGCCGCATCATGGTCAGTGCTCGTGCAGCAGGCTGGAAACGCGCTCTTCGATGATGCGCGTATGGTCGCCCGTGGCGATGTCGTACAGCACGGCGGCCGTGATTTCGTACTGCAGCACGCGGCGCGAGACGATGGCCTTGAGTTTGTTCGCCACCGGCAGGAACAGCAGGTTGGCCAGGCCCACGCCATAGATGGTTGAGACAAACGCCACGGCGATGCCGCTGCCCAGTTTGCTTGGGTCGGTGAGGTTTTCCATCACGTGTATCAGGCCCAGCACGGCGCCCAGGATGCCGATCGTGGGCGAATAGCCGGCCGCCGATTCCCACACCTTGACGGCCTGGCGCTCGGCCATCTCATAGGCGGAGATTTCCACGTCGAGCAGCTGGCGCAGCTTGTCGGGCGCGATGCCGTCGACGATCATGCGCAAGCCCTTGGCGTTGAAACGGTCGGCCGTGTTTTCCATCAGGCGCTCGAGCGCCAGCGGGCCGTCGCGGCGCGCCGTCAGGCTCCATTGCCCGATGTCGCGCGCCAGCGCGGCGCGCGTGTCGGCCGGCGGCAGGAAGACCCAGCGCAGCATTTCCAGGCCGCGCACGAAAGTACGCAGCCGCGTTTGCAGCAGTACGGCGCCGAAGGTGCCGATGATGACGATGGCAAAGGCGGCCGGCTGCAGCAGGGAGGCCATCTTGCCGCCTTCCAGTGCCTGGCCGACCAAGAGGCCCGCCAGCGCCAGCGCCAGCCCGATTACGCTGGACCAGTCCACGCCTGCTCCCTCAAGGTTGCGCGCAGGCGCGCGACGGCCTGGGTATGCAGCTGCGAGACGCGCGATTCCGACACGCCCATCACCGCGCCGATCTCCTTCAGGTTCAGCTCTTCTTCGTAGTACAGGCCCATGAGTATTTTCTCGCGTGGCGGCAGCGCATCGATGGCATCGATCACGGATTGCCGAAAATCGGTATCGAGCAGGGACCGCAAGGGGTCGCTGTCCTCGTCCACGCAGTGGCGGTCGAGGAAGCTGTCATTGCCGTCCGGGTCGTGAAAGTCTTCGTAGTACACGAGCTGGTGGCCGCCGCCGTCGCCCAGCATTTCCTGGTAGTCGGCCAGCGACATTTTCAGCAGTTTCGCCACTTCCGACTCGGTCGGCGGGTGGCCGAGGCGCTGCTGCAAGGTGCTCATCGCCTCCTCGATCTTGCGCATGTTCTGGCGCATGCTGCGCGGCAGCCAGTCGCTGGTGCGCAATTCGTCGAGCATGGCGCCGCGGATGCGCAGCACGGCATACGTCTCGAACTGCGCGCCATGCGTTTCTTCATAGCGGCTGATGGCATCGAGCAGGCCGATCATGCCGGCCTGGATCAGGTCATCGACCTCGACCGAAGGCGGCAATTTCGCCTTCATATGGTGCGCCAGACGCTTCACCAGCGGAATGTGCTCCGTCAGCAAATAGTCCTTGTTCGATTTCCCTTTGACCGTGTACATAGGCTGCTTATTGTTTTCTCGTCTTATCTGGTGCTACGGTTGGCTTCAGGCGCTGAACTGGTGGGCGCTCCCCGTCTGGTACAAGGTGCCGCCCAGCACCGGCGCCGCCGAACGGGCCAGCCGCTCGGCCAGGCCGCGAAACGCCACCGAGGCGCCGGCCAGCGGAAACGCATCGACCACGCTGCGGCCGAGGCGCGCCGCGCGGTGCAGATACTCATCGGCAGGCACCGAACCCATCGACGTCAGCTTCACGGCCAGGTAACGGCTCGCCGCCTGTGCCATATTATCGTATACCACTTTTGCCTCGGATTCGGAAGCGCCGGTGACGAGAATGCCGAACGGACGGCGTCCCAGTTCCTGGCTCAAGCGCTTGATCAGGCAGTAGGCCGCCTTGATCGAGGTGGCGCTGGTGGACACTTGCACGACGATATCGGACGACGCCATCAAGGGCACGGGGAAACAGGCGCCCTCTTCTGCCACGACGCCGTCGACGAGCACGATGCCGCTCTGGCGCGCCAGCACGTCGAAGGTCTTGCCCAGGCGGCGCAGTTCATCTTCGCCCGCGTAGTCCATGCTGTCCATCAAATGGTTGCGCGCGCCCAGGCTGGCCACGCCGAAGCCTTGCGGCACCTGATGGATGACCTGGTTCAAGCCGCACTGCTGGCGCGCCACGTCGCGCAGGCTGGCGCCGTGCGCCAGTCCCAGGCGCGCGGCCACGCCATCGCTGCCGCCGCTGGCGTCGAGCAGCAGCACGTCATTGCCGCCGTAGGCGAGCGAAGCACCCAGGTTGACCAGCATGGCGCCCTTGTCGTCCTGCGGCGTGGCCGACAGGAACGTCATGACACGCGGCTGCGGGCCGGCCAGCATGCGGCGCAAGCCTTCGGCCTGGTCGAAATCAAAATTAGCCAAGATGCACCCCGCGCGCTTCATTGTTGCGGGCGGCCGCCTGCGCCATCAGCAGCGGCAGTTCGGCATCGGAAAACTGCGTGGCCGCCGAGTCGCGCTTGAGCTTGAAGGCGCGGTCGATCAGGTAACCGCGGTCGGCCAGGTACAGGTCTTCCGGCACGCGCTGGCCGTTCGACACATAGAACAGGTTCAGCTTCTGGCGGATCACCACGTCGAGCACGTTGCCGATCGAGGCCGCTTCATCGAGCTTGGTCATGATGCAGCCGGCTAGGCCGCTGCCTTGATACGCGCGCACCACTTCGTTGAGGGTTTCCTGGGTCGCCGTGGAGTTCAGGCACAGCAAACGCTTCACGTCGGCGCCGGCGCCCGACAGCATGGCCACCTGTTCCGTCACCATCTGGTCGCGCTGGCTCACGCCCACCGTATCGATCAGCACCGTGTGCTTGTTCTTCAATTCTTTCAGGGCGATGCGCAAGTCCGCTTCATCCTTCACGGAATGCACCATCACGCCAAGGATCTTGCCGTAGATGCGCAGTTGCTCATGCGCGCCGATACGGTAGGCATCGGTGGTGATCAGGGCCAGCTTTTCCGGGCCGTGGCGCATCACGCAGCGGGCCGCCAGCTTGGCCGTGCTGGTGGTCTTGCCCACGCCGGTCGGGCCGACCAGGGCGAACACGCCGCCCTGCTCGAGCATGGCGTCTTCATTGGCCACCGTATTGAGGTTGCGGCTGAGGACCGTCTTGATCCAGCGCATGCTTTGCGCACCGTCGAGGCCGGCGGGCAGCTTGTCGATCAGGTAGCGCGCCAGGCTGGCGGAAAAGCCGGCGGCCAGCATTTCGCGCAGCACGACGGCTTTTTGCGGCTCGCGCTGCTGCGTCGAACCCCAGGAAATTTCCGCCAGCTGGGTTTCCATCATGCCGCGCATGGCGCGGATTTCATTCATCATGCCGCTCATCTCGGCGGCGGCGTTCTCTTTGACGTGCGCCAGCGCGCTGGCCATCATCTGCTGCATGCGGGCCATGTCCACTGGCTCGGAGGCAGCCTGGCGCGGCGCGGCAGGACGTGGCGCGGCCGGGCGCTGGGCCGGGGCGGCCGGACGCTGCGGCGTGGCGAACTGGGTCTGCAACTGGGGACGGGGCTGGGCCATTTCGGACGCGGCCGGCGGCGACGCCAGCGAAGCGGCATCGTCATTGGCCAGCGCGAGGATTTCCACCACGCCATCGGCCTGGCGGTTCGACAGGATCACGGCATCGGGGCCCAGCGCTTCGCGCACCTTGCGCAGCGCATCGCGCGACGAGGCGCCCGTAAATTTCTTCACATTCATGACCGGCCTCCCAAGGCGGGGGTGGCGCAATATTGGCTGAACTGTGTGACCATCATCGACTCCTGTTGCTTGAGTGCTGTCTTCCACATGGACACAGATCACCCGGACAGTTTCCATTATTAGCGATGCTTGCAGGAAACGATCGAAGGAACAGGACGGGAAAGTACCCGTTATTCAGTTTGCCGGGAGGAAATTGATGTTTTTCTTGACCCAAACGAAGGCTGGGGTCAGACCCGGCGGGTCTGACCCCGGTACTAATGAAGATAACTACTGCGCGCCCACCAGCGCCGTGACGCGGATCGTCTTGGTTTCCGGCACTTCCGCATGCGACAGCACCTTGAGTTGCGGCAAGGCGCGGCGCAGGAAGCGCGACAGCAGGGCGCGCAGCGGCGCCGGCACCAGCAGCACCGGCGTCAGGCCCAGCGCTTCCTGCTGCTGGGCAGCCAGGCCCGCCTGGTGGGCGATGGTGTCGGCCAGGCCCGGCTCGATGCCGGCGCCGTCGCCGCCATTGCCCATCGCCTGCATCAGCAAACGCTCGAGGCGGCTGTCGAGCGTCATCACGGACAGTTCGGCCGCGCCGGGGAACAGTTGCTGCACGATGGCGCGGCCCAGGGACACGCGCACCAGCGCCGTCAGCTCGTTCGGGTCTTGCGTGCTGACCGTGTACTCGGCCAGGGTTTCGATGATGGTGCGCATGTCGCGGATGTGCACGCCTTCGGCCAGCAGGTTCTGCAGCACTTTTTGCAGGGCCGACAGCGACAGCATCTTCGGCACCAGGTCTTCCACCAGGCGCGGCGCGTCCTTGCCCAGGTGATCGAGCAAGGACTGCACTTCCGCGCGGCCCAGCAACTCCGACGCATGCGAGGTGATCAGGTGATTCAGGTGCGTGGCCACCACGGTGCCCGCATCGACGACCGTGTAGCCCATCGATTGGGCCTGGTCGCGCAGGCTGGCGTCGATCCAGGTGGCGGGCAAGCCGAACGCAGGGTCATTCGTGGCCAGGCCCGGCAGGGTGCCGCTGGCCATGCCGGGGTTGATGGCCAGGAACTGGCCGTTGAACGCTTCGCCCACGCCCACTTCCACGCCCTTCAGGGTGATGCGGTAGGCGGACGGCTTCAATTCCAGGTTGTCGCGGATGTGCACGGGCGGCGCCAGGAAGCCCACTTCCTGGGCGAACTTCTTGCGGATGCCTTTAATGCGCTTGAGCAATTCGCCACCCTGCGTCTTGTCGACCAGGGGAATCAGGCGGTAGCCCACTTCCAGGCCCAGGGTATCGACGGGCATGATGTCTTGCCAGCTGGCTTCTTCCTGCTCGGGCGCCACGGTCGCTTGCGGCGCTTCGGCCGGCTTCTCGGCCGCCTCCTTCGCCTGCTCGCGTTTCTTGCTGATCAGATAGGCGGCTCCCGCCAGCATGGATGCCAGCAGGATGAAGACCATGTTCGGCATGCCGGGAATGAGGCCCATGCCGCCGATGATGCCGGCGGTAATATACAGCACTTGCGGTTTCGCAAACAGCTGGCCCACCAGCTGGGTGCCGATGTCCTGTTCGCTGGCCACGCGCGAGACGACGATACCGGCCGCCGTGGAAATGATCAGCGAAGGAATCTGCGCCACGAGGCCGTCACCGATGGCGAGCAAGGTGTAGTTCTTGAGCGCATCGGCAAAACCCATGTCGTGCTGCAGCAAGCCCACCAGCAAGCCGCCGATGATATTGATGACGGTGACCATGATGCCGGCGATGGCGTCGCCGCGCACGTATTTGCTGGCGCCGTCCATGGCGCCGTAGAATTCCGCCTCCTGCGCCACTTCCGTGCGGCGGCGGCGCGCTTCGTCTTCGCCGATCAGGCCGGCGTTCAGGTCGGCATCGATGGCCATCTGTTTACCTGGCATGGCGTCCAGCGCGAAGCGGGCGCCCACCTCGGCGATACGGCCCGCGCCCTTGGTCACGACGGTAAAGTTGATGATGGTCAAAATAATGAAGACGACGATACCGACCGTGTAATTGCCGCCGATCAGGAAGTGACCGAACGCTTCAATCACCTTACCGGCCGCGTCGGCACCCGTGTGGCCTTCCGTCAGCACCACGCGCGTGGACGCCACGTTCAGCGACAGGCGCAGCATGGTCGACACGAGCAAAATGGTCGGGAACGCCATGAAGTCGAGCGGCTTGACCGTGTACAGCGCCGTCAGCAGCACGATGATCGATAGCGCGATATTGAAACTGAAGAAGATGTCGAGGATGAAGGCGGGCAGCGGCAGCACCATCATCGCCAGCAGCATGATGATGATGACCGGCGCGGCGATGCCCTTGCTGGCGTTGCCTTTCAATCCGCTGAGCCAGGCTGGCATGGTCAGGCCGTTCATGGTGTGCTTCCTTTATTCTTGTCTGCCGCGTCTGCCGCGGGTTTGGTCTGCGATGCGGGGTCGAGCGGGTCGAGCTCGGGCGGCACGTCGAGTTTTTTCGGCTTGTCGGGACGCTGGCCGTGGCCGCTGCCATAGCTGCGCAACTGGAACACATAGGCCAGCACTTCGGCCACGGCGCCGTACAGCGCCTCGGGAATCTCGTCGCCGATGTCCGTGTGTTTGTACAGCGCGCGCGCCAGGGCGGGCGCTTCGAGGATGGCGACCTTGTGTTCGCCCGCCAGTTCGCGGATCTTCGCCGCCACTTCGTCGATGCCCTTGGCCACCACTTGCGGCGCGCCGCGTGAATTCTCGCCATACTTCAGCGCCACCGCGTAATGGGTAGGATTCGTTACCACCACGTCGGCCGTCGGCACGTCGGCCATCATGCGGCGGCGCGACATTTCATGCTGCATCTGGCGTATCTTCGCCTTGATCTGCGGATTGCCGTCCGATTCCTTCGACTCTTGCTTGACTTCCTGCAAGGTCATTTTCATCTTGTTGGCGTAGTGCCACATCTGGTACGGGCCGTCGATGGCGGCGATCAGGCCCAGCGCGCCGACGATCAGCAAAAAGGCCGTGATCAGCAGGCTGATCAGATGGGCCGAACCGGCGCGCAAGGATTCCACCGACAGGCCCAGCACGGCGTCCTTTTGATGCTGCATCACCATCCAGGCGACGACGCCGACGACGAGGGTCTTGGCGATGGCCTTGAGCAACTCCACCAGCGCGTTCTTCGAAAACATATTGCCCAGGCCGCGAATCGGGTTGAGCTTGCCAAAATTGGGAGTAAACGCCTTGGAACTGAACAGCCAGCCACCCACCAGCACGGGCGAAGCCAGGGCGACGAGCATGATGGCCGCGGCGTACGGCAGGCAGGTCAGCAAGACCGAGCCCACGTCATAGCCGATGCGCAACATCATCGCATCCGGATTGAGGATTTGCTCGCGGTCCAGCGTCAGTCCGGAAACCATGACGGCCGTCAGCCGCCGCACGATGGCGTCGCCGGCAAACCACAGGCAGCAGCCGGACGCCATCAGCACCGTAAACGTGGCCACTTCACGCGATCGCGGAACGTCGCCTTCCTCACGCGCCTGCTCGAGGCGCTTCGGTGACGCGGCTTCGGTCTTTTCTGCGTCGCTGTCTTCCGACATCAATCAACTCCGGTGAAGTCCTGCAGCCTGGCTAGGCGCAATACGGACTGGGCATGGAGCATTATCGGTTCCAGCGAGAGAATGCCATCGGGGGAACAGGGGGGCAATTCCCCTGTATTTCCTTTGCTCCTCAGAAACCTTAGCGCGACTTCCTGGCTTCCGCCTGCTTCACCGTCTGTTCGATGGCGCCAAACAGCGATTTGCCATCATCACCCAACATTTCCAATCGAACAACATCACCAAACAGCAGATACGGTGTGCTGGCGACACCATCGGCGATCATCTCCTGGTTACGTCGTTCAACGATACTGGAAAACCCCTTCTTGACTTCCTTGTTGGCGACGCCGCCCGCGCTGACCACGCTGCCGGCGCGCGCATTGCGCGTCTGGCACAGATGGGCGAGCAATTGCGGGTAATTGAAGGCCATGTCGGCGCCCGCGTGGGGCTGGCCCGTCAATTTGCCGTTCAGGCTGCAGCGCAAGGCGTAATGCACCTTGCCGCCGCGCCAGGCGTCGCCCAGTTCGTCGGGCGTAATCGCCACGGGAGAACAGGCCATGGCCGGTTTCGCTTGCAGGAAGCCATAGCCGCTGGCCTGCTCGTCGGGCGCCAGGTTGCGCAGGGTGATGTCGTTAACCAGCATCAACAGCTTGATGTTCAGGTGCGCCTGGTCAGGCGTCGCCCCCATGGCCACGTCGTCCGTGATGGCGGCGATGCCGGCCTCGTAATCGATGCCCCACTGCTCGTGCGCCAGGATAATGTCATCGTGGGCGCCGAGGAAATCGTCGCTGGCGCCCTGGTACATCCTTGGCGCATCGCGCAAATTGGCGGGCGTCTCGACTCCCGCCGCCTTGCAGGCCCGCTCGATCTGCTGCAGATAGGATGCGCCTGCCACGCGCAAGCTGCTGCGCGGCAAAGGCGCCATGCAGTTGGCAGGATCGAACTCGAAGGCGCGATGGCCGCGGCCGCTATTGATGGTCTGGTACAGCAAGTCGAGCTGGGGCGCGATGAAGCTCCAGTCGTCGAGCGCCTTTTGCAGGGTCGAGGCGATGCCATCGGCCAGGTGGGCCGTTTTCAGGTCGCGCGAGACGACAGCCAGCTGGCCATCGCGCGTGCCATCTTTTAGAGTTGCTAATTTCATGTGCGGGAAACTTCGTCAGATGCGGGCAGTTGGAGGCTAAAGACGCCAAAAAGCCGGGATATCCCCGGCTTTGGCGATCAGGAAGAGATTACGCCAGCAGCGCTATTTGCTCAGGCGTGAGATAGCACCACTCGCCTTCGGCAATGCCCAGCGATTCCAGGGTCAGGCTGCCGATGGCGGAACGGTGCAGCGCGCTGCAATGGTTGCCGGCGGCGGCCAGCATGCGCTTGACCTGGTGGTATTTGCCTTGTTCGAGCACGATTTCCAGCTGGTGCTCTCCCCGCTTGATGCAGACGAGGGCCGCCAGCGGGGCCGGCTCATCGTGCAATTGCACGCCAGCCAATAGCTGTGCCACCAGTTCATCGGTCACGGGCTCTTGCGTGGTGGCCTGGTAAATTTTCGGAACGTGGCGCTTCGGCGACGATTGTGCATGGATAAACGGGCCATCGTCGGACATCAGCAGCATGCCGGTCGTATCGTGGTCGAGCCGGCCGACGGGCTGGACTTCGCGCCAGGTGAACTGTTCCGGCAGCAGGGTCAGCACGCCAGGATGATGGCTGGGCTTGCGCGAGCATTCGAAGTTGGCGGGCTTGTTCAGCGCCAGGTACAGGTGCGCGCGGTAGACCCACTCTTCTTCGAACACGTGCAGCACCAGGCCTTCAGTCTCGACGGTGGTGCGGTAATTGGTCTGGGTGACGCCATCGATGATGACATCGCCATCCTCGATAAGGGAACGACAGTATTTACGGGTGCCAAAACCCTGCGATTGCAGGATGCGGTCTAGGGATAATTTACTCATGGGCGTGACTTTACCAGAAGCGGCTGACAGCGTGAAGCGGCGCCGTAGCGCGCCTGCGCCAGGCTGCGGAGGGCGCAGCAGGCTTGCGCACGCACAGATAAGCTGAAGTACAAGGTGAGATTTCGATATAAATGGCCAATTCCTTTGAGAAATATCAAGCGCTCGGAATATCGCATTGATAGACTGAAACTTCGTTAGGAATCCGCCTAATGAGCTTTAGGAATAATAACCAAGCAACGACTCACAAGGACATTGTATGAAGCATATCGATACCATCGCCTTACAAGGCAGCATCGCCGACATGCGCCAACGCATCGCCGAGGAACAGGCGGCCATGCACAAGGTGAGACTGGGCGTGGCGCGCTGGAGCAGCGCCCCTGCGCCGCAGGATGAGGACGCCCCCCCATCGCCAGCGAGCCAGACGCATTGGCATGCCGAAGCGCAATGCCATTTCATGTGCTGGCTGGAACTGGGCGGTTTTGCGCACGCGGATGCGGATGCCGACGATGTGACCACGGCCCCCATGGCAAACACGGCGTCCGACAGAGGCTCCAGCAACAGCGTCAGCACCAGCGCTGCGGCAGCCCGTCAGGTCAACGCGTCTCCCCTGCCCATCCACTGCAACGGATGCGCCGTCTGAACCCGGCCCACCCGACCAGCCATGCCCCGCCCTCGCATGCCTGCCTTGCCGGCACATCCAGAATACACATCCAACGCCGTCAACCCATACGGCACGCACGACGCACAAAAGGAAACGGCGGCATTGCGCCGCCGTTCCCAAGCCCCATCGGGACTTTAGTGAGGAATGTAAATTCACTCAAAACCACATCTGCGATGCGGCGAGTAGTTCCAAGACCTGCCAATCAAGTTAGTACTGACAACATAGTTGATATATCGCCCCTCCTTGAAAAGAACTACGTCTTCACTATAGCCCAAGCGGCCCCATTTTCAAGCCAATTTACCACCTTATTGAAAACGATTCTCGATTGGATTGCCTGCCAGTCAAGAGTGATGTCCTCAGCGCAACGCCGGTTGTGACTGCTGTACGGCCGCCTTCATGGCGCCCGCACCCATGGCGGCGCCAAATTTCTTGAGCACCCGTTCCGGCAAGCCTTCGTGCTGCGTGTAGTCGACGATGTCTTCCGCCTTGACGACGTCGCGCGCCACGCTGTCGACCGTGCCGAAATCGTCGGCCAGACCCATTTCCACGGCTTTCGCGCCCGTCCAGTACAAGCCGGAGAAGGTATCGGCCGTTTCCTTCAGGCGCTTGCCCCGCCCCGCCCGTACCACCTCGATGAATTGCTGGTGGATTTCATTGAGCATGCCTTGCGCATACGCCTTGTGTTTTTCCGTCATGGGGCTGAACGGGTCCATGAAGCCCTTGTTCTCGCCCGCCGTCAGCAAACGCCGCTCGACGCCCACCTTTTCCATCACGCCCGTAAAGCCGAAACCATCCATCAGCACGCCGATGGAGCCGACCACGCTGGCCTTGTTGACGTAGATGCGGTCGGCGGCGGCCGCGATGTAATAGCCGCCCGAAGCGCACATTTCATCGACCACCACATATAAAGGCTTGTCCGGATAGCCCTTGCGCAGGCGCTGCATCTCGTCGACGATCATGCCGGCCTGCACGGGACTGCCGCCGGGACTATTAATATGCAGCACCACGGCCACGGAGCCGCTATCGGAAAACGCCTTGTCCAGCGCGGGGATGACGACGGCGGCCGAACCGCTGCCTTCGGACTCGATGGCGCCGTTGATGTCGATCAGGGCCGTGTGGCGGCCCAGGGTTTCGCCGTCGTCGGCCGTGTTGTAGTCATAAAACACCCACAGGGCGAACAGCACGATCAGCAGACCGAAGACCTTGAAAAAGATGCTCCAGCGGCGGTGCGCGCGTTGCTCTTGCAAAGTGGCAAATACCAGCTTTTCCAGCACGTCGCGCTCCCAGTTCCCCGCAGGGGCGCCGTGACCGGCCGCTGGCGCGCTGCTGTCCAGCTTGTCATTCGTGTTATCGCTCATGATTCACTTTGCTTAAATTACAATAAGGCCGGCAACGGCTGGACATACTCGTCGGGCTGCCAGTACAGCTGGCCGTCGCGCTCGACCACGGCGATCGGACGCAAGCGCCCGCCCTTGCAGGGGCCGCCCGCGCAATAGCCGCTTTCCGGCACATAGATGGCGCCATGCGTCGAACACATCAGGTACAAGCCGCTGGACTCGAAAAACTCGCCCTCCGCCCAGTCCAGTTCGATGGGCACGTGGGCGCAGCGGTTCAGGTAGCCATACGCCTTGCCGCCGTGGCGCACGACAAAGCCCGTGGTCGTTTCGCCACCGGCCGAGACGGGAAAGCGCACGCCCTTGCCGCCATCGGCGACGGCGTCGGCGGCACAGATGAAAACGTCGACAACATCGCTCATCATGCGTGCTCGCTCAGCCATTGATGCAGATCGGCCACCGTGGCGGCCGAGTACAGGGGCTTGCAAGCCTGCAATTGCTCCACAGGATGCGCCCCATACTCTACGGCAATACCCGCCGCGCCTGCATTGCTTGCCATCAATAAATCATGACTGGTGTCGCCGATCATCACGGTACGACGCATGTCTTGCCCCAATTCGCGCGTCAGTTCCTGCAACATGGCCGGATGCGGCTTGGAAAACGTTTCATCGGCGCAGCGCGTCGCATCGAACAGGGACAGCAGCTTGACGGCATTCAGGGAGCGGTTCAGGCCGACACGGCTCTTGCCCGTGGCCACCGCCAGGAAGTACGCCTGCTGCGACAGTTCCTGCAGCATCTCGTGTACGCCGGGAAACAGGGTCAGCTCATGGTCGCGCGACAGATAGTGATAGCGGTAGCGCTCGGCCATGCGCGCATGGTATTTCGGCTCCACGTCGGGTATCACCAGCTGCATGGCTTCCTGCAAGCCCAGGCCGATCACGTGCGAAGCGAGCAACTCGGTGGGAATGGGCAAGCCGAGGTCTTTGGCCGATGCCTGGATGCACTTGACGATGGTCGAGGTACTGTCTATCAGGGTACCGTCCCAATCGAAGACGATCAGATCAAATTGCTTTCTTGCCATGTTTCCCGACGATATAGCCGCCGGCTCCTTGAGAATGAATGATGGCGACTGACTACCTTGTGAGTAGTGTCGCGCGCACGCGGTGGATACTATACTTATCGTGCGGCAACGGCCAATGGTTTGCCCAAGCTTACCAAGAAACGCTCGCATTCGGCAGCCAGCGGCGCATTCAGGGTCATCGTCTTGCCCGTTTCCGGATGCACAAACGTGATCTGGTGCGCATGCAGGAACATGCGTTTCAGGGCGCCGCGCGTGCTGTCGGCTTTCAACAGGGCACGGTTGAGGGCGAAGTCGCCATATTTATCATCGCCGGCGATGGGGAAACCGGACGAAGACAGGTGCACGCGGATCTGGTGCGTGCGTCCCGTCTTCAATTCCGCTTCCAGCAAGGCGAAGTTGTGATATTTATGCAACAGTGAAAACACCGTGTGCGAGGCCAGGCCATCGGCCTGCACGGCCACCCGGCGTTCGCCTTCGGCCGTCGTATATTTGTGCAATGGCAACTTGATATGCTGGCGCGCATTCTTCCAGTCGCCGGCCACCAGCACGAGGTAACGCTTGTCCGTGACGCCGTCGCGCATCTGTTCGTGCAAATTCGTCAACGCGGAACGTTTCTTTGCCAACAACAACAAGCCGGACGTGTCGCGGTCCAGGCGGTGCACCAGTTCCAAAAACTTGGCGTCGGGGCGCGAAGCACGCAATTGCTCGATCACGCCGAAGGACACGCCCGAGCCGCCATGCACGGCCACGCCCGCAGGCTTGTCGATGACGAGCAGCTGCGCATCTTCGAAGATGATCTTGAATTCGGCGGCCGGCGCGCCCGTAGGCGCCTTTTCGGCCACGCGCACGGGTGGAATGCGCACCACGTCGCCGGCGGCGAGACGGTACAGCTGATCGATACGGCCTTTATTGACCCGCACTTCTCCCGATCGCAATATCCGGTAGATGTGGCTTTTAGGCACTCCCTTGCACACTCTTAATAAGTAGTTGTCGATACGCTGGCCTGCTTCTTCTTCGGCGATCGTGACGAATTGCGCTTGCGGCTGAACCGGGGGTGTTGAAGGGGGAACAACATCATTTTGACTCTTCATTTACTATGTCTTCCCAGAAATCTCTCTAAGTCCTTCATTTTGAATATATAATTGTTTTTGCTGCGGCCCTGGCTGCTGCGAGTGTAAGAATAAAAGCACATTTTACACAGGGGCGTCTCCACCGGCCTCGCCAAATTGCAAATTCGGTGGAAAAAAATGTATATGCACCATCCCTGCGCGAATCAAGGTTGCACCGTAGTTGTAATCGGATAACGCGTGGAGATGCTGAAGTGAGTGTGGGATTATAAGGATAAGTACCCGTTAGCGCGACTTATCGAGTCGGGCTCGCGGGTTGATGAAGTTGATAACGCTTGCCGTTTTCGCCAAACCCCGTATGTGGCCAAATACTGAGGGTTGTCGATGATAGGCTGAGGCCAAGCCTCGCCATCGCGATCCCTGTAATGAGCCGGCTAACGATTTTGGCTCTGAATTTGCTGACCACTTGCATTCTCTGTCCCCGATGCAGTTCATTCTCATCCGGGCTGTTTCAGATGAGTTGCAAGTGTCCCGTGCACTCGGCATGACGATCGACCTCACCGCGCCTGTTGCGGCCGTAACGTATACCTCGTACGCGTTGTTGCTCCGCACGCCTGGGCATTTCCCCCGCCAGCACTCCCGTTCTCGCATATATCCCTGTACTTCGCCGCTTCCCCGGAAGCGGCTTTGAGATGGCCTACGGGTCGCGGAGTTATAAAAATGAAACGCATGTTGTTTAATGCCACGCAGCAAGAAGAACTGCGCGTAGCGATTGTCGACGGACAAAAACTGATCGACATCGATATCGAGACAGCCGGGCGCGAACAGCGCAAATCCAACATCTACAAGGGCGTGATCACGCGCATCGAGCCATCGCTCGAAGCGTGCTTCGTCAGCTATGGCGAAGACCGCCACGGCTTCCTGCCTTTTAAGGAAGTTGCCCGCACGTATTTCCGCGAAGGCGTCGACGTCCGTAACGCCTCCGTCAAGGAAGCGTTGCGCGAAGGCCAGGAAATCATGGTCCAGGTTGAAAAGGAAGAGCGCGGCAACAAGGGCGCCGCCCTGACCTCGTTCGTTTCCCTGGCCGGCCGTTACCTGGTATTGATGCCGAACAACCCGCGTGGCGGTGGCGTATCGCGCCGCGTGGAAGGCGAAGAGCGCCAGGAATTGCGCGAAACCATGGATAAACTGGACTTGCCAGCTGGCATGTCCGTGATTGCCCGCACGGCAGGCATCGGCCGCAACGTCGATGAACTGCAGTGGGACTTGAATTACCTGATGCAACTGTGGCGCGCCATCGAAGGCGCCGGCAAGTCGGCCAACGGCGCTTTCCTGATCTACCAGGAATCGTCGCTCGTCATCCGCGCCATCCGCGACTACTTCCAGCCCGACATCGGCGAGATCCTGATCGACACCGACGAGATCTACGACCAGGCGCACCAGTTCATGAGCCACGTGATGCCCGACATGGTGCACCGCGTAAAACGCTACAGCGACGACGTGCCGCTGTTCTCGCGCTTCCAGATCGAACACCAGATCGAAACGGCCTACAGCCGCACCGTGCCGCTGCCATCGGGCGGCGCCATCGTGATCGACCATACCGAAGCGCTGGTGTCCGTCGACGTCAACTCGGCCCGCGCCACGCGCGGCTCGGACATCGAGACGACCGCCTTCAACACCAACTGCGAAGCGGCCGAAGAAGTGGCCCGCCAGCTGCGTCTGCGCGACCTGGGTGGCCTGATCGTCATCGACTTCATCGACATGGAAGTGGCGAAGAACCAGCGCGAAGTGGAACAGCGCCTGAAAGACGCGCTGCACCATGACCGCGCCCGTGTACAAATGGGCAAGATTTCCCGCTTCGGCCTGATGGAACTGTCGCGCCAGCGCTTGCGCCCTTCGCTGTCCGAAGGTTCACACGTGACGTGCCCGCGCTGCTCCGGCACCGGCCACATCCGCGATACGGAATCGTCCGCCCTGCAGGTGCTGCGCATCATCCAGGAAGAGGCGATGAAGGAAAACTCGGCCACCATCCACGTGCAAGTACCCGTGGACGTGGGCGCCTTCCTGCTCAACGAAAAGCGCGGCGAAGTGCTGAAGATCGAGAACCGCCACCGCATCGCCGTGATCCTGATCCCGAACAAGCATCTGGAAACGCCGCACTACAAGCTGGAACGCATCAAGCACGACGATCCGCGTCTGGAAGACAGCCAGGCCAGCTACAATCTGGCGGAAAGCGCTGAAACCGACATGGCGTACAGCAAGCGCCAGAAGGAAGAAGCCAAGCCGCGCCAGGAAGCCGTCGTCAAGACGATCACCCCTGACCAGCCGGCACCGATGGTCGAGCGCAAGCCCGTCGAAGCGAAACCGGCTCCCGTGGCCGCGCCTGCCGCGCCACAGGGCCTGATCGCCAAGATCATCAGCTTCTTCACCGGCGCTCCGGCACCGGTGGCGCCCGCACCCGCCCCTGTCGCACCGGCCAAGCCGGCCGGCGCCGACCGTGGCGACCGCAACAGCCGTGGCCCGCGTGGCCGTGGCCGCAACGGCAAGCCAGGCCGCGAAGAACGCGAACCGGGCCAGGGCCGTCCAGCCCAGGACGATGCAGCGAAAGAAGCGGAAGCACTGGAAAAAGCGGCACGTCCGCCACGCCCACCGCGTCCGCCACGCGAACCGCGTGAAGCGCGCGAGAACGGCGATACGGCAGCAGCACCACGCGAACGCGGTGAACGCCCTGAACGCGCCGAGCGTCCGGAACGCGCGGAACGTCCAGAGCGCGCCGAGCGTCCGCCACGCCAGCCACGCGAAGCGCGCGAACCACGCGCCGACAAGGCTGTTGTTGCTGAAGTGAAAGCTGAAGAGCTGGCACTGGTTGGTGCCACCGCCAGCGCAGTCAACGTCGTCGTGACGTCGAACGGCCCTGAATTCGACGCCGCACCGGCCAATCTGCTGAAAGCGCCGGCGAATGCCGGCCCTGAAGGCGAAGAGACGGAAAGCGACGTGGAAGGCGAAGAACCGCGCCGCCGCCGTCGTCGTGGCGGCCGCAACCGCAACCGCCGCGACCGCGAAACGGGCGAGCTGATTGAATCGGCAAACGGTGACAACGAAGGCCAGGACGCGCCAGTGATCAGCTTTACGGTTGCTCCGGCGCCGGAAGCCGCCGCTGCCGCCGTTGAAGCCGCCGCACCGATCGCCGTCGTCGCTGCCGCTACTGTCGTGGCCGTCGCTGCGCCAGTGGAAGCTGCTGCCGAAGCCGCACCAGCCGTCGTGACTGAAGTAGTCGAAGTAGTCGAAGTGGTCGAAGTGGTCAAGGCCGTGGAGATCGCCAAGGTCGAAGAAGTCGCTCCGGCTGCTGAAGTGATCGTGCCGCCAGCTCCTGTGGAAGCCGCCGTTGCTGCCGAACCAGCGCCAGCTGCCGAGTACAGCTTTGCCGAGAAGACGGAAGTTGCGCCGACTCCAGCTCCAGCGCCAGCGGAAGTGAACGCCGAAGCGGCACCAGCCGTGGAAACGCCAGCTGCCGTGGAAACCGTCGCCGTGGCGGAAGAAGCGCCAGCAGCCGCGCCAGCACCAGTAGCGGAAGCTGCCCCGGCGGTTGCCGAAGTTGCTCCTGCGCCTGTCGTTGCTCCCGCTCCTGCTCCGGCGCCAGCCCCTGTGGCGGCGCCGCTGGACTTGAGCGCAGTGCTCGGCTCGGCCGGCCTGACCCTGGCTGCCACCGATCCGGAAAAACTGCGCCTGGCGCAGGAAGCGGCCGCCAAGGCAGTCGCTCCGGTACGCAAGCCACGCGAACGCAAGCCATTGCCGCCGCAATCGGATGAGCCGTTGATCCAGGTCAACACGCAGCGTCCATAAGCGCGCCGGGTTCGCCCAGCCGCCAATGATGAAAGGGGAAGCTCAGGCTTCCCCTTTTTTATGTCCACTTTTTGCTGCCATCCGCCCGCCATGCACGAGAACGCCAATCTGCCTCCCGCCCCCGTCAGCCTGCGCAACGCCTTCTGGTACTGGCTCAAGCTGGGCTGCGTCAGCTTTGGCGGCCCGGCCGGGCAAATCGCCATGATGCATGCGGAACTGGTGGAAAAGCGGCGCTGGATTTCCGAGCAGCGTTTCCTGCACGCCCTGAACTACTGCATGCTGCTGCCGGGGCCGGAAGCGACCCAGCTGGCCATCTACATCGGCTGGCTGATGCACCGCACGCGCGGCGCCCTGGTGGCGGGCCTGCTGTTTTTGCTGCCCTCGCTGCTGGTGCTGATCGTCCTGTCCTGGCTGTATATGGCGTATGGCCACGTGGGCGCCATCGCCGGCGTCCTGTACGGCATCAAGCCGGCCGTCGTCGCCATCGTGGTGGCGGCCGCCTGGCGCCTGGGCCGGCGCACCTTGCGCAGCCCCGGTCTGATCGCCATCGCGGCGGCCGCATTTGCCGCCATCGCCGCGCTTCATCTGCCATTTCCGCTGATCGTGCTTGCCGCTGCCCTGCTGGGCATGGCGGGCGGGCGCTGGCTGCCCGCGCACTTTCATGCCAACGGCGCGTCGCATGGCGGCGCGGCCCGCTACGGCGCCGCCCTGATCGATGACGACACGCCCACGCCGGACCACGCGCGTTTCAGGTGGCCGCGCCTGCTGGCCACCTGCGCACTGGGCCTGGCGCTGGCTTTCTTTGTCTGGCTGGGCCTGGCACTGGCGGGCGGTACGGACCAGCCGCTGGCGCAGATGGGCGTGTTTTTCAGCAAGGCGGCCCTGCTCACGTTCGGCGGCGCGTATGCCGTGCTGCCCTACCTGGTGCAGGGTGCCGCCGACCATTACCACTGGATCACGAGCGCGCAAATGATGGATGGCCTGGCCCTGGGCGAAACGACGCCCGGCCCCCTGATCATGATCGTTGCCTTCATCGGTTTTGTCGGCGGCTGGAGCCATGCGGCAGGCATCGCGGGCGAGCAGCTGTGGCTGGCGGGCGTGTGCGGCGCGCTCGTCGCCAGCTGGTTTACTTTTCTGCCTTCGTTCATCTTCATCCTGGCCGGCGCGCCGCTCGTGGAAGCGTCGCGCGGCAATTTGCGCCTGAGCGCGCCCCTGACGGCCATTTCGGCGGCCGTGGTGGGCGTCATCGCCAGCCTGGCCCTGTTCTTTGGCCGCCACGTTTTCTGGCCGGACAACCCGCTGCCGCACTGGGACTGGCTGGCGACGCTCATCGCGCTGGCGGCCGGCGTGGCGCTGATCAAGTTTCAAATGGGCACCATCAAATTGCTGCTCGCCTGTGCCATCTTCGGCCTCGTGCTATCGTATCTGCCTTGAACGACTTTACGTAAGCGCATTACCTTTCATGGCTGACAAGATTATCTACCTCGCCGAGGCCCGCAATGGGGCCGTGGCGATACCCGAGCGCCTGGAAAGTCCCAGCGGCAACGTCGCCGACCGCCTGGGCAGGCCCCTGCACGACTTGCGCATCTCGATTACCGACCGCTGCAATTTCCGTTGCGTGTATTGCATGCCGAAGGATGTGTTCGACAAGAACCACGTGTATCTGCCGCACACGGATTTGCTGTCGTTCGAGGAAATCACGCGCGTGGCGCGCCTGTTCGTTGAACACGGCGTGGAAAAGATACGCCTGACGGGCGGCGAACCGCTGCTGCGCAAGAATATCGAAAAGCTCATCGCCATGCTGGCCGAGCTGCGCACGCCATCGGGCCAGCCGCTGGACCTGACCCTGACGACCAATGGTTCCTTGCTGGCCAGAAAAGCGCAAGCGCTCAAGGATGCGGGCCTGAACCGCGTCACCGTGTCGCTCGACTCGCTCGACGACGCCACCTTCAAGCGCATGAACGACGTCGATTTCGCCGTCGCCGACGTGCTGCACGGCATAGCTGCGGCGCACGCGGCGGGCCTGGGTCCCATCAAGATCAATATGGTCGTCAAGGCCGGCATGAACGAGCAGGAAATCGTGCCCATGGCGCGCCACTTCAAGGATACGCCCTACATCCTGCGCTTCATCGAATACATGGACGTGGGCGCGTCGAACGGCTGGAACTTGCAGGAAGTCATCCCGTCCGCCGAAGTCGTGCGCCGCATAGCCTCACACATGCCCTTGCTGCCCATCGACCCGAACTACACGGGCGAGACGGCGGCGCGCTGGCGCTATGCGGATGGCGGCGGCGAAATCGGCCTCATTTCCAGCGTCACGCAAGCGTTCTGCGGCGACTGCAGCCGCGCCCGCCTCTCGACCGAAGGCAAGCTGTACACGTGTCTGTTCGCCAGCAGCGGCCACGACTTGCGCAGCCTGCTGCGGGGCGGCCATAGCGATGCGGAAATTTCCTCGGCCGTGGCGCAACTGTGGCGCGGCCGCGGCGACCGCTATTCGCAATTACGCACCAGCCAGACGGATTTGACGGGCGGCGCACTTGAGCACGGTAAAAAGAAAGTGGAAATGTCGTACATCGGCGGCTGAATCCGGGGCGGCGCACGCCCCGCGCTGCTACCATGGCGCATGCACCAATTTTCCTACCTGACATGATCAACAAACACGACATTACCGGCCTGATCCTGGCCGGCGGCCTCGGCACGCGCATGGGCCAGCGCGACAAGGGCATGCTGCCACTGCATGGCCAGCCCCTGGCGCGCCACGTGCTGCAGCGCCTGGCGCCGCAAGTGGGCCAGCTGGCCATCAGCGTCCACGCCGATGCGGGCGAGTACGCGCGCTTCGGCCTGCCCGTGTGGCCCGATGCGCTGCCGGGCCAGCTGGGCCCGCTGGCTGGTTTACACAGCGGCATGCGGCACGCCGGCACGCCCTACCTGCTGACGGTGCCCTGCGATTCGCCATTGCTGCCACCCGACCTGGCGGCGCGCCTGGCGGCCGGTTTGATCGACGGCGATGCCGACCTGGCCATCGCAGTCACCGAGGAGATCGACCCGGCGACGGGCTTGGCCGTGCGCCGCCCGCACCCCGTCTTTTGCCTGGTAAAAACCTCGGCCCTGCCCCAGTTGGACTCGTATCTGCGCGCCGGCGAGCGCCGCATGCGCACCTGGCACGGTCCCTTGAGACTGGCCGAAGTACTGTTCGAGGACGGCGCCGCGTTCGGCAACATCAACACCCCGGACGAACTGGCCGCCCTGCAGGCGCAGGGATTGAGCGTGCCGATGGCGCAAGCCATCCTGGCCGACACGGTCGCGCCCGTCGCCGAGATCGAGGAACTGCCGCTGCCGCAAGCGTTCGAGCGCATCCTGGCGGCCGACATCATCTCGCCCATCAGCGTGCCCGCGCACGACAATTCCGCCATGGATGGCTATGCGCTGCACGGGGCCGACCTGGGCGGTAGCGTGCCGTTGACCCTGGCCGTGGTCGACACCATCCTGGCCGGACGTCCCGGCACGGTCAACGTGCGGCGCGGGCAATGCGCGCGCATCATGACGGGCGCCGTCATGCCCGATGGCTGCGACAGCGTCGTGCCGCAGGAACTGGTGCGGCAAGCCAGCGAGCACAGCATCACCATCGCGCCCGACTGCATCCGCCCCGGCGACAACCGCCGCTTCAAGGGCGAAGACTTGATGCAGGGCCAGCCTGCGCTGCTGCAGGGCAAACTACTCGGACCGGCCGAGCTGGGGCTGCTGGCCTCGCTGGGCATCGCCACGGTGCCCGTGCGCCGCCGCCTGCGCGTGGCCTTCTTTTCCACGGGCGACGAGTTGCGCTCGATCGGCGAGCCGCTCGACGCCGGCTGCATCTACGACAGCAACCGCTACACCCTGCTGGGCATGCTGACCCGTTTGGGCTGCGAAGTGCTCGACATGGGCATCGTCAAGGATAATCCGCAAGCGCTGGAAGCGGCCCTGCGCGGCGCCTGCGCCCAGGCCGACGTCATCGTCACCTCGGGCGGCGTGTCCAGCGGCGCGGCCGATTTTACGCGCGAGATCCTCGCCCGCCTCGGTGAAGTGGCTTTCTGGCACATCAACATGCGCCCGGGGCGCCCCATGGCCTTTGGCCGGATAGCCAGTGACGGCGACACGGCATTGCTGCTGGGCCTGCCCGGCAACCCCGTGGCCGTGATGGCCGCGTTTTATTTTCTCGCCCGCCCCACCCTGCTGCGTCTGATGGGCGCCAATGCGGACACATCCACCCTGCCGCTGCTGCAGGTGGCGGCGCAAGCGCCCATCCGCAAGAAACGGGGCCGCACGGAATACCAGCGCGGCATCGTCGAACGGGGCGCGGACGGACGCCAGCACGTGCGCGTGACGGGCGCGCAAGGCTCGGGCATCCTGCGCTCGATGACGCAAGCCAATTGCATGATCGTGCTGCATGAAGCGCAGGGCCACGTGGCGGCCGGCGACCTGGTCGACGTCGTGCTGTTCCATGGATTGATATGAAACTGCTGCTGGTAATGGCCCTGCTGCAGGGCATGACGGCATATGCAGGCGAAGTCCGCAGCAATGGCTACACGGTGCGCTTCGACGAACGCATCGAAACGGCGCCAGGCGACTTGCACGGCGAAACTGTGGGCGGCATCCGCCTCGTGCGCACCGCCGACCAGGCGCTCGTGTGGCAGGAAAACACGCCTTTGCGCCCCGGCTGCGGCAACGTTGCGGCCGTGACCGCCATTAATGATCGCTACATGGCCCTGTGCGGCCACCTGGGCGGACGCCATTACACGCAGAAGATCATCTTCACGCAAGGCAGCTCACTCTCCATGGCCAGCGTCGACCAGTACGATTCGCCCAGTCCCGTGCGCGTGGAGCGCAACGGATCGCTGGCCATCGACGTCCTGCGACGCGACCTCTTCCCTGGCGAACTGACGGGTCCGCATTACTTCCCCACTGTGTACCGCTTGCGCCACGATGACGCCATGTTCGGCTTCCTCCCCAGCTTTGATGGCGACGTCGCCGAGCGCTACTGGCTGCACTACCGGGCCACGCGCCAGGCGGCGCCTGCGGCTGAGGTGCTGCCAGAACTGCTGGCGTCGCTGCTGGCGGCCCAGTCCGGCAAGCAATCCATCTGCGCGGAACTGGACACCCTCGCCGCAGATTTGCAACAAGGGCGACAGTACGATGCACAAGGCGCGCGCACCTTGATGCGCACGTGGCTGCACAAGCTGCCCGCCGTTGGCTATCCCGCCTTCGATACGCAAGCCTGTCCAGACCGCATCTAACACGCATTTCCGGCCTCACCGCCGCCTGCCGACGGCGCGCCCGCCTCACCTTCACCTCATTCCCACCGGCCCGCCCTGCGCGGGCCGTTTGCATTTCCCCTTTGCACAAATTTTCCCTGCGCGGCAGGCGCTTGCCCATCGAGATAAAAATATTAACCATTTCCACTTACAACAGATCAATAAACACAACACTAATTGTAATAATTTTATTTATTAGTTGATATTGAAGTTTCTTCGGTGATAACATTCGGACTCACATAAAAAGTTCAATTTTGATATTGTTTTCACGAGGAAACTAAGAATGAGACACAGCTCTTGGATCGCGGGAGTCAGCTTGCTGGGTGCGGCATGCCTGCTTGCCACCTTGTCCCTGGCGCCCGTGCCCGCCAGCGCGAAAGGCATCGCGCGCGCCGACGTGCTCGACAACTGCAACTGGAACCGTCCCGGCGTCGACCCGTTCATGGGTGACGTGGTCGCGGCCGTGGACCGCTATACGGATATCGCGCCGCCCGTGCGCGAACAATTGAAGGAGCGCATGCGCACGCGCCAGTACGATGAGATCGTCGTGATCAGCCGCGACGCCATCCGCGGCAAGGGCAATTACAACGCGCGCATCAGCGACATGCATTTCGGCCCGGGCCGTGTCTGCCGCAATGTCACGCGCGCGGGCTGGAGCGAGCAGATGCAGGAAAGGGGACTCGTGTATTGCGTGCAGGGTCAGTGCATCCTCGTGCCGACGATTTGCCGCAACGTCAGCCGTATCACGCAGGCGCCCGCATCGGCGCCGCCGGCGGCCGGTGCCGCGCCCGGCGGTGCGGCACCCGTCGCCGCCGTGCCCGCCGCGCCGGAAGCGGCAGGCGTGCCCGTGATCGACAATCCCGACGCCTTGCGCGGCGGTTCTTTCACGGGCGGCACCATGCCGCCCGCAGTGACCAGCATTCCCTTCCTGCCCTTCGATCACGTGCGTACCGTCGGCAGCATCACGCCGCCGGCCGGATTCGGCGGCGGAAGCGGCGGCGGTGGCGGTGGCGGCATGCCGCCAGACCAGGGCAGCAGCATCATCGTGCCGCCCACGGTGATCATCCCCACCTTGCCGCCCACCGGCCCGACAGTCTTGCCGGCCGTGCCGGAACCGCAAACCTGGGGCATGCTGCTGGCAGGACTGGCGTTTCTGGCCTTCGGTGCCAGAAAAAACCGTGCCGGCAAGCATGCCGCCTGAGGCGTAGCCAGCCGTGTGAGGACTTGTTACTATGGTGCATTCCAGACAAGGACCGCCATGCCCGACATCGATAGCCGTTCGACACGTCTCATTGCACTGCGCAACGAGGGCCGGCATGCGGAAGCGCTGCCGCTGCTGCAACAGCTGTTCGCCGAGGCCGGGCAAACCCTGAATCCGGCGAGGTCGAGCTATTTCATGATCATGCTGGAGTGGAAGTTTTTGGCCGAGGCATACGCGCCGGCGTACGCCGCCCTGCAGGCGGAGCGTGATGCGCAAATCCAGTTGCTGCTGTCGGGCCAGCATGATTTCGGCCGCCACGACAGCCGCGCGCCGCAGGCAGGCAACACGTTTGGCCGCAGGTCGCGCTTCTCGCTCATCGCCAAAATGAACGACACGCTCGGCGATGCCCGCTCCACCGCCGAGCTGTTCGCCCAGCTGGACACATGCGCCCCCCGAACTGGCGCGCCAGTACGCCTGGCAAGCCTTGCCAGCCGTCGTCGAAGCGGGCAATTTCGCGCTGGCGCAGCGTTATCACCGCGCCCCGCTGGAACACCTCGATATGGTCAATGCCCTGTCCGCCAGCCTGCCCCTGTTTCCTGCGCCGGACACGCCGCCGCGCCTGGCGGCGGAGTTGATGAATCTGGTAAAAGACGTGCTGATCGCCGCTGCCATACTGCGCGGACAGGGACAAACCGCCGAGGCGGACGCACTGTGCGCCGCCTTGCCAGCCGGCCTGGCAAATGACGCCATGCGCGCGCTGGCACAGCGCGAACTCGATGCGCCGGGCAGCATCACCGCTGAACTAGTCAACCATCAGATGGCGCAGGAACAGCAAGACCAGCAGACTTAGCCGGCCGCTGCGGCGAACGAGGCAGCGCTATTCGGCGTCCGCCTTACCCAGCAGCAAGGCGGCCGCCTCGCCCGGCAAGGCTTCCACGGATTTCAATTTGCGCGCCATCTGCCGGCTGCGCACTTCCGCGCTTTCGATATTTTTCGCCGCCTTTTCCAGGGTCAGCCGGGTTTGCGACAGCACCTCGCCGAACTTGCCGAATTCCGTCTTCACGGCGCCCAGCACCTGCCACACTTCGGACGAGCGCTTTTCCAGCGCCAGGGTGCGGAAACCCATCTGCAGGCTGTTGAGCAAAGCCGTCAGGGTGGATGGCCCCGCGATGCTGACCCGGTGCACGCGCTGCAATTCGTCGGCCAGCCCCGGGCGGCGCAGCACTTCCGCATACAGCCCTTCCGTAGGCAGGAACAGGATGGCAAAGTCAGTGGTCAGCGGCGGCGCCAGGTATTTCTCGGCGATGGTTTTCGCTTCACCGCGCACGGCCCGCTCCAGCTCGCGGCCGGCCAGGGCCACGCCATCGGCATCGGCCCGCTCGGCCGCCTCGACCAGGCGCTCGTACTGTTCCTTGGGGAATTTCGCGTCTATCGGCATCCACACGGGCGGTCCGCCGTCGACCATGCCCGGCAGTTTCAAGGCGAATTCCACGCGCGCGCCGCTGCCCGGCACCGTTTCCACGTTCTTGGCGTACTGGTCGACAGTGAGTACCTGCTCCAGCAGCATTTCCAGCTGCACCTCGCCCCAAGTCCCGCGCGTCTTGACGTTGGTGAGCACCCGCTTCAAATCGCCCACGCCCAGCGCCAGCTGCTGCATCTCGCCGAGGCCCTGGTGGACTTTTTCCAGCCGCTCCGACACTTGCTGGAACGAGGCGGACAGGCGCGTTTCCAGGGTCGCGTGCAGTTTCTCGTCGACCGTCTTGCGCATCTCTTCCAGGCGCGCGCCATTGTCGGCCTGCAAGTCGCGGATCTTGTTCTCGAGCGTGGCGCGCACTTCCAGCATGCGCTGCGCATTCGATTCCGTCAGCTGCGCCAAAGTTTGATTGGTACTCTCGGCAAAGCGCGCCAGGCTTTGCGCCTGTTCTTCGCGCCCGACCTTGCCCTGCGCCTGCATCTGCGTGCGCAGGCTGTCGAGCTGCTGCAGGGTGGCCGCCTGGAATTGCGCCAGGCCGGCCGCCAGGTCTTGCCGCGTCGCTTGCGCCGACGCCTGCAGCTGCAGCCGCACCTCGCGTTCGACCCGGTCGATGCGTTCCAGGCTTTGCTGCTGGTGCTGCTGCACCAAGGCCAGGGTGGTGGCGCCATCGCCGGCCGCGCCACGGGGGCGCAGCAAGATCAATAGCAACAGGACGATGGCGACGATGGCGGCGCCCAGCAGGCTGTAAAACTCGATTGGGCTCATGGGTGTCAGTCAGGTTTGTTGCGCATCCAGTCGGCCGTCTGATAGAACGATTCCATCAGGCGCACGCGCAAGGACTCTTCGATGCCCGTGTCTTCCATGGCCCAGGCCATGGCGCGCAGCCACTGGTCGCGCTCGCTGGTGCCGATGGCATACGGCAAGTGACGGGCGCGCAGGCGCGGGTGGCCGAATTTCTCGATATACAAATCCGGTCCGCCCATCCAGCCTGTCAAAAAGAAATACAGCTTGTCGCGCGAGCCGTCCGTCGACGGCGGATGCATGACGCGGATGCCGGCGAACTCGTGCTCGAGCTCCATCAAGTCATAAAAACGGTCGACCATTTCGCGCAGCACGGAGGCGCCGCCGATGGTCTCGTACAGGGTGGGGGCAGTGGTATCAGTCATGGCCGCCATGATAGCGCAAGCGCCGGCGCTCTCTGCCACAATAAATGGCGATATACTTGACTAATCAAGCTTTTATCAAATACCATGCAATTTTTAACGAGAGATAAAACAGCATGTCAACCACCGCCCAACCTCCTTTGCTACGCAATACCAACTTCCGCTGGCTGCTCGGTGGCGGCCTCGTGTCCATGCTGGGCGACCAGTTCAGCATGCTGGCCCTGCCCTGGCTCGTGCTGAGCCTGACAAACGATAGCCTGAGCCTGGGCATCGCCGTGGCCCTGATGGGTGCGCCGCGCGCCGTGCTCATCTTGTTGGGCGGCACCGTCGCCGACCGTTACTCGCCCCGGCGCGTGCTGCTGCTGAGTAAATATGCGAACGCCGCCATCCTGCTGGCGCTGTCCGGCCTGCTGATGCTGGACCAGGCCAGCCTGGCGCTCGCGTATGCGGCCGCGCTGGCGCTGGGTATCGCGTCCGCCTTCGCCATTCCCGCCGGCACGGCCATCCTGCCGCAAGCCGTGCCGCTGCAAACACTGCAGACGGCCAACAGCCTGCAGATGGGCGCACGACAGCTGTCCTTGCTGGCCGGCCCCTTGCTGGCGGCGCTCGTGCTCGGCGCCCACGATGGCGGGCAACAAACCGGCATGGCGGCGCTGGCCGCCGCCTTTGCCATCGATGCGCTGACGTTTCTGTTTTCCGCCTGGACCTTGCGGCAAGTCAGCCTGCGGCCACCGGCGGCCGCGGCGGCGCAGGGCATGTGGCGCGACATGGCGGCGGGCCTGGCCATGGTGTGGCGCGACATGGCCTTGCGCAGCTGCTATGCCTACTGGGCCGTGGTGGCCTTCTTCGTCATGGGTCCGTTGCAAGTGGCCTTGCCCGTGCTGGCCAGCGAACGCCTGCACGGCGCCCCGGCGCTCGGTTTATTGATGGGCGCGCACGGCGCCGGCACCCTGGCCGGCATGCTGGCGTCCAGCCTGGGCGGCGCCTGGCTGCGCCGCCGCTTCGGCGCCACCCTGCTGCTCGTCGATGCGGTCGTGGGCTTGCTGCTGATGGCGCTGGGCCAAATCGATACCGCCTGGCAGGGCGCGGCCTTGCTGGCCGTCACGGGATTGCTGGGCGGCTACGTGCAGGTGGCCATCTTTACCTGGATACAGCGGCGCGTGGCGCCCGCCATGCTGGGCCGGGCGATGGCCGTGTTCATGGGTATCTTCCTGGGACTGGCGCCCCTGTCGGCGGCGGCCACGGGCGCGCTGCTGCGCCACCTGAGCGTGGGCGAACTCTTCTGCGCCGGCGGCGCCCTGCTGCTGGCCGCCGCCATCGCCGCCGCCCTGTGCACGAACATTGCGCGCATCGCAAGCACCGACCACGTCACCCAAACTTGAGGAAACCGCACCATGGATAAAACACAGCAAGCCGCCCTGAAAGCAGCTTACCGGCAACAAGCGCCCGCGCTGGGCATCATCGCGCTGCGACATGTGCCCAGCGGATGCACCCTGCTCGAACGCAGCCGCAACGCGCCCGGCGCGCTGAACCGCCACCGTTTCGAACTCGCGCTGGGCTCGCACCGCAATGCGCGCCTGCAGGCGGACTGGCGGCGCGACGGCGAGGCGGCTTTCCGCTTCGACATCATCGACACCGTCATGCCATCGGCCGATCCCGCTTTCGATGCGGATGCCGAGCTGGATGCCCTGCTGGCACTGCACCTGGAACAACTGCAGGAGCGGGGGCAGCCACGCTATTGAGCGCCCATGCTTTACACTTGCGCACTCACGCACCACGCAGCAAATGAAAAGGACGTCATGACCGATCACACTTCCCCGCCGCCGGACGGCGGCAGCGCGCTGGACTTTTGCCTGCGCCTGGCGCGCGCCCAGGCCATGCTGGTGCGCCGCTTCGACAGCACCCTGGGCAATCTGCATGGCCTGAGCTTTGGCGATTATCAATTGCTGTACCACTTGCAGCGGGCGCCCGGCGGACGCCTGCGCCGCATCGACCTGGCCGAGCGCCTGGCGCTGACGGCCTCGGGCATCACGCGCTCGCTGATGCCGCTGGAAAAAATCGGCCTCGTGGCGCGCCAGGCCGATGCGCGCGATGCCCGCGTCGGCTACGCCGCCATCACCGAGGCGGGACTGGCATTGCTGGCGCACGCGAATACGACAGCGCAGGCGCTGGGCCAGGAATTGCTGGGCAATGCCAGCGCGGAACAGCTGGCGCCCCTGTCCCTGCTATTGAACGGCATCGCCGGCAACCTGCCTGGCCAGGCCTGACGTTTACACCAGCGCCAGCTTGCGCAAACGCCGCGTCGATGGCCAGCGCGCCATGCTCGTCTCGTCGCGGATCGCGGCGCAGGCGGCCAGCACTCTGGCGCACTCGTCCTCGCGCAAGCCCGCATTCAGGGTCAGCCGCACCAGCGAACGGTTTTTCGGCGTGGCTGGCGCGCAGAACACGGCGCCATAAATGCCATGCCGTTCCAGCGCCTTGCGCAAAATTAAGGTATCGGGTTCGCTGCCCGCTTCCAGCGCGATGATCTGCTCGGTCCCGTCGCTGACGTTGTAGCCCAGATCCATCAGTCCCTGGCGCAGCTGCACGCTGTGGCGGCGCAAGGCGGCGCGGCGGACGTCGGCGACGCGGATGAAGTCGAGCGCCGCATCGAACCACGCCAGCTCGTGTTCGAGCAGGCAGGAGCTGAAGATGGCGGGCCGCGAGGCGGACAAAAAATACCCCTTGAAGCGGGCCGAACAGGTGATCAGCCCGGCCCGGCCCGCAAACGCCTTGGCCAGCGACGCCGTGCGGAAATGCACGCGCTCGGCCAGGCCCAGCTCCACCACCAGGCCCGCGCCTTGCGGGCCGTGGGTGCCCAGCGAGTGCGACTCGTCGACGATCAGCATGCTGCCGCTGCGCTCGGCGATGTCCACCATCTCCAGCAGCGGCGCCACGCTGCCATTCGTGCTGTACAGCGCATCGACGACGATGATGCCGGGGCCATGCTTGTCGAGCTGGCGCTGCAAATGGGCGCCATCGTTGTGCAGAAAAGCAACAGGCACGGCTTGCGCCGATTGCACGCCCTCCCACAGCGACGCATGGGCCTGCATGTCGAGGTACACGGGGATGCCGGGCCCGGCCAGGCTTTGCAGCAAGCCCACGTTGGCGGCCCAGCCCGACTGCGCCAGCACGCACGCTTCGCTGCCCAGATAGTCCGCGAATTTTTGTTCGAGCCGGTGCTGGCGGCTGCCTTCCTGCAGGAATACGGACGACATCAGCATCGCGCCGCCGCCCTGCAAGACGCGCGCCTGGGCCGCCAGCAGGGCCGCCTCGCCGGCGATGTTCAGGTAATCATTACCTGCCAGCATGACCGCACGGGCTGGCATGGCTTGCCATTCATGCAAGTGCTGGCCGCCGAGCAGCTTTTCAATGCGCTCGACGTAATGTTCATCCATGCGCGCACACACAAAGGCGGGCATCATTTGTTCGGCGCGGACGGCGGGGGATTGCAGGGGGGAAATGGCGTTTAACATAAGAACTCCTGATTGGTTGCGAGGGAACTACCGCGTCCAACATGCGCGAGCCATCCGGCAAGTGTTTGATACAGCTCAACAGTTATGTCGATATTGTGCAGATACAGAGGGAACCCGCCGATCATGGTGTATTGACCCGCCTCAACGAACACGCCCCCCTGACCATGATGCATGCGCAGTCCCCTTCCGGAAAACAGTGGCAAGGCAAGCTGCTCCAGCCTTTCCTGCATTTCCACGACGCCATCGAACACACGCCCGCGCGGCGCGCCCAGGTGCGTACGCTGGCGCTCATCGGTGCGCTGGGCATGCCCCTGTACTACGCGCTATGGCATTATTTCTTTCCACAAGAATACGAACCGCCGCTGCTGCGCACCGTGGCGGCCCTGCTGTTCCTGCCCGCGCTATGGCCTGACCGCTTCAGCAATACCTGGTTCAGCGTCTACCTGTTCCTGGGACTGACCTTCGAACTGCCGTTTTTCTTCACGTACATGTTCCTGATGAATCACGCCTCGCCCATGTGGATGCATTCGCTGCTGGTGGCGCTGGTCGTGCTGTTTCATTTCGATACGCGCATCGCCATGCTGGCCTACCTGAGCGGCACCTTGCTGGCCTGCCTGACGTTTGCCGTGGCCGGCGATCCCGCCTTCCTGCTCAACCGAGACGTCTTGGAACAATTGCCCGTGCACTGGTTCACGATTGCCGTGCTATCCGTGGTCAAGGTGGGGCGCAACGTGGGCGCGCAAGAGAAACTGGCCGGGCTGGCGGCCGGACTGGGCAGCGTGGCGCACGAATTGCGCACGCCCCTCGTCAGCGTCGAGGCGAATGTGCGCGGGCTGCAGCGCAACCTGCAAGGCCAGCCGCCGGACGCGGCCAGCCGGGAAGCGCTGGCGCGCATCCAGTTTGAAGTGCGGCACATGCACCACATGATCGACCTGTTCCTGCTCAGCGCCAGCGCCGTCAACCGCAAGCTCGAAGCCAACGAAGCCGTGGCCATGCACGACAGCGTGGCGGCCGTGCTGCGCCGCTATCCGTTTACCAGCACGGCCCAGCGCGACATCGTCAAGGTCGACGTGCGCGCCGATTTCACGTTTCCCGGCCAGTCGGAACTGTGCGTGGTGATCCTGCTGAACCTGCTGCGCAATGCCTTGAAAAGCATCCACCGCGCCGGCAAGGGGCGCGTGCGCATCATCATCGATGGCGCCCATCCTGTGCCGCGCGTGCTGTTCATCGACACGGGCTGCGGCATCGCCACCAGCCGCCTGCCGCTGATCTTCGACCGCTTCTATTCCTATCCCTCGCACAACGGCAGCGGCATCGGCCTGGCCCTGTGCCGGCAAATCATGCAAGCCTGGCAGGCGCGCATCCGCTGCGTCGCGCGCGAAGGCGCCTACGCCATCTTCGTGCTGGAATTTCCCCAGCCCCTGCCCGTGCCCACGCACAGCCGTTTTCCATCCATCCACCGCGCGAGGTGACGCATGCAACTGCCCGTCTACACACATCCGACCCTGACCGTATTGATCGACGACAGCGATTCCTTCCTGAAAAGCCTGGCGTTCCAGCTCGATCCCTGCCTGGCGCGCAAGACGTTCCACGACACGAGCAGCGCGCTGCACTGGCTGCGCCAGAGCACGCAGCCGGGCGAGACGCCCCTGCACGTCAACTTCGACACGCAAAACCTGCCGCCCGACCAGTGCAACGTGGCGCTCGACATCGAACGCATCTGGCGCATCAGCGGCCAGGCGCAGCGCTTTGCCATGCCCTCCGTGCTGGTGGTCGATTATTCGATGCCGCAGATGAATGGCCTGGAATTCTGCCAGGCCGTGCGCGACCTGCCGTGCAAGAAGATTTTATTTACGGGGGCGGCCGATGAAAAGGTGGCCGTGACGGCCTTCAACCGGGGCTTGATCGACCGCTACATCAAGAAGAGCGACGACGATGCGCTCGACATCCTGGAACAGGAAATCCATGCCCTGCAGCGCGAATTCTTTATGCAGCAGACGGACACCGTGCGCGACTTGCTGATGCTGCACGACTACAGTTTCCTGCAAGACGAAGCGCTGGCCGCCGTCGTGCACGAGCTGTGCCAGCGCCATGGCTTTGTCGAATACTATATTTTCCCCAATCCCAGCGGCATCCTGTTCTTCACGCGCGACGGCCACGCCAAGCTGATGATCATCGAGACGGAACGCAGCCTGCACACGCAGTACGAAATGGCGCGCGACAGCGACGCGCCAGAATCCCTGCTGCTGGCCCTGCTGGAAATGCGCGTGATCCCCTACTTTTCCGACGCCGACAGCGACGGCATGTACGCGGCGCAGATCGGCGAGAACTGGTTCCGCTACTGCGCCGCGCCCACCATCTGCCTGGGCCGCGTGACGTACTTCTGGGCCCTGTTCGACGTGCCGGCGCACCAGCTGGGGCAACCGGTCATGTCCTATGCGCAATTCTTGCGCGCGGGGGCGGGCGACAGCGTCAGTGCTTAGCCTTCCCTCAAGGTTTGCAACGGCGGATGTTTCAAGACATTGCGCAAGCCCAGCCAGCCGCCGGCGATCGCGCACAGGGCGCCGGCCAGCAGGCCGAATGCCCACACGCCGGGCGCGAAGCTCCAGGCGAACTTGAACTGGTAGGTCGCCAGGGCCCAGCCCATGGCGGCCGCGCCCGATGCCGCCAGCAAGCCGGCCAGGGCGCCGACGAGCGAGAATTCGATCAGCTGCGCCTGCGCCAGTTGGCGCCGCGTGGCGCCCAGCGCGCGCAGCAATCCCGCTTCGCGCGTGCGCTCGTCCTGCGAACCCATCAGGGCCGCATACAGCACCAGCAAGCCCGACGCCAAAGTAAACGCGAACAGGAATTCGACGGCCGTCACCACCTGGTCCAGCACGCCCTGGATCTGTTTCAATACGCCCCCCACGTCGACCACCGTCAGGTTCGGATAGTCGCGCAGCAAAGCATTCCCCAGGTCCGCCTGCGCGGCCGGCAAGTGGAAGGCCGTGATCCACGTCTGCGGCGTGTCCGCCATGGCGGCCGGATTGATGATGACAAAGAAATTGACGCGCATCGAGCCCCATTCCAGCTTGCGCAAACTGGTAATGGCCGCTTCCACGGGCTGGCCGGCGATGTCGAAGCGCAGCTTGTCGCCCAGTTTCAGCTTCAGGGTCTTGGCGATGCCCTCTTCCACCGACGCTTCGGCAGGCGCGCCCGCTGCGTTGCTGAACCACTTGCCGGCCACCAGCTTGTTTTCTTCCTGCATGGTGGACATCGTCGACAGGTTGAACTCGCGGTCGGCCAGGCCCTTGGCACGGTCATCCTCGTAGGTGGTTTCCGTGATCGCGTTGCCGTTCACGGCCACCAGGCGCCCCCGTATCATCGGATACAAGGGGGCATCGGCCACGCCGGCCTTGGCCAGGCGCGCGGCGATCGGGTCTTTCTGTTCCGGCAGAATATTGATCATGAAGCGGTTCGGCGCATCGGGCGGCGTGGCGTTGCGCCAGGCCACCATCAAGTCGCCGCGCACCACCGTCAGCAGCAGCAAGGCCATCAGGCCCAAGGCCAGCGACACGACCTGGATGACGGTGGCGCCCGGACGGCGCTGCAAGGACGTGACGGCAAAGCGCCAGCCCTGGTGCTTGAAAGCGCCGCGCAGGGTTTTCAGCGACTTGATGCCCAGCCAGCCGGCCAGCGCGAACAGGGCGAAGCCGCCGAGGAAGCCGGCCGCCGTCAGCAGCGCCAGTTTCACGTCGCCCGCCTGCCACAAGAGCAGCACGACGAAGGCGGCGATGCCGAGGCCATACGTGGCCACGGCCAGCGCCTGCGGCGGCTCCTGTTCGCGGCGGATCACGCGGTTATGGGGCACATTGCGCAACTGCAAAATCGGCGGCAGGGCAAAACCCAGCAAGAGCAGCATGCCGGTGGCCACGCCCTGCAAGGCGGGCAGCATGGAAACGGGCGGCAAGTCGCTTTGCACCAGTTTTCCCAGCAACTCGAGCAGCACCAGGTGGCCGCCGAAGCCTACCACCACGCCGACGACGCTGCCGGCCAGCCCGACGAGCAGGAATTCGATCACGTACATGGCCGTGACCTGGTTTTGTGTCAGGCCCAGGCAGCGCAGCATGGCGCAGGCGTCCAGGTGGCGCAGCATGAAGCGGCGCGCGGCCATGGCCACGGCGACGGCGGCCAGCATGGCCGACAGCAAGCCGACGAGGGACAGGAAACGGTCGGCGCGGTCCAGGGTCGATTGCATTTGCGGGCTGCCCGATTCCAGCGACTCGATGCGCACGCCCTTGATGGCCTGCGTCTTGATCTGGCTTTCCAGCTTGGCTTGATATTGCGCAAGCTCGGCGGCCTTGGCCGGTGGCGCCGACAGCAGCAGCCGGTACGACACGCGCGAGCCGTTCTGCACCAGCGCCGTGGCGGCCAGGTCGCCCAAGGGCAGCATCACGCGGGGCGCGAAGTTCAAAAAGGACGCGCCGCGGTCCGGTTCACTGGCGATCAGTTGCGTGACGGTAAATGCCTTGTCGCCCAGGGTCAGGGTGTCGCCCAGCTTCGCGTTCAGGCTGGACAGGATCGCCGCATCGACCCATACGGTGCCGGGCGCCGGCACCTGGTCCGTGGGCCGGCCCACGGCATCCTGCGCTTCGCTGGCGCTGGTCGTGATTTTCAGCTTGCCCCGCTGCGGGTAGCCGGGCGAGACGGCCTTGATGGACGCCAGTTGCGACAGCGATTGCTCGCCCTCGCCCGCCTGCGCCATGCTGGGAAACGTCACCGTGTCGGCCAGGATGAACCCGCGCTTCTGCGCCTCGGCGCGCCACGCGGCATTGACGGGCTGGTCGGCGTTGATGACGAGGTCGGCCCCCAGCAGCTGGTGCGCATCGCGGTTCAGGCCCGCGCGCAGGCGGTCGACGAAGAAGCCGACGGCGGACAAAGCCGCCACGGCGACGATCAGCGCGACGAGCAGGAAACGCAGTTGCCCGGCGCGCCAGTCGCGGCCGGTCATTTTCAGGGAAAGGCGGAACATGGGCGGCGGGTCTTTATGCGAGTTGATTGTGATGCGTTATTGCGCGCTGCCGTGGGCGGCCGCGTGCTGGGCGAAATATGCATCGACGGTGGCGAGGAAGGCGTCTTTCTGTGCCTGCGGCAGGAAGGCGGCGATAAAACCGTTGCGCGCCAGGCGATGCGCGTGGGACAGGCCCAGTGGCAAGGCGTCGAAGATGGCGTCGAAATTGTCGTTCATGTAGCCGCCGAAATACGCGGGATCGTCCGAATTCACCGTCACCAGCAGGCCGGCGTCGAGCAGTTGCACCAGGTTATGGTCATGCATCTGGTCGAACACGCGCAGCTTGGTGTTCGACAGCGGGCACACGGTCAGGGCGATCTGTTCGCGCGCCAGACGGGCAGTCAGTTCCGCGTCTTCCAGGCAGCGCACGCCATGATCGATGCGTTCGACCTGCAAGTCGTCGAGCGCCGTGCGGATGTAGGCCGGCGGACCTTCCTCGCCCGCGTGGGCCACCAGGTGCAGGCCCAGCTCGCGGCAGCGGGTGTACACGCGCGAGAATTTCTCGGGCGGGTTGCCCACTTCCGACGAATCGAGGCCGATGCCGATGAATTTGTCGCGGTGCGGCAAGGCGTCTTCCAGGGTCTCGAACGCTTCTTCCTCGCTCAGGTGGCGCAGGAAGCACAGGATCAGGGCCGCGCTGACGGGGCTGTCCTGGCAGGCGCGGTGGATGCCGTTGATCACGTCGGCCATGGCCACGCCGCGCGCCGTGTGGGTTTGCGGATCGAAGAAAATTTCCGTGTGCAAGACGTTATCGGCCTCGGCGCGCCGCAGGTAGGCTTGCGTCATGTCGTAGAAATCCTGCTCTTTCAAGAGCACGCTTGCGCCAGCGTAATAAATATCGAGAAAAGACTGCAAATCCGTAAAAGCATAGGCGCTGCGCAAGTGTTCCACCGATTCATAGCCCAGAGGCACGCCATTGCGCGCCGCCAGTGCGAAAATCAGTTCTGGCTCCAGCGAGCCTTCGATATGGATATGCAATTCGGCTTTCGGCATGCCGCGGACGATCGCGCGCAATGGGGAGTTCATCATGGGTGTTCCTTATAGGGTGACGATAAAAATGCTGGCTCGCGCACGCGCGGCGCGCGGGGCCATCAGACATGCAGGCATCTTAGCGCAAGATGGCCGGCCTCACCGGCGAGCGGCCGCCATGGCGCCGGCTGCGGCAGCGCCATGGCACGCACCGGCACGCGCTGGCGAATTGTCGTATGATGGTTTAAAAGGTATATAAAGGTTCATTGGAATCGATGAAAAATTTGATGATTTATCCAATTAAATCAACAATTTACAAACAAGTATTAAGGATATGCTGACATATCTTTTGACTTCCTGATCCTTTAGAGCAATAATTAATTTCATCGGGTAAAGGTAAGTGCAACAAGCGCTATCAACAGTGAAAAATAAGCCGGCTGGCCACGTCAGCACACGGCATCAAGCGCCAGTTTTTTGGTCCGGGCAATCCGGACTCGCAAAGACAGCCGGGCTTGAAACAACAATAAAAATCGGTACGGGGTACAGGAAAAGTTCAGACGGCAAGCCCAGGCGAGTGCCAGGCGGGCGGCCATGGTGACTGGCAGTTCAGGTTTACATTAAAGGACATTGACATGACCATTTTTGATAACTATGCAGCACGCTACGAGCGCACCCGCGAAGAGGAAATGTCGCTCACCGAATACCTGGCCCTGTGCAAGAAGGACAAGCTGACGTACGCCAGCGCGCCCGAACGCATGCTGGCCGCCATCGGCGAGCCGCAGCTGGTCGACACGCGCAACGACACGCGCCTGTCGCGCATCTTCGCCAACAAGGTGATCAAGATCTATCCCGCCTTCCGCGAGTTCTACGGCACCGAGGAAGTGATCGAGCAAGTCGTCTCGTATTTCCGCCACGCGGCGCAAGGCCTGGAAGAACGCAAGCAGATCCTGTATTTGCTGGGGCCTGTCGGCGGCGGCAAATCGTCCATCGCGGAAAAACTCAAGTCGCTGATGGAGCACGTGCCCTTCTATTGCCTGAAAGGCTCGCCCGTCAACGAATCGCCGCTGGGCCTGTTCAACGAGGAAGAAGACGGCACCATCCTGGAAGAGGATTACGGCATCCCGCGCCGCTACCTGCGCAACATCCCCAGCCCGTGGGCCGTGAAACGCCTGCATGAATACAATGGCGATATCAACCAGTTCCGCGTCGTCAAGCGCTATCCGTCCGTGCTGAAACAGATCGCCATCTCGAAAACGGAGCCGGGCGACGAAAACAACCAGGATATTTCGTCCCTGGTGGGCAAGGTCGACATCCGCAAGCTGGAAGACTATGCGCAGGACGATCCGGACGCCTACAGCTATTCGGGCGGCCTGTGCCTGGCCAACCAGGGCTTGATGGAATTCGTGGAAATGTTCAAGGCGCCGATCAAGGTCTTGCACCCGCTGCTGACGGCCACGCAGGAAGGCAACTACAAGGGCACGGAAGGCTTCGGCGCCATTCCGTTTGACGGCATCATCCTGGCCCACTCGAACGAGTCGGAATGGAAGACGTTCAAAAACAACCGCAACAACGAGGCGTTTCTTGACCGTATCTATATAGTCAAGGTGCCGTACTGCCTGCGCGTGTCCGATGAAATCAAGATCTACGACAAGCTGGTGGCCAATTCCTCGCTCGTCAAGGCCCCGTGCGCGCCCGGCACCCTGCGCATGATGGCGCAGTTCGCCATCCTGTCGCGCCTGAAGGATCCGGAAAACTCGAGCATCTTTTCGAAGATGCTCGTCTACGATGGCGAAAACCTCAAGGATACGGACCCGAAAGCCAAGTCCATGCACGAATACGTCGATTACGCGGGCGTGGACGAAGGCATGAACGGCCTGTCGACGCGCTTTGCCTTCAAGATCCTGTCCAAGGTATTCAACTTTGACAATTCCGAAGTGGCGGCCAATCCCGTGCATCTATTATATGTACTGGAACAGCAGGTCGAGCGCGAGCAGTTCGCGCCGGAACTCGAGCAGCGCTACTTCTCGTATATTAAAGAGCACCTGGCGCAGCGCTACGTGGAATTCATCGGCAAGGAGATCCAGACGGCTTACCTGGAAAGCTATTCGGAATACGGACAAAACATTTTCGACCGCTACGTGACGTTTGCCGATTTCTGGATACAGGACCAGGAATACCGCGATCCGGACACGGGCGAAAGTTTTGATCGCGAATCGCTGAACAATGAACTGGAAAAGATCGAGAAGCCGGCGGGCATTTCCAATCCGAAGGATTTCCGCAATGAAATCGTGAACTTCGGCTTGCGCGCGCGGGCCTCGAATGGCGGCAAGAATCCCGCCTGGACCAGTTATGAAAAGTTCCGCACCGTGATTGAAAAGAAAATGTTTTCGAATACGGAGGAATTGCTGCCCGTGATTTCCTTCAATGCCAAGGCCAGCGCCGACGATGCCAACAAGCACGCCGATTTCGTGGCCCGCATGGTGGAAAAAGGCTATACGGCCAAGCAGGTACGCCTGTTATGCGAATGGTACTTGCGCGTGCGCAAGTCATCCTAGCGCGGACAGCGAAGGCGCGCTCCCGCCTGACGACCGGCGGGGCGCGCAAGACGAGAGGCAAGGAGGCACCCTTTGACATATCTCATCGACAGGCGCTTGCAAAGCAAGAATAAATCCGCCGTCAACCGCGAGCGTTTCCTGCGGCGTTACAAGGGCCAGATCAAGGATGCCGTGGGGCGCGCCATCAAGGGGCGCTCGATCACGGACGTCGAGAATGGCGAGAAGGTCAGCATCCCCGTCAAGGACGTGGGCGAACCATCGTTTGGCCATGCGCATGGCGGCGTATGGGAAGTGGTCAATCCCGGCAACAAGGAATACCTGAAAGGCGACCAGATCGCCCGGCCGAAAGGCGGCGGTGGCGCCGGGCGGGGCAAGGCGGGCAATAGCGACGAGACGACGGAAGACGATTTCATCTTCGAATTGTCGCGCGAAGAATTCATGAATTACTTCTTCGAAGACCTGGAATTGCCGCACATGGTAAAAACCCAGCTGACGACCACCACGGAATTCAAGAACCAGCGGGCCGGCTACAATATGTCGGGCACGCCATCGAACATCCACGTGCTGCGCTCCCTGCGCGGCGCACTGGGGCGGCGCATCGCCGTCGGCGGCGGCGCCCGCAAGCAGCTGGCGCAGGCCGAGGAAGACTTGGCGACCCTGCTGCATGAAGGCGCGCCCGACAGCGATCCGCTGGTGGTGGAACTGCGCCGCGTGATCCATCACCTGCACACGCGCTTGCTGGCGATTCCCTTCATCGACCCGTTCGACTTGCGCTACAGCAACCGCATCAAGGTACCCAAGCCCATGACGCAAGCCGTCATGTTCTGCATCATGGACGTCTCCGGTTCCATGGACGAATCGCGCAAGGACACGGCCAAGCGCTTCTTCATCCTGTTATATCTGTTCCTCAAGCGCGTCTACGACAAGATCGAGGTGGTCTTCATCCGCCACCATACGGCGGCGGCCGAGGTGGACGAGCATGAATTCTTCAATTCGCGCGAGTCCGGCGGCACCGTCGTGTCCTCCGCGCTGCACTTGCTCAACACCATCATCGACGAACGTTATGGCGCCGGGCAATGGAACAGCTACGTGGCGCAGGCGTCCGACGGCGACAACTGGGACAACGATTCCATGCTGTGCCGCCAGTTGCTGATCAATACCATCATGCCCAAGGTGCAGTACTACACCTATGTCGAGATCACCGACGGCCCGCAGCAAAACCTGTGGGAGCAATATGCGGGCGTGCTCGACCATCACGCCCATTTCGCCATGCAAAAGATCGTCACGCCGGCCGATATCTACCCGGTCTTCCGCGAACTGTTCAAGAAACAGGTGAAATGATGAGTGCAGCCTTTGACCGCGCCAGCAATACTCCGGGCGAACCGTTCGTGCGCCTGCGCCACCCGAACGCCCTGCCCGAGCAGTCGGAATGGACGTTCGAGCTGATCGAGCAAATCCACGAGGAAATCCGCAGGGTGGCGAAACAGTTTGGCCTCGACACCTATCCGAACCAGCTGGAAATCATCACGGCCGAACAGATGATGGATGCCTATACGTCGGTGGGCATGCCCGTCTCGTACAACCATTGGTCGTTCGGCAAGCACTTTCTGTCCACCGAGAAAAGCTACAAGCGGGGCCAGATGGGCCTGGCCTACGAGATCGTCATCAACTCGAACCCGTGCATCGCCTATTTAATGGAGGAAAACAGCCTGACCATGCAGTCGCTGGTGATCGCGCATGCGGCCTACGGCCACAATTCCTTCTTCAAGGGCAATTACCTGTTCCGCGCCTGGACGGATGCGGACGCCATCATCGACTATATGGTGTTTGCCAAGAATTACATCGCCGAATGCGAGCAGCGCCATGGCGTCGACGCCGTGGAATTGCTGCTCGACTCGTGTCACGCCATCCAGAACTATGGCGTCGACCGCTACAAGCGTCCGGCGAAACTGTCGATGGCAAAGGAATATGCGCGCCAGAAAGAGCGCGAAGCCTATGTGCAGTCGCAGATCAACCAGCTGTGGCGCACCCTGCCCCGGCGCGACGAAGACGAGGACGAGGACGACCAGCGCAAGGCCGCGCCCCGCTTTCCGCCCGAACCCGAGGAAAACCTGCTGTACTTCATAGAGAAGTACGCGCCGCTGCTGGAACCGTGGCAGCGCGAGATGGTCCGCATCGTGCGCAAGATTTCCCAGTATTTCTACCCGCAGCGCCAGACCCAGGTGATGAACGAGGGCTGGGCCACCTTCTGGCACTACACGATATTGAACCAGCTCTATGACGAAGGCGTGGTGGGCGACGGCTTCATGATGGAATTTCTCAAAAGCCATACCAACGTCGTCTACCAGCCCCCCATCGACAGTCCTTATTACAGCGGCATCAATCCGTATGCGCTGGGTTTTGCCATGATGAGCGACATCCGCCGCATCTGCGAGCACCCGACGGACGAAGACCGCGCCTGGTTCCCCGACATGGCCGGCAGCGACTGGCGCAAGAGCCTGGACTTTGCCATGCGCAATTTCAAGGATGAAAGCTTTATCGCCCAGTATCTGTCGCCGCGGCTCATCCGCGAATTCCACTTCTTTGCCGTCCTCGACGACGACAAGAATGAAAAGCTGGCCATTTCCGCCATCCACGACGATGCCGGCTACCGCTACGTGCGCCAGCAGCTGGCCGAGCAGTACAACCTGGGCAACCGCGAGCCGAACATTCAGGTCTGGTCCGTCAATACGCGCGACGACCGCGCATTGACCCTGCGCCACACGCAGTTCCAGCGCCGCCCGCTGAACCAGCAGGCGGCCGAGGTGCTCAAGCACGTGGCGCGGCTGTGGGGCTTCGACGTGCACATCGATACGGTCGACCCGCAAGGCGTCGTCCTGGGCACCTTGAATTGCCGCAGGGAAAAGCGCAACCGGCGCGATGATCCCGTTGTCCGGCCATGAAATGATTTGTTGATAATAATCAATGGCAAGAATATAAGCGTTTCCTATGCCTACATAGGAATTCCGTATGGCCTGGCGGCCTCAAATGGGCCGCCAGGACCGCCTTTTTTGACCTGGGTGAAGACCGTTCCGCACTTGTTTGGTGCGCGCGTACGGCTAAGTGGTCTGGTTCCGGCGCAAAACATTTCCAAAAAGAAAGATTTTCCTCCAAATTTAGCGGTTTCCATATTGAATATCACGAAATATAATTCCGCCATATGGGCACATCGGAGAACTTAGCAGTGGTAGCCCAAAACGGCTGTAAAAAACCGATAAGACCGCCTTTTTTTCTGTCCGAAAGCGTGCAAAGATGGCATAAGCAAGTACGTTTTCAGGGCGCAAAAGCGCCAAAAATTTAACCGGTTTTAGGCGTTAAAAATCTGTGTAAAATAAAGAATTCGTATGTATAATTCGGCGACGTCCCGGATACGGCTGGAGCTTTGTGTCGTCATTTTGGGGTTCAGTTGCAAGACAAGAGATGGTATTTGGAGAAAGCAGGCATGAATTTTTCGAACGAGAAAAGTCCCAAGAACTACACAGGCATCACTATCGTTGTCCTGCTGCACGTTCTCGCGGCTTACGGGATCGTGACGGGCTTGGGCAAGCGGTTGGTCACCAAAATGATGGAACCGGTTGAAACCAAGATTATCGAGGAAGTCAAACCGCCTCCACCGAAGGATCTTCCACCGCCACCACCGCCGCCAGAAATGAAAGCGCCACCGCCGCCATTCATTCCGCCAGTCGAGGTGAACGTGCAGCAGCCGCCACCACAGCAAAACGTGATTGCAAATACGACTGCTGTGAAGCCAGCCACGAATGTATTGGCACCGCCAGCACCGCCTGCACAGCCTGCGCCAACTCCTGGACCAGCCAAATCGGTGCGTACGCCGGCCGTGGTTGACTTCAGTGTCTGCGAAAAGCCGGCTTATCCAAAGTCGTCGCAGCGCAACGAGGAAACCGGTGTGGTGACACTGTCGTTCCTGATCGGTGTAGACGGCAAGGTCGCTGATTCGAAGATCGTGAAGTCCAGCGGCTTCAGAGACCTGGACAAAGCCGCGGTGCAAGGTATCAGCCGCTGTACATTTAAGCCGGCAACAGTAGACGGCAAGCCGGAACAAGGCTGGCAGCAAATGCAATACGTTTGGTCGCTGGATTAAAACCCGAGACAGTTATCCCCTGTCTCACACTATGATTTCGTTGTCATTACGTTCAGCGATCTGTTATTTTTAATTTTGGAGGAAGCATGTTTAAGAATACCCGTTTGTCCGCATTTTTTGCCGCGGTTCTGTTGTCCGTTACCGCTACTACCGCTCTGGTAGCAGCTCCGGCATTCGCTGACGCGCCAGCATCGGCTGCCGCTTCGGCTCCAGCGGCAGACGCTGCAGCAGCACCAGCACCAGCTGCTGATGCAGCAGCTCCAGCAGCAGACGCAGCAGCTCCAGCCGCTGACGCAGCAGCTCCAGCCAAAACCGAAGAAGTCCACAACCCGTTCGGCCTGCAAGCAGTGTGGGACGGCGGCTTCGTGCCACGCGCCACCCTGATCATCCTGGCCATCATGTCGATCGGCAGCTGGTACATCATCATCACCAAGCTGATGGATCAAATGAAGATCTTCAAGCAAGCCAAAGAAACCGCTGCCAAATTCTGGAAAGCTCCTTCGATCGCTGCCGGTTCGGCAACCTTGACCGAAGGCTCGCCATTCCGCTTCATCGCTGAATCGGGCACCAAGGCAACGGCTCACCATGACGGCGCCCTGCTGGAACAAATCGACCTGTCGACCTGGGTGACGATGTCGATCCAGCGCGCTTCGGACAAAGTCCAATCGCGTCTGCAAGATGGCCTGTCGTTCCTGGCAACCGTTGGTTCGACCGCACCGTTTATCGGTCTGTTCGGTACCGTTTGGGGTATTTATGGCGCGCTGACCAACATCGGCATGACCGGTAACGCTTCGATCGACAAAGTTGCAGGTCCAGTTGGTGAAGCACTGATCATGACCGCTTTCGGTCTGCTGGTCGCCGTTCCTGCCGTTCTGGGTTACAACTGGCTGGTGCGTCGTAACAAAACCGCAATGGAAGACGTACGCTCGTTCAGCGCCGACGTTCACTCGGTACTGATCTCCGGCGCAATGTCGACCAGCGAAGCTGGCCGTGCTGCCGGCGCTAAAAAGATCGGATAAGAATCATGTCGATGTCCGTCGGCTCCGACAGCGGAGATGAAGATCAAGTAATGTCAGAAATCAACACGACGCCGCTCGTCGACATCATGTTGGTTTTGCTGATCATTTTCTTGATCACCAGTCCGGTTGTCCTCAAATTGCAGAAAATCGATCTGCCGATCGAGGCCAACCAAGCCCTTCAAAGCAAGCCAGAAAACGTCAACATCGTTGTCAACAAGGATGGCGAGATTTATCTGGGCCAGAAGAAACTGAAAGATACGAGCGAACTGTTCGATTATCTGAAAGTTGAAGCAGTGAAAGTACCGCAGCCGGAAGTACACGTTCGTGGCGACCAAGAAACACGCTACGAATCGATCGGCCGGGTTATTTACACGACCCAACGTGCCGGGATCCAGAAGGTCGGCTTCATCACCGAACCACCTGACAAGGGCTGATAGCAACTGGCGGCGGCGCCCCGGCAACAAGGGCGCGCCACTGCCGGAAGCTGACCGGGCGGCAGTTTCGCCCGGTGCTTCGTTGGACTTCTTAAAGGAAACACTATGAGTATGAATGTCGGTTCGGGAAGCGCTCCAGGCGCGGATCCGGAACCAATGATGGAACTGAACATGACGCCCCTCATCGACGTGATGCTGGTGCTGATTATCATGTTGATCATCACGATTCCTAAGCAAAACCACTCGGTGAACTTGAACATGCCGGTCGGCACCCCGCCGCCACCGACAACCGAACCAGTGGTCGTCACGATCGATGTCGATTTTGACGGTACGATCTTGTGGGACAATCAGGTCGTTCCTGACCGCGCTTCGCTGGAAGCCAAGCTGAGCAACGTTGCTGCGCAAGCAGACCAGCCGGAAGTGCATCTGCGTCCGAACAAGCTGGTGGAATACAAAGTCGTCGCCGGTGTGATGGCGTCGGCGCAGCGTCTGGGCGTGACCAAAATCGGTCTGGTCGGCAACGAGCAATTCCAGTAAGCTGCAGCAATCAGGTTCTCTTTACATCCGAATAGGCAGGACTTCCTGCCTATTCGCTTTTTACTGAAAGACTTTCTTATGTCCAAGTTTCGTCTCGCTCATCTCGGCCTCGTCATGGCCGCTATCGGTTTTACCGCAGCAACTCCCGTAATCGGCCTGGGCTCGCTGGCATACGCCGCGGACACCGTGCGTGCCGAAGTGGGCAAGCCACTGCAAGAAGCGCAAAAACTCGCTAGCAGCGGCAAAAACAAGGAAGCGCTGGCCAAGCTGCGCGAAGCTGACAGCGTCGGCGGCAAGACCGCCTTTGAAAGCTACCAGATCGAGCGCGTGCGCGCCTCGGCCGCTGCCGCCGCCGGCGACAACGGCACCGCCATCAAGGCGTTTGAAGCCGTCATCAATTCCGGCCGCCTGAGCGCCGCCGAAGCCCCCAAATTCACGCAAGCGCTGGCAGGCATGTACTACCGCGCCAAGGACTGGCCGAACACCATCACCTGGATCAAACGTTCGCTGAAAGACCGCGAAGATCCACAGATGCGCGAACTGCTGATCCAGACCTACTACGTCAGCGGCAACTACGCCGAAGCGGCGAAAGAACTGCAATCGCGCGGCGGCAACTCGGAAGCGAGCCTGCAAATGCTGGCCAACATCCAGCTGAAACAGAACGACAAGGCTGGCTACGTGGCCACCCTGGAAAAACTGGCCGGCAGCTATCCGAAGACCAGCTACTGGGCCGACCTGCTGAACCGCGTGTCGGGCAAGCCTGGTTTCTCGCAGCGCCTGGGCCTGGACGTCCAGCGCCTGCGCCTGGCTAACGGCCTGTTCAGCAAGCCATCCGAATACATGGAAATCAGCCAGCTGGCCTTGCAAGCAGGCAATCCTGGCGAAGCGCTGAGCATCATCGAGCAGGGCTACAAAAAAGGCGTGCTGGGCACCGGCGCCGATGCCGCCCGTCACCAGCGCCTGAAAGACCTGGCCCTGAAGACCCAGGCCGACCTGAAGGCCAATGCCGCCAAGTCGGAAGCGGAATACGTCAAGAACAAGGACGCCGACAGCTTGAGCAAGCTGGGCTTCGCCCTGGTCTACGATGGCCAGGCAGAAAAAGGCCTGGGCTTGATGAATGACGCCGTGAAAATGGGCACCGCCAAGTATCCGGAAGAAGCCAAGCTGCACCTGGGCATCGCCTACATCCACGCCGGCAAGAAATCCAACGCATCGACCGCGCTGAAAGCTGTCAAGGGCACGGATGGCGCGGCTGACCTGGCCCGCTACTGGGCATTAATGAATAAGTAAGACAATATCGCCAAGATATTGTCGGGCAGCTAGTCGAGTGCCCGCCGCAAAAAGCGTTGCCAGCACACCCGCCGGCAACGCTTTTTATCATTTCAGCAGGGAAATTACCCCTGCGCCCGCCCTGCCGGGTGTGCATCCCTGAAACAGTCCGTATAATCCCCCTTTTGGCACAGTTTTTCATCAGATTCCTATGAAGGTATTCCGCGGACTTCCCAATGCCCAGGCACGAGCGCCTTGCGCTCTGACCATCGGCAATTTTGACGGTGTCCACATCGGCCATCAGGCCTTGCTGGCGCGCGTGCGCGAAGCTGCCACCGAACTCGGCATCGAAGCGGCCGTGATGACGTTCGAACCGCACCCGCGCGAGTTCTTTGCGCAGCGCGCGGGCGACCTGTCGAAGGCGCCGCAGCGCATCGCCAACCTGCGCGACAAGCTGCAGTCGCTGGACGACGCCGGCATCGACCGTGTCGTCGTCGAGCACTTCAGCGCCCAGTTCGCCGCCCTGACGCCGCAGGAATTCACGGAAAAAGTCCTCGTCGACGGCTTGCACGTGAAATGGCTGATGGTCGGCGACGACTTCTGCTATGGCGCCCGGCGCGCCGGCGACGTGGCCATGCTGCAGGAAGCGGGCCGCCAATACGGTTTCCACGTAGAAACTCTGCCGACGGTGATGAATGGCAGCACGCGCATCTCCTCATCGGCCGTGCGCCTGGCCCTGGCCGCCGGCGATTTCCCGCTGGCCACGCAATTGCTCGGCCATCCCTACGCCATTTCCGGCCATGTGATCCACGGCCAGAAACTGGGCCGCACCCTCGGTTTCCCCACCCTGAACCTGCGCGTGGCACACCGCCCCGCCCTGTCCGGCGTCTTCATCGTGCAGGTGCACGGCCTGGGGCCGGCGCCGCTGCCGGCCGTGGCCAGCCTCGGCGTGCGCCCCACCGTCGACGACAGCGGCCGCGTCTTGCTGGAAGTGCATCTGTTCGATTTCGCCCAGTCCTGCTACGGCAAGCTGGTACGCGTGGAATTCCTGGAAAAGCTGCGCGACGAAGAAAAGTACGACGACTTGCCCACCCTGACGGCCGCCATCGAGCGCGACTCGAACCAGGCGCGCGCCTACTTCGAGCAGCGCAGCGGCGCCATTACCGCCACCGACCGAATTTGACGCCGGCCAACTCCGCCGACTGGCGGCACCCGCCGCCGCAAACCATTCAATATCATTAAAGAAGATTATGTCCGATCAAAACAAGCCAGCCACGCCCAAGCAGAACAAGAAGCCAGAAAGCAAATACCCGGTCAACATGACGGAAACCCCGTTCCCGATGCGTGGCGACATGGCCAAGCGCGAGCCGCAATGGGTACAGCAATGGCAAGACAAGAAAATCTACGAACGCGTGCGCAAGGCCGCCGCCGGCCGTCCGAAATTCATCCTGCACGACGGCCCGCCGTACGCGAATGGCGATATCCACCTGGGCCACGCCGTCAACAAGATCCTCAAGGACATGGTCGTCAAATCGCGCTCGCTGGCCGGCTTCGACGCGCCATACGTACCGGGCTGGGATTGCCACGGCATGCCGATCGAGATCCAGATCGAAAAACTGCACGGCAAGAACCTGCCGACGGCCGACGTGCTGGAAAAAGCGCGCGCCTACGCCAACGTGCAGGTCGAGCGCCAGAAGAAGGATTTCATCCGCCTGGGCGTACTGGGCGAGTGGGACAACCCTTACCTGACGATGGCGCACGGCAATGAAGCGGACGAATTGCGCGCGCTGGGCAAGCTGCTGGAAAAAGGCTATGTCTACCGCGGCCTGAAACCCGTCAACTGGTGCTTCGACTGCCAGTCGGCCCTGGCCGAGGCGGAAGTGGAATACGCGGAAAAACGCGATCCCGCCATCGATGTCGGGTTCAAGTTCGCCGAGCCGGCCAAACTGGCGGCCGCCTTCGGCCTGCCATCGCTGCCGACCGATAACGGCTACATCGTCATCTGGACCACGACGCCGTGGACCATCCCGTCGAACCAGGCGCTGAACGTGCACCCGGAAGTCAAATATGCGCTGGTGAAGACCGAGCGCGATGGCCAGCCACTGCTGCTGATCCTGGCGCAAGACCTGGTCGTGGCCAGCCTGGCGCGCTTCAAGTTAGAGGGCACGACGATCGCCACCTGCGACGGCGCGGCCCTGGCCGGCATCAGCTTCCGCCACCCGCTGCATGCATCGGACGCGTTCTACGACCGCCTGTCGCCCCTGTACCTGGCCGAATACGTGACCACGGAAAGCGGCACGGGCGTGGTGCACTCGGCGCCAGCCTATGGCCTGGACGACTTCATCTCGTGCAAGGCGCACGGCATGAAGGACGACGACATCATCAAGCCCGTCATGGGCGACGGCAAGTTCGCCTCGACCCTGCCCCTGTTCGGCGGCATGACCATCTGGGAAGCGTCGAAGCCGATCTGCAACGCCTTGCGCGAAGCGGGCGCGCTGTTCGAAGTCAAGATGTTCGACCACAGCTACATGCACTGCTGGCGTCATAAAACGCCGATCATCTACCGCGCCACCTCGCAGTGGTTCGCCGGCATGGACGTGACACCAAAAGACGGCGGCGCGACCCTGCGCGAAACGGCCCTGAAAGGCATCGCAGAGACCGAGTTCTTCCCGGACTGGGGCCAGGCGCGCCTGCACGGCATGATCGCCAACCGTCCCGACTGGACCCTGTCGCGCCAGCGCCAGTGGGGCGTGCCGATGGCCTTCATCGTGCACAAGGAAACGGGCGACCTGCATCCACGCACGCCGGAATTGCTGGAGCAAGTGGCCAAACTGATCGAAAAAGACGGCATCGAGGCATGGCAGGCGCTGGACCTGCAAGACCTGATCGGCGACGAAGCGGCCATCTACGCGAAGAACAAGGACACCTTGGACGTGTGGTTCGATTCCGGCGCCACGCACCAGACGGTGCTGGGCGGCCCGCAAGCGCACGGTTCGCACTCGACGCAACTGCAATTCCCGGCCGACCTGTACCTGGAAGGCTCGGACCAGCATCGCGGCTGGTTCCATTCGTCGCTGCTCGTGTCGTCGATGCTCAATGGCCGTCCGCCGTACAAGGCCCTGCTGACGCACGGCTTCACGGTCGATGGCGAAGGCAAGAAGATGTCCAAGTCGCTGGGCAACACGCTGGCGCCGCAAAAGATCTCGGACACCCTGGGCGCGGACATCCTGCGCCTGTGGATCGCCTCGACCGACTACACGGGCGAGCTGTCGATCTCCGACGAGATCCTGAAGCGCGTGACGGAATCGTACCGCCGCATCCGCAACACCCTGCGCTTCCTGCTGGCGAACACCTCGGACTTCAATCCGGCCACGGACGCCGTGCCGGTGGCGGAAATGTTCGAGATCGACCGCTATGCGCTGGCCAACATGGCATCGCTGCAAACGCAGATCGAAAACAACTACGCGCGCTACGAATTCCACCCGGTCGTCTCGAAGCTGCAGACGTACTGCTCGGAAGACCTGGGCGGCTTCTACCTGGACATCCTGAAGGACCGGTTGTACACCTCTGGCTTGAGCTCGCACGCGCGCCGTTCCGCGCAGACGGCCCTGTGGCACATCACGCAAAGCCTGCTGCGCCTGATGGCTCCTGCCCTGTCGTTCACGGCCGAAGAAGCATGGGCCGTCTTCGCCGGCAGCGAAGCGTATGCCGCCAGCGATGAAACCATCTTCACGCAAACCTGGTGGCAGCTGCCGGCGGTGGCGGATGCGGCCGAGCTGCTGGAAAAATACACGGCCCTGCGCGCCGTGCGCACGGATGTCACGAAACAGCTGGAAGACTTGCGCACCTCGGGCGCTATCGGTTCGTCGCTGCAAGCGGAACTGACGATCAAGGCCGCGCCGATGAAATACAAGCTGCTCACCACCCTGGGCGAGGACCTGAAGTTCGTCTTCATCACCTCGCAGGCAAGCGTGGTCGAAGTGCTTGAGGAAGCGGCAGAAGAGGTGGTCGTGGCCGCGTCGACGGCGCCGAAGTGCGAGCGCTGCTGGCACTACCGTGCGGACGTGGGCACGGACGCCGCGCATGCTACCCTGTGCGGCCGCTGCGTCAGCAATCTGTTTGGAAAAGGCGAATCGCGCCGCTTCGCCTAAAGCAGCAAACCGGGACGGGATGACTCCCGCCCCGCTCCCACCGCCGCTGCCCGCAAGAGTAGCGGCGGCTTTATCTTCCCTGGAAAAATATGGCCACTAAAAACCGTTTTTCATCGAAATCGTCATCGTCGGCGTCGCTCGTGCCCTGGCTGGGCATTGCCGCCATCGTCATCCTGTTCGACCAGATCACCAAGATCACGATCCTGAAGACCTTCCGCTATGCGCAAGAGATGGTCATCACCTCGTATTTCAACCTGGTGCTCGCGTATAACAAGGGCGCCGCGTTCAGCTTCCTGTCCGACCAGGGCGGCTGGCAGCGCTATTTCTTCACCGGCATCGCCATCGCGGCCGCCGTCTACATCATCTATCTGCTGAAAAAGCACGCCGGCCAGCGCATGTTCTGCTGGGCCCTGGCGCTGATACTCGGCGGCGCGCTGGGCAACGCCATCGACCGGCTGATCTACGGCCATGTGGTCGACTTCCTCGACTTCCACTGGAAAAGCTGGGGCCATTTCCCCGCTTTCAATATCGCCGACAGCGCCATCTGCATCGGCGCGGCCCTGTTCATCATCGATGAACTGCGCCGGGTAAACAAATAAACACGCGGGAGAACGGCATGGAATTGTCCGGCAAAAAAATCGTCCTGGGACTGTCAGGCGGCGTCGCCTGCTACAAGGCGGCGGAACTGTGCCGCGCGCTGACCAAGGCCGGCGCCTCGGTGCAAGTGGTGATGACGGGTGCCGCCAGCCACTTCATCACGGCCGTCACGATGCAGGCGCTGTCCGGCCACCCCGTGCACACGAGCCAGTGGGATGCGCGCATAGCCAACAACATGGCGCATATCGATCTGACGCGCCATGCGGACGCCATCCTGATCGCCCCGTGTTCGGCCGATTTTCTGCGCAAGCTCGCGCATGGCGTGTGCGACGACCTGCTGTCGACCCTGTGCCTGGCCCGCCCATCCCACCTGCCCCTGCTGGTGGCGCCGGCCATGAACGTGGAAATGTGGCAGAACCCCGCCACGCAACGCAATGTGCAGCAGCTGCGCGACGACGGCATCAAGCTGTTCGGCCCGGCCGCCGGCGAACAGGCATGCGGCGAAGTTGGCCTGGGCCGCATGCTGGAACCGGAGCAATTGCTGACGGAGCTGATCGCCGCCTTCCAGCCGAAAGTCCTGGCGGGCAAGCGCGTGCTGGTCACGGCAGGACCCACGTTCGAGGCCATCGACCCCGTGCGCGGCATCACCAATCTGTCTTCGGGCAAGATGGGCTATGCGGTGGCGCGCGCGGCGCGCGAAGCGGGCGCCGAGGTGCTGCTCATTTCCGGCCCCACGGCCCTGGACGCGCCATTCGGCGTGCGCCGCATCGACGTGCAAAGCGCGCAGCAGATGCATGACGCCGTGCTGGCCCACGTCGACGGCCAGCACGTCTTCGTCGCCGTGGCCGCCGTGGCCGACTGGCGCGTGGCCAACGCCAGCGACCAGAAGATGAAAAAGCAGGCCGACGGCTCCGTGCCCGAACTGCAGTTCGTGCAAAACCCCGACATCCTGGCCACCGTGGCGGCACGCACGAACCTGGCCGGCTACCCGTATTGCGTGGGCTTTGCCGCCGAATCGGAAAACCTCGTGGAATTCGGCTCGACCAAGCGCGAGAAAAAGGGCATTCCCCTCCTGGTCGGCAATATCGGCCAGAACACGTTTGGCCAGGACGACAACACCATCATCCTGTTCGACGAGGAAGGCCATACCGTGCTGCCGCGCGCCTCGAAACTGAACCTGGCGCGCCAGCTGATTTCGGAAATCTCGAAGCGCATTGCCAAGAATTCGCTGCTCAAATAATCCCATTAAACGACTTAGCTTAGTTAGTTAGATTCATGAAAAATATCGACATCAAGATCCTCGACGCCCGCATGAAAGAACTGCTGCCGGCCTACGCCACGCCAGGCAGCGCCGGCCTGGACCTGCGCGCCTGCATCGATGAAGCCATCACTATCGAAGCCGGCCAGACGGTGCTCATACCCACCGGCCTGGCCATCCACATCGGCGACCCGTCGTATGCGGCCATGATTTTGCCGCGCAGCGGCATGGGCCACAAGAACGGCATCGTCCTGGGGAATCTGGTAGGCTTGATCGACTCCGATTATCAGGGCCAGCTGATGGTATCGACCTGGAACCGGGGCCAGAGCGCTTTCACGCTCAACCCCATGGAACGCCTGGCGCAGCTGATTATCGTGCCGGTGCTGCAAGTGGGCTTTAACGTCGTCGAGGAATTCGGCGACAGCGAACGCGGTGTTGGCGGTTTCGGCAGCACCGGCAAACATTAAGGACTTTTTTATGCCAGGTTTCCGCCATCTGATCCCAGCCCCAACCTCGCTGCGCCGATTGGCCACTCCTCTCCTGTTGGCCACTGCGGCCATCCTTGCCGGCTGCACCACGCCGGCGACGAATGTCAGCGGCCCGTTCAACATCGTGCCGGCGCCCGATGCGCCCGCGCCGACGGCGCAGCAAAAGGCGGCGCAGGAAGAGCTGGTGAAGATGGTGGCGCTGCAGGACCGCCTGTCGAAAGTCTCGGCGCCCCTGCTGATCAACAATGCGGACCTGTGCAAGACGTATGCGCGCAACCTGCTGGGCTTCACGGCGCAGAACAAGTATTCCTACCCTGGCATCTATGCCGACGCGGCGCAGGCAGCGCTCGGCTACGGTGAACAGATGCAGGTGTCCGGCGTCTTGCCGGGCAGCGGCGCCGCGCGCGCCGGCTTGCGCAAGGGCGACGGCTTGCTGGCCGCCGAAGGCAAGCCGCTGCCGGCCGGCCCGAAAGCGGAAGGCCCGTTCGGCGCCATCGTCGGCCCGCTGGCCTCGAAAAGCGCGAGCCTGAACATGACCATCGCCCGCGACGGCCAGCAGCAGGACATCAAGATTCCCGTCACGCGCGCCTGCGCCTTCCGCGTCGCCCTGGGCAATGCGGACAATATCAACGCGTATTCGGATGGTTCGCGCATCATGCTCACGCGCGGCATGATCAACGCGGCGCAAAACGACGAAGGCATCGCCTTCGTCATCGCCCGCGAAATGGCCCACAACATCCTCGACCACGCGCGCAGCCAACGCACGGCAGGTACGGCCGCCACCATCATCGACAGCCTGGGCGCCGTGCAGCCCGACGTGTCGATGCTGACGGGCACCGCCGGCATCAAGGCCATGCCGCAGGAACTCGACGTGCAGGCCGACACCCTGGCCATCTACCTGCTGGCGCGCGCCGGCTACAACGTCGACAATGCCGCCCGCTTCTGGCAGCGCCTGGCCACGCAAGTGCCGGCCACGGTCGCCAACGGCTACACGGCCCTGCATCCGGGCACCAACTCGCGCATGGCGGCCATCAACCGCGCCGTCATCGACGTGCGCGCCAAGCAGGCGGCGAAGAAGCCGTTGAAGCCTTAACGCGACAGTTTAGTTCAGGCGCCCGGGAAATTCGGGAAATACGTTCCCATGATCCAGGTCAGGGCGCCGCAAAACACCACCGCCAGGAACAGGGCGATGAGCAGTTTGCCAAACTTGGGGATGCCGTCGTCTTGCGTTTTTTGGTCGTTCGACATGAAAACTCTCCGCAGGCTGTTGGAGAGCGTAGTATAGCCACAATATTGAAGAATATTCCATACTTTGCCGCGTACTTGCGGCTTTCCTTCCGCGCCCCATGGACAGTATCGACCTTGAAGTTCTGAAAACCAGCGCCGCCTGGCTCGCCGCAGGACACCGCTGCGAACTCGTCACCGTCATCAAGACCTGGGGCTCCAGCCCCCGCCCCGTGGGCGCCACCCTGGCCATCTGCGACGATGGCACGGTGGTCGGTTCCGTCTCCGGCGGCTGCATCGAGGATGATCTGATCGACACCGTGCGCGTGCACGGCATCGTGCGCACGCAGCCTGAAATCGTCAGCTACGGCATCAGCGCCGACGAAGCGCACCGCTTCGGCCTGCCCTGCGGCGGCACCATCGAACTGGCCATCGAACCGCTGCATGCGGGCAGCGGCGTGGCCGAACTGCTGGCGCGCCTGGAAGCGCATGAACTGGTCGAACGCCGCCTGGATCTCGAAAGCGGCGCCGTCACCCTGCGGCGCGCCACGCCGGGCGCGGTGCTGGCCCTGGAAGATGGCGTGCTCACCACGCAGCACGGCCCCCGCTGGCGCTTGCTGATCATCGGCGCCAGCCAGCTGTCGCGCTTCGTCGCGCAAATCGCCACGGCCATGGACTACCACGTCATCGTCTGCGACCCGCGCGAGGAATACCGGGGCGGCTGGAACGTGCCCGGCGTGCCGCTGCTGCACGCCATGCCCGACGACCTCGTGCTGGAATTGAAACTCGACAGCCGCAGCGCCGTCGTCGCCCTCACGCACGACCCCAAGCTCGACGACTTGGCCCTGATGGAAGCGTTGAAATCGCCCGCGTTCTACGTGGGCGCCATCGGCTCGCGTGCGAATAACGCCAAACGGCGCGAGCGGCTGCTGCAGTTCGACGTCAGCGCGGAACAGCTGGCGCGCCTGCATGGCCCCATTGGCCTCTACATCGGCAGCAAGACGCCGGCCGAAATCGCCATTTCCATCCTGGCCGAACTGACGGCCGTGAAAAATGGCGTGCCCGACGCCCTGCAGATCCAGCATGCGGCGGCCCTGAGCCCGCCCACCACCGACATCTGCGCCCGCTAAGGCAAAAAGCAAGAAACGCGGTGCGCCCGCAGCGCTTCCCTGATACGCTCCCTGATTTCCCGCCCACCATGACCCTGCTGCACTGGACCCTCCCCCTGCCCGCCGGCTACCGCCGCGACGACGTCATCGCCTTCCACAGCCGCGATGGCGAAGCCGTGGCGGAACAAGTCACGCCGACTGGCCTGCGCAAGGGCATCCTGCTGCACGGCGTGCCGGTCGTGCTGGACGTCGCTTTCACGGATGCTGCCGCCGTCTGCCAGGCAGACATCGATGGCGATGCGGACCTCCAAACACCGCTGCACGGCGCCTTGCTCAACATCCTCGGCCTGCGCATCGACCCGCAGCCGTTCGCGCAACTGGCCGCCGGCGACCCGCTGCTGGCGCCCCTGGTGCGCGCCAACCCGGGCTTGCGCATCGTGCAGTCGGCCAGCCCGTTCGAGGCGCTGACCTGGGCCATCATCGGCCAGCAGATCAACCTGCCGTTCGCCATTTCCCTGCGCCGCACCTTCATTCTGCAGGCGGGACGCCGGCACGGCAGCGGCTTGTGGTGCTATCCCGAGGCGCGCGACGTGGCCCGACTGGCGGTGGAAGAGCTGACCGGCCGCAAATTCTCGCGCGCCAAGGCGGAAACCGTGCTGCGCCTGGCACGCCTCGTCGATGAGGGAGAACTGTCGCTGGAACTGCCCCCTTCCGGCGACGTGGCCGCCATATCGCAGGCGCTGCTGGCCGTGAAGGGCATCGGCCCGTGGACCGTCAACTACGCGCTGCTGCGCGGCTACGGCTATGCCGACTGCTCGCTGCACGGCGACGTGGCCATCCGCGCGGCCCTGCAAAAGCTGCTCGGCGAAGAGAGCAAGCCGGACATGGCGCGCACGGAACAGTGGCTGCGCCAGTACGCGCCGCACCGCACCATGGCGGCCGCCCACCTGTGGGCCAGCCTGCATGCAAAAAATAATCCGACGGCGGCGGAATAAACGGCGGGCGGCATGCGTCTATCCCTTGCAAGCCCTCAAAACCTCAAGGAGACCATCATGCGCTTTACCACTTTTGCCGCCACCGCCCTGTTCACCGTCTTGTCCGCCCCGCTGGCTTTCGCCGCCGACGTCATGCCCGCCAACGGCATGCTGGTCAACGCCAGCGGCATGACCGTCTACGTGTTCGACAAGGACGTCGCCGACAGCGGCAAGAGCGCCTGCAGCGGCGGCTGCCTGGTGGCCTGGCCCGCCGTCATCGCCACCGATGCGGCGCCCACCGCCCCGTACGGCAGCATCAAGCGCGAAGACAATGGCGCCATGCAGCTGACCTACAAGGGCAAGCCCCTGTACCTGTACAAGGAAGACAAGAAACCGGGCGACGTGGCCGGCGACAATTTCAAGAACGTGTGGCACGTCGTCAAGCCATAACAAAGCTGCGCCGCCATGACCGCGTTCGATGACAACCGCCAGCTGCATGCGTGCCTGCCCGGCCTGCGCCGCTATGCGCGCGCGCTGGCGGGCGCCCTGCACGCGGACGACCTGGTGCAGGACACGGTGGAGCGGGCATGGCGCAAGCTCGACCAGCGCAGCGGCGAGATGCGGCCCTGGCTGTTTTCCATCATGCACAACCTGCACGTGGACCAGTTGCGCCGCCCCGGCCTGGCGCTGCAGGAACTCGACGATGACGCCCTGCTGCCCGCGCCCGAGCGCGCGCCGGGGCAGTTGATCGCCATCGGCGAAATGGATGCGGCGCTGGCCCGCTTGCCGCTGGGGCAGCGCGAAGTGATCCTGCTCGTCGCGCTGGAACAGATGCCCTACGAGCAGGTGGCGGCCACCTTGGCCATCCCCGTCGGCACCGTGATGTCGCGTTTGTCGCGCGGGCGCGAGCGGCTGCGCGAACTGCTCGACGGCCGCCCAGCCGGCAGCCATGGCGCCCCAACCCTGAAAGTCGTGAAATGACAACGCAAGCCATCAGCGAAGCGCAATTGCACGCCCTGGCCGACGGCGTCCTGCCCGAGGAACAGCGCGCGGCCATCGACGCCCACCTGCGCGCGCATCCCGAGGATGCCGCCAGGGTCGACGCCTGGCGCGAGCAGAACCGGCAACTGCGCGCCCTGTTCGATCCCGTGCTGGACGAAGCCGTGCCTCCGGCGCTGCTGCAATCGGCATCGCCACCGGCGGCAAACGGCGCCTGGCGCCGCCACGCCATGCAGACGGCAGCGGCCGTCGTGCTGGTGATCGCCGGCGGCGCGGGCGGCTGGCTGCTGCGCGGCGACGGTGGCGACATGCCGATCGCCAGCGCCAGCCCGATCTCCCTGGCGCGCAGCGCCGCCATCGCCCACGCCGTCTACACGCCCGAAGTGCGCCACCCTGTCGAAGTGGGGGCGGAACAGGAGGCGCACCTGGTGCAATGGCTGTCGAAACGCCTGGGCACGAAATTGCAGCCCCCCGCGCTGTCGCCGCTCGGCTATCGCCTGATCGGCGGACGCCTGCTGCCCGGCGATGGCGACGGCCCCGTGGCGCAATTCATGTACGAGGATGCCGGCGGCAAGCGCCTGACCCTGTACGTGGCGAAAGAGCGGGCCGGCAGGCAGGAAACAGCCTTCCGCTACACGCAGGAAAAGGACCTGAGCGTGTTTTACTGGATCGACGGCCAGCTCGGTTATGCCCTCTCGGCGAACCTGCCCAAGCAGGCACTGGGCAAGATCGCCGACGCCGTGTACGCGCAGCTGGAACAGCCGCGCTGAAGCAGGTCGGACAAGGGACAAGCATCGCTACCCTTGACATGACGCGCGGTGGAACTGGACGTCAGCCCAGCGCGCGTTTGAGCTCCGCATACGCGTCGACCAGGCACTCCTTCGAATAGCCGCGATTGAGGCCGCTGGGATTGGGCAGTATCCACACGCGCGCGCCGCCGAAGCGCTCCGCCTGTTCGCCCCATTCCAGCTGGCGCTTGCCCGTCATCGCCGCGTAGGCGGCCTTGCCCAGGAAGGCGATCCACTGCGGCTGCGTCACGGCCAGTTTGTCCCGCAGGCCCGCCGCCGCTTGCGCGAATTCGTCCGCCCCCACCTGGTCCGCGCGGCTGGTCGGGCGCCCGACGGCCGCCGTCAGCCCCAGTCCGAAAGCGAGCACGCTGGCATCGTCCTGCGGCGCCAGCAGATGCGGCGTGAAACCGGCCAGGTGCAGCACGGGCCAGAAGCGGTTGCCGCGGCCGAGAAAATGGTGGCCCGCGACGGCCGCGTCCACGCCGGGATTGAGGCCGCAAAAAACCACCTGCAAGCCGGGCGCGAGGATGTCCGGCAAGCCCTGCGCCGCTGCGATGTATGTCATGGAGAACTCCCATATCAGAAGCCGCAGTATGCCACCTGGCCCCACGGCCTGCAGAGCGCAGCGGCTGGTGCTACCATCCCCTACTGATGCGCTAATCCGTCCGGCGGATGGCCGTCGCGCTTTCCCGCACCATCCCCCACAGAGGAATACACATGACGACCCTGACCATCAATGGCAAGCAGCACGACCTTGCACTGCCTGAAGACACGCCCCTGCTGTGGGCCCTGCGCGACGAACTGGGCATGACCGGCACCAAGTTCGGCTGCGGCATGGCCCTGTGCGGCGCCTGCACCGTGCACCTCGATGGTGTAGCCATCCGCTCCTGCGTGACGCCGGTGTCGGCCGCCGCCGGCAAGAAGATCACCACCATCGAAGCCGTGGGCGAAGACAAGGTCGGCCTGGCCCTGCAGCAAGCGTGGCAGGAACACGGCGTGCCCCAATGCGGCTACTGTCAGGCCGGGCAGATCATGTCGGCCACGGCCCTGCTACACAAGACGCCGGCACCGAACGACCAGCAAATCCGCGAAGCGATGAGCGGCAATATCTGCCGCTGCGGCACCTACACGCGCATCCACGCGGCCATCAAGCAGGCCGCCACCAGCATCAACGCAAAAGGAGCGGCCAAATGAGCATCCATGACACTCCCGCCGTCCATTCTCCCGCGCGGCGCAACTGGCTCAAGGCCGCCGGCGCGCTGGCCGGCCTGACTTTGGTGGCCGGCCCTTCCGGCCTCGTGATGGCGGCCGATGCCGTCAAATACGGCGGCGACAAGATGGCCGGCGGCGTGGTCGACGACACCCTCGTCTTCCTCTCGGTGGCCGCCGACGGCATCGTCACCATCGTTGTGCACCGCTCCGAAATGGGCCAGGGCATCCGTACCAGCCTGCCCATGGTGGCGGCCGACGAACTGGGCGCCGACTGGGCACAGGTGCGCGTACAGCAGGCGCCCGCCGACGAGGCGCGCTACGGCAGCCAGGATACGGACGGCTCCCGCAGCATGCGCCATTCGTTCCGCGCCATGCGCCACGTGGGCGCCACGGCGCGCCTGATGCTGGAAACGGCGGCCGCCGTGCGCTGGGACGTGCCCGTCACCGAGGTCAAAGCCGTCAATCATGCCGTCGTGCATGGGGCCAGCGGACGCTCGCTGTCGTTTGGCGCACTGGCCGAGGAAGCGGCCAAATTGCCGGTACCGCCGCGCGCGCGCATCAGCCTGAAAACGGCGGACGAGCTGCGCTACATCGGCCAGACCAGCACGCGCGGCATCGACCTGCGCGACATCGTCACGGGCAACACCCACTTCGGCATCGACACGCGCCTCGACGGCATGGCATATGCCGTCATCGCCCGTCCGCCCGTCTTCGGCGGCAAGCTGAAAAGCGTGGACAAGACGGCGGCCCTGAAGGTGCCGGGCGTGCTGCGCATCGTCGAACTGGCGGGCAGTCCGCCGCCGGCCATGTTCAATCCGCTGGGCGGCGTGGCCGTCATCGCGCGTAACACCTGGGCCGCCATCAAGGGCCGCGAAGCGCTGGTGCTGGAATGGGAAGATGGCCCGAACGGCGATTACGACTCGAAGGCCTTCCGCAAGACCCTGGAAGCGGCCGTACGCCAGCCGGCCAGCCCCGCGCGCGATCAGGGCAAGACGGTGGCCACCCTGGCCGCCACTCCCGCCGCGCGCAAACTGAGTGCCGAATACTATCTGCCCCACCTGGCCCACGCCACCATGGAGCCGCCCGCCGCCACCGTGCGCATCGCCGGCGGCAAGGCCGAAGTATGGGCCTGCGTGCAGGCGCCGCAAGCGACGCGCAGCAACGTGGCCACGGCGCTGGGCTTGTCGTACGACGACGTCACTGTGCACGTGACCCTGCTGGGCGGCGGCTTCGGGCGCAAATCGAAGCCCGATTTCGCCGTCGAGGCGGCGCTGCTGTCGAAAGCCATGGATGGCGCGCCCGTCAAGCTGACGTGGACGCGCGACGACGACCTGCAGCACGATTACCTGCACACGGTGTCCGTCGAGCGGCTGGAAGCGTCACTGGACGCGAAAGGCATGCCGACGGCCTGGCTGCACCGCACGGCCGCGCCCACGATCACCTCGACCTTTGCGGCCGGCGCGAACAAGCAGGCGCCGTTCGAGCTGGGCATGTCGGCCATCAACGTGCCGTTCGCTATTGCGAACATCCGCGTCGAGGTGCCCGAAGTGCCGGCGCATACGCGCATCGGCTGGTTCCGTTCCGTGTCGAACATCCCGCACGCGTTTGCCATCCAGTCGTTCACGGCCGAACTGGCCCACGCGGCAAAGAAGGACCACCGCGACTACCTGCTGGCGCTCTTGGGCCCCGCGCGCAAGATCAACCCGGCCGACCTGTCCGACGGCTGGAACTATGGCGAAGACCCGGCGAAGTATCCGGTCGATATCGGCCGCATGCGTCACGTGATCGAGCTGGCGACGGCCAAGGCGGGCTGGAGCCGCAAGCTGCCCAAGGGACGGGGGCTGGGCCTGGCCGTGTCCTACAGTTTCGTCACCTATGTGGCGGCCGTGATCGAAGTGGAGATCAATGCGGCCGGCGAAGTCATCGTGCCCAGGGTCGACATCGCCATGGATTGCGGCCCGCAGATCAACCCGGACCGCGTGCGCTCGCAGATCGAGGGCGCCTGCATCATGGGCCTGTCCTTGGCCATGAGCGGCGAGATCAGCTTTAAAAATGGCCGGGTCGAGCAAAGCAATTTCCACGACTATAGCGTGCTGCGCGCCGCCGACGCGCCGCGCGTGATCCACACGCATCTGGTGCCTGGCACCCTGGACATGGAGCTCGGCGGCGTGGGCGAGCCGGCCACGCCGCCCATCGCCCCGGCCCTGTGCAACGCCATTTTCGCCGCCACGGGCAAGCGCATCCGCGCCCTGCCCGTGGGCATGCAGCTGGCGAAGAAAGGCTAGGAGCGCCGCGCCACTGGCAACTGCAGCAACAGCGCCGCAGCTGCCACGGCTGCGGCGCCGGCCGCCAGCAGCCACATGGGCCAGTTGAGCAGTAGCAGTACTGCGCCCATGGCGGCGCCGATGGCGCTGCCCAGGTAGAGCGCCGATTCGTTGAGGGCGATGGCCAGGTTGCCGTCACCCTGCCGCGCGCGCACGGCCAGCAGCTGCTGGTTTTGCGGCACTTGCAGGGCCCAGCCAGCCGCGCCCCACAGCGCAATCGGCGCCAGCATCAGCCAGGCCGACCAGCGGGCCGCCAGCGGCAGCGCGCACAAGGCCAGCGCCAGCAGCAGCAAGATGACGCAGGTCAGCTTCGGCGCCGCCACCTTGTCCGCCCATGGCCCGACCAGCACGCTGCCCACGATCCCCCCAACGCCCCACGCCCACAGAAAGGGCGTGACGGACATCGCCGCGCCCTGCGCGGACCACGCCAGCAGCGGCGCGATAAACGTGTACATGCCCAGGCTGGCGATGGCCGCCAGCAAGGACACGAGCAGGATGGCCAGCACCTGCCCATCGGCCAGCAAGGCCAGCTTGCGGCGCAGCGAGATGGCCGGTGCCGCCGGCAGCGCGGGCAGCTGCCACAGCAAGCCCGCCAGCGCCAGCCCGCCCAGGATGGCGACCAGCCACAGGGCCGCCGTCCAGCCCAGCTGCTGCGCCAGCAGCAAGCTCAATGGCACGCCCAGCACCGTGCCGCCCGCCATGCCGCCCATGATCAAGGCGATGGCCTTGCCCCGCTGCCGCGGCGCCGACACGCCCGCCGCCGCGGCGATACCGAGCGCCAGATAGACGCCCGCACCGATGCCGGCAATGGCCCGCCACGCGAGCAAACTGCTGAAACCGGGCGCCAGCGCGCTGGCCCCGTTCGCCGGCACGAACATGGCCAGCGCGGTCAAAAGGCCCGAGCGCTGCGCGCGCGCCGGCAGCAAGGCCACGGCCAGCGGCGAACCGAGGCCATAGGCCAGGGTGAACGCCGTCACCAGTTGCGCAGCCATCGCCAGGGAAACGGAAAACGCGCCGGCGATCATCGGCATCAAGCCCGCCGTCACATACGACGCCATGCCCAGCGCGAACGCACCGATGGCAATCAGGTAGACGGTGGCGGGCAGCGCGGCAACAGCAGATACAGGCGTGCGGGAAGATGAATAGTCAGACATGGGCCAGCCCTCAGGAAGAAAGCAGGCATTCTGGAATACAATATAAACGATTACAATTTAACTGTTTATGCTATTACTGGCAGCAACAGACTCACAGGAACAAGCTCACCATGCGCACTTTGGCCCGCACCCGCCACGAACTGGCCGCCTACCTGCAGGCGCGGCGCGCGCGGCTGTCGCCGGAAGACGTGGGTTTACCCGGCGGCGGACGGCGCAGGACACCGGGCTTGCGCCGCGAAGAAGTGGCGGCGCTGGCCGGCGTGGGCCTGACCTGGTACACGTGGCTGGAGCAAGGGCGCGACATCGGCGTCTCGAGCGCCTTTCTCGACAAGCTGGCCGAAGTGCTCAAACTGGACGCGGCAGAACGCCGTCACCTGTTCCTGCTCGCGCATGCGCGCCCGCCCGCCGAAGAGGGCAAGACCTTTTGCGTGGTGCCGCCGCCGGTGCGCCGATTGATGCACGAGCTGGCGCATCCGGCCTATGTGCTCAACCTGCGCTGGGACGTGCTGGCGTTCAATGCGGGCGCCGACACCCTGTTCGGCTTCGGCGCGCATGGGCCATCGCGCCGCAATCTGCTGTGGCTCTTGTTTACCGACCCGCTGCTGCGCTCGCGCTTCACGGCCTGGGAAGAGCAGGCGCCGCTGATGCTGTCGAGCTTTCGCCGCGACTACGCGCGCGCCACGCAGGAAGCCGATATCCACGCGCTGGTGGAGGAGCTGGAAAAAGTGTCGCCCGAATTCAAGCGATGGTGGCGCCGCCACGACGTGCATGCGCCGTGTGCAGGCGTGCGCCAGCTGACAATCGACGGCGAGCAGGTCGCCTATGAGCACACCTCGCTGACCATCGATGCGGACCGCCATCTGCGGCTGGTCGTGTATGCGCGCCAGGCGCCGGAGTAAACGGGACGCACAACGGGGCGCGCAACGAAAAAACCGCTGGCCCTCTTGCGAGGAACCAGCGGCTTCGAATTGGTTGCGGGGACAGGATTTGAACCTGTGACCTTCGGGTTATGAGCCCGACGAGCTGCCAGACTGCTCCACCCCGCACAAGAATTATAAGGGCAAACGGGTGGCTTAGGCAATAGCTATCTCAAATTCAACCGCAATAGACCAATCTAATGAATGCGCGGGCGATATGAGCGGCAGCCAATCGTGCCTGCACAGCTCGCCACGCGGCACGCAATCGGTGTACAGTAAGCGTTACACTAGACATCTCTTATCCTAAGCCTGCCCATGAAATTCTGTTCCGAATGCGCCCATCCTGTCAGCCTGTCCATTCCGGAAGGCGACAACCGTCCCCGCTATGTGTGCGCCAACTGCGACGCCATCCATTACCAGAACCCGAAAATGGTGGTCGGCTCGATTCCCGTCTGGGAAGAGGATGGCCAGTTGCAGGTCTTGCTGTGCAAGCGGGCCATCGAGCCGCGCCTCGGCTACTGGACCCTGCCGGCCGGCTTCATGGAAAACGATGAAACCACGTCCGACGCGGCCGAGCGCGAAACGGTGGAGGAAGCGGGCGCGAATATCGAACTGGGGCCCCTGTTTTCGCTGCTGAACGTGCAGCGCGTGCACCAGGTGCACCTGTTCTACCTGGCGCGTTTGCGCGACCTCAATTTCGCGCCCGGCATCGAAAGCCTCGACGTGCAGCTGTTTACGGAAGCGCAGATACCCTGGGACGACCTGGCCTTCCCCACCATCCGCGCCACCCTGGAACTGTTCTTTGCCGACCGCGTGAAAATCCGCGAAGGCGGCAGCTACGGCGTCCATACGGGCGACATCACGCGCCCGATGGCCCGCGCGGACGCAGAGTAAGCCACCACGCCGCATGATTCCCTGGCTCGATATCCACACCCCGTTCCCCGACGTCGCGCGCGCCCTGACCGACGAGGCACCCGGCCTGCTGGCGGCCGGCGCCGACCTGTCGCCCGCGCGCCTGCTCGACGCCTACCGGCGCGGCATCTTCCCCTGGTTTTCCGAAGGCCAGCCTATTTTGTGGTGGAGCACCGATCCGCGCATGGTGCTGATGACGGAAAACTTCAAGGTGTCCGACAGCCTGGCCAAGGCGATCCGCAAGGTCGAGCGCAGCGCCGCCACGGACGGGCGCTGGCAGCTGCGCTTCGACGGCGATTTCGAGGCCGTCATGCGCGCCTGCGCGGCGCCGCGCAAGGATGGCCCGGGCACCTGGATTTCGGACGAGATCATCGCCGGCTACACGGGCTTGCACAAGCTGGGCTACGCGCACTCGTCGGAACTGTGGCTGGACGGTGAACTGGTGGGCGGCGCGTATGGCGTGTCGATCGGACGCATGTTCTATGGCGAATCGATGTTCGCCCGCGTCTCGGATGGCTCGAAGATCGCATTGGCGCACCTCGTACGGTTTTTGCAAGCGCGCGGCGTGACCATGATTGACTGCCAGCAAGAAACCAGACACCTGGCCTCGCTGGGCGCGGCGCCCATTTCGCGCGCGCGCTTCCTGGCCCATGTGCGGATCGCCATTGAAGCAGCGCAAATCACGGATTGGCATGCTGCGCCACCGGCGTAAAAAAGCTATGATAGCTCCAGGCACACCGACAGGCACACCGCCGCGGACAGACCAGACAGGACCAGCATGACGCACCTGAACGAACTACCGTTTGCCACCCTGCAGTTCTACACGACGGCACCGTACCCGTGCAGCTACCTGGACGACCGCCAAGCCCGCTCGCAGGTGGCCACGCCTTCGCACCTGATCAACAGCGACGTGTATTCGGAACTGGTGCGCAACGGCTTTCGCCGCAGCGGCATTTTTACCTACCGCCCGTATTGCGACGGCTGCCAGGCCTGCATCCCCGTGCGCGTGGTGACGGGCGATTTCACGCCCAACCGCAACCAGCGCCGCGCCTGGAGCCGGCACGCCGGCCTGCAGGCGGGCGTGGCCACCCTGTCCTTCCTCGACGAGCACTACGAACTGTATCTGCGCTACCAGAGCACGCGCCACGCGGGCGGCGGCATGGATCAGGACAGCCGCGACCAGTACGCGCAATTCCTGCTGCAAAGCCGGGTCAATACCCGCCTGGTGGAATTTCGCGACGCCGACGGCACCCTGCGCATGGTCAGCATCATCGACGTGCTGGCCGACGGCCTGTCGTCCGTCTACACGTTCTTCGATCCGGACGTGCCGGGCGCCTCGTACGGCACCTACAACGTGCTGTGGCAAATCGCCCAGGCGCAGGAACTGGGCCTGCCCTACATCTACCTGGGCTACTGGATCGAACAGAGTCCGAAGATGGCGTATAAAATCAATTTCAAGCCGCTGGAAGCGAGGATCAAAGGGCAGTGGGTGATCCTGTAAATTAAACCCAACGGCGAAGGGCCGGGGTCGGACCCTCAGGGTCCGACCCCAGTCTTTGCATCGGGGGTTTCCGTTTTATTTGCTCTTGTCCGGAAACGCAGGACGTGCAGGCCGCACGGGCGGGTTCTTCGCCAGCTCGGCCTTTATCACTTCAATCGCCTTTTCCAGCTGCGGATCGCGGCCCGCGATGACGTCGGCCGGCGTTTGCTCGACTTCGATATCGGGCGGCACGCCCTCGTTTTCCACGCCCCAGCCGTTTTCGCGGGTCCAGAACGCCAGGTTCGGCGCCGTGATGGTGCCGCCATCCATCAGCACGGGGAAGCCGAGGATGCCCACCAGGCCGCCCCAAGTCGCCTTGCCGATCAGCGGCCCCATGTTATTTTTGCGGAACATCCACGGCAGCAGGTCGCCGCCCGAGCCGGCCGTCTCGTCGATCAGCATGGCGCGCGGACCCTGGATCGACGCGGACGGCGTCTTCATGTCGGCGCCGTAGCGCATCGTCCACCAGGCGATTTCCTTCTTCTGCAGGATCTCGATGTAGTAATCGGCCACGCTGCCGCCGCCATTGAAACGCTCGTCGACGATGATGGCCTGCCTGTCCGCCTGCGGGAAGAAATAGCGCTTGAAGTAGGTGTGGCCCAGGCCCGCCGTATTGGGCACGTACACGTAGGCCACCTTGCCGCCGGTTGCCGCATTCACCTTGCGCATATTGCCTTCGATCCAGTCGCGGTTGCGCAAGGCATCCTCGGTCGGCACGGGCACCACGGTGATCGTGCGCGCACCCTTGCCGTCGGCCGATGGCCCCACGGTCAGGTCGATGGCCTTGCCGGCCGTGTTCTCGAAGGCGCTGTACAAATTGGTGGGCGGCGCCAGCGGGCGGCTGTCGACGGCCAGCAGGTATTCGCCCGCCTTGACGTTCAGGCCCGGTTCCGTCAGCGGCGCGCGCAGGGCAGGATTCCAGTTCAAGCCGCCATACACCTTCCTGAAGCGGTAATGGCCATCGCTCACGTCGTAATCGGCACCCAGGAGTCCACCCGGCACCTTCTTCGCCTCGATGAAATCGTCGCCGCCACCGCCGCGGTGGTGGCCCACGGCCAGTTCGCTGCACATCCACTGGATCAGGCGGTTCAGGTCCGCGCGGCTCGACAGCTCGGGCAGGAAGACGGCGTACTTGTCGCGCATGGCCTTCCAGTCCACGCCATGCATGCCCGGGTCATAGAAGTAATCGCGGTTGATGCGCCACACCTCGTTGAAAATCTGCGTCCATTCGGCGCGCGGGTCCGCTTTCACTTCGATGGCGTCGACCTTGATCTTGCCCTCGCCCGGCGCCAGCAGCTTGCCCGTGGCGGAGCCCATGGCCCAGTTGTCCTTCTGGCGGTACAACAGCTTCTTGCCGTCGGCGGAAACGTCGAAGTCGTCGGCGTCGGCCACCACGGTTTCCGCCTTGCGCTCCTTCAGGTCGAAGCGCTGCACGGCCTTCTTGCCATCGCTTTCGCGCAGCAAAAATATCTGCCCCGCGGCGCCGGCGGCCAGGCTGGAAAACTGCGCGGCCGGCAGCGGCAGGTCGACGATGCGCGTGGCGATGCCGTCGAAGTCGATGCTGATCGGCGCCACCGGCGCCACGACCACTTTCGGATCGTCGCGGCCCGTCTTCGGATCGATCTTCGGTTCAGTCTTCGACTCCGCTTCCGCCTTCGCCGTGTCTTTTTTCGCGTCCGTACCGGCGGCCTTTTCCTCGTCGCTCTCCTTGATCAGGGGCGACGGCAAGTCGCGCCGCAGCACGGCCATCCATACGGTGCGCGTCACCAGATTGTCTTCGTTCTGCTGCGAAAACCAGTTGTTGCTGGGCCCCGCATTCGTCGACGCGAAGAAGTACAGGTACTTGCCGCTCTTGTCGAACACGGGTTGGGCCACGTCGGACAGGCCATCGGTCACCGGCATCGACTTGTTCTGCTCGACGGAATAGATGTAGGCGCTGCGCGTGTAGGTGGGCGAATTGAGCGTGTAGGCCAGCCAGCGTGAATCGGGCGCCCACGAGGCGCGCATGCTCTTGTCGACGCCATACATCGGCTCCGTGGCGACCTTCTGCACTTTGCCCGTGCCGACGTCGATCACGTACATGCTCCAGCCATTGTCGGCAAACGCGATCTTCCTGCTGTCGGGCGACCAGACGGCATTGTCATAGAAGCCGCTGCCATTGAGCTTGAACTTGCGCACGACGCCCTTGCCATCCTGCGCCCGCACATGCAATTCATATTCGCCCGATTCGTCCGAGAAATACGCGACCGAGCGGCCATCGGGCGACCAGATCGGCGTGCGCTCGTGGGCGCCGGCCGTCTGCGTCAGGTTGCGCACGTCGCCCTTGTCGGCGGGGATGGTGACGATCTCGCCCCGATACTCGAAGGCGATGCGCGCGCCCGATGGCGAGATCGACGCGTCGCGGATGTATTTCGCATTCTTGACCCAGCGGGGGCGCGTCTGTCCCAGGTCGCTGGCCACGCCGATGGTCAGTTTGTGCGCCTGGCCGCTGGCGATGTCGAACGCGTGCAGGTAGCCCGCCTGCTCGTAGACGATGGTGCCGTTCGCGGCCGATGCGTTCAGCACGGGGAAATCCGTGTGCCGCGTCAGCTGGCGCACGGCCTTGGTTTTGACGTCATACGCGAACAGGTTGAATTCGCCGTTGCGGTCGGAGCGGAAGTAGACGGTGTCCTTGATCCAGATCGGGTCGACGTCGTTCGAGCGCGTCGTCGGCTGGGGGATTTTTTCAATCGACTTGTCGCTGGACGAAAACAGCCACAGCCAGGAATTGGTGCCGCCCCGGTAGCGCTTCCACTGCTTGAAGGCGGGCGCCAGCGGGTTGTAGGCGATGCGCTTGCCATCGGGCGAATACGTGGCGCGCGAGGCATTCGGAATCTCCAGCTGCGTTTCCACGCCGCCCGCTACCGGCACCGTAAACAGCTTCTGGAAGCGGTTGTTGAAGGCGGCGCGGGGCGAGGTAAACATCACGGACTGGCCATCGGGCGTGAACGACTGCGCCAGGTCCACGCCCGGGTGGAAGGTCAGGCGGCGCGGCACGCCACCGGCCGCCGCAATCACGTACACGTCGATATTGCCGTCGATATTCGCGCTATACGCGATCAGGCTGCCGTCGGGCGAGAACACGGGATGCGACTTGTCGCCCAGGTCGGAGGTCAGGCGCCGCGCGCCGCCGCCATCGAGGTTCGACAGCCACAAATCGCCCGCATAGATGAAGGCGATGTGGCGGCTGGAAACGGCCGGTTCGCTCAGCATGCGGGTGTCTTGCGTATTGGGCAGGGCCAGGGCCGGGTGGCTCAGCAGCAGTGCGCTGGCGGCCGCGATGGCCGTCAAGATGCGTGTCTTTTTCAATCGATGTCTCGCTTATGAAGTCAACAGAACAGAGAAAAAACAGGAAGGTCCGCGGCCCGATGCGAATTATGAATGAATTAATGTTGCATTAGACAAAAGAGAACTATACACCCGGCAGCCACGCGGAACACGGTAAAATACGGCACTTATTTCGCGCGCCGCCAGCCCTTCCCGGCGGCCCGCACACCTACTCAAAGCGCCCCATGTCTGAAAAATTCCTGTACTCCCTCGCCCGCCCGCTGCTGTTCTCGATGGATGCCGAAGCGGCCCATCATCTCACCCTGCCCGCCCTGAAACGCGCCAGTGCGCTGGGCCTGACGAAGCTGGCCGGCAAACCGGCGGCGGATCCGCGCACGGTGATGGGCATCACCTTCCCCAACCCGGTCGGCCTGGCCGCGGGCCTGGACAAGGATGGCGCCTACATCGACGCGCTGGCCGACCTGGGTTTCGGTTCCATCGAAGTGGGCACCGTCACGCCGCGCGCGCAGGCGGGCAATCCGAAACCGCGCATGTTCCGCCTGCCGCAGGCGCAGGGCATCATCAACCGCATGGGTTTCAATAATGGCGGCGTCGACGCCTTTGTCGCCAACGTGCAGGCGTCGAAGTTCTACCAGAACCGCGCCGGCGTGCTGGGACTGAACATCGGCAAGAATGCCGACACGCCCATCGAGCGCGCGGCCGACGACTATCTGCTGTGCCTGGAAAAAGTCTACCCGTATGCCAGCTATGTGACGGTGAACATCTCGTCGCCGAACACGAAAAACCTGCGCCAGCTGCAGGGCGCGTCCGAACTCGACGCCCTGCTGTCGCAGCTCAAGGAAGCCCAGGCGCGCCTGGCGGACAAACACAAGCGCTACGTGCCGCTGGCCCTGAAAATCGCGCCTGACATGGATGGTGAACAGGTGAAAAGCATCGCCGAGTCGCTCACGCGCCACAAGATCGACGGCGTCATCGCCACCAACACGACCCTGTCACGCAGCGCCGTCGAAGGCATGCCGCACGGCGCGGAAGCGGGCGGCCTGTCCGGCGCGCCCGTGTTCGAGCTGTCGAACAATGTCATCCGTCTGCTGAAGGCGGAACTGGGCGACGCGCTGCCCATCATCGGCGTGGGCGGCATCATGCAGGGCAGCGACGCCGTGGCCAAGTTCGAAGCGGGCGCGCAGCTGGTGCAGCTGTACAGCGGCCTGATTTACGCAGGCCCCGCCCTGATCAAGGATTGCGCCCGCGCGCTGCGCGGCAAGCAGGCAAAATGATCGCCAAGGTCAAGCTGGGTTCCAGCAGCCTGGAAGTGAGCACGATCTGCCTGGGCACGATGACCTTCGGCGAGCAGAATAGCGAAGCCGAAGCGCACAGCCAGCTCGATTACGCGCTCGAACGCGGTATCAACTTCATCGACACGGCCGAGATGTATCCGGTGATGGCCAGCGCGCAAACGCAGGGCAGCACCGAGCGCTACATCGGCAGCTGGCTGAAGAAAAGCGGCAAGCGCGACCAGATCGTCCTGGCCAGCAAGGTAGCCGGACCGAACTCGCGCATGCACTGGATACGCAAGGGCAAGACGGACCACGACGCCGTCAACATCCGCGCCGCCGTCGAGGACAGCCTGCGCCGGCTGCAGACGGAGCATATCGACCTGTACCAGTTGCACTGGCCCAGCCGCAACCTGCCCATCTTCGGCGCCAGCGTGTACAACCCGCGCAAGGAGCACGCCTCGGTCGCCATCGAAGACACCCTGGCCGTGCTGGGCAAGCTGGTCGACGAGGGCAAGATCGGCCACATCGGCGTGTCGAACGAATCGTCGTGGGGCGTGTGCGAATACATCAAGCAGGCCGAGCTGAAAGGCTTGCCGCGCATCGCCTCGATCCAGAACCTGTACAACCTGACGGCGCGCCATTTCGAGACAAGCTTGCTCGACGAAACCTGCCACCGGGAAAACGTCAGCTTGCTGGCCTACAGCCCGCTGGCGTTCGGCCAGCTGACGGCGAAATACCTCGACGATCCGCAAGCCAGGGGCCGCCTGACGATTTTCCCGCCCGGCTGGAGTCCCCGCTACGTGCGCCCCGCTACCATAGCAGCCGCCGCCCAGTATGCGGCGCTGGCCCGCGCGCACGGCTTGACGCCGGCGCAGCTGGCCCTGGCCTGGTGCTACTCGCGCTGGTTCGTGGCCTCGACCATCATCGGCGCCACCAGCGTGGCGCAGTTGCAGCAAAATATCGATGCCCATCAAGTCAGCCTGTCGCCGGACCTCGTGGCGGCCGTCGACGCCATCCACGCCAGTCTGCCCAATCCGGGCCAGTAAGCGCGCTCCGCCTGGCGGCGCAGGCCGCCGCCAGGCTCCCCCCCCTCTCATCGCAACTAGTCGTATTTATACAACAGCTGGCAATTTACTGCTGTGCAGCATTGCGGCCTTGCCCTGCGCGGTCGTATGCTGGAAACGAGGCCATATGCGCTACTCGCGCCATGTTGACGTCTTTCAGATATTTATTGCATATCGATAGACAGAACGATTCGTAAGCACGCCGCGTGCCCACTGTTAATCTGATTGCATCACCGGACCGCCATGGTCCGCGCAACCACCAACCGAAGAGATATCGTCGATGAGTTCAAGCACCGCCCGCTCCCAGCTTCCCGCCCTCCCCGTGAAAACCGTTATCGCCGCCAGCCTGGTCGCCTGCTTCAGCCTGCCGATGCAGGCGCAAGCGCAGCAAGAACTGCCGGCCGAAGGCGAATTGCAGTCGGTCGTGGTCACCGGCACCTTCGCCAAGAACCGCCGCACCATCGATTCCGAGTCGCCGATCGACATCCTCACGTCGCGCGACCTGCAAAGCACGGGTTCGGGCGAACTGGCCACCGTGCTGGCGCGCCTGCTGCCATCGCTGAACTTTGCCCGCGCCACGGGCGCCGACGCCAGCGACGCCGTGCGTCCGGCCCAGCTGCGCGGCCTGTCGCCAGACCAGACCCTGGTGCTGGTGAACGGCAAGCGCCGCTACACGTCGGCCGTCGTCAACGTCAACGGTTCGCTGGGCCGCGGCTCGGCGCCCGTCGACCTGAACGCCATCCCGCTGGCCGCCATCGACCACGTGGAAGTGCTGCGCGATGGCGCGGCGGCCCAGTACGGTTCCGACGCGATTGCCGGCGTGATCAACATCATCCTGAAAAAAGGCGCGGCCGGCGGCGACGTCGAAGTGGGCTATGGCCAGACGCAGGAACGCGACGGCAAGCAGAAATCCATCAAGGGCTCGGCCGGCTTCGCGCTCGGTGACGACGGCTGGGTGCGCGTCTCGGCGGAAGTGGCGGAACGCGATCCGACCAACCGCGCCGGCGCCGACTTCCGCAATCCGCTGGAGCCGCGCTACGGCAAGGTCAACCAGCGCTATGGCGATCCGGAAAGCAAGCCGGCGACGATTTTCCTCAACAGCGAATACCGCATCAATGACAACATCGACTGGTACGCCTTCGGCAACTATGGCAAGCGCGACACGTCGGCCGCCGCCACCTGGCGCACGGCGCTGATCGCGGACCCGAATAATTCGAAGCAGTTCGTCCAGCGCACGCCGCTGTTTCCGGAAGGCTTTCTGCCGCTGCAAAACAGTACCCTGACAGACCAGTCCATCGTCACGGGCTTGCGCGGCGAAGCGGCCGGCTGGCGCTGGGATGCCAGCCTCAATTACGGCAGCAACAAGTTCGAACTGGACCTGGACAACACGGTCAACCAGTCGCTGGGCGCAGCCAGCCCCACGCATTTCTATGCCGGCTCGCTGAAAAACGAACAGACCGTCTTCAACCTCGATGCGGCGCGCGAGTTTCCCGTGTCTTACTTTACGGGTCCGCTGACGGTGGCCGTGGGCGCCGAAGCGCGCCATGAAAAGTACAGCATCGGCGCCGGCGACGCAGCGTCGTACACGGGCGGCGGTTCGCAAGGCTTTGCCGGCTTCCGTCCCGCCAATGCGGGCAGCCACTCGCGCCACAACGAGTCGATCTATGTGAACCTGGAAGCGGAAGCGACGAAAAACCTGTCCGGCGGCGTGGCCCTGCGCCATGAGCGCTACAGCGATTTCGGCAGCACCACCTCGGCCAAGGGTTCGGCCCGCTATGCGTTCACGGACGCCCTGTCGCTGCGCGGCACCGTGTCGAGCGGCTTCCGCGCGCCATCGCTGGCGCAGCAGTACTACACCATCACCACCACCAACTTCCAGGTCGTCAACGGCGTCAACACGCCGATCGAGACGGGCACCTTCGCCGTCAACACGCCGCAGGCGCGCGCTCTGGGCGCACAGGATCTGAAACCGGAAAAAGCCCGCAACTACAGCCTGGGCCTGCAGTTCCAGCCCAGCCGCAACTTCACCACCAGCATCGACGCCTACCGCATCGACATCGACAACCGCATCCTGTTCTCGGCCAATCTGGTGCTCAACAATGCGTTGAAAAGCGTCCTGGCCGCGCAAGGCACGCCTGTGGGCTCGGGACGTTATTTCACCAACGCCGTCGATACGCGCACGGAAGGCGTGGACATCGTCAGCACCTACCGCATCGACCTGCAGGACAAGAACCGCCTGGACCTCACCGTGGCGTACAACCACAACAAGAGCAAGGTTCAGAAAATCGCCGACAATCCCGCCATCCTGACGGCCAACAACCTGAAACTGATCGACCGCCAGAGCATCGACCGCATCACGGTGGCCTCGCCGAAGGACAAGTTCAGCCTGGCCGCCGACTACGGCTTCGGCATCTGGAATGCGCACGGCGTCGTCACGCGCTACGGCAGCTTCACCGTGCCGCAAAACGACGTCAAGCTGGACCAGACGTATGACCCGCAATGGGTGCTGGACGTGTCCGGTTCCGTGAAACTGGGCAAAAACTGGCGCCTCGTGGCCGGCATCGACAACGTCACCAACCGCTACCCGGCGCAAGTGACGAGCGCCGGCAACCTGAACGTCAACGGCACCCAGCCCTACAGCATCTTCGCGCCGAACGGTTTCAACGGCCGCTATTACTACGCCAAGGCTGGCTATAGCTGGTAAATAACGCTCTGCCATGCAAAAAGCCCGGAACGCATTGCGCGTTTCCGGGCTTTTTCATGTCTTGCGCCCGCAGGCGCATCAGGCTCAGGCTCAGGCGCGGCGGCGGCGCGCGGCAAAACCGACCAGGCCCAGGCCCAGCATCAGCATGCCGTAGGTCGCTGGCTCAGGCACGGCCGAGACCGAGTTGAACGCGCGGAAATTGCTCAGGCCACGCGGCAAGTTGGCAATGCTGAAAACCGTATTGGCGGCCAGCGGCGTATCCCAGTGGAACAACAGTTCGCCACGGCCATAATGCACGGCCAGGTAGTCGAAGCTGGAGTTGACGGTGAAGGAACCGGACTTGCTGCTGGCCAGGTCGCCCTGGGCGGCAAAGACCAGCGAGCCGGTGCCGCTCGATGGCAGACCAAACTTGCTGCTGACCAGGCTCTGGATGGCGGCCGCACTTTGCGGGCCGGACGGGTTGGCGCCGTCATAGACCCAAACCGAGTCCGCAGCCACGCTGCCGTAGGTGACGGTCTTGCCGCCCACCGCAAAGCCGCTCATGGCAGGATCGGTGATTTCCACCCAGCTCGCCGCTTGGGCCAATGGTGCGAGGCAAGCCGAGACAGCGAGGCAGAGACCCAGTACAGCACGTTTAGTCATGTTCATAGTTTCCCCTGTTAATAAATTTCAAAAATTACAATGTTGTTTATATTTTTATTACACTTCTTTGCGATTGGACAAAAGATATCATTCAGGAAATCAAAATGCAATAAAAGAAACATCTTCAGTCATTGAAAATTTCAATCGCTCTCATGCATTGATTGCATCAGCCCGCTTTGCGCGGCGTCATGCTTCGTGCAAGCCCGGCCGTGACATTGGCGGGCTGGACTGAAGTGTTGTTAATTCACACTGGCGCAGGCGCCGTTCAGGCAAGCCCGGCCTGCGTTATCGCACGCCGTCTTGCGCCAGCGCAGACAAACGCCATCCTTCCTGCCGGACGGCCCGTCGCCGCGCCCTATCATGCATGCTCCTGCCGACATCCATCACGGAGCACGCCATGCTGACTTTAAGCAAATTGAGTCCCTCCATCACCGACATGATCCGCTTCGACCATAGCCACGTGCTGCTGGCCTTCCATCAGTACACCACCAGCAAAAAGCCCGCCGTCAAAAAAGCCCTGGCCGACACCATCTGCAGCGCGCTGGAAATCCATGCGAACCTGGAAGAAGAAATTTTCTATCCGCAGATGCGCCTGCTCGACGGCGATGCGGCCGTACGCCAGAAAAGCGTGCCCGAGCACCAGGAAATGCGCCGCCTGATCGCGCAATTGCGCGCGACGGATGCCGCCGCCACGCGCCATGACGCCTTGCTGCTGGAACTGATGCGCGACGTGCTGCACCATGTGGCCGATGAGGAAACCGTGCTGCTGCCGGAACCGGAAGCGCAGCTGACAGCAAGGCGCTTGAGCGAGCTGGGCGCGCAGATGAGCAAGCGGCGCATGGCCCTCGTCAAGCCGCAAGCGGGCAAGATCGCCGCCAATACACTGATCGGTTTTTCCGGCAGCACCGCCGCCTGGGTCATGGGGGCGGCCGGCGTGCTGCTGGCGGCCCGGCTGTTTTCCCGCAAGACGGCCTGAACTGGCCAGGCGAGTAGCCAGGCCGGCGGGCAATCGGCTACCATGGGAGTTCTTCGACTCCGATGACGGACCACCATGCCCAGCTGGCACCTGGCCGACGCCGCCGAACTGGCGGCGCGCCACCCCTATACTTTCTATAAATCGCCGCCCGAGGCCATTGCCCAGGTGCGACCGGGCGAGGTAGTCAAGCTGATCTTCGCCTTCCACAGCGACGATCCGCAGGCGCCGGGCGCCGAGCGCATGTGGGTGCTGGTCGATACGGTCGAGCCAAATGGGCACTTCACCGGCAAGCTCGACAACATGCCCGGCTACATCCCCGATTTGCATGCCCAAGACCCCATCGCCTTCGATGCGCGCCACATCATCAATACGCAGCACGACGATGACGACAACCTCGTCAACCGCTACGCGGGCCTGTGCTTCGTGACGAAAAAAGTGCTGGAAGACGGTGCGCCCGTCGGCTATCTGTACCGCGAGGAACCGGACAACGACAGCGACAGCGGCTGGCGCTTCACGGCCAACGACGAAAGCGACGACTACATGAACGACAGCGCCAACGTGGCCCTCGTGTCGCTGGGCGCCGTGCTCAGCGTGGACGACCGTTTTATTGCGCTACTGGATGCGCCTGCCGGATCGGCCTATGCCTTCCACCACAGCACGCAACAATTCATGGCGGTGGACGAATGACGACAGATGAACTGAAGGATTTTTGCGCGGCCCGGCCCGGCGCGCAAGCCGTGCTGTACGGAGCGCCGTCGAACATCCTCGTGTTTGAAGTGGGCGGCAAGAAGTTTGCCTATTTCAAGACCAGCGCGCCCGAGCAGTGGCGCTTCAGCCTGCGCGTCAGCGCCAAACGCTTCGTCGAACTGACGGACATGCCGGGCGTCAAACCGGCCCGCTACATGGGCCGCTTCCACTGGGTGACCATCGTCGACGTGGCGCGCTTCCCCGCCGATTATCTGACGGAACTGGTGCGCGATAGCTACGCGCGCGCCGTGGCCAGCCTGACGCGCGCGCAAAGGGCCGAGCTCGCAGCGGCCTAGAGCGCTTCCTCTCCCGCCATGGCGCGGTCGATGTCTGCGCGCGTCAGGTCCGGCGCCAGTTGCAGGATGAACTCGTAGGCGTAGGCGCGCAGGTAGGCGCCGCGGCGTACGGCCAGGCGCGTCGTGTTGGTGGCGAACAGATGCGACGCTTCCACGGCCCTTAGCCCCTTGTCGCGGCCATGGTCGAAAGCCATCGAAGCGACGATGCCCACGCCCAGGCCCAGCGCCACGTACTGCTTGATGACGTCGGAATCCATGGCCGTCAAAATGATGTCGGTCGCCACGCCCGCCTTGGCAAACGCGTCGTCGATATGGCCGCGCCCCGTGAAACCTTTGTCGTAGGTGATCAAGGGATACTTGGCCAGGTCTTCCAGGCGGATGGGCGAGTGATCGAGCAGCGGGTGGCCGTCCGGCACGACGATCAGATGGCTCCAGCGGTAGCACGGGAACGACACGAGGTCGGGGAACTGGCTCAAGCCTTCCGTGGCGATGCCGATGTCGGTCTTGCCCGACAGCACCCATTCCGCGATGTGCTCGGGCGCGCTTTGCTGCAGCGCGATGCGCACGTCGGGGAAGGCGGCGCGGAAGCTTTGCACCACTTTCGGCAGCGCATAGCGCGCCTGCGTGTGCGTGGCCGCCACGGATAGCGTCCCGCTGGTCTGGCCGCTGTATTCGAGGCTGGCCTGCTGCAGGTTTTCCGCCTCGATCAGGAGGCGGTCGACGATCTTCAAAATGCCCTTGCCCGGCTCCGTCAAGCCCGTCAGTCGCTTGCCGTTGCGCTCGAAAATCACGACGCCCAGCTCGTCCTCGAGTTCGCGGATTTGCCGGCTCACGCCCGGCTGCGACGTGAACAGGGCATTGGCCACTTCCGTCAGGTTATAGCCGCGGCGGGCCGCTTCGCGGATGGAGCGCAGTTGTTGAAAATTCATGGTGTTCCAGCCTCTCAGGTTCTTGTCGGTTCAACGAACACGTGCAGACGTTTCGGGCGCACGACCAGGGTCTCGCCTTCCTTCAGTTGCAAATGCGTAAAACGCTCGTTCGACATCACCGCTTCGATCAGCTCGCTGTTGTCGACGCGCTGCAAGTCCAGCTGGGCCAGCGGACCGATCGCATGCGCGCGGCTCAATTTCACGACGATGCCTTCAGCGCCCTGCGTGTAGCGGTCGATTTCCAGGTCGTGCGGACGCACATAGGCCGTGCCCTTACTGTCGCTCACGCCCGCATAATCGGGCACTTCGAAGCTGGCGTCGCCCGTCGCCATCACGCCGTCATGCACGCGGCCGTGGAACAGGTTGACGTTGCCCAGGAAGCCATACACGAAGGGCGACGCCGGGTGGTTGTAGACTTGCTCAGGGGAACCGAGTTGCTCGACCGTGCCCTTGTTCATCAGCACGACCTGGTCGGCCACTTCCAGCGCTTCTTCCTGGTCATGCGTGACGAAAATGCTGGTCACGTGCAAGTCGTCATGCAGGCGGCGCAGCCAGCGGCGCAATTCCTTGCGCACCTTGGCGTCAAGCGCACCGAATGGTTCGTCGAGCAGCAGCACGCGCGGCTCGACGGCCAGGGCGCGCGCCAGGGCGATACGCTGGCGTTGCCCGCCCGACAGTTGCGGCGGATAGCGGTCGGCCAGCCAGTCCAGCTGCACCAGTTCCAGCAAATCTTTCACTTTGCGGCGGATCTGGTCTTCCGAAGGACGCTCGCTGCGCGACTTCACGCGCAAGCCGAAGGCCACGTTTTCAAACACGGTCATGTGCTTGAACAGCGCATAGTGCTGGAACACGAAACCGACTTGCCGTTCGCGCACGTGGCGGTTCGATGCATCTTCCGCGTCCAGCAGCACCTGGCCGCTGTCCGGATGTTCGAGGCCGGCAATGATGCGCAGCAAGGTGGTCTTGCCGCAGCCGGACGGGCCCAGCAGGGCCGTCAGTTCGCCGGCGGGAAAGTCCAGCGAGATATTGTCGAGGGCGACGAAATCGCCGAAGCGCTTGTGGATGTTGTTAACTGCGATGGTCATGTCAGTGCTCCGTAGAACGTAAGGCGGAATCGTCGGCGTCGCTCTCGTTCAAACGCCACTCAATGAAAGCTTTCAGGGCCAGGGTCACCAAGGCCAGCAAGGCCAGCAGGGAGGCGACGGCAAATGCGGCGGCGAAGTTGTACTCGTTGTACAAAATTTCGACTTGCAGCGGCATGGTGTTGGTTTCGCCGCGGATATGGCCGGACACGACGGACACGGCGCCGAACTCGCCCATGGCGCGGGCATTACACAGGATCACGCCATACAGCAGACCCCACTTGATGTTCGGCAAGGTGACCCGGCGAAAAGTGTTCCAGCCCGACGCGCCCAGCACGATGGCGGCCTCTTCCTCTTCGCTGCCCTGCGACTGCATCAGCGGGATCAGTTCGCGCGCCACAAACGGGAAGGTGATGAAGATGGTGGCCAGCACGATGCCGGGCACGGCGAACAGGATCTTGATGTCGTGCGCCTGCAGCCACGGGCCGAACCACCCCTGGGCGCCAAACATCAGCACATAGATCAGGCCGGAAATCACCGGGGAAACGGAAAACGGCAAGTCGATCAGGGTCAGCAGGATGCTCTTGCCGCGGAACTCGAACTTGGCGATGCACCAGGAAGCGGCCACGCCGAATACCAGGTTCAGCGGCACGGCGATGGCGGCCGTGATCAGGGTCAGCTTGATGGCGGAAATGGCGTCCGGATCGATGATGGCGGCGATGTACGCTTCCCAGCCCTTCTTGAACGCTTCCGCAAACACGGCCACCAGGGGCACGATGAGGAAGGCCGTCAGGAACAGCAGGGCGATGGTGATCAGGACCGTGCGCACCCACAAGGGTTCCAGCACGACGGGGCCGACGTTCGGCTCGAAGCGGCGCGCCGTCGGCAGCGCCTTGTCCACGCCAGCGGCGGCAGTCGTATTCGTACTCATGATTTCTTCGCCTTTCCGCGCGTCCATGCTTGCAGCAGGTTAATCGTCAACAACAGCAAAAAGGAGACCACCAGCATCACCACGGCGATGGCCGTGGCACCTGCGTAATCGTATTGCTCCAGCTTGGTAATAATGAACAGCGGCGTGATTTCCGACACCATGGGCATATTGCCGGCGATAAAGATCACGGAACCGTACTCGCCCGTGGCACGGGCAAAGGCCAGCGCAAAGCCCGTCAGCAGGGAGGGCAAAATCGTGGGGAAGATCACGCGGATAAACGTTTGCAGCGACGAGGCGCCCAGGCTGGCGGCTGCTTCTTCCAGTTCCTTTTCCGCGTCTTCCAGCACCGGTTGCACGGTGCGCACGACGAAGGGCAAGCCGATGAAGGTCAGCGCCACCACCACGCCCAGCGGCGTGAACGCCACCTTGATGCCCAGCACGCCTTCGATGAACTGGCCGAACCAGCCGTTCGACGAATACAGGGCCGTCAGGGTGATGCCGGCCACGGCCGTCGGCAGGGCGAACGGCAAATCGACGAGGGCGTCGATGATGCGCTTGCCGGGAAATTTATAGCGCACCAGCACCCAGGCCAGGATGCCGCCAAACACCACGTTCAGCAGCGCGGCGATCAGCGAGGCGCCGAACGTCAGGCGGTAGGACGCCATCACGCGATCGGACGTGACGGCGCTGAAGAAGGCGTCCCACGTCATGGTGAAGGTCTTCAGGAACACCGACGACAGCGGAATGAGGACGATCAGAGCCAGGTAAAAGAGCGTGAAGCCCAGTGACAGCTTAAACCCCGGCATGACCCGAAACGGCGCTCCCCGCGCCTTGAACGGTGTTGCTGATGCTGCAGACATAGAAACCCCTTCTTATTACATTTTTGAGTTATAGGGCGCAATAATCACATGCAAGCGTTATAAAAAGAACTAACCATTTCTCATTTGCTTAGATGGATTTTGCATACTTGCTGGCGGAATCTATGGGCGAAAAAAAAGGGGTCGGACCCTGCGGGTCCGACCCCGGCTTTTGGGGTGGGGTTGGGGTGGGCACACACTTAACCCAACACCTTGACGGCTGGGGTCTGACCCCGTTCTTACTTGTTCGGCTGCGGCGTGAGGCGTAAATACGGCTTGGCGGCCGTAAATCCCTTCGGATACTTCTGCTTGATCACGTCCGGGTCTTGCACGGTCAATGGAATGATGACGTCGTCGCCATCCTTCCAGTTGCCGGGCGTGGCAACCGTATAGCCATCCGTCAACTGCAGGGCGTCGATGACGCGCAGGATTTCGTTGAAGTTGCGGCCCGTGCTCAGCGGATACGTGAGGATCAGCCGCACTTTCTTGTTCGGGTCGATGATGAAGACGGAGCGCACGGTGGCCGTGACGGACTGTTCCGGGTGAATCATGTCGTACAGCACCGACACTTTCTTGTCGACGTCGGCGATGATGGGGAAGCCCACCACCGTGTTTTGCGTCTCTTCGATATCCTTGATCCAGCTCTTGTGCGACTCGGCCGCGTCCACGGACAAGGCGATGGCCTTCACGTTGCGCTTGTCGAATTCCGGCTTGAGCTTGGCCGTCAGGCCCAGTTCCGTCGTGCACACGGGGGTAAAGTCGGCCGGGTGGGAAAACAGCACCACCCAGGAATTGCCCGCCCACTCGTGGAACTTGAGCGGGCCGATCGAGCTGTCTTGTTCAAAATCAGGGGCGACATCGCCCAGGCGTAAAGTCATCGTGATCTCCTGTGAGGTTATGTGGCAATCGAATTGTCGAATCAGGCTGCCTGACGGTGGCGCTTGTCGCTTTGCGCCAGATCAAACAGCGTTTGTAATTGCGCCTGGCCGTAGACCCAGTCGCCAAGGCGCGACTCGGCGTTGATATGGCCCAGCGCACCGCCATCAATATACTTGCAATTCCAGCGCCGTGCCCACTGCGCCGCATGTTCGGCCGTCATCCACGGATCGGTCTGGCTGGCGATCAGGATGCCGGGGCAAGGCAGCCGCTTTTGCGGCAATGCCTTCGCCACGCCAAACTTGTCCGGGTCGGCCGGCCCCACCAGCAGCACGCCGGCCACGCCCTGCGGGTCGCGGGCCAGGCTGTGCGCCGTCGTCAGGCAGCCGAAGCTGTGGGCGACGATCAGGGTCGGGCGCGCATCCTGCCGCCGCACCTGGTCCAGGCGCGACGACCAGGTGGCCAGGTCGGGCGCGTTCCAGTCGTCCTGCTCGACCCGCTCGAATTGCGGATACAGGCACTGCCAGCGGCTCTGCCAGTGCTCGGGACCGCTGTTATGCAAGCCCGGCACGATGAGTACCCGGTAATCGGAAAAGCTGCGCAGCGCCATGATGTGTCCTTTTAGTAACGGTATGGCAATCGTGCCATCCGATATTATTTAGGCTGGTAGATCTGGTCGAAGATGCCGCCGTCGGCAAAGTGCGCCTTTTGCGCGGCCGTCCAGCCGCCCGCCACTTGCTCGATAGTGAACAGGTTGACCTTGGCGAACTGCGACGCGTATTTCTTCGCCGCCTTGTCCGTTGCCGGACGGTAGTAATTCTTCGCGATGATGTCTTGCGCTTCGTCCGTGTACAGGTAGTTCAGGTAAGCCTCGGCCACCTTGCGCGTGCCGTGCTTGTCGGCAAACTTGTCGACGACGGCCACGGGCGGCTCGGCCAGGATGCTGACGGATGGCGTGATGATGTCGAACTTGGTCGGGCCCAGTTCCTTGACGGCCAGGTAAGCCTCGTTTTCCCAGGCGATCAGCACGTCGCCGATGCCGCGTTCGACGAAGGTGGTGGTGGCGCCGCGCGCGCCGGAATCGAGCACGGGCACGTTTTTATACAGTTTGCCGAGGAAATCCTTGGCCTTCGCTTCGTTGCCGCCCGGCTGGCGCAGCGCGTAGCCCCACGCGGCCAAGTGGTTCCAGCGGGCGCCGCCCGAGGTTTTCGGGTTCGGCGTGATGACGGAGACACCAGGCTTGATCAGGTCGTTCCAATCCTTGATGCCTTTCGGGTTGCCCTTGCGCACCAGGAACACGATGGTCGAGGTGTAAGGCGAGCTGTTGTGCGTCAAGCGCTTTTGCCAGTCGGCGGCCAGCAGCTTGTGCTCGGCCAGCGCATCGATGTCATAGGCCAGGGCCAAGGTGACGACGTCCGCTTCCAGGCCGTCGATGACGGCGCGCGCCTGCTTGCCGGAACCGCCGTGCGATTGCTTGATCTTGACGTTGTCGCCCGTCTTGCCTTTCCACTCCTTGGCAAATGCCGTATTCACATCCTGGTACAGCTCGCGCGTCGGGTCATACGACACGTTGAGCAGGGTGATATCGGCAGCCTGCGCCGTTTGCAGAATGGCAAACGCGCTGATGGCGGCGGCAATGATGATTTTTTTCGACAGCATCTAAGATCCCCGTGTGGTTGAACTTGCAGAGCCACCAGATTACGGCGCCATGGCCGCAAAGAGAACGAAGCGTTTCGCCGTTTGATATGCGTTTTCCGCATATGGACGGCGCGCAGCGGGGATTTAGTGCTTAATAAAAACGGTTGAACAGGATGACGGACCAGGTGGCGAAGGCCAGGATGCAGGTCAGCAGCACGGCCGCGCTACCGAAGTCCTTGGCGTTTTTCGACAGCGGATGGCGTTCGAGCGAAATACGGTCGACCACGGCTTCGATTGCCGAATTGATCAGTTCGACGATCAGCACCAGCAGCAGCACGCCGATCAGCACCAGCTTTTCAAACGCGGAAATGCGCAGCAGCAAGGCGATCACCGTGCCGACGAGGAACAGGCCCAGCTCCTGGCGGAACGCGTGTTCATGACGCCAGGCTGCCTTCAAACCGTCGAGCGAGTAGAAAAAGGCGGAGAAAATCCGTTTCAAGCCGCTTTTGCTCTTGAATTCATTCACAGGTTGCATGGTTTTCCAAAGTTACACACGTGGTCACATTATGATGGCCGGCATAGGGATTGTGACAATTTTTTCGCTATCCATCTCGGAACATTTCACTATTTTTTCACATCATGGTATAAAGAAGGATGAATACTGCATTGCACCAAATCCATCATGAAAATTGAACCGGTCGCTGCCCCGAAGACGACGATCCAGGTGATCGAGCGCATGGTCGCCCTGCTCGACGCCCTGGCCAAATATTCCGACCCGGTCAGCCTGAAGGAATTGTCAAAAGTTTCCGGTCTGCACCCCTCGACGGCGCACCGCATCCTCAACGACATGGTGCTGACGCGCTTTGTCGACCGCATCGAACCGGGCACGTACCGGCTGGGCATGCGCCTGCTGGAACTGGGCAATGTGGTGAAAAGCCGCCTCAGCGTGCGCGAAGCGGCGCTGGACTTCATGCGCCAGCTGCACAAGAAAACCCAGCAAACCATCAACCTGTCCGTGCGCCAGGGCGACGAGATCGTCTATATCGACCGCGCCTTTTCCGAACGCTCGGGCATGCAAGTCGTGCGCGCCATCGGCGGCCGCGGGCCATTGCACCTGACCTCGACGGGCAAATTGTTCCTCTCCGTCGACGAGCCGAAAGCCATCCGCGCCTACGCCACGCGCACGGGACTGGCTGGGCACAACAAGAATTCCATCACGGATCTGCAAAAGCTCGAGCGCGAACTGAGCCTGGTGCGCGAACGCGGCTATGCGCGCGACAATGAAGAGCTGGAACTGGGCGTGCGCTGCATGGCCGCCGGCATCCGCGACGATTCCGGCAAGCTGATCGCCGGCCTGTCGATCTCGGCCCCGGCCGACCGTCTGCAGGATGAGTGGCTGGTGGACCTGGTGGAAACGGCGAACCAGATTTCAGTGACTTTGGGGTTTATTCCTCAGGACTAAAGCTGGGGTCTGACCCGACGGGTCAGACCCCGGTCAACGCCGCCATGGACATTTTTAGCCGCCGGGCAAGCTCATGTTGGCAGGTTTCAATGCTTCCAGCCACTTGCGCATGCGTCCCGCATCGGCCGTACGCGACTGTTTACCCTTGGAATCAAGGAAAACCATGATCACGGCCCGTCCTTCGATGACGGCCTGCATCATCAAGCAACGTCCAGCCTCATTGATGAAGCCCGTCTTTTGCAGGCCGATCTCCCAGCCCGGGTTGGCCACCAGGTGATTCGTATTGCCGAACTGCATGGGCTGGCCGCTGGCTTCGACGATGGCTTTCGGGTCCGTCGAGTACTCGCGCAGCAACGGATGGCGGAAGGCGGCCATGGCCAGCTTGCCCAGGTCGCGCGCGCTGGCCACGTTCATCTTCGACAAGCCGCTGGAATCGACATAATGCGTATCCATCATGCCCAGCTGGCGCGCCTTGCTGTTCATGGCGTCGACAAAGGCCGGCAAGCCGCCCGGATAATTGCGACCCAACGCCGAGGCGGCGCGGTTTTCCGAGCTCATCAGGGCGATGTGCAGCATATTCGCGCGCGTCAATTGCGAGCCCACTTTCAGGCGCGAGCTGCTGAACTTGGCCCGGTCGACGTCCTCGTCCGTGATCGTCAGCAATTCATCCATGTCCTGGTGCGCTTCGACCACCACCAGGCCCGTCATCATCTTGGTGATGGAGGCGATGGGCAGGGCAACATTTGAATTCTTTTCAAACAGCACTTCCGAATTGTTCTGGTCCAGCACCAGCGCCACGCTCGATTTGAGGTCGAGCGGATCGCGCGTGAGGTTCAGGCCGGCCAGGTCGCCCATGGTGGGCATCGGCGCGGCCATGGGAACGGCCACGCTGCTGACCTTTTGATAGATGACCTTGCGTTTGCCGCGCACCATGACGACCCGGCGCACGGTCTTTTCGCGCGGTGCGGCCGTCGCGCCCTTGCGCAGCACGACTTTGACTTTCTTGGTGTTGTGTTTCTTGGAGGCTGAGGATTTGCCGTTCGCTTCCTTGGCGTGCACGGCCGCAGCCGGCGCCAGTGCAAACAGCAGGGAAGCCAGGACACCCAGCGCAAGTTTAAACTTAGCCATTCGATAATTCCCCGTGAAGCTGTTGCCTAATTGCAGTGTAGCGAAATGCAGAGTAATCGCAAGCCCATTTAACAGTTAGGACAGTATTTATTGCAGTACTGAAAGACAAATCGTTGGCGATCAGCAAACAAGCTCATCCTTAATCGGCTGTTTGCTTGTGCTCATCGCTGGCATGTCTATTTGTCCATGAATTTAACAAAGCCGGCCAGCGGCTCGCGTTCCGTGCTCAGGCGGTTTTCGATCTTGTCCGGATCGGCATAGCCGAGGGCCATGCCGCACACCACCATTTCGCTGGCCGGCACGTCCAGCTCGTCGCGGATGATGTCATGGTAATGGATGAAGGCTGCCTGCGGGCACGTGTCGAGCCCACGCGCGCGCGCCGCCAGCATGATGTTTTGCAAGAACATGCCATAGTCGAGCCAGGAACCCTGCTCCAGCACCCGCTCGATGGTAAAGATCAGGCCGACGGGCGCATCGAAAAACTGGAAATTGCGCCCATGCTGGGCCGCCATGCCGGCCGTATCGCCCCGCTCCAGGCCCAGCAGCTGGTACAGGTCCAGGCCGATCTTGCGCCGGCGCTCGATGAACGGCGCCGTCCACTGGCGCGGGTAATAGGTGTACGACGCCGTGCGGGCGGGCGCATCGGGCACTTTCGGCGCCGCATACGCTTCCAGGATGCGGCGCGACAGGCGCGCGCGCGCCTCGCCCGACAGCACATACACTTTCCACGGCTGCATGTTGGCACCCGAGGGCGCGCGCGCCGCCACCTCCAGGATGCGCGCGATATCGTCCTGCGCCACCGGCGTGGGCAAAAAGGCGCGGATAGAACGGCGCGACAGAATGACGGCGTCGACGGCTTGCTGCGCCGCCCGGGTTTCAGATGCTTGCTTGTTCACTGCCCTGCTCTCCTGCTATAGCTTATCTATTTCTTGACCACAAACACGACGCCGATCACGGCCACCAGCATGCCGGCGATGCCCAGCATATTGAATGCTTCGCCAAACATCAGCCAGGCCATCACGGCCGTCGTGGGCGGCGTCAGGTACAGCAAGCCCGTCACTTTCGTCGCGTCGCTGCGGCGGATCAGGGCGAACAGCAGGAAGATGGCGCCGATGGACAGCACGAGTACCGACCACAGCAAGGCGCCGATGAAGTTCGCCGTCCATTGCACATTGCTGAAATGCAGGTCCAGCCCTTCGAAATACAGGGCGAATGGCAAGACCACGACGATGGAAGCGGCAAACTGCACCACCGTGCCGGTGCGCAAGTCGAATTGCGGACAGTGGCGTTTTTGGTACATGGTGCCGGCCGTCATCGACAGCAAGGCGAATACGCACAGCAGCACGCTTTCCACGGTCAGGCCCACGAGGTTGATCTTCGCATACACGACGAGGGCCACGCCCAGCAAGCCAAAGAACAGGCCCAGCCACTGGCGCGGGCGCACGGATTCGCCGATCAGCGGTGCGGCGCAGGCCGTCAGCACGGGCTGCATGCCCACGATCAGCGCGGACAGGCCGGCCGGCATGCCCAGCTTGATGGCACACCAGACACCGGCCAGGTAACCGGCCTGCATCAAGATGCCGGCCACGGCGATCTGGCGGAACTGTCCCACGGGCCACGGCGCGCGCAACAGCAGCACCAGCGGCAGCAGAATCACCAGCACGCCCAGGAAACGCAGCAGCAAAAAGGTCAGCGGGGGGGCGTACGGCAGGCCAAACTTGGCCACGATAAAACCTGTGCTCCATAACAACACGAAGAAACCGGGCAAGGCCATCGGCGTCAGAGTGGTCAGAAGAGAGGCTTTGCCGCTGGCGCCAGCCGCGGCGGGAAGATTGGACATGGTATCAACTCGGGAAACAGGATCGGCACAGGGGCGCTGCGCCAGTGCGGGAGCCAAAGTCTAGCATGCTGCGCCGCAATCGTCCCCGTAGCCGCTGGAAACAATAGTTTAGACATAAACCATTGACACGCAGAAATCAAATATTTCTCTTTAGAAACAACGACTTTTGATCCAAATCTATTCAATTGTTGCATCGCACAAGAAACGCTTGACTTCGTTTTTTTTCACCGTAGAATAGAGTTTGTTGCGTTGCACAATTCTTGTTCAGCTTGAAAAATTTAGATTCACCTGCTTTCCCAAACGGTACACGCAGCATCAAATTAACCAGATTTCGATTTTTTGGAGATTTATATGTTTTCAATTCCTGAGCAATTTTCGTCCGCTACCAAAGCCAACCTGGAAGCCCAATTCGCCCTGTTCTCGTCGCTGACGGGCAAGGCCTTCGAAGGCATCGAAAAGATCGTCGAACTGAACCTGACGGCCGCCAAGGCGACCCTGGAAGAATCGACCGCCGCCGCCAAGCAATTGCTGTCGGCAAAAGATCCACAAGAATTCTTCTCGCTGAGCGCTGCTCAAGCCCAGCCTAGCGCCGAAAAAGCCATCGCTTACGGTCGTCACCTGGCTGCCATCACGTCCGGCACCCAAGCCGAGTTCAGCAAAGCAGCCGAATCGCAAATCGCTGAAACCAACCGCAAAGTGATTTCGCTGGTGGAAGAAGTCACCAAGAACGCGCCAGCCGGTTCGGAAAACGCCGTCGCCATCCTGAAAAGCGCCATCGGCAACGCCAATGCAGGCTACGAGCAATTCTCGAAAACCAGCAAGCAAGCCGTCGAAGCCATCGAAGCGAACCTGACGTCGGCCGTGAACCAGTTCACGCAAGCAGCTGAAAAAGTCGTGCCACGCGCTGCCGCCAAGTAATTCTTGCGTGACCGCTCCGGCGGTCCGCTGCACTGGCTCCTCCAGGCATCCATCCCGCACTTCCCCGACGGATGCCATTATGCCCCAGCCCAGCTGGGGCATTTTTTATGTCTGATCGTTCTTATTCCCCCAGATATGCCGCCTTCACGCGCGGGTCATCGAGCATGGCGGCCGCGTTGCCGCCCATGGTGACGAGGCCGGAATCCATCACATAGCCGCGGTGCGCCGCCTGCAGGGCCAAGCGGGCATTCTGTTCGACCAGCAAGATCGTGATGCCTTCGGACGACACCTTGCGGATCACCTCGAAAATTTTCTCGACCATGATGGGCGACAGGCCCATCGACGGCTCGTCGAGCAGCAGCAGCTTCGGATGGCTCATCAGGGCGCGCGCCATGGCCAGCATCTGCTGCTCGCCGCCCGACAGGGTGCCAGCCATCTGCGCCGCCCTTTCCTTGAGGCGGGGAAACACATCGAACCACTTGGCGATATCGTCCTCGACACCGGCCTTGTCCGTGCGCGTGTAGGCGCCCATCATGAGGTTTTCGCGGATCGACATGCGGGTGAATACGCCCCGCCCTTCCGGCACCATCGCCAGTTTCCTTTCCACCAGATGGAACGATTTCGTGCCCTTGAGCGTTTCGCCCAGGTAGCTGATCGTGCCCTCGACCTTGCAGGCAGGCAAAGTCCCCGTGATGGCTTTCAAGGTCGTCGTCTTGCCGGCGCCGTTCGCGCCGATCAGGGCGATCAGCTCGCCCTGGTTCACTTCCAGGTCGATGCCTTTCACCGCCTTGATACCGCCGTAGGCCACGTGCAAACCAGATACCTTCAATACATTCTTGTTTAAGCCATCGTTACTCATGCGTGCGATCCTCCCAGGTAAGCCTCGATGACGGCAGGATTTTGTTGTATTTCGGCCGGCAAGCCTTCCGCGATGCGCTTGCCGTATTCGAGCACCGTGATGCGGTCGCACAATCCCATCATCAGTTTCACGTCGTGCTCGATCAACAGCACGGTCTTGCCTTCGGCCTTGATTTTCACCAGCAACTCGCGCAGGGCCAGCTTTTCCGTCGCGTTCATGCCGGCCGCCGGTTCGTCGAGCGCCAGCAGGGTGGGATCGGTGGCCAGCGCGCGGGCGATTTCCAGGCGCCGCTGGTCGCCATACGACAAAAAGCGCGCCGTGCGGCTGGCGAACTGGGCGATGCCGACGAAGTCGAGCAGCTCCATGGCCCGCTTGCGGATCGATGCCTCTTCCTCGCGCGCCGCCTTGTGGCGGAAGATGGCGCCGAACACGCCCTGGTGCGAACGCACGTGGCGCCCCACCATGACGTTTTCCAGCGCCGTCATGTCGCCAAACAAACGGATGTTCTGGAAGGTGCGCGCAATGCCCGCCTTGGCCACCTTGTGCGGCGCGGATGGCGAATACGGCTTGCCGGCCAGCTCGAAAGTGCCCGTGTCGGGCTGGTACAGGCCGGTGATGACGTTGAAAAACGTCGTCTTGCCGGCGCCGTTCGGGCCGATCAAGCCATAGATCTGCCCTTGCCGGATGGTGATGCCCACGTCGGTGAGCGCCTGCAAGCCGCCAAAACGTTTATTCACGCCGGCAATATTGAGAATGATCTGTTCGCTCATGCTATCCCTCCCTTAAGCGGACACGACGCCGGTGGATTTGTTCGGCTGGTCGACGTCGTGGTCGGGCCGGTCTTCGTGCTTCGGCGATGGCCACAGGCCGGCAGGACGGTTGAGCATGATCAAGACCATGGCCAGGCCGTACAGCAACTGGCGCAGCACTTCCGCCTCGATCACCACGCGGCCGAACAGCGCCTGTTGGGCCGGTTCCACCACGTGGCGCAGCACTTCCGGTATCGAGGCGAGGATCACGCCGCCGAGGATCACGCCGGGGATGTGGCCGATGCCGCCCAGCACCACCATGGCCAGCACGGCGATCGATTCCGTCAGCGAAAACGATTCCGGCGAGACAAAACCCTGGAACGAGGCAAACATGGCACCGGCCACGCCGCCAAACGAGGCGCCCATGGAAAAGGCCAGCAGCTTGACGTTGCGCGTGTTGATGCCCATGGCCTTGGCGGCGATCTCGTCTTCGCGGATGGCCACCCAGGCACGGCCCAGGCGCGAATGCTGCAGGCGCTTGGTGACGAACACGACGGCGATACACAGGAACAGGAACAAAAAGTAATAGGCGTTCACGGACGGCATGGAAAAACCGGCCATCGTGACGGTGCTGTTGGTGCCTGCCTCGCCCGCCAGGTTGACGCCGAAGATGCGGATGGGGTCGATCAGATTGATGCCTTGCGGCCCGTTCGTGAAATTGATCGGGTCATTCAAATTGTTCATGAAGATGCGGATGATCTCGCCAAAGCCCAGGGTGACGATGGCCAGGTAGTCGCCGCGCAACTTAAGCGTCGGCGCGCCCAGCAGGGCGCCGAACAGGCCGGCCACGGCTGCGGCCAGGGGCACGATGATCCAGATCGACAAATGAATGCCGTTTTCGCGGATTTCCGGCCCCATCAGCTGCACCAGGGTTTCGCCCAGCACCGGATATTGATTGACCACCGATTCGAGCAGGATGGCGAACTGGGGCGACGCCAGCAAGGCCGTCAGATAGGCGCCCACGGCATAGAAGGCGATGTAGCCGAGGTCGAGCAGGCCGGCAAAGCCGACGACGATGTTCAAGCCCAGGGCCAGCATGATGTACAGCAAGGCCATGTCGATGATGCGCACCCACGAGTTGCCGAACTGGGCGGCAAAAAACGGGAACACCATCAGCAGCGCGGCCAGGCCCAGCATGCCGGCGTAGGCTTTGGTCGGATTTTTCTTAGCGTCAAAGTCGAGTAGTGCCATGATTTAATCTCCCAGTTTTACATCAGGCACGGTCGGCCACACGTTCGCCCATGATGCCGGACGGACGCAGGGTCAGCACGATGATCAGCACGACGAAGGCAAAGATGTCCTGGTAGTGGCTGCCCAGGAAGCCACCCGTGATGTCGCCGATATAGCCGGCGCCGAGGCTCTCGATAATGCCCAGCAAGATACCGCCCAGCATGGCGCCATAGATATTGCCGATACCGCCCAGCACAGCCGCGCAAAAGGCTTTCAGGCCGGGAATGGCGCCCATGGAAAATTGAATGGAGGCATAGTTGGCGCCCCACATCACGCCCGCCACGGCCGCCAGCGCGGCGCCGATGGCAAAGGTAGCCACGATGACCTTGTCGGAATCGACGCCCATCAGCCCTGCCACGCGGGGGTTTTCCGCCGTGGCGCGCATGGCGCGGCCCATCTTCGTTTTTTCCACCAGCAGCACCAGGCCGCCCATCGACAGCGCGGCCAGGGCCAGCAGCAGCACTTGCGTTTGCGAAATCACGGCGCCGCCTATGTTGATGGGGTCGGTCGACAGCAATTGCGGGAAGGGCAAGGGATTGCGCGTCCAGATCATCATGGCGAAGGTTTGCAGCAGGATGGAGACGCCGATGGCGGTAATCAGGGGGGCGAGGCGGGGGGCGTTGCGCAGGCGGCGGTAGGCGACCCGCTCGATGAGAATATTGACCAGGATACAGATGGGAATGGCGCCGAGGATGGCGGTGGCCAGTTTCAGGTAGCCGGGCCAGTCCGGCACATAAATACCCAGCAGCTTGAGGATGGTCAAGCCCACCATGGCACCGATCATGAGCACGTCGCCGTGGGCGAAGTTGATCAGGTTCAAAACGCCGTACACCATGGTGTAACCGAGGGCGACTAAGGCATACATGCTGCCCAACACCAAGCCGTTAATGATCTGCTGGATGAATGTATCCATGATTGCCCTATCAAATATGCATTTTCGGGAACAACTTCCGCCAGAACATGGGCCGCTGATACAAAAACGGCACCGGAGGAAGAATTCCTGCAGTGCCATCCCTGACCGTTCTCACCAGCATGGTGCACGCACTCAAAACGGGCGTGACCGTGCTTGGCTATAACGACAACACATTCAAGCTTGGAACAATCATAACGATCTTTTGCGAAAACTAAACTTGGAATAAAACGATCATTTCCGAATTAAATTCGGTTTTGAGGCGACTATTTCATCGATAGTCAGTCGCAGAACAGACTCAGGCGACGTCGCGCTTGATGCCGTCGAGGCCTTTCGGCATCGGGAACGTGACGGCTTCCTGCACCCCGTCGAGCGGACGCACGCTCTTCACGCCGCACTCTTTCAAGCGGTCGATAACGGCCTGCACCAGCACCTCGGGCGCCGAGGCGCCAGCCGTCACACCCACGCGCAGCTTGCCTTCCAGCCAGGCCGGGTCGATCTGCGAAGCATTGTCGACCATGTAGGCAGGCGTGCCCATCTTCTCGGCCACTTCGCGCAGACGGTTCGAATTCGAGCTGTTCGGGCTGCCGACGACGATCACCACTTCCACTTGCGGCGCCATGAATTTCACGGCTTCCTGACGGTTCGTGGTGGCGTAGCAAATGTCGCCTTTTTTCGGCTCGGCGATATTCGGATATTTCGCTTTCAAGGCCGCAATAATGTCGCTGGTGTCGTCAACTGACAACGTTGTTTGCGAAACATAGGCCAGGCTGTCCGGATTGGCAACCTGCAAGTTCGCCACATCGTCGAGCGTTTCCACCAGATGCATGCCCATATCGGCCTGGCCCATCGTGCCTTCGACCTCGGGATGGCCATCGTGGCCGATCATGATGATCTCGCGGCCTTCGCGGCGCATCTTGCCCACTTCCATGTGCACCTTGGTGACGAGCGGGCAAGTCGCGTCAAAAATGCTCAGGCCGCGCGATTCCGCCTCGGCACGCACGGCTTTCGACACGCCATGGGCGGAGAACACGAGCGTATTGCCAGCAGGCACGTCATCGAGGTCGTCGATGAAGATGGCGCCCTTGTTGCGCAAGTCGGCCACCACATAGGCGTTGTGGACGATTTCATGGCGCACGTAGATCGGCGCGCCAAATTGCTGCAAGGCGCGCTCGACGATTTCGATCGCCCGGTCGACGCCAGCGCAGAAACCGCGGGGCTGGGCCAGTAACAGTTCTTTATCCATCGCTACTCCTTACAGGACCGAAATGAGCTGGACTTCAAAACGCAGCGGCTGGCCGGCCAGCGGATGGTTGAAGTCGAACAGGGCCGAATCGTCGCGCATTTCGCGCAGCACGCCGGCAAAGCGGCCGCCGCCCGGCGCGGCGAAGTCGACCAGGTCGCCGATCTTGTAGTCGGCGCCCGGCACCGAGTTCTCGTCCAGCGTCGCGCGCGAGACGGACTGCACCAGCTCGGGATTGCGCTCGCCAAAGCCTTCGCCAGCGGCCAGCTCGAAGGTCTGGTGCGTGCCTTCTGACAAGCCCAGCAGACGCTGCTCGAGGAATGGCGCCAGCTGGCCCTGACCCAGCATCAAGGTCGCGGGATTTCCGCTGAAGGTCGTGACAATATCAGTACCGTCAACAGTAGCAAGACGATAATGCAGGGTGAGGTAAGCCGCTTCGGTGACGACTGCTGGTTGCTCGTTGGACATAGTAGTTTTCAGGTAACTGGTGCAAAACGATATTGTAAGCCACACTGGCCGCGCCTGCCCCATGGCTTCGTCAAAGAAGGCCATGCTGGGGCACGCGCCGATGACAAACAGGAGAACAGCATGGGCATCAAGGACTGGCCGGTCGGCGAACGGCCGCGCGAACGCCTGATCGAGGATGGCGCGCAATCGCTGTCGGACGCGGAATTGCTGGCCGTCTTCCTGCGCACGGGCGTGCGCGGCAAGAGCGCCGTGGAACTGGCGCGCGACACGGTCGAGCACTTCGGCTCCTTGCGGGGCCTGTTTGGCGCCAGCCTCGTGAGTTTTTCCGCCGTGCATGGCATGGGCAGCGCCAAGTTTGCCCAACTGCAAGCCGTGCTGGAACTGGCGCGGCGCGCCATCATCGAGGACTTGCAGGCCGGCCAGGCCCTCAATTCGCCGCACGCCGTCAAAGACTATTTGCGCCTGACGCTGGGCAACCTGGCGCATGAAGCGTTTCACGTGTTGTTTTTGGACGTCAAGAACCGCTTGATCACCACCCAGGAAATGTTTCGCGGCACCCTCACCCACACCAGCGTGTATCCGCGCGAAGTGGTCAAGCAGGCGCTGCTGCACAACGCGGCCAGCGTCATGCTGGCGCACAACCATCCGTCCGGCACCCCCGAGCCCAGCGAATCGGATCTGTTACTGACGCGCGCGCTGATGCAAGCGTTGTCGCTGGTCGACGTGCGCATCCTCGACCATTTCATCGTGGCCGGACGGCAAGTACATTCGTTCGCGGAACATGGACAAATCTAGGCCAGAGCCCGCTACAGCGCAGTTAACCATGTGTAAACAAGGACATACGTGACAAGGGCAGCAGGCTTGCCTAGCAGTAAACAACGCTGTTTACAAGTGCTTTTCCCCATGAGGAAAGGTAAAAGCCAAATTGTTAAATTATATCAACACAACATGACACAATTGTTTTTCGCAAGTCATTGATAAATCTGCTTATTTTGGATATACTCTCGTTTTTCCAATTTGGAATATCTTTAAGGAGTGCGCCATGGCACGTGTTTGCCAAGTCACTGGGAAGAAGCCGATGGTCGGCAACAATGTTTCCCATGCAAACAACAAAACCAAACGTCGTTTTTTGCCTAACTTGCAGAATCGTCGTATTTTTGTTGAATCTGAAAACCGCTGGGTCTCCCTGCGTTTGTCCAACGCCGGTCTGCGCGTCATCGATAAAGTCGGCATCGACGCCGTATTGGTCGATATGCGCGCTCGTGGCGAAAAAGTCTAATTAGCAGAATAAGGGAGCTATCATGGCAAAATCAGGCCGCGACAAAATCAAGTTAGAATCGACCGCCGGTACGGGTCACTTCTACACGACCACCAAAAACAAGCGTACGACGCCTGCGAAAATGGAGATCATGAAATTCGATCCTAAAGCACGCAAGCACGTCACGTACAAAGAAACCAAAATCAAGTAATTGATATTGTGTTCTGTAAAAAGAGCCGCTCCGATGAGCGGTTTTTTTTCGCCCTGCTTTTTACGCCCTTCCCTTTCCCTTTTGCCTGAACGAAAAAAAAGCCCTGGAAACCAGGGCTTTCATGTGCGGCAGCAGCTTACTCAGGCATAGCTGCGCAGGCGCAAGGAAAAATCCTGCAGCGACTTGATGCCCGACGCTTCGGCACGCGCGCACCAGTCTTGCAGCTTTTGCAGCAACTGTTCACGCGTAAAGTGCGAACGCTCCCAGATGGCACCCAGTTCCACGCGCATGTGGTGCATGGTTTCCAGCGCCTTGCTGTGCTGGAACAATTCGGACAGTTGCTCGTGGTGCGCATCGGCCAGCTTGCCCGGTTCGCGCTGCATCAGCTTGCGCGACGACTTCAGGAAGCGCTTTTCCAGCTCGGCCTTGTGCTTCAGGTGTTCCAGTTCTTCTTTCCAGGCATGCTTGATCGATTTTGCATACTTGGCCATCACGTCATAGCGGTTGGCGATGACGGACTGCAAGGTCTCGAAGTCCGCTTCCAGCTTGCCATGGGAAAACTTCGGTTCCGGCGCCAGTTTTTTCACCTTGGCCAGGCCCAGCATTTCCAGCGCGCGGATATACGCCCAGCCGATATCGATTTCATACCATTTCGACGACAGCTTGGCCGACGTCGCATACGTATGGTGATTGTTGTGCAACTCTTCGCCGCCGATCAAAATGCCGAAAGGAATGATGTTGGTGGCCGCGTCGGCGCAATCGTAGTTGCGGTAGCCCCAATAGTGGCCGATGCCATTGATGATGCCGGCCGCCGTGATCGGGATCCACACCATTTGCACGGCCCACACGGAAATGCCGATCACGCCGAACAGGACGAAGTTCACGAAGAACAGGATGACCACGCCCAGCCAGCTGTATTTGGTATACAGATTGCGTTCGATCCAGTCCGTCGGCGTGCCGTGACCGTACTTGGCCATGGTTTCCATGTTCTTCGATTCAGCACGGTACAGCTCGGCGCCTTCCCAGAACACTTTCTTGATGCCGCGCGTCACGGGGCTGTGCGGATCTTCTTCCGTATCGCACTTGGCATGGTGCTTGCGGTGGATAGCCGCCCACTCCTTGGTGACCTGGCCCGTCGTCAGCCACAGCCAGAAACGGAAGAAATGGCTGGGAATCGCATGCAATTCCAGCGCGCGGTGGGCCTGGTGGCGGTGCAGGTAAATCGTGACGCTGGCGATCGTGATATGCGTGACCACCATGGTGTACAGGAAAACTTGCCATGCGGACAGATCAGTAATGCCAGTTGCCATGAACTGCAAAACGTCGTGTAAAACGGAACTCAATGTCATTACTACTACTCCAAGTGGACAGGGCGAACGCACGGTCGCTCCAGTGACTCTGGAGGTCCGGCAGAGTTAATTTTAGGCGTGATTGTACGCCCTAATGGGTGCTATCAGGCAAAATCGGAGGCAGGCAGCGAGGTTAAGGCTGGGTGCCGGATGGGGCGGACTCACCGTCTGCCGCGCTGGCGAGCGGGGCAGGAGGCGTACCAACAATACGCAATTCGCGTTGCGGAAACGGTACAGTAACCTTATGTTCCTGCAAGGTGCGCCAGATGGCGCGGTTCACGTTCGACTTCACGCCGCCCGTGCCGTTTTCCGGATCCGCGATCCAGAAGCCGATCTGCACATCGAGGCCGTCGGCGCCGAAACGCACGAGGGTAGCCGATGGCGGATTACTTTGCGACACACGCGGCACCTTGGCCGTCGCCGCTTCCAGCAAGGGGAAGATGACGTCCAGGTCCGTTTCGTAACCCACCGACACGGCCGTCGACAGCCAGACCATGCGGTTGCTCAGCGACATGTTCTGCACGCCGCCGGAAATCAGCATTTCATTGGGCACGATGGATTCGACGCCATCGCCCCCCAGTAACACAGTATAGCGCGTATTGATCTGCGTGACCTTGCCCGTGAATTGGCCCACCGTGATCATGTCGCCGATGGTCAGGCTGCGGTCGAGCAGGATGATGAAACCGGACACGAAGTTGGCGGCGATCTTTTGCAAGCCAAAGCCCAGCGCCACGCCGAAGGCGCCGCCGAACACGGACAGCACCGTCAGGTCGATGCCCACGAGCGACAGGCTGACCAGCACGGAAACGAGGATCAGCACGGCGCGGCCCATGCGCGACAGCACCACGCGCAAGGACGTGTGCAGGCCCTGCATTTTCATCAGGCGCTCGTCGAGCGACGTGCCGGCCCACATGGCCAGCACCAGCAGCACGGCCACGGAAATAGCGGCTTGCAAGATGGCAGCCACGGATACTTTGTTGCGGCCCAGCGGCACGACGATACCTTCCAGGAAGGCATGCAGGTCCGGCCACAGGCCCGTGATGTACAGGGCCATGCCGGCCCACACCACGACCGTGAAGATCTTTTCCAACAACAACATGGTGGGACTGATCTCGCCATGGCGGGCAAAAATGCGGCGCAACACGTAAAAACCGAAGCGCACGAGCGCCATCGACGTGCACAGGGGAATCGCAATGCTGAGCAGATTCACCGACTGGAACTTGGCCAGGAAATGCTGTGCAATACCCAGCAGCATGGCCGCCAGCACGGGCGTCAGGATACGGATGAAGCTGTCCGTGCGCTGCAAGGTTTCCGGCGTGGCCGGCGTGGCGGCCGCTTCCGCCCGCTTGTGCAGGAACTCGCGCAACTGCCGCACCAGCAACCAGCTCAAGGCCAGGCAAGCGACGATGACCAGCGCCTGCCACAGGATGGCAGGTTGACGGAAATCGTCGACAAAGTCGGTGATCAGGTTGAGCAGCGGGGTTTCATTCATGGCGGTCGGAATCTGGAAGATGGTGCGGGGAGATCAAGGGGCGGGGCGCCCACAGCCTGTGCCAGACAGGCTGGCGCAAGTGCATGGCCACCGCTGCGATGCTGCGGCGGTGGCGCGTGAAAACTTACTCGGCTGCTTCAGCGTCAACGTCGTCGGCCGGTTTTTCATCGGCGTAGACTTTTTTCGGCATGACCTTGCGCTCGAACACGGCGGCGAAGAAGCCGTCGGTCTGGTGCAGGTGCGGCAACAATTTCAGGTAGTCGCCCATTTCCAGGTCGATCTTCTGTTCGGCCAGCACCTTGTTCATCGGCACCAGGGTGAAGTCCGGATGGGCTGCCAGGAATTGCTCGGCGATAAAATCGTTTTCTTCGTTCAGGAAGCTGCAGGTGGCGTACACCAGGCGGCCGCCGCCCTTGACCAGGCGCGCCGCGCCGGCCAGGATGGCTGCCTGCTTGGCTTGCAGCTCGACGATCGAGTTCGGCTGCTGGCGCCATTTCACGTCCGGATTACGGCGCAGGGTGCCCAGGCCGCTGCAGGGGGCATCGACCAGCACGCGGTCGATCTTGCCGGCCAGGCGCTTGATCTTGGCATCGCGCTCATGCGCGATCTGTACCGGATGCACGTTCGACAGGCCGCTGCGGGCCATGCGTGGCTTCAGCTTGGCCAGACGCTTTTCCGACACGTCGAATGCATACAAACGGCCCGTGTTGCGCATCAGCGCGCCCAGCGCAAGGGTCTTGCCGCCTGCGCCGGCACAGAAATCGACGACCATCTCGCCGCGCTTGGCGCCGACGATCTGCGACAGGATCTGGCTGCCCTCATCTTGCACTTCGATGGCGCCGCTCTGGAACAGGGGCAGGTTTTGCAATGATGGTTTTTTGATGACGCGCAAGCCCAGCGGCGCATATGGCGTCGGCGTGCTGAGGATAGGCGCTTCGGCCAAGGCCAGCATCACGTCGTCGCGCGTGGCCTTGAGCGAGTTCACGCGCAAGTCCAGCGGCGCCGGCGCGTTCAGCGCATCGGCCAGCTTCATGGTTTCCGCTTCGCCGAACTGGGCGATCAGCTTGTCGAACAGCCAGGTCGGCATGTTGGCGCGCATGTTCGCCGGCATCAGGCTGCGGTCGATCTGCGTGATGCGTTCCAGCCATTCCACTTCTTCTTCCGTCAGGCCGCCCAGCGAATCGGCGCCCACCGCTTCGGCCAGGCCGAGGATGGTCAGGCGGCGCATGGTCGGGCCACTGCCCGCTTCGGCGAAGTCCGTGAAGAACGATTTGTTGCGCAAGACGGCATAAATGCCTTCGGCGATGGCGCCGCGTTCGCGCGAACCGAGGCGCGGATGGTCGCGGAAATAGCGCGACAGGGTGGTGTCGGCCGGGGCCGTGAAACGTAAAATTTCGCGCAATACTTCTTCAGCATTGGCAAGTATCGCTGGTGGCAATCTCATTGTTATTCTTTCTAAAATATTTTATTGAGGGTCCACGCGGACCTGGCCATGCTCGACTGACAGTTTATCGTCAATGAACAGGCGGATGGCGCGCGGGTAAAGCAGATGTTCCTGTACCAGCACGCGCGCCGATAAGCTCTCTTCTGTGTCGCCTGGCAAGACGGGGACTGTCGCACTCGCCACGGCCGGGCCATGATCGAGCTCGGCAGTCACGAAATGCACGGTCGCGCCGTGTTCCGTGACACCCGCCTCGAGCGCCTGGCGGTGTGTCGCCATGCCCGGGAACAGCGGCAGCAGCGACGGGTGGATGTTGAGCATGCGCCCGGCGTAATGCTCGACGAAGGGCGGCGTCAGGATGCGCATGAAACCGGCCAGCACGACCAGGTCGGGGGCGAAGCCGTCGATCACGGCTTGCAGCGCCGCATCGAACTGTTCTCGGCTGGCATAATCCTTGTTGGCAACGACTGCGGTCGCTATCCCATGTTCCGCGGCAAAAACCAATCCCTGGGCGTCGGCCCGGTTACTGATGACGGCGGCAATACGGGCGGGCCATTGCTCGGCTTGCGCCGCGCGCACGACCGCTTCCATGTTGCTGCCGCGTCCGGAAATGAGGATAACGATATTTTTCATAGCGCGCATTGTACCCGCTATGGCGATGCGAACCAAGAAAGGCCGACGATATTGTTGCGCCGCAACATGCTCGCGCAACAAGCGCTTCCACCGGACGAGGCTGCCTTTCAGGCCGGAAAAAGGCTGACTTTACGCTACTACAACGAGAGTAAGTATTTACTCGAAGGAATAGAAGACGCGGAACGGGACTTTCTTCTCGGCCCAGTAGTCGGCCGCGTCGCGGAACACGTCGAGCAGGATCTCGCGCGCCTCCTTGTCGAATTTTTGCGTATTTGGCAATTGCTCGAGCACGACCAGGAAACCCGTCTGCGTGCCTGCCTTGAACATGGTGTCCGTCAGGCACAGGCGCAGCGCATCGAAATTCTTCGCCAGGTTTTTCGGAAACAGGAATGCTTCTGCAATAATGCCGATGACTTGTTGTTTGGTCTGTCCAGCGTTGCAATGCGCATATAAAAAGTGCTGCCCGAGACGGATCGCCTCGTCTTGTAATTCGGTCACGCGGAAGGCACGGATGGACTGGACAAGGTTGGGCGGCACGGTTAGTAACAAACTCATTTTTCCCTCAAATCGACCTGTTATGTATGGATCTCTTCTAGCTGCTCTTCTTATTGCATCCCCGCACGCGGGTCAATGCGCACGCGGTGATTCGATCTGTATCAACTTTTATGCGATTCAGTGCGATTTTATATAAGCCATACGCGTATTAGGGTAACGTGTTGTCCTGCATGAATCAACCCGAATATGATGTCAAACGCAAGATTTGTTACAAACCGCTGGTTTCAAGTCATTTCAACATCTTGTATCGATTGAAAGTGCATGTTACAGACTGTGGGGCAAGGGGCTTGGGCTGTTACATTTTGTTGCCATGCGAAACACTTGCCCCGGCCTGGCGGGATTACTATAGTCCCAAGTTGTAAAAAATACCCTGAAAGATTCTCTAGATAACGAGGTTACAAATGAACTTGCAAGCCAAATTGATGATGTCAGCCCTTTGTATCGGTGCATTGCCACTCGCCCAGGCCGCCGACTTTGAAGATTTCGGCAAGGTCGTACGCGTCGTGCCGCAAGTGGAACAGATCAACCGTCCACGCCAGGAATGCCGTACGGAATACGTGCAAGTCCAGGCCCCGCCGCAACAGCGCAGCGCTGGCGGCTCCATCGTCGGCGGTATCGCCGGCGCCCTGCTCGGTAGCCAGGTCGGTGGCGGGAATGGCCGCACGGCCGCGGCCGCTGCGGGCGCGATTGCCGGCGCCGTCGTCGGCGACCGCGTCGACAACCAGAACAACTACCAGGGCGGCGTGCAGGAACAAGCCGTCAAGCAATGCCGCCAGGTCGACCACTGGGAATCGCGCAACAATGGCTACCAGGTCACCTACGACTACCGCGGCCGCAACTACACGAGCATCATGTCCTACGATCCGGGCGAGCGCATCCGCTTGCGCGTATCGATCGAACCCGCTCAGCAGTAACACCTGACATAAGCTGCTGCGCGTCGGCATAGGCGGCCTGCGATGCTCACCGGCTCGGCGCCCCCGTACTAAGTACGGTTGCGCTTCTCGGCCACCTCTTCCTTCCGCTCGCGACGCTTCTGTCAGGCGTTGTTACTCATTATTAAAATGCCGATCCCTAAGGGTCGGCATTTTTTATGGCACGCTATAATGCGGCACACTTTCAGGCCGCCTTATGCTTATCAAACGAAAATCCATCGAACAAGTCGAATCCTCGCGCCCGGCGCGCAAGCCCCGCTATGCCCCTGTCACCCTGTCGGAAATGGATGGCGTGCGCTATCTGCATTTCGGCACGGAATGGGTGCAGGGCGCCATGCGCATCCGCAAGCCGGACTGGCCGGAACTCGAATACGCGCAGCAGATGATGGCGTGGATGCTGTGGATCGAACAGCCGCAGCGCCTCGCCCAGCTGGGCCTGGGCACGGCCGCGCTGACCAAGTTCTGCTACCGCCAGTTTCCGCAGGCGCAGGTCGAGGCCATCGAACTGAACCCGTCCGTCATCACCATCTGCGAATCGATGTTCAAGCTGCCGCCCAACGACGAGCGCCTGCACGTGCGCGAGATGGACGCGCTCGACTACGTCAACGATGACGCCCACCACGGCACCCTGGACGCCCTGCAGGTGGACCTGTACGACGCCACGGCGCGCGGTCCCGTGCTCGACAGCGCCGACTTCTATTCCGCCTGCTGCGCCTGCCTGACGCCGCACGGCATCATGACGGTCAACCTGTTCGGCGACCATCCCAGCTACGCGAAAAACATCAAGGCGATGAAGTTTGCGTTTGAACAGGTGATCTGCCTGCCGAAAGTCCATGATGGGAACGTGGTGGCGATCGCGTTCAAGACCAAAGTGGCACTCGATACCGAAGCGCAAGCCGCCCTGCTCGAGCGCGCAAAGCAGATCGTCGCCGAGACCAAGCTGCCCGCCAAATCCTGGGTCAAGGGCATCGTCAGCACCCTGTAAGCGCCGGTTTATCCAGGCAAGGCCGGCAGCCCGGAAAGGCGCCGGCCATGCCCGCTACCCCTCCTCCTCCCCTTGTCAACACGCCTCTGCAACTGCCGCAACTGCTGGCCTGGCTGCAGGAAGACGGCTTGCTCGACGCGGCGCAAGCGGCCGCCATCGACGCCCAGGCCGCGCTGTTGCCCGCGCCGCCCTTGCATCCGCTGTGCAGCATTGCCCACGGCGCGCTGACGCTCGACACCCTGTGCGCCTGGCTGGCGCAACGCTCCAGCTTGCCCTATGTGCGCATCGATCCCCTGCACATCGATTTCAGCCAGGTGGCCGACGTCATGACGGCCAGCTATGCGGCCCGTTTCAACATCCTGCCCGTGGAAAGCACGCTTGACCGCATCGTCATCGCCACGGCCCAGCCGTATGCGCTCGCCTGGCAGGCGCAATTGGGAAACCTGGCGCCGCGCAAGCTGAGCCTCGTCATCGCCAACCCGCTGCACATCGCCGACGCCATCGCGCAATTTTTCAGCCTGGCCAGTTCCGTCAAGGTGGCCCGGCAAGCGTCCACGCAAGACCTGGCGCTGCGCCAGAATGTCGAGCAGCTGGTGGAACTGGGGCGCAACAAGACCAGCGTCGACGCCAACGACCAGCACGTCGTGCGCATCGTCGACTGGCTGTGGCAATACGCGTTTGCCCAGCGCGCTTCCGACATCCATCTGGAACCGAAGCGCGACGCGGGCCTCGTGCGCCTGCGCATCGACGGCCGCCTGCACCAGGCCTATCAATTGCCGCCCGTCGTGCTGCTGGCCATGACGGCGCGCATCAAGTTACTCGGACGCATGGACGTGGTGGAAAAGCGCCGTCCGCAAGATGGCCGCATCAAGACGCGCAATGCGCAGGGCCAGGAAGTCGAACTGCGCCTGTCGACCTTGCCCACGGCCTTCGGAGAAAAACTCGTCATGCGCATCTTCGACCCGGAAGTGGCCGTCAAGAGCCTGGCAGAACTGGGCTTTCCGCCCGCGGATGCCGAGCGCTGGCGCCAGCTGACGGCGCGCACGCACGGCATCGTGCTGGTGACGGGGCCAACCGGCTCGGGCAAGACCAGCACCCTGTACAGCACCTTGAAGGCGCTGGCCGGCAGCGAAGTCAATGTGTGCACGGTGGAAGACCCCATCGAAATGGTCGAACCGGCCTTCAACCAGATGCAGGTGCAGGCCGAACTGTCGTTTGCCGATGGCGTGCGGGCGCTGATGCGGCAAGATCCCGACATCATCATGGTGGGCGAAATCCGCGACCTGGCCACGGCCGAGATGGCCATCCAGGCCGCGCTGACGGGCCATTTGGTGCTGTCGACCCTGCACACCAATGACGCCCCATCCGCCGTCATGCGCCTGCTGGAACTGGGCGTACCCGCCTATCTGCTGGAAGCGTGCCTGATCGGCGTGCTGGCGCAGCGATTGCTGCGCTGCCTGTGTCCGGACTGCAAACAGCTGGACGCCGCCCCCGACGCCGCTGCCTGGCAGCGCCTGACGGGCGGCCAGATGGAGCGGCCGGCCACCGCGTACCGCCCCGTCGGCTGCGCCCTGTGCCGGCACAGCGGCTACCTGGGGCGCGCCGGCATCTATGAACTGCTGAGCGTGACGGAAACATTCGGCCAGCTGGTCAAGGCCGGCGCCGACCTGCAGGCGCTGCGACGCCAGAGCCTGCTCGACGGCATGACGCCGCTGCGCATCGCCGGCGCCCGCAAGGTCATCGATGGCACGACCAGCATCGACGAAGTGCAAAAGCTCACGGCTGCCCTGCATTAACAGGCCAGCACTTTCTCGCAGGAATGCTTTGCATTCTTTTTCAACTGATATATAATGCGGCCTCTTTCGGGTCGTTAGCTCAGCTGGTAGAGCAGCGGACTTTTAATCCGTTGGTCGCAGGTTCGAATCCCGCACGGCCTACCACGAATGCGCAGTACTAAAAAGCCCATCCTCACGGATGGGCTTTTTTCGTTTCCGGCCCTCGCGGTTATACTGGTTCTTCGTCTTGCCAGCCCTGAAAGAAACGCATGAAACTTGCCGCCACCCTGCTACTTGCCACCGCCTGCCTGTCCGCCCAGGCGCAGCCGCCCATCGTCCTCGATGGCCAGTACAGCGCGCGCACGGACGAGATGAGTTTGCAGATCATCGGCAACCGCGTCTGCTTCGCACCCGACAAGGCGCAGTGGGGCCGTTTACCCCGCCCTGCCGCCACGCATGATGCGTGGTTTTGTTTTTCCAACGATGGCGAGGCGCGCCGGCTGCTGCGCGTGCCCGCGCGCCAGGCCGACAATTGCGGCTGGCAGGCGCGTGCCCGCATCATCATCGATACCTATCAACCGTATGTCGAGCAAGGCGACGGCAACGACATGGCGCGCCTGGCCTCGGTGGTGAAGGTGGCGCAGCCGAACGCCATCGCCTGCGAATAATCAGTTTAGCTCGGTCAGTCGAGTTCGTACTCCTGCAGATAGCGGGCAAACAGTTCCCCATCGGACAACGGACACGCAAACCCCGCGCCCCAATCGGCCAGCAGCAAACGCTCTTTCAAGGGCAGCAGCAACAGCTCGGGCATGGCGTCGCTGCACCACAGATCGCACACGATGCCCTTGTCGTCCAGGCCGGCAAACAGGGTCTCCGTGTTCTCGCCGCCAAAGGCCAGCACGTTCTTGCATTCCACGCGGTAGGTGCTGTAGCCCGTGTACACGGCGTCATAGGGCGGCAAGACATCGGCCAGCGCCAGCCGCAGCTGTTCAGCCGTGAGACCCAGCGCGCCCATCTGCGACGGCGGCGCCTCGGGCACGTACATTTGCGTCCAGCCGGCGCCGCTGCGGTGCGCGTCGGCAAACGCCTCTTGCTCGCCCATCTGCGTCAGACAGTGCTGCAAATTATCGAGCGGCAGCAGTTCGATCATGCAAAAATCGTCTTCGTGGTAGTACGCTTCCCGCATGCTTCAATTCTCCAGCAAATCTTGCAGTTGCACATTGCGCCGCGACGTCAGCATGGCCGCCCAGGTCTCGCTCGTCACGGATGGATAGCGCACGGCGCCAAAGTTCATCCAGGCATCGCGGTAGGCGAGCCACAGGCGCTGGGTGGCGCGGATGCCATCCTTGCCCACGGCGCCCGCATGGGTTTGCGCCGGCTTTTTCATCAGCTTGCCGTAGATGGCGTTGAGCTCCTTGTCCAGCGCCGCCGCCTGCTCCTTGGACACGCCGGCCGGCAGCTTGCCCGCTTCGTATTCGCGCAAATCGTGGGCCAGCAAATCGAGCTCCGCCGTGCGGGCGGCGATGCTCAGGGCGGCGCGCGCCGTGCCGCTCAAGTCCGTTTCATTGGCCGCGCGCGCATCGGCAAACTTGCTTGCCGCCGCCTGCAGTTTTTGCAGCGACGCTTGCGCCGCGGCAGGCATTGCTTCGCTGACCTTGCCTGTCGCCTGCGTGCGCACTCTTTGTTTCTGGCGCGCATCGATGGCGCTGCACACGCCCATCATGTAGCCGCTCGTGATGTCGTCGCACAGGTCGATCATGCCGCGACCGCTGGCATTAATCTGCTGCAAGTGTTCGATGCGGCCCCGCATCTCGGCCGGGGCCGCATCGATGCTGCATGCATACTTGAGCGCCAGCAACGGGTCTTTTTGCACGCCCAGTCCATTCTGGTACAACATCATCAGGACGGCGCTGTTTTGCGTAGCCATGGCGCAATGGCGCGCGGGACGCCAGTCAGCCGGCTTGGGCGAGGACATACTCTTGGTATCGTAATACAGGTCCGTTGCCTGGCATTGCTGCAAGGATGCCACGGCGGACGGCGCCGGCAAGTCGGCCGGCGGCGGCGCCGCATCCTTGACCTTCAGGCAACCCGCATACCAGGCCGTGCTTTCCGCGTGACCGACGCCCATGGCGCTCGTGTTCGGGTAGGGAGCGGGCGCAGCGGCAAAAACCGGGGCAGTCAGCAGGCAGCTCGCGCCCAGCAATATCGTTTTCAATAAAGGTAGACTAATTTTCATGGTCGGCCCAAGGTCGCGTCAGTAAAAGAACAAGTTTAACTGATCAGCCATGGCGCACCCGCGCGATATGTTGCCATCCCGCCTGGTAAGTAACGGTACACAGCCTTGGCAGTGGGGGAAAGCATGGGCAATAATATTGCCCGCTGTACTTTTTTCACTACTCCGGACCACGCCCATGACCTCACCCCGTCTTCGCCGCTCCCTCGGCTCGCTGCTGATCGCAGCGGCCTGCGCCTCGCTTGCCCATGCCGCCGATACCAAAGCCACCACCCCAGTTGCCGCCGCGCAAACGCAAGCCAAACACGCCATCACGCATGAAGATGTGTGGCTGATGAAACGGGTGGGCGCGCCCGTCGCCAGCCCCGACGGGCGATGGGCCGTGTTTTCCGTGGTCGACAGCGCCTACGATAGCAAGGAGCAATGGTCGGACCTGTGGATCAAGTCGCTGCTGGATGACAGCCCCGCGCGCCGCCTGAGCTATTCCAAGGGTGGCGAAAGCGCCGTGGCCTGGTCGCCGGACAGCCGCCAGCTGGTCTTCGTTGCCAAGCGCGACGGCGATGAAGCGGGCCAGATTTACCGCCTCGACGTGGCAGCCGGCGGCGAAGCGCAACGGCTGACCTCGCTCACCCTGGGCGCGCGCATGCCGAAATGGAGTCCGGATGGCAAGCAATTGCTGTTCATCAGCGATATCTATCCAGGCAACAAGACGGAAGCCGACGTCAAGCAAAGCGCGAAAGAACGCAAGGACCGCAAGTACAGCGCCCGCTCGTATGAAACGACGGCGCCCCGCTATTTCGACAAATGGCTGACCGACAAGCAGGTGCGCCTGTTCGTCATGGATGCGCAAGCGGACGCCAAGCCGCGCGACATCCTGTCGGGCACGCAACTGGCGGCCCTGCCGGGCTTTGGCGGCGGCCAGGGCGACGAAGGGCAATCGCTGGACGCCATCTGGACGCCGGACGGCAAGGCCGTCGTCTTCAGCGCGGCCACCAACCACGACGCGGCCCAGCGCGAAGCCGTCGTTTCGCAGCTGTATCTGCTGCCCGTGGCCGGTGGCGAAGCGCAGCGTTTGACGCAAGACAAGCACAGCTATGGCTCCCTGAAATTCGCCGCCGATGGCAAGACCCTGTTCGCCCTGAGCGATGCGGAAACGCCAGGCAAGGTGTATGACGTGAAGCGCCTGGCCAGTTTCGCCTGGCCGATGAGCGATCCGGCACCGACGATATTGACGGCCAAGCTGGACCGTTCGATTTCGCGCTACGTGCTGCCCGAAGGCGGCAAGCGCGTCGTCTTCAGCTATGAACATGCGGGCCTGGAAAAGCTGTACTCGATCGATGCCAAGGGCGGCGACGTGCGCGAAGAGCCATCCTTGCCGACGGGCACCATCAACTCGCTGAGCAGCGGCGGCAAGGCCATCGTGGGCGTGTGGGAGTCGTCCATCAACCCGCCGGAAATCTATGTCTTCAACGGCAAGCAGCCGAAGCGCCTGACGGCCTTCAACACGGACAAGGCCGATAAAATCGACTGGCAGGCGCCCGAGCACTTCTGGTTCACGACGGCTGACGGCCGCCAGATCCACAACATGCTCGTCAAGCCGGCCAACTTCGACCCGAACAAGAAATACCCGCTGTTTACCGTCATCCATGGCGGCGCGGCCAGTATGTGGCGCGACCAGTTCGTGCTGCGCTGGAACTATCATTTGCTGGCCAAGCCAGGCTATGTCGTGCTGCTGACCGACTACAAGGGTTCCACCGGCTATGGCGAGGAATTTTCGCGCTCGATCCAGTTCGATCCCTTGAAGGGTCCGGGCGATGAAGTCAACCAGGGCGTCGATGAAGCCATCAAGAAATATCCCTTCATTGATGGCACGAAACTGGCCGCCGGCGGTGCCAGCTATGGCGGCCACCTGGCCAATTGGCTGCAAGCGACCACCACGCGCTACAAGGCCATCGTCTCGCACGCGGGCGAAATGGACTTGATCATGCAATGGGGCACCAGCGATGGCGGTTTCGGCCGTGAAACCAATGCAGGCGGCCCTGTGTGGTCGAACCTGCCCGTGTGGCGCGAGCAAAGCCCCATCATGCAAGCGGGCAACCACGAAAAAGGCACGGGTTTCACGACGCCGATCCTGATCACCGTGGGCGAGCTCGATTACCGCGTGCCGGCCAACAACGCCTTGATGAACTTTGCCGTGCAACAGCGTCTGAACGTGCCGGCAAAACTGCTCGTGTTCCCGGACGAAAACCACTGGATCTTGAAGGGCGAGAACAGCCGTTTCTTCTATAGCGAAGTCGAAGGCTGGCTGGCCAAGTACTTGAAATAATCGCGCCGCACGCTACTTGAAAAGCCAGGCTCCGCACGCGCGGGCCTGGCTTTTTTCATGCGGGCTGGGCGGCGGCCGCGGCCGCCTTCTGCCGCTGGATGGCCAGCACCATCAGCGCGGCCACGAGGCAGGCGGCGCCGGCCGCGAACAGGGCCGGGTTGTAGGTCAGCATCAGGGTGCGGATGCGGCCCGCGCCATAGGCGGCCACGGCGGCGCCCAGCTGGTGGCCGGCGAATATCCAGCCAAACACCATGCCCGCCCGCTCCCGGCCGAATGTGGCGCCCACCAGTTTCACGGTCGGCGGCACGGTGGCGATCCAGTCGAGGCCGTAGAACATGGCGAACAGCGACAGGCCGTACAAGGTGAATTCCGAATACGGCAGCCAGAACAGCGACAAGCCGCGCAAGCCGTAGTACCAGAACAGCAGTTTGCGGTTGTCATAGCGGTCCGACAGCCAGCCGGACAAGATCGTGCCGAACAGGTCGAACGCGCCCATCATGGCCAGCACGGACGCGGCCGGCACGGCCGACAGGCCCGAGTCGCCGCACAGGGAAATGAAGTGCGTCTGAATCAAGCCGTTGGTGCTGAGGCCGCAGATGAAAAACGTGCCGAACAGTATCCAGAAAGTGCGGTTCGCCGCCACGCTGCGCAGTATCAGGAATGGCGTGGCAAACGTCATTTTTACTGCCGGCGCCACCACCAGGGGCGTGGCCGGGTCGGCGCCATACGGACGCAAGGCCACGTCCTGCGGGCGGTTGCGCATGCACAGGAAAGCGAGCACGGCGACGATGGCGCACGCGGCAAACACGGGCATGACGGCCGTGCGCCAGCCGTAGTGCTCGATCAGCCAGGCGCCCACGGGCAGGAACAACAACTGGCCCGTGGCCGAACTGGCCGTCAGCACGCCCACCACGAGGCCCCGGTGCGTCTCGAACCAGCGGTTCGCCACCACGGCGCTCAAGACCAGCGCCGTCATGCCCGAACCCAGCCCCAGCAAGATGCCCCACAGGGCGACGAGGTGCCAGAATTGCGTCATGCGCGTAGCCAGCAGCATGCCGGTGGCGATCAGGCCCAGCGCCACGCAGATGACGTTGCGCAAGCCGAAGCGCTCCATCAGGATGGCGGCAAACGGCCCCATCAGGCCAAACAGCACGAAGCGCACGGCCAGGGCCGAGGAAATCTGCTCGGCATCCCAGCCGAATTCGCGGCTCAAGGGCTGCATCAGCGCCCCTGGCAAGCCCAGCGCGGCGGACGAGGTTAATGCCGTCAGGAAAGTGATGGCGACGATGACCCAAGCAAAGTGCACGCCGCGCCGCTCCAGCCATTGCGAAAAGGGATAGGAAAGCATGCAGTCCTCATGAGAAAAGAGTTAGCCCAGCGCCGCCTGCTGGCGGGCTTTTCACCATGTTATATTATGGTCGTAATTTATACAATCAAAAAAAACTGAAGCCACACTGCCGCGTGCGGCTCCAGTCCTCGCTTTAACGTTGTGCAGAATGGGGCTTACTTTACCTTCAAGCCATTCTTCACATCCGTCACGCCTTCCACGCTGCGGGCCAGGTCGGCAGCTTTTTTCACTTGCGCCTGCGACGGCACGAAGCCGCTGAGCATGACGACGCCGTTGACCGTTTCCACGTGCACGTCGAGCGCTTTCAAGTCATTGTCCTTGACGAGGTCAGCCTTGATCTTGGTGGTGATGACGGAGTCTTCCACCGCCGTCTTGGTACTGCCGGCCGCATTGCGCGTCACGCAGGCGGCCTTGGCCGTCGCATCCATGGCGTCGCAGTTTTCCTTCGTCGTGGCAGGCGGATTTTGCGCCACGTTGGTACCGGCCCTGGCGCCCGTATTGGCATCGGCCAGTGCCGCATTTTTTGCCGCCTTGGCATCGTTCATGCACGTGGTTTTTTCGGCGCCCGTGCGGTCGCCGCACTTGGCCTTGGCAAGGTCATACTCGGCATTGGCGACGTCCTTGCGGGCCTTGCCCAGTTCGCGCGGCGTGTTGCGGTACTGGGCCACGGCGTCCGAGTCGGCCTTGGCGCGCGCCACCCTGGCCTCTTCCACGCAGACTTTTTTCGCGTTGCCGCTCTGTGCGTCACAGGCGGCCTTGGCCTGCTTGTAGTCGGCCGATGCCTTGTCCGTCAAACTCTTGTACGAGGCATCCTGCGCATACGCGGGCGCGGCGGCAAGCAGGGCGCTGGCACTGGCGGCCAGCATGAGTGCGATCATTTTGTTCATGATGGTTCCTCTCTGGTTAGTTGATGCCCAGATTAGACCCCTGCCGCGCACAAAGCTCCGTGCGACAGCACACGCTGACAGTCCATTCACATAAAAATCAGCGTTTATTTGTCCCCGCTCAAACCTTTTCGCCATAAAACTTGCGCCTGTTCAAATGGCGAAGCGGCCCCATCAAATGCACCTGCGCCATCGGCCAGCGCCAGCCATGCCTGCGTGGCGTGGGAACCGCCTGCCACCTCTCCCGCCGCGCGCACGCCGCGCATCCAGGCCAGCACATCGCCGTACTGTCCCGGATGGCGCGCATGCACCCAGGCCAGAGCCACCAGGTCCGCATAACCTTCTTCGCGGCGCGTCTCGCGCAACTCCTGCGCCAGCGGCGTCAACTTGCCGCGCTGTCGGCTGGGCGGCTCGACAAAGCCGCGCGGCAAGGCATGCCAGTCGCCTTGGGCGTAGCGCTGGCAGTGGCCGATCTCATGCGCCGTCATCGCTTCCATCAGCAAGCCGTGGCGCGCGGCTGGCACGCCCTGCAAGACACTGTCCGCCTGCGCATTGCCGCGCAAGGACAGCACCAGCTTGCAGCGCCCTGCCTCGTAGCCCAGCGCCAGCGGCACGGCGCCGGGCGCATCCTGCGGCTGCACGATGATATCGATGGGCAAGCCCTGCGTGCGCGCGTACTCGATGACGGGCTTGCCCGCCTGCAGCCAGCGGGTTTCCAGATCGGTAAGCTGGGCGGTGGCGACGGCGGGCAAGGCAAGGGACGCACTCAACAGCGAGAACAATTTCAACATGGGATCAACAGGAGAAAGGAGGATTTACTACTGCAGAGTAAGCGGTGAAAATATTTCCACAAGGAAAAACTGGCAACTTTTCCTAAATAAAGACGAAAAAAAACCGGCGCTGTGCGCCGGCTTTTCAGACTGACAATAGTCAGGCTGGGGTTTATTTCTTCGTGACTTTATCGAGCGCGCGGGCCGTGACGAATTCCGGGCGGATATCGTTGGGCACGGCCTTCATCTTGTCGAGCGCCACTTGCACTTCCGGACGGATCACCACGTATTTGCTCATCAGGTCTTTCGCGCGCGCATAGTCGCCCGTCGCCTCGATGGTCAAGAACTCACGGTCGAGGTCGATCACGGCCTGCTTGATCTTGCCGAAATCGACGCCGAACTTGCCGTCGCCCAGCGACACAAAACCACCCTTGTCGAGGATGTAATTCATCTGGATGGCCATGCCGCGCGCATGCGAATCCGTCAGGCCGAAATGCAGGGTGCGGAAACCGGAGGCGAGGAAAGTGTTGTACAGCTTGCGCTCGGCAACGTCGCCCTGGCCCAGGGTGTCCTTGAGCTGCCCCTTGTCCATCATGTAGCGCAGCGCGAACAGACCCGTGATATCGGCCTTGGCTTCTTCGATGGTCGAATACGCTTCCTTCAAGTCCTGGCGCGGCGTCGAAGGCTTGCCGTCGATGGTGGTGGCGTGCGGGCCCAGGCCGTGCATGATTTCATGCGCGAGGATGTGCGTGAAAAAGGAATTGAAATCGACGTCCTGCTGCGCTTCGGGCGTGAGCACCAGTTTCGAGATCGGCGTCAGGGTGGCCTTGAACTTGGCTTCCTGCACGTTTTTCAGCATCACGCGCTTGGAGCCGCGCGCGCTGATGATGCGCTCGTCGTTGGGCAAGTTGTAGGCAGCCGTCTGCACGGCCATGTTGCCGTCGCCCGCGCCATACACCTGGTTGACCACCACCATCGGCGCCAGCGCGCCCACTTTCGGGTTGCGGTACTGGGCGTCGAGCGGCAGGTTGTCTTCCAGCTCCTGCATGTGCCTGGCGAAGAAGTTCAGCTTCTGCGTTTCCGCCTGGTCGCGGATGTTCACGTAGGCTTCGAACGCGGCCTTGTAGCCGAACAGCTCGTCGTTGTACGTTTCGTACGGGCCGATGGTGATGTCGACGGGTGAATCGAGGTCCATCCAGGCGAAATCGGACGGCAGATAGTCGTTGTCGAGGAAAGCCTTGGCGCGCAGGGTGAGGAATTTCTTCAGCGACGCGTTATCCGTGGCGGCGGCCGCCTCGTCGAGCAGCTTGGCCAGCTGCTTGAGTTCCACCTTGTATTCATCCGAATACTTGACGGTCTGGTATTTGCCATCCTTGCCCGCACGTATCGTCGTGAAGAACCATTGCGCCTGCTGCTTGTCCTCTGGCGACAAGCCATTCATCCACGTTTCCAGGCTGGCCTTGGTGGCACCCTGCGGATAGAAATTGCCCGCTTCCGGCTTGTGCGCGGGAATCGCGATACCGGCATAGCTGGCCGGCATGAACGAGGCGTGGGCGTCGAGCACCGACCATGGTCCCTTGTTGATCCAGAAATAGTTCAGGCGGGCCTGGCCCAGGGCCGACTTGTCCTTCTTCAATGCCGCCCACAGCGCTTCGTTGCCGGACCAGCGCTGGCGCAGCTGCAGCACGTCGACCAGCTTGGCCGCCTCGACCAGCTTGGCGATGGCCTGACGGTCACCAAAGGACAGGTGCGTGACGTCGGCCGTCAGCGCGACGGGCGCATAGCGGGCGCTCATGGTGGTCAGTTGTTGCGCTGTCGCGGGGGAGCTTGGCGTTGCGGCGCAGGCACTGCCGACGGCGGCGGCCATCAGCAGGGGAATCAGGATGTTTTTCATGGGGACCTTTGGATAGTGCTGGGGTCAGACCCGGCGGATCTGACCCCAAATTGAGGCAGCGTCTTTTCAAACAGCCTGCGATTGTCCCACCTGCCCCATGGCATGGCAAGCGGCTTACCAGACCTTGTACACCTGTCCCGTCTGCGCCCCTTCCACGCTGCGGCTGTAGGCCAGGGCCACTCTGCTGGCGGCGGCCGGCTCGAAGCCGTAGAAGAACGGGCCATACGCTTCCAGCGATTCTTCCAGCACCGTGGGGCTGACCACATTGATGCGCACGCCGCGCGCCAGTTCGATGGCGGCGCCGCGTACAAAACCTTCCACGGCCGCATTCGTCATGCTGGCGGCCGCGCCGAAGCGGATCGGCTGCTCGGCCACGATGCCGCTGGTCAAGGTAATCGAACCGCCGTCGTTCAGGTATTCCTGCGCCACGAGGGCCACGTTGACCTGGCCCATCAGCTTGCTGTCCAGGCCCAGCTGGAATTGCTCGGGCGTGAATTCGGCCAGCGGGCCGAAATGCAGCTTGCCGGCCGTGACGACGACGGCGTCGACCTTGCCGATGCGCTTGAACAGGGCGCGCACTTGCGCAATGTCGCCCATGTCGGCCTGGTGCGTGCCCGTGCGGCTGCCCACTTCGATGATTTCATGGCGTTGCGCCAGTTGGGCGGTGACGGCCTTGCCGATGGTGCCGCTGGCGCCGATGATGACGATTTTCATGCTGCTTCCTTGTGTGGGTTGAACGATGCAGCCAGTATGCGCCGCTTATAAAAAGGAATAAATACGCTAGAATTTACAAGATTACTAACCCACAGTTTGGAATTGGGACCGCATGGATAAATTGCGCAGCATGGAGATTTTTGTCGCCGTCGTCGATGCGGGCAGTTTCACGGCCGCCGCCGAAGCTTTCCAGATGTCGCCCGTGATGGTGGGCAAGCACATCAAATACCTGGAAGAGCGGTTGGGCGCGCGGCTGCTGGCGCGCACCACGCGGCGGCAAAGCCTGACGGAAATCGGCCAGCAATACGTGGAACAGTGCCGCCAGATCCTGGCCAGCATCCATGCGGCCGAACGGGGTGCGGAAGCCATGCGCACGGCGCCGCGCGGCAAGCTGAAGATCACGGCGCCCGTGTCCTTCGGCAGCGAGTGCATCGCGCCGCTGATGGCCGACTATCTCGAAGCGTATCCGGAAGTGAGCCTGGAACTCAATTTGAATGACAGGACGGTCGATCTGGTGGAGGAAGGGTTCGATGCGGCCATCCGCATCGGCAAGCTGGAAGATTCCGCCATGGTGGCACGCGCCTTGCGGCCGTATGCGATGGTGATCTGCGCCGCGCCCGCCTACCTGGCCAGACACGGCACGCCGCGCACGCCAGCCGACCTGGCGCGCCACGAATGCCTGGACTTCATGCAGTGGACGCGCCACGTGCGCTGGCGCCTGGCCAGGAGCGGCGACGACGACGGCAGCCCCGTGCGCGAGAGCCGCTTCCGCTCGAACAATGGGCAGGCGCTGCGCGTGGCGGCCCTGCACGGCTTCGGCATCGTCATGCAGGCGGAAATCCTGATGGCCGGCGATATCGCCGCCGGCAGGCTGGTGCCGCTGCTGGCCGACTACGTGCCCGCGCCTCGCCCCATGCACCTCGTGTATGCGCGCGACCGCCAGCCCACGCCGAAGCTGACGACCTTCATCGATTTTCTGCTGGAACGCTACGGGCCGGCGGCGACACCGCCACCGGCCACGCTCACGTAATCGTCGTACCTAGTTCACCTTCGCGGCGGGCGCCGATGCCAGCTTGGCCAGCTCGCCATCCGGCTGCCAGCCGGCACCTAAAGAGCGGGCCACGGCCACGGTGGCCAGCAGGCGCTGGGTCTTGATCTGCGCGGCGGCGCGGTCCGCCGCCAGCGAGCTGCGCTGCGCGTCCGTCACGTCCAGGTAGGTCGAGATGCCGCGCTCGTAGCGCGTGCGCGCCACCAGGTAGGCGCGCGCCGCCGCAGCCTGCGACAAGGCTTGCGCATCGCCCTGCAACTGGCGCTGCTCCACGTCGGACAGCGCATCTTCCACTTCACGCAAGGCCGTCAGCAGCTTCGTTTCATGGTTCGCCACGGCTTCCGCATAGCGCGCCTTGCTCAAATCCAGGTTGGCCTGGTTGCGGCCGCCGTCAAAGATGGGCAGGGACAGGGCCAGCGGACCAAAGCTGAACTGGCGCGAACCGCCCTGCGCCAGGTCGCGCAGCTTTTCGGACGCGTAGCCGAAATTGCCCGTCAATTGCAGCGACGGGTAAAACGCGCCTTCGGCCACGCCCACTTGCGCGTTCGCCGCGCGCAGGCCCGCCACGCTGGACACGAGATCCGGACGGTGCGCCAGCAGGCTGGCCGGCAAGCCGACAGGGATGGCGGGCGGCAGCGGCAGGACGGACGGATCGGCGGCCACCGGCAATTGCAGCGCCGACGGCGGCTTGCCCGTCAGGGTGGCCAGGCTGTTTTCCAGCTGGTTGCGCTGGCGCTTGACTTCGTGCAGGTCGGCCTGCGCGTTCGACAGTTCCACTTTCGCGCGCGCCAGGTCCAGCTCATTCGTCAAGCCCGCGTTGAAGCGCGCCTCGACCAGGTCGGCCGATTCGCGGCGCGTGTCCAGCGCGCCATTCAGGATCGCCATTTCCGCGTCCAGGCCGCGCAGCTGCCAGTAATTGCTGGCCACTTGCGACGACAGCATCAGCAGCACGCCATCGCGGTCGGCCTGCGCCGCCAAGGCTTGCGAGTCGGCCGCTTCGACCATGCGCTTGACACGGCCCAGCAAGTCGACTTCATACGACAGCGTGCCGCCCACGGAAAAATTATTGCCGCTGATGGAGCGGTTGCCCAGGGCCAGGCCCTGCGAAGTGTTGGCCGACGTGCGCGAGTTCGAGATCCCCGTGCTGACGTTCACGCTCGGGCCCTGGTTGGCGCGCGCCGTGCCGCTTTGCGCCAGCGCCTGCAGCAAGCGCTCGCCGGCCGCCTTCACGCTCGGGTTGTCCTGCAGCGCGCTCTGCTCGAGGCGGTCCAGGGTGGCATCGCCGTAGATGCTCCACCATTCTTTGGGCAGTTGAGCGGCATCGGCCGCGGCCGCGCCATGGCGGAAGGTGTCGGCGCCGGCGACGTTGGCTGGCGCCTTGAAATCCTGGCCCACGGTGCCGCAGGCGGACAACGCCACGGCGAGGGAAGCGGCCAGCGCGATTTTCGTCAATACTGTTTGCATGATGATTACCTTCTTGTTCTTGAGGTGCTGTACGTGCGGGCTGCGGGCGGTCAATGACCGCCGCCACCGCCACCGGGAGCTTTGAGTTTGTCGGCCAGCCACAGGGGCACGATGCAGGCCAGCAGGATGGCGCCGACGAGGAAGAAGCCGTCGTTGTAGGCCATCACGTACGCTTCGCGGCGCACGATGCCGTCGATCGCCTGCAAGGCCTGGTTGCCGGCCGTGACGGCGTCATAGCCCTTGGCCATGAACGACGACGTCAGTTGGTCGATGCGCAGCTGCGTGGCGCTGGAATACGCATTGATCGCTTCGCCCAGGCGCTGCGAATGGAAATGCTCGCGGGTGCTCAGGGCCGTGGCCAGCAGGGCGATGCCGATGGAGCCGCCCAGGTTGCGCGTCATGTTGAACAGGCTCGAAGCGGACGCCATGTCTTTCGGCGCGATGCCCTTCATGGCAAAGTTCGACAGCGTCAGCATGACGAAGGGCTGGCCCAGCGCGCGCACCACCTGCGACCACAGCAGCTGGTCATAGCCGGTGGAGGCGTCCATGTAGGCATTCATCATGCACGAGCCGCCGAACAGCAACAGGCCGAACGAGCACAGGATGCGGTTATCCACCACGGACGACAGCTTGGCGACGAACGGCATGATGAACAGCTGCGGCAAACCCACCCACATGATGACTTCACCGATCTGCATCGGCGAATAGCCGGCGATCTGGCCCAGGAACAAAGGCAGCAAAAAGGCCGAGCCGTACAGGCCCATGCCCGTCACGGCCGACAGCACGGTGGCAACGAGAAAATTGCGCTGGCCGTACAGGGCCAGGTTGACGAACGGCTCGGCGCGCGTGGCGCTGGTGACGACCCAGCCCAGGATGCCCGTCAAGGCCAGCGCGGCGAAGGCGATGATGAAACCCGAGTCGAACCAGTCCTTCGAGTTGCCCTCTTCCAGGAAGATGGTCAGGCAACCGAGGCCCAGGGCCATGAAGAAGATGCCCAGCCAGTCGGCTTTCCAGAACAATTTGAGCTGCATCGGCTCCTTGTCCAGGCCATAGATCATGCCGGCGATCAGCAGCACGCCCGGCACCCAGTTGATGTAGAAGATCGAGGGCCAGCCATACAGCTCGGAGAGATAACCGCCCAGGGTCGGACCCATGGCAGGCGCCAGGGTGGCCGTCAGGCCGAAGATGGCCATGCCGACGGCGCGCTTCGATGGCGGCAGCTTGAGCATCACCAGGGTGAACGCCATCGGGATCAGGGCGCCGCCCGTGAATCCCTGCAGCATGCGGAAGACGATCATGCTTTCCAGGTTCCAGGCCGCCCCGCACAGGGTGGAGAACAGCAGGAAGAAGGAGGTGGTGCCTATCATGTAGGCACGCAGACCGAACACGCGCGCCAGCAGCGCCGTGAGGGGAATGACGATGATTTCCGCCACCAGGTAGGCCGTGGAAATCCACGAACCCTCTTCCTGGGTGGCCGACAGCGAGCCAAGGATATCCTTGAGCGATGAATTGGTGATCTGGATGTCGAGCACCGCCATGAAGGCGCCCAGCATGCCGGCGGCGACCGCCAGCCAGGTGCGCCCGGAGACTTTCTCGTCGATCACGGGAAACGCTGGCGGCTTCGCCAGCGTGGTGGAGGGGCTGCTCATGGAAGCTTAGCGCGTGGTGGACTGGGCGACGGGAGCGGCGGCGTGGCGCGCGGCCTTGTCCTGGGCCGCATTGGGCTGGTTCACTTCCACTTCGGCGATCACCGACATGCCCGGCACCAGACGGCCATTCATGGCCTTGATGTCTTCCGGCTGGAAGACGATTTTCACCGGCACGCGCTGGACGATCTTGGTGAAATTGCCGGTGGCGTTATCGGCCGGCAGCAGGGCGAATTGCGCGCCCGAGGCGGGAGCGAAGCTGTCCACGGTGCCCACCAGTTTCTTGCCCGGCATGGCGTCGACGGTCACGTGCACGCTCTGGCCGCGGTGCAGGTCGGCCAATTGGGTTTCCTTGAAGTTGGCGGTGACCCAGACGTTGTCCTGCACGATGGCCGTCAATTGCTGGCCAGGCTGCACGCGCATGCCCGTTTCCACGTTGCGCTTGCCGATGCGGCCGGCGACGGGCGCCAGGATGCGGTTGTATTGCAGCTGTTGTTCCGCGTCCTTCAATTGCACGCGCAGCACGGCCACTTGTGCCTTGGCCACGTCGCGCGCAGCTTGCGCCGCACCGATCTGTGCCTTGGCGGCCGAAGCGCTGTCGCGGCGGGCGGCCAGGTCGGCCACGGCGCTCGAACGGGCCGCGTTGGCCGCGTCCAGTTCCGCTTTCGACACGGCTTTCATCTGGCTCGTGTACAGCTGGCCGAAACGCTCGGCGTCCTGTTTTGCGCGCAGCAATTGCGCGTCCGCTTGCGCCACTTGCGCCTGGGCGGCACTCGCTTGCGCCTGCACCTGCGCGATCTGCGCGTCCGCTTGCAGCACTTGCTGCTCGGCGCTGGCGATTTGCGCGGCGATCTGCTCGGTTTTCACGCGCTGGTCGAACGGGTCGAGTTCGGCGATCACGTCGCCCTCTTTCACGATCTGGTTGTCGTCGATGAAGACCTTGGTGACGACACCGGAAATGCGTGCCGAGACGGGATGCACGTGGCCGGCCACGTAGGCGTTTTCCGTTTCCACGAAATAGTGGCTGCGGTACCACATGCGTGCGCCGGCGCCCAGCGCCACGAGGACGATCAGGCCGGCGATGATTTTCACGCGGTTGTTAGGAGGTGCGGAGCTGGCGGAAGCGGCGGGCGCGGAAGGGGCGGCCGGGGCCGCGGGTGGGACGGCGCTCAGCACTTTGTGCTCTGCTTGGCCTGGCTGGTTGGACATACTCGCTCCGGAAATGAAATGATATAGGTTCATTATTGGGCAAAGAAAAGCCAAAGTCAAGAAATGAAACGATTGCATTTCATTTTAATTTGCACTACAGTGTGAGCCATCACTTACCTTCCCACTTGTAAAGAGACCCAGACCATGTCCGATCCCGGCCTCAGCGATACCTTGCCTACCAATACAGAATCCGACGACGCGCAGGAGCTTTCCTGCTGCGGCAAGCCAGCCGGCCGGCCGCGCGCGGCCGACATGGAAGCGCGCATGGACAACCTGCTGCACACGGCCGGCTGCCTGTTTCTGGAAAAAGGATATGGAAAGGTGAGCCTGGAGATGATCGCCCGCGAAGCCCACGTGGCCGTGCGCACGATTTACGTGAAATTTGGCGGCAAGTCCGGCTTGTTCAACGCCGTGGTGGAATTGCGCCGCGCCGCCTATTTTTCAACCATGCCGGCGCTGGAAACGGATATGCGGCCCCTGCCCACCATCCTGGGCGAATTCGGCCTGCTGTTCGTGCAACTGGTCACCATGCCGGCAGCCATCCGCCTCAATCGCATGGTCGTGGCCGAAGCGGCCACGCACCCGGAACTGGCGGAAACGTTTTACAAAGTGGGACCGGGACAGACGCGCGAGATGCTGGCCAAATTCTTCAGCCGCCCCGATATCGCGCCCCTGTTCCGCGCGGAACTGACGCCGGCTACGCTGTCGCTGCACCTGCTCAATTGCCTGCTGGGCGACCAGATGTCGCGCCTGCTGTTTCCACCGCCGGCGCAACCGGACGTGGCGCAATTGCGTGCCAAGGTGGCCGTCAGTCTCGACCTGTTCCTGCACGGCACCTTGCGCCAGCCGCTGGCGGCCTGACGCGCGGCTCAGCCGGGGCGGCTGCAGTCTTCCGGCGCCGCCACGTCGGCAGATGCATCGTTCAAGCCCAGCGCACGCAGGAAAGGCTGCGCTGCCGACGCGCCATCGACGGTGAGTGAAGACTCGCTTCCATCGTAGCGGTCCGGGCCATAGCGCATCAGGTCGAACGAGGTTTCAAAGCGCTGCGCCAGGAAATACGTGCGGAAGTAATCGAAGGAAAACGCCACCTGGCTATCCTCCCGCAGCAGCAAGCCATGCGCATACAGCGGCGCCAGCCAATCTCCGGCCGCCATGTTCCAGCCCTTCACGCCGCAATAGTCGCTGGCAAAGCGCTCCAGCTCCGCCTCGTTGAGGAAGACGGTCTTCGCTTCGAACATCACGAACGCCAGCTCGATGAGGAATTCGCGCGCATCGCCAGCCACGCCGGCGTTCACGCGCTGCTGCGCACCCGCCTTGCCCAGCAAGCCGTCGAGGTAGGCACGCTCGCCCGCCAGCTGCGGCAGCAGGGTGGCAAACACATACTCGGCATCCATCTGCCCCGTTTCCTGGCCATTCGGCGTGTACAGTACCGACAGGGCGAAGTTCCTGCTTACGTCATCGAATTCGCGCAGGGACACCGTCCACTGCGTGCCTGCCCTGCCGCCATCAGCCTCGCCCGTGCCGAACTCGAGCACGGAAAACGCCGCCATCTGGCCATTCGCACCGTACAGGCTGCCGGGATTGCTCTTGTACAAAATGCCCAGCGACTTCATCAGTGAACTAGCATCGCCCGTGTGCTGGTGGCCATGGAACACGGCGTGGATATTCTTGTAGTGCGCGCGCTGCTCGGCGCTGGCGTGCTCGTCGGCGGAGAAAAAGCTGAAGCCGGCACTGCCCAGCGCCGCAGCGGCGACACCCTGCGCGCGGCTGCCCGGCACCAGGTAGAAACGCGCGCCAGGCAGGCTGGCCGCCTGCAGCAAGGGGCGCAGGAAGTATTCGTAGACGTACACGGGCGTCGTGCCGGCACAGGCGTCGGGCGCCACCAGCTGGCCCGTGAAGAAAATCGCATCGATCCTCTTGCCCGTGGCCAGGATAGCGGCCACGTCCTGGTACAAGGCATGCAGCATCACGGCCTGTTCTTGTTCGTCGGCCCGGCGCAAACGGACATCGGCGATATGAAGGGCGGTAAATTTTTTCATCGTTGCAAAGCTCTCTCAGTACAGCGGAATTTGACCGTATCCCACGCTGGCAACATTCCTGGAAAAATCACACGCTTCCGTTGAAGCAAAAGCAAAACATGATTACAGGCCTCCATTCTGCCACTTTTTCCATACGGCAATACTCACCAATTTTCACGTGGGGCGGATCCGCCACGTTTTACCATGCTTCAGGTCAAGGGAAATAAAAAAAACCGGGAACATGTCCCGGTTTTTTGTACTGAAAGTCAACGTTTCATCAGCGCTTGCGCGGCGGCGGCAAGTCCGTGCACACGCCTTCGTACACTTCGGCGCGCTTTTGCCATCCTGCCGATCGATTCGCCCAGGGTCGGGTGCGGATGGATGGTCTTGCCGATGTCGGTGCCGTCGCAGCCCATTTCGATGGCCCGGGAGATTTCGCCGCTTCATCGTTCACCTGTCGCCCGCGTGCGTGCCGACGATGGTGTCGCCGGCGAGATGTTTCATCGTAGTTGAATAATAAAAAACCCCGCAATCGCTTGCGGGGTTTTTAGTGTTACGACATCAGCGCTTGCGCGGTGGCGGCA